>CAJUBD010000006.1 GCA_910584475.1 uncultured Treponema sp.
AGGCCCTTTTAGGGCTGGTCGTCAAGCCACCGGCTATGCCGGTGGTTATGACTTCGTTTAACTTTATAAACAACGTTTCATTACCGTTAATTGCTTCCGTAGCATTATAGATAACTGCGCGCCCGATAAGAATATCGTTTTTTATAAGATTTCCGTTTTGCATAATGCTATCGCAAGAAAGTTGTTTTGCGATATTAATATTATGTTTTATGCCGAAGTTTAATATTTCAAAAATTTGTTGTTCGTAATTAGTAGGATATAAGAGCGCAAAATTTAATATCGGATATAAGAAATGGTGCGCAAAAAATTTTTGATTGATATTGTCATTTGTAGTAGTTTTCAATAAAGAGTGAAATATACTTTCGGAAAATAGTATTGCTTTCAAAATGTCATTTTGCAAAACAATCTCGGAACAGTCAAATTGAAATTCATTTTGCAAATAAGAATGAAATGCTTGCACATCATTTGTTTTGCAAATATCAAGTAAATTTTTAGTGTAAAAGTATTTGTACATGATATAAGATTATTTTACACAAAATGCTATAAAAGCGAATGGTCTATTTTATCTACCGTAAACCAATCTTTCATATTTTTTTATTCTTGTATTCGTTCTTTACAACGTCAATGGTTTTACCGCCGATGCCGAAATTTTTATCGGGCAATTCGCTAATCGTAACCGTAAAAAACTCTTGCGGAATATTCATTATTTCCGATACCATTTCTGTCAATCGCCGTATGAGCGCGGTTTTCTGCTCGTCGGTCAGTTTACCGCTTTCTATTTTGATATAAGGCATATTTTTACTCCTATTCTATTTTCGGCATAGGCGCGGTATAAAAACCGAGTTTATGGAAATCGTACCAGCCGTTGATCTGTTCCTCGCTTGCCACCGACAACGCTTTCAAAATTTCCCGTGCAAATTCAAGTGTCGCCGTTCCGTTCGCCGTTATTATATTGTTATCCGACACCGCTTGCCTATGTATAAAGCCTTGCTCGTTGGCATAAGCCGAATATTGCTTTAATTTATTCAAATCATTCGCCGTATGCTTTGCGCCGTTCAATGCGCCGATAGAGCCTAAAAACCTGCAAGCATCGCAAATCGCACCCAGCACTTTGCCGCTCTTTATACAAGCATCAATAAGCGACTTAACTTGCATAGCGTTATCGTTATGCCACGACATACCGCCGATAAGAATCAAAGCATCGAAATCGGACGGTACGGTTTGCAAGTCGTAATCGGGCAAACACTTTATTCCGCCGATGGAAGTTACGGCGTTTTTTGTGAGCGATACGGTCTTATTTTCAAATTTGCCCTGCCCGAGCATATTAACTGCCGACGATAGATAAGCAAGCTCCCAATCCGCCCATTGTTCCAAGATGACATATAAGATATTTTTCATTCTGCATACTCCACGATGACGGTTTTCGACCAATTCAGCAACAGTTCCGACATTTGCTCGAATTCGACGCCTACTGTTGCACGCGCCGATTTTAATAGTGCGCTTTATTACTTGCGTATCTATCTTTTCAAGCAACAAATCAAGCGTTCCGATTATAGGCGTTGTATCGTAATAAAATTGAAACAAATCGGAATTTTCACAATGCAGCAATTCGTCTTTGCCCGAAATAAATCCGCAAATTAAAATATAAAGGCATGGCTATAACTTCTTAATTGGATGTCTTAAAACCGTTTTCAATTTTTCTACGGCGCACTTACGCGGATCGCTCAAATATATCTCGTGATGATAACGGTTTTCGTTTATGTCCAAATCATAACCGTTCGCCTCGATATACTCGTGCATCAGAGCGACTGTTTTCGGCTCGTCGTCGTAAGAGCCAACGTGCATACATTGAACGCAAATGCCCTCGTCATAAGTCAAATATTCCACCTTTGAAAAGTCCGCTTTTTTCTTTTTCATCGCTTCCTGTACCGCCCAATCGAAATCGGCTTTCGCCACGAAATCGGGCAAACGAATGAGCGATATAAAGTTAAAGCCGTCTTTGTTTGCGTAGTCGATAGTATCGGAGCCGTCCTGCCACCAAAAGCCTTCAAGCGGCGGCACGACATATTCAAAATAGCCGTCGATTTTATGCGTACTTTTATAACTCATTTTAATCGTAAAGGCGATGCCGTATAAAAGTCCGATTGAGTTTTTGTATTCTCCGTTTTCGTCGTTCGGGTTGCCTTTGCCGCGTACCGCCATATAATTTATTTTCGGCACGGTTACGATTGTGGGTTTTTTCGGCGGCAGATAAAATTCTTTGTATTCTTTTTTGAAATCAAATGCCATGAACAGTCTCCTATTTCAAAGAATCGCAAAACTCTTTCAAGGTCGCTTTCGTCTTTTTGGAAAGACAATTAAACTCCACGTTTTGAATCGCGCCTTCCAAAGCATAAAGATGCACCAAGCACACATTCGGGTACTTCGCTTTCAATCTGGAAAACGCTTCTTTCGAGCCTATTTCGATTAGCTCTTCATCGGAACTTATTTCCACGCTTTTCAATTTGCGTGCCATTTCTCTGCCGATGTTCGGCATTGCCGTTAAGTTCGCCATAAAATCCCCATGCTAATCCGACAAGTCAATTGTATCCACCTTGAAGTCGCAATAGTATTCGGCTGTTTTGCAGGTAAACTTCAAGACGCAATAATCTGGATCGGTGACGCCTTCTTTGTAAAACATTGTATCGCCAAAACGCCAGATCATCTCTTTCGTAGCTTGGTCGGTGCACACTTGCATTTTCCCGATGATCGTTACGCCTTGATACTTGAATCTGCCGCGCTTGTAAAAATACACGCAAGCCTTGTCGTTCGCGGCGTATTGTTTGATTTTATTCGACGAAGTGTTGGTCGTAAAATAAATGTCGTTTCCGTCGATTTTTCTTGGCGCGAGCATAGCACGAATTACGGGATAGCCTTGCGCGTTAACGGAAGCGATGAACGCCGTTTTTTGTGCGGATACAAATTGAAATATTTTCTCTCTATCCATTTTTTATCCGTTATTCACTGCAATATACAAATAGCAATGCGCCTTTCCGTCTTTCGTATATTCGGCGGGAACGGTGCTTTCGTAGTCGGTCGTAAAAGCGCGATGGAGTTCGCCTTTCGCGGTTGCTTCCCAAACTTTCGACCACGCCTTGTTCGCGCAGTCCGCAATCGTCTCGCCGCTCTCGTCTATCTTTGCATATTCGCCCTCTGCGACCAAATTTTCCATCTTCGTAAAGAAGTCAGCCGTCACAGTCATCACCGACAAATTGTACTTGCCTTTTTCATCGCTCTCGTAGTCGCTGTAAGATGAAATCGGCGAAAGTCCTTTCACCGGCATGCCGTTTTCAATGAAGTCGAGCGGCACTTTGCCTTGCATGATGTCTGCCCAAAGTTCGTTGATTTTCGCCATTCCGCTTTTGGAATTGTCCGTGCGTATCGTAACGCTTTTGAATGAATATGGCATGTTGCCCTCCCGTAATTTTGTCGCCATTTAGAAATTGCGACTGGCTTTTTTATGCGTGCGCTGAACTACTCGTTGCGACGCGCACAAGTATATGACAAGTCTGCGACGCGAATCCAAATGTTGATGACGGCCGCGCCATTTGAGCGACGCTTTTGTCATATACCCCTAATTGCCGTGATGCGCCATGACGCTTTCGAGCATTTGAAGCAGCACTTTCACGTCTATCGGTTTCGTCAAGAAGTCATTCATTCCGCTTTCGATCGCGCGGATTTTGTCCTCTTCAAATGTGTTCGCCGTGCATGCGTAAATGAGCACCGTCTTTGCGTCCTCGCGCTCCAAACTGCGTATGGCCTTGCTCGCATCGCATCCGTCCATCAAGGGCATCCTCATATCCATCAGAATCACGTCGTATTCATGGGGCTTCGACGTGGCGAACATTTCGACTGTCTTCTTTCCGTCCGACGCATGGTCGGCTAAGAAGCCTTCGCTGCCTAGGATTTCCAATATGACTTCGGCGTTCAGCTCGTTGTCTTCAGCGACCAAAATCTTCAAAGGCTTTTCTTTTTTTCTCGTGGCTTTCGTTTCGTCTGTTCCCGCCGTCTGCTGCGAAAGGTAGTCCGGCATTTTCGAAATCTCCGCGGGAAGGTTTACGGTGAATTTGCTGCCTTTGCCAAGCTCGCTTTCCACCAAAAGTTCGCCGCCCATCGCGTCCACGAGAAGTTTGCTGATTGACATTCCAAGCCCTGTGCCTTTTATGCTCGCGGTGTTTTTGTTGCGTTCCTGCGTGAACACGTCGAATATTGTTTCGAGGAATTCTTGGCTCATCCCGCAGCCCGTGTCTTCGCACGAAAACGACGTGAGGACTTTTCCGCCCTCCAAATATTTTTGCCTTACGCTGACTATGATTTTGCCGCCCGGGGAAGTGAACTTCGCCGCATTGCTCACGATGTTCACGAGCACCTGCTTTAGGCGGACCGAGTCGCCGAGAATGCATGGCTCTATGATTTTGATGTCAGGAACGAATTGGATGTCGCGCCTTATGATGTTGTCGAGCTGCATTGACCATACGGCGTCCGTGATGGATTCTATCAAAAGCGGCTCGTGCACAATGTCAACTTTTCCCGCCTGCAATTTCGACATGTCGAGGACATCGTTCACGAGCGAGAGCAGATATTTGGCGGTGCTGTGCGACTTCTTCAGCCATTCTTTGACTTGTTCGTGCTTTTCCGGCTCGTCTATGGCGTTTACGATTAGATAGTTGAGTCCGACCATTCCATTCAAGGGAGTGCGGATTTCGTGGCTCATGTTTGAAAGGAATTCGCTTTGAGCCTTTTCCTTTTCGATGGCGTTCGCCGACTTGTAGTGGTTTATTATGACGAGGAAAAGCGCGACGAGAACGATCGAGAGCACTACGAAAAGTTCTATTATGTTCAAAATTATCAGCGAATAGCTTCGCTCATGGAACACGGTCTTGTTGACCGAAAAGAGGAAGTACCAGCGCACCGGATCCTGGTCGTCTATCGGAATGCAGCTGTAGAATTTGTTCTCGTACTTGTGTTTTCCCGTGCTCGCGTCGAAAACCCTTTCAGTTCGCGTGAACGTGAAGCTTTCCCAGTGGTTCATCTTTTGCCTTGCCTCGTCGGAGGTCAGGCTGCATTTGACGCTTTCGTCCAATTCGTCGAAGAAGTTGCGGGAAAGATTGTTCTCGTCGTCCGTGCGCTGAGGATCTACGATGTATTCTCCGATTAAATTGATTACCGCGCTGTATCCGTTTACGAATCCGTCGACCTTGAAGCTGTCGAGAATAAGTCCTTTCTGCAACGCGTTGGGGCTGGTTATTCCGAGCACCGCCTTGAATTTCTTGTCGCCGAGCGTGACGGGGGATTTGTTTTCGTCGTTGCTGAAACAATAGTCTATGGTCATTCCGTAGACGAGCTGTTCGCCGCGGCAGCGCGTGAACTCGGGCTTTTCGAAGACGAAGTGCTTGACGAATTTGTCCTGTCCGTTTACGATTTCCTCGACTAGCTCGCTGTTGTAATATCCGCTCTTTATGACATAGTCGGCGGTATATATGTTGTATTCCTCGTCCACATAATAAACTCCCAGAAAAGGAGTTTCGGAGCGTTCGTGTCCGAGAAGCGCCTTGAAGTCTTCGAGAGTTTCGCATTCGGCGCGCCGCATTCGACGGGAAATCCTTTTCAAAGTTTCCCAATTGTATTCGACATAGTTTTTCAGCGCGAATTGGTCGTGCTGCGTAATTTCGTTTATTTCGCTTTTGGTGTTCTCTTTGATGTCGTCGTTAAGAGTACGAATATAAATCAGCGAAATTAGGATGACCACGATAGAGATGCCTATTGCGGTGGCGACATGTATGATTCTCTTTTTCCATTTAAAGTCCATAGCGACAACATTGTATCATATCATTCCATAACTTTCAAGGCGTATGGAAATGTTTAAGCTTGTCGCAGGAAGCGACAAAGCTTAGACTTCGAGTTTCTGCGAAAATTCGCTTGTCACTGTCGTTCCTCGTCTCACTGCGAAATGACTTTTTGCTTACTGTTGAGCAAACGGGGGAGGGCAAAGTTGTTTGCGCCCATAAATGTCTCGATTCTCTTGACTTGCAAAAGCAAAATATGTTATGATAATCCAAAATTTTATGTAAAAGCATGCGCCACCGGGTGCTTGCGAATGCTAAGGCATTTTGCTTATATCGTCAGGTCTTGGAAGATATAAGCGAAGTGCCGTTTTTTTTGGAGAAAAGAATGAAAAATTTTTTGAAAAGTCTCGCCCCAGTTGAATGGTTCATTTGGATTTTCAGCATAGTTTCGATTGTGTCCTGTTTTTGCGCTTTCAAGAATACGCAGTATTTGTATTTGGCAGGCTCGCTGATTGGCGCGACCGCCTTGATTTTCGTTTCAAAGGGCAATCCGATTGGACAGTTTCTTACAATCGTGTTCAGCGTCTTTTACGGCATCATCGCTTTTTCGTTTAAATATTACGGCGAAATGATAACATATTTGGGGATGAGTGCGCCCATCGCTTTGTGGGCTTTTATCGCATGGCTTCGAAATCCTTATCACGGGAAAAAAAGCGAGGTGAGGGTAAACACTTTGTCCTTTAAGGAAAAGTGCGTTTTCATGGCGCTGGCTTTCGTGGCGACGATATGCTTTTATTTTGTCTTGAAGGCTTTGGACACGTCGAATTTATTCATAAGCACGGTTTCTGTTTTCACTTCGTTCGTCGCGGCATACCTCACGGCAAGAAGAAGCCGCTTCTATGCGATCGGCTACGGTTTCAACGACATAGTGCTGATTATAATGTGGAGCATGGCGAGCGCGCAAGACATAAAGTATTTGCCTATGGTCGTTTGCTTCGTCGCTTTTTTTGCAATGGATGCCTACGGCTTCGTGAATTGGACTTCGATGAAAAAAAGGCAAAATGCGTGAGGAGAGGGGGACGGATTTTTTTTGTTTGAGGAAATGTTTGTTTAGAATTCGCATTGTGTAGAAAGCAGGGGCAAACAATCAAAATACAGAATCTTGCAAATCTTCTATTTGGCTGTAATTTTTGAATCGATATTCCAAAAGAATTATTCCTTTTCGATAGGACGAATATTTTGCGGATATTCCGATATATTCTATGTCGTCTTTGGCAATAGGGTTTTCGATGCCCCATATTGCTGTTAAAGTCCTTGCTCCATGTTGTAATGCATAGAACCAATATTCTTCATCGCTCCAAATTGTATCACTCGCAACTTCGTCTATGACTTTAGGGTTTCCATAATTCTTAGAAATTCTGTCTTTTATATTTTCAAAGGCGGATTTTATTTCCTCTCCATAATCATTTGAGGAAATTTCGTCCGTTAATGCTTTTATATAATACAATCCTATTTCCTCATCAACATAAACAAGATAATATTTAAACAATGGGTGATTGTTTGTCGGTTTTATAAAATAAGAATCGTTTTCATTATGGTTAGGCACGATTCCTCCGCAAACTTCTGTAATTTGTTCTAAAGTCATTCCCATTCTTAAACCGAAAGGTGAAGCAAAGATTGAAAACGGAATTGCCAAAGACAATGCTATTAACAATAGTTTTTTATTCATAAAACAAAACTCCTTTTATAATTATATCACATAAATATAAATAAGTGCAAAAAAACTGCAAAAAAATCTGTATTTAATATTATCTTCTTTTACTACTACTACTTCTTCTTCTTCTGTATCGATAGTGCCTGTTGTAATTGTTGGATTGTCTGCCATAAGAAGACGAACCAGCCATCAAAGCCCGATATGCTGCAAGCAATTCTGCTGTATTGTATCTTATTTTTGGCAAGTATTTTGAATTCAATTTGTCATTTATGATTTTCCAATTTTTAGGATTGCTCATATCTTTAGGCAATTCTTCCTTTGAAAGGGCTTGTGAGTTTGAAAGATTTATTTCTACAGTCGGAATTCCAAGTTTTTTGATTTTTTGCGCTTTTTCATCATCAACTTTATGCGTTACATAAATTTCTACGAATATTGGAATTGCGCCTATTATTTGGTTTGTGTTGTTTAATGTGATTGGCAGAATTCCTATGACATCGGGAATCATATCTTCAAATTGCTTTTCCAAATGAATTTCTGCAACGCGTATCAATTTTATTATACTGTTTTGTGCGAACGGAACAATTCCACAGGTCGCGATAATCTCTTTCGCAAGCAAATGAATCATAGTTTGATAAGCGCCGACACATTCAGAATTTGAAGCGTGCGCAAAATGATGAACGCGAATTTTTCCATTGTTTTTTGCGACTAATTTTGCGTGACACTTCGGACAAGAACAATTACAGTTTTCGCCATTTGGCACATCGTTGATATAAACAAGCTTATTTTCTGAATTCAAGGCGTAAGTAATTTCATTCATGATTAAAATCTCCTATTCTAAAGTTTGAAAGTGATTGAGCCAATTCTTGCGCTTTTTCATCGCCAATTTGATTTCCTAAAGCATAAGTAAAATCTTTTATAAACCAATTTGGCTTTTGAAATTGTTGACCGATAGCCGCCATTGCAAACGCAGTCGCGCAAGAGCGAGGTATGTTATTTGAGTCCATCAAACGCCTTCCTAAAATTCTCAGAGTTTCAAGTATTGTGGCGATGGAATCAGGCGTTGAAAGTCCACTTAATTCTATTGCGGAAAGAATTGTATGTATAAGTTTTCGGGAATCCGCTTCGGCTTTTCTAATTTCCATCATTGTTCCAAAAGGATTGGGATTTTGAGGGTTCATAAATTCTTTGGAATGATGATCATGGATATCATTGTTCAACAAATGTGGATTGTCATAAGTGTCAAGCATAATGTTTTGCACGACTTTCACAGCCGCCGCATAGTCATCTTCTGTCCAATTGTTCGGAAGATTTATGGCATTTTCAAGCCTTTTCAGCGACTCAGGAATTCGTTCTATTTGTCCTGAAAAATCCCAACCAGACATTTGAATTCTCATAGCGGCTTCACCAGCCATTTTCTTCAAGGCTTCTTTTCGTCTGTATCTTTCTTGTTTTTCGCCGTTTGTCATAGCGTTACCTCGTATTTTGGTTATGTAATTATGGTAACGCAACTTTTATTTAAAGTCAAGTAACTTTTAATCAAAAATATAGTAAAAAACAGTTGTTCCCACAAAATCAATCTATGCCCATATTAAGAGAACATGTAATTGAACGCAGATTCTGGCGGCGCGTGGCGACTTGCAAAAAGATATGACTTTGCGCCATTTATGCCTAAAATGCATATCTCGCGTATAAAAACAAAGTATTTGACATATCTTGCATATTTCCGCTAAAATCGAATTATAAAAACTTTTCGCAAGGAGTAGAAAATGAAAAAATGTGTTGCAATTCTAACTGCGGCTTTGCTTGTCGCTTGTGCGGCATTTGCAAAACAATCAAAAGGAGACTCTATGAATCTCTCTGAACGAAAGCAGTCTATTTCTGCTGTGGCGGCGTTGTCTGCGAAAGGCGACTTGGCAAAATTGAAGGGCGAAGTTGACACCGCCTTGGATCGCGGGCTTACCGTGAACGACATCGGCGAAATCTTTTTGCAGCTTTACGCCTACGCTGGTTTTCCGCGGTGCTTGAACGCGGAAAGCGTTTTGGCTGAAGTTGTGAAGGAGCGCGAGGCAGCTGGAAAAAATGTTATTTACGGAACGACTCCCGATGCCGTCGCGACTGAAAACCGCTATACGCTTGGTCTTGCCACAATCAACAAGATTTTCAATCAAAACGGAACGCAAGGTCGTCCGACTGCGACTGGCTATTCCGAGACGACCGATGTTTTCTTGAAGGAGCATCTTTTCTCCGACATCATCGGTCGCAACAATATGACTGTTGAAGAGCGCGAACTGGCGACGGCTTCTATGCTCGCAGGAATTGGCAATGTGAATCCGCAGCTTGCCGCGCACATTGGCGGTGCCTTGAACAGCGGAAACTCTGCTGATGAAATGCGCGAGGCGTTCACTTTGCTTTCGCAAAATGTCGGAAAAACGGAAAGCAAGAACGCGCTTTCCGTTTTGGACGCGGTTCTCAATCAAAAGCAGACTTCAGCGAATGCAGCTTCCGAGGCGGCGAAAGATGACCTGCCTTATCCGCCACAGGCGAAAGTCTCCGCTTTCCCTGTCGGTGAACCGAACGATGCGTATGCCCAGTATTTTATCGGGAACTCATGGCTTGCCCCTCTTTCGCGTGTTCCGATTTCTGCGGACGGAAAGCTCAGTTTTTCAATCTCGAATGTCACGTTCGAGCCTGGCTGTCGCAACAACTGGCATGTTCACCACGCTGACAATGGCGGAGGACAGATTTTGGTGTGCGTTGGCGGACGCGGATGGTATCAGGAGGAGGGAAAACCCGCTCAAGCGTTGAAACCCGGCGATGTGGTGACGATTCCCGCGAATGTGAAGCATTGGCACGGAGCGGCGGCGGACTCTTGGTTTGCGCACTTGGCGGTGGAAGTTCCTGGAACGAACGCCAGCAACGAATGGCTCGAGCCTGTCGAAGATGCCGTGTACAACAAATTGAAATAGAAGATAGGCAATGGGGTAGCAGGTGTAAGTAAGTGCGAGTTTCACGAAGTGAAACTCGGTAAGCAACGCAAAGCGTTGCGACTTGCGCAGCAACCAGTCATCAACCAAGTTGTGCGAGTTTCACGAAGTGAAACTCGTGGTTGCGCCGCAACCTGTCATTGTCGGGCATCGACCCGACAATCTGTTGCATGACGAAGTGACAAGCACGAAGATGACTAATTATGGAGATTTCATACAATGAGAAGAATCGTTTTTGTACTTGCGGCGATTTTGTGCGCGGCGGCAAATCTTGCTTTTGCGCAAAATTCAAGGCGGAATTCTCGCGGCGGAAATATGGAAATCAAAATCAAGATTACGGCGAAAGGAAAAGTTTTGGACGCGGTTTTGGAGGACAACGCCACGAGCCGAGACTTGGTTTCAAAGATGCCGTTTACGGTGGAAATGCTCGACTTGTACGGGCGCGAAATGTGCTATCGTTTTCCCGACGCGCTTGCGACTTCTTCGACGCGGAGCGGCGGCTACGAGGTTGGCGACATCGCGTATTGGCCGCCACGACACAGCCTTGTGATTTTGTACGAGCAAAACGGCGAGCATTTTTCGCGCGTCCATTTAGGCAAAGTCAAAGGCGATGTGACAATTTTCGACAACGCGGGCACAACGAAAGTTACGTTTGAAAAGGCGGAAGATGAAATCCGCGCAAGGGTGAAATAAGGAAGAATGGATTGCGAATTTGAAATGGTCGATTTGGAACAGACGACAGACGAGGAGCGGGCGCACTGGAACCATTTGTCGCGACTCGCGTTCAAAATGAACCACACGATGCCCTGCACGGACGAATACGATGCGGCGGTGAAAGACTTGTTCGGCGAAAACTTGGGCGAGGGAAGCCGCGTCATCGCACCGATTTTCGGCGCGTGCCTTGACTCGATAAAAATCGGAAGAAATTCCATAATCCAGAGCAACATTTAAAATCAGCAACTAAAATTGCGTTGCTGATTTTAATACGAGTTTTCTGCAAAAACTCGCTTATTTACCGTCGTTTCTCGCTTCGCTGCGAAACGACTTTTTTAACAGTTCCCGAATTTGACAATTCGCTCACTGTTAAAAATTAAGGAACCTTTTGGCGATGGCGCGTGGCGGAATCACGATTGGCGACGATGTGAGAATCGCCGCCAATGTTCAGCTCATCACGAACAACCACGACCCGTATAAACGTGAGGTTCTGCCGTGCAAGCCGATTGTCATTGACGACGGCGCGTGGATTGGAGCGGGCGCGACGATTTTGCCGGGCGTTCGGATTGGAAGGCACGCGATCGTCGGCGCGGCTTCGGTCGTGACGCATGATGTCGGCGACTGCGAGGTTGCCGTGGGAAATCCCGCGCACGTGATAAAAACGCTCGACGCGGCGAGGTTTGAGGAATAAGTGCGCGTCATAATTACGCAAATACAGGAGGCAATATGAAAAAGTTCATTTGTGTTTTCGCGGCGGTTTTCTGCGCATTTTCACTATTCGCAAAAGAGCGCTCGATAAAGATTTCCGTCGGCGGCGTGGAGCTTGAAGGCGTTCTCTACGACACGGTGCTTGCCGAAGAAATCGCGGCGACGTTTCCGTTCACGCTTCCTATGGTGCGCTACGGCGGGCGCGAGTATTACGGCGGCGTTGACTTTTATCCAAAAAACGCGAAGGGCGGGCAAAAGCATTTCGCGAACGGCGACATCACCTATTGCATCGCGCATCACAACATGGCGATTTTCTTCGCGCAGACGGACAACAACAAATCTGCATTATCATCTGCTCAGATTAAAAATTATTCCAAAATCAGTGGCGCGAGTTTTCGCAAGAAAACTCGGTAAGCAAGCCGCAAGGCTTGCGACTAATTCCGATTGGAAAAGTCACTTCCGACCTTTCCGTTTTCGACAAACTAGGCGGACGGGAAAGAATCATGTTTTCGCTTGGGCAATGAGTGTCATTATCATGTGTGTCATTATATCGGGTGTGCGTGTCATTATCAGACGCGTGTGTCATTATCTAGACGCGTGCGTCATTATCGGGCTTGACCCGATAATCTAGTTCGCACGACGTAAATAGATTGCCGTGTCAAGCGCGGCAATGACAAGAATGTCGCACTGCAATGACGAGAATGCGCACGACAATAACTCGCAAGCCTTGCGGCTTGCTTAACAGGTTTTCTAGCGAAAACTCGCATATCGTTGCAAAGAATGGCGATTCAATCACCGACGATTTTAGGAGGAATTATGAAAAAACTTATTTTGGCAATGGCGGCTTTGGCATTTGGATTTGCGTTCGCGCAGACGAAGGGCGCGTCGCAAAAGAATCTCGGCGTGACGAACGTGGACATTTCCAAGTTGCGAAACGCGACGCAGGACAGGAACGCGCCAGTCGTGTATTTTTCGCGCGAAATAACTCCGGCGAGCACCTCAAATTGTACAAGGCGACTGGAAGGGAACTCAAGGGCAAAATAGCTCTCAAAGTGATTTTCGAGGACAGAAACACGCAGTATCTCGACCCCGCGATGCTTTCCGACCTTGCGAAGGAAACTAACGGGACTTTCATCGACAGCGTTTATTTCAGTTCGGCGCGCGGCACTGCGCAAGGCTCGCTTGCGATGGCGAAAGAGCACGGTTGGGACAAAGTCGCTCCATGCGAAATCATCGACAAGGACGGCGACATGGATTTGCCGGTACGCAACGGCAACATCCTCAAATATTTTCGCGTGGGAAAGGGCTTTGAAAAGTATGACGGCGCGATTGCGGTGATGCTTTTCAAGCCGCATTATCTTCCGCAGTACGATGGAATGACAAAGGCTCTTTCGATTCCGTTCGGCTCGCTCAGCGGAAAGGCGATTCTACATTCTGGCGGCGAAAGCAACGCCCCTCGCTATCCTGGCAATGGCGGTGAAAAATTCAAGCTGGCGGTGGCGGACGCTACGAAGGCGGCGAACGACGCGAAGCCTTGGGTTTACATCAACGTCTTGGCGGACATCTGCGTTGACGATTCTTGCTCCGACGCGAAGCCGTTCGGCAACATCGGCGTTCTCGCTTCCACCGACCCAGTGGCAATCGACCGCGCGGCGTGCGACATGACGTTCGGGCAGGGAACGGATGCTCAAGTGGCGGCGTGGGAAAAGCGGCACGGCGTGGATGTCGTCTTGAACGCGGCGGAAAAAATCGGCGCGGGCAAGCAGAAGTATCGGATTGTTGAAGTGAGGTAGGGGAGATAGATAGGTAGGTTATAGGTAATATACCCGCGCGGCGATGTCATTTCGACCGAAGCGGAGAATCCTTTGAATGGATTTCTCCGCTTCGATTGCTGCGCTCACTTCAGCCGAAACGACATCGAATCAGTGCCTACTTCCACCTGCAATCTATCGATATAATCGTCGTCGGCATTCCGATAACTTGAATATCGAATTTCAAACTTGTTTCCACTTTCGTAGCAGCATTATGAATCCTGAAACTAAACTGCCAGCCGCCGTCCATATACAATTCAACGGTGTTTGCGCTGTTCACCTTGAAATCCAGACTTACAATGCGCGTGGGCAGGGAAGCAATCGGCACTTTTATTTTCGGCTTCGCGGCAACGCTCGCTCGGTTTAATTTTCCGTGCAGATTGTATGTTTGTATTTGCGTTATGCGCCTGCTGTCAATGCTTATGACTTTGTAAAAATCGAATTCGCCGAGCAAGTATTCGACCATTCGTTTTGGCACTTCCTTATTTCGTTTGTCGCTACGCTTGATTTCATTCATAAACGCATTCAGCAACGGAATATAAACATCGTTTTCTTTGTTTGGCAAATCGCTCCAATTACTTTGTTCGTCTTTTTGTTTTTGCAGATAATCGAATATGGGTTTAATATCATTCCAATACATTTCGGAACAAGGCATCCCAAACCATTTTTGTCCGAAATCCAGCGACTTTGCCAAGCGGCTGTGCTTTACGGCAAAATGATTGTGCTTTATGCTCAACCCGATTTCCCATTGAACATCTTTGCGGCTGATTACAATGTCGCGCACATCGCCTTCTTTGCCTTCACTGTCGGTTTGTATTTTCAATCTCAACAAATCATCGCTTTTTCGATTATCATAGGCTCCATATCGAAAATTGTCGCGGCAGCCGCTTTCGCGCTTTCAAGCAATATATTCTGAAAAACTTTTCCGACTTGTGTCCAAGCGTGATGCGCGGCGTTGTATGCGCTGTTTTGCTCAATTTCTGCATTGCGAAATTCATTTATCTCTTTGTGCAATGTCAGCAAACAAATATATTCATACGCTCTACCTTGATTGTTGCTTTCTTCGCTCATTTATTTTCTCCTCTGTTTTCCAATGTCGATTTTATCGCTGTGGCAATTTCATACGCAAGATTCACAGGAACTGCGTTTCCAATCATTTTGTACGCGTCATCGGTATTTGTATAAATGAATTTGAATGTATCTGGAAAGCCTTGTATTCTTGCTACTTCTCTTATAGTCATCCTGCGATACAAACTTTCTTTTCCTTTGACAAACTCGCGTTTGTTTTGAGCTATAAAAGTCATCTTCGGGGCTTGCGGGTGTAACTGGCATTGTCTGCCCGACGCTTGCACTGTAAATCCCTGTTCGTCCCACGCTTTAACTCTGTTTCGGCTCATAAAAATCGGAGAGTACGCGCCAGTAAAATATTCGTTGTTGTTGACGGCGGCGGGATTATGATAGTTCTTCGTACCTGCGGGAACGGCACTGAATTGCAAATCCCAAATCACATCGCGCAACGTGATTTTCTTTTTGTCATCAAAAGTCGAGCCTTTCGGAAACTTGAAATCAACATTCAAGTCTTTTCTGAAGCCGATGTAAAAAACTCGTTTCCGCTCTTGCGCCACGCCGTAATCTTTCGCGTTGACTAGTGTTATCGAAACATCGTAGCCGCAATCTTTAAAAGTCGCTATTATGTTTTCGACCGCGTTTTTGTGCCTTGTTGCCAACATTCCGCTTACATTTTCTGCAAGAAAAAACTTCGGTTGCTTTTCTTTTAGAATTCTGATGTAGTCGTAAAACAATTTTCCGCGCGCGTCTTCGATTCCGCGCAACGCGCCGGCTTCCGACCAAGACTGACAAGGCGGTCCGCCAATAATTCCGTCAATTTCATTTGGAAATTCATCCGCTTGTATATTGCGAATGTCTCCTTTTATCAATTTTGTTCGAGGATGATTTGCTTCGAATGTTTCCCAGATGGTTGAATCAAATTCATTTGCAATAGGAATTTCAAAGCCTGCCTTTTCAAAGCCCAAATCAAGCCCTCCGCAACCGCTGAACAAACTTATGACTTTCAATTTTTTCTCCATATTTTATAATTGACGAAATTATTCCGATTTTACTACGCAGGTTTTTCGTCAAGATTTTTGTAAGAGAACGTCGCCATGTTTCCGTCAAGATGAATATAATTTATGTGCCACTGCTCGTAGCCACCGTCAAAATGTTTGCAAGATTTTTCTTCATTGTAATCATCTAGCGACAAAGACATTTCTAACAAGATTTCTTCAACATCGTGTTTTTCACTGATACACTCGCACTTAAAATAATTCTTCGCATCTTTTTTCACACGACACAAGAATTCTTCAAATGAAATTGCTTTCAAGTCCATATAAATCCTCCATCATGATTTTCTCAAGTATTATGTCAAAAAACAAAAGATTTTTCAACTCGCCATGCGGACAAAATGCAAGTCGTGCGAGATGTCAATATACAACGGTGGTTGAGCGTGCTGAAATCACGTATCTCCGCTTCGTTTTCACTTCCCGCCCCGCAAACACCCGCCGTCCCCGCCCTTGCGGGCGAGGACGACCGCGGCTTTATTCCGCGATTACGGAGTTAACGGTGAGCTGCTCCGAGGAGACATCGGCGAAGTAGGAAGCGCCAGGCTTCGTGACCACCTTCACGCTGTAGTCGCCCGCTGAAATCCCATAAGGAATCACAGCGTCCACGATGTTCGTTCCGGCGCGGTGGAAATGCGTCACTTTCAGCCTTGTGCTCTCGTTCTCCAAGAACACTCCCTGCTTTTCGTCGGAAAAGTCGAAGCTTAAGTTTCGCCCTGAGATTCTTAAGGTTTCCGAAGGCAGGAGATCGAGCGCATCGTTTTCAGAAGCGTCGGCATTGAGTGTGCAGATTCTGTAGATTTTCACGATTCCGCTGATGTCGGGCGCGACCTGCTTGTACTCGAGGTTTCGCACAATCTCTTCCTGCGCCTGCGGCGCGATTGAAAAGAGGAAGCCAAGCTTATGGTTGCCGCTGTTCAGGGAAAAAGAGTCGCTTACCTTGGAGCAAGTGCCGCTCGCCGTGGGGCGCAGAGTCCCGAACGGATACTCCACATTGTAGCCCTTTGCGAGGTACTTGACAGAAACATCCTTCAAGACCGCAAGCATTCCATTGTAGTCCGCCTCCGTGAAAGACGCGTTGTAGCCCGCCATCTCGGATATGAGATCTCCTTCGGCAAGCGTCTGGTTGCATCCGCTCCTGAAGCAAAATCCGTCTTTTTCCTCGTCAGTGATGAGCTGATTCCTGATAGTCTTTATTTCCAACATAATTGAGGCCCTCCAAGACCTCGGACAGGTCTTTTTTTAGAAAGCGAAGACCAAAAAAATTTTTCGCTTGTCCTATTGACAAAAAGGAGGGCAAATGCTATAATGAGCCATACTAATTCATACAGCATTTGCTCTTCTTGACTAATTGTTCCCTGTAAATGGGCCAACATTTAGAGGGAACACCCTTTAAGTGAACTCACACAATTTTACCTCCTTTCCCAATGACAACAGACATTAAGGACAATGATACTCTTATATTGTACCGCGTGGTTTCTAGTTTGTCAAGCCCAAAATCGCATTTTAAAAAATCGCATTTTTTTCTAAAGTTTTTCCATTTTCTTGCCGATAATTACGCGCAAAATGCCGTGAAATGGGTCTTTGTACGCGCAAGATAATGTTCTTGGTACAAAAAGATAATGTTTTTGTACCAAAAAGACTTTGTCGTTGTACCAAAAATATGATGTTTTTGTACCTGCCAGGATAATCTTTTTGTACCAACAGGATTATGTTTTTGCACCAAAAAGATTATGATTTTGTACCAAAAAGATGATTTCGTCAGTAGGAGGGCGGGGTGCTTTTTTTGCTTTCTGTGAAAGTGGAGGGGCGAATTTTCGCAAGAAAACTCGGTAAGCAAGTCGAAGTCATGCGACATTTGAAAATTGATTTAATTCACTGTTAAAATGGGTTTACTATGTATAGCACAATTATGAAAAAAGTATTAGACTGTCATTATGCTGAATCCTCATTTGATTTTAGTAATCGACAACTTTCCGCCGAAAAACAAATCTCCTTTTTTGACGGAACAGATAGAGTCTATGTTTTTCGACAAGGAAAATTCAAAGTATAAAATTACATTCAAATCAGGAAATGAATTCCAGTATAACGAAAAACGCATTGCTGTCCTTGAAAATCCGATTCACTTGAATCCGCAAAAAATATATGTCAGCCGCAATGAAAGAGAATTCTCTAATGTGTCAGATATTTTCGAATTTGAGGATAAAAACGCAAGCCGCAAATATTGGCACATCGTTTTTGAAAATGGAAAAGAAAGGACTTATGATTTTTCTGATTTGCAAATTGAAATGTCCGCGTTGGATGACCAAATTGCGAAAAATACTTTTGAATACATAAAGGCTCTTGCTTCTGCAAGCGAATTGAAAAGCGAGGACGATGAGAACATTCTTTTGAAGTCGTACAATAAAATTGCAAAAATTAAAACAACTTGCGCCCTTGGCCTTTATTTGAACCCTGGCAATTTAAAGCCCAAAATTTTTAAATGTGACAACATAATTTTTCCATTTGGCTGCAATTCTAGCCAGATAAAGGCGGTGCAAAACGCCCTTTCAAATCAAATTTCGATTATTTCAGGACCGCCGGGAACAGGAAAAACGCAGACAATTTTGAATATAATCGCAAATATTTTAGCGCAGGGAAAAACTGTCCAAGTCGTGTCCAACAACAATGACGCGACATCGAATGTGCTTGAAAAATTAAAGGATAAAAAATATTCGCTTGATTTTGTAGCGGCAAATTTGGGAAGGAAAAAAAATAAGGAAAGCTTCATCGACGAACAAAAATCCGAATATCCAAAAAATCTTGGAGAGATGAAAATTCTTCTTGAACCATTGCAAAAAGAAAAGCTTTCAAACCTTTTTTCAAAACTGAAGGGCATTTTCAAAGTGCAGGAAGAATTGGCGAATGCGAGGGCTGAATTGGAATATCTGTGTTTGGAAAGAGAGCATTTTGAAGCCGTTCATAATTGCAAAGTAAAAATCCGAAAAAATTTAAGCGCAAAAACATATTTTTTGCTTTGGCACAATGTGCAGGAGTTTTCGGACAAAGAAAAAGAAATTTCTTTTTTTCTCAAACTGAAAATTAGGTTCAAGTATGGAATTGGAACTTGGAGTTTTTTCAAGAACGACAGCCTTGAAATGATTGAAGTGTTCAAGAATCAATTTTACGCTCAAAGGCAAATTGAACTAGAAAGCAAAATTTGCAAATTGGAGGAGGAAATAAAAAGAATAAACGCAAAAGAAACTTTGAACGATTTTTCAAAAGCATCTCTTGAATACTTGAAGTTTATCCTTGCAAAACGATACGACACTTCAAAGGCTCGTGTCGTTTTTACAGAAGAAGATTTGTACAAAAACTATGAAATGGTTCAAAAGGAATACCCTTTGATTTTGAGCACGACATTTTCCTCGCGCAACAGCTTGAATCCCAATGCCGAATTTGATTATGTGATTATGGACGAGGCGAGTCAAGTTGACATTGCGACCGGCTGTCTTGCGCTTTCAAATGCAAAGAATGCGGTTATTGTCGGCGACTTGAAGCAGCTGCCGAATGTCGTTACGCAGGAAAACAAGATCAAGCTTGAATCGGTTATGCGCGATTTTTCTGTTGACGAAAGTTATAACAGCGCGAAATACAGTTTTTTGGAATCATTGAAAATGGTTGTTCCTGAAATCCCCGAAACCCTTTTGCGCGAACATTATCGCTGTAGCCCGAAAATAATAGGTTTTTGCAACCAAAAATTTTATGGCGGAAAACTTTTGGTTATGACAGAGGATAAGACTGGAGATGCGATTTCTGTCTTGAAAACTGTTCAGGGAAACCATGCAAGGGGCAAAACGAATTTGCGCCAGGCAGAAGAAATTCAAAGGATTGTTTTGGAGGAAAGCAAGAATTTTACCTGTGAACAAATCGGAATAATTGCGCCATACAATGCGCAAGTGGATTTATTGAAAACTTTGGTCGGCGATAAAATTGATGTTTCTACTGTGCATAAATTCCAAGGACGCGAAAAGGATTTTATCATAATTTCAACTGTAGATAATGTTCCGACGGAATTTTCCGATGATCCGAATCTGTTGAATGTGGCGGTTTCGCGGGCAAAGAAAAGATTGGTGCTTGTAACCTCCGATGAAACTGAGCGCGCGATGGGAAATGTTGCCGACTTGATTTCATACATAAAGTATAATTCGGAAAAAATCGAAAACGGAACAATTCGTTCTGTGTTTGACTATCTCTATACGCAGTTCAATGAGGCAAGGCGCGAATTCTTGAAAGGGAAAAAGCGCATTTCGCAATTCGATTCTGAAAATTTGTTTTATACGGCGATCCTTGATTTTCTGGAAAATGAATTTCCTGATTTAGGCGTGCTTTGTCATACTCCGCTTCGAGAGATTATTGACGAACACCATTTTATTTACGATGCAGCACTTTTAAAATATGCAATGCATCCTTGGACACACATAGATTTTTTGATTTACAGCAAGGTTTCCAAGCTTCCGATTCTGGCAATCGAGATTGACGGTTGGCATTTTCATTCGGCGAAAAATATGAAAGCAAAGATGCAAGCGGAACGCGATAAAATGAAAGACGAAATTTTGCGTCTGTGCAAGATACCTTTGCAACGACTTACAACAAACGGCAGCGAAGAAATAAGAAAAATTCGGGAAAAGTTGAAGCAGTTTTGATTTTTTAATGATGGAATACTTGGCAGTCACTTTCTTAAAAGAAATTGCATTGTGGTTCTTTTTGTGGTATAATTCTATAAATATATCTTGGAGAAACAATTATGAAAAAAGCCGTGGCTATAATTTTTGCGA
Organism: uncultured Treponema sp.; assembly: GCA_910584475.1. Taxonomy (GTDB): domain Bacteria; phylum Spirochaetota; class Spirochaetia; order Treponematales; family Treponemataceae; genus Treponema_D. Next base: position 20,691 of record CAJUBD010000006.1, read on the forward strand.
TTGCGCTGGCATATCTTTTGTATGCAAATTTTTCTTTGAAAATGAAAGTGGAAAATTTGCAAGAAAAGTTGGATTGGTATGCAGAACAAAGCGATGAGTTCCACAATAGTCTTTATGCTAGGACTTTAGGAAGCGTTAATGATGGTGCGCATGAATTGTCTGTTTCAGATGTTTATTATCGAAAATATTTTGCATCTGAAAAAGATGAATGAGTCTAATTTTGGAGAAACAATTATGAAAAAAATATGCTTAATTTTTGTGATTGCAAAATTATGGAGGTTTTATGACTGAAGATAAGAAGATTGCTGTTTTCTTTGATGCAGAAAACATTTCGTCAAAGTATTTTGCAAAAATTTCTGCGAAAATAAATTCTTACGGCGACATTCTCGTTCAACGTGCTTATGCGGATTGGAGTATGGATAATTCAAATGGCTGGGAAAATGTAGTCAGGGAAAATCCCGTTCAAGCGATTCAGCAATTTCATTCTCGAAAAAATGAGGACTCCAAAAAAAATGAAACCGCCAACAAGGCGCAGGATGTTGACAAGGCAATCATTATGGACGGAGTTGAAATTTCCATCAAAAATCCTGAAATCAACACTATTTGCCTTGTCGCCTCTGACAAAGGTTATTCAGATTTTGTTCTCAAATTGCGTTCGCTGGGAAAGTATGTTTTGGGAATTGGTGAAAAAAAGTCCGGCGAAAATTCACGTTATGTGAAAACTTTCAATGAATTTATCTATATAGAAGATTTGCTTGAGGTCGAAGAAAATATTTTGACTCAAATTGATAAGAAAAACGATGAAGGTTTGAAAGACTTTGCGCTTGAAAAATTTATTTCTCAATGCTTTGAACAAACTACGAAAAATGGAGATGAAACGGTTTTGCTTTCGAGGTTGGGTGATACGATTTTGCGGCAAAAAAGTGATTTTAATTATCGAGATTTTGATTCTGTAAGTCTTGTTCAACTTTTGGAAAAAATTTCTAAAAGTTCTGATGAATATTCATACGAAATAAAAAAATATGAAAAGCCAGGACTTGAAACTGCAACAAGAAAGTTGAAAAGTTCGGAAGTAAAGCCAGAGGAAAATTCTTATGTGGATAGATTAGAAGAAAATCTTTTGAAAGAAAAGGAAATCAAGGGCGAAATATTTAAATGCATCGGAAATTTCGGTTTTGTCCGTGATGAAACAGATGGCGAATATTACTACTATCGCGGCGATGCTCCAAAAGTGATTCAAGAAAAATTGAGAAAAAACGCAAAAGTTGTTTGTAAGGTTACAAAAGAACCAGATTCGAAAGGTGTTTCAACTAAGGATAGAAATGGTCGTGTGGAAATTCTTGCATTAGACGAAAGTTGTCGAGAATAAGCGTGGAATTTTGAGTTTCTATGAAAATCTATTTATCCGCATATCATACTGCTTGCCGACAAGTTAGGAGTGTTTGATATGTCAAATAATTTCTCATAATTCCTAATCCATACTCAAAAACTATAACTCCGTTATAAAAACAAAGTATTTGACATAAATGTTTTCTTTGGTTAAAATTCAGTAAATCGCATTAAGGCAAGGGTGTATGAAACGGTTTGCGCGCGGCGCGAATGGTTCGGCTCGGGTTTCCTGCGAAAACTTGTATTTCAAACTTGCCCGTTCGCGGGCGAATCAGGAGTTGTTTTATGAAAAGGATTCTTTTGACGATGGCGGCGGCTTTGGCGGTGAATGCGGCGGCAAGCGCGAAAAGCGTCGTGGTCTATTTTTCCGCAGAGTTCGGCGCGACGCGGGCGGTGGCGGAGCAAATCGCGAAAATCACAGGAAGCGACATTCTGGAAATCAAGCCGAAAGTCGCCTACACGAAAGCCGACTTGAATTGGCGCGATAGCAATTCGCGGACGACAAAAGAATGCCACAATTTGGCTACGGTTCGTCCTGAAATGGCGACGGCTCTCGACATCTCATTTTACGACACGGTTTACATCGGCTATCCGATTTGGTGGGGAGAGGCTCCGAACATTTTGTACACGTTCGTCGAAAGCGCGGACTTCAGCGGAAAGACGGTCTATCCGTTCTGCACTTCGGGTTCAAGCGGAATTGGCGGAAGCGCGAGGAATCTTGCGCGGAATGCGAAGGGCGACTGGAAGAGCGGCAAACGCTTCTCCCGCACCGTGAGCGAGGCGCAGGTGAGGGATTGGAAATGAAAAAATTGATATTGGCAATGTCGTCGGCAATTTTGTCGGCGGCGGCGTTCGCGCAATCGGTGAATGTCAACGATGGCTTTGTCCTTGTTCCGGCGGGCACTTGCACGATGGGAAGCGCGCCGAGCGAAAAGTGGCGCGAGGACGACGAAGTTTTGCACGCGGTGAAAGTGAATTCGTTTTATTGCGATCCGCTCGAAGTGAAACAGTCGGACTTTGAAAAAGTGATGGGACAAAATCCCAGCCATTTCAAGGGCGCGAATCTGCCCGTGGAAAATGTCACTTGGTTTGAAGCGATTGAATATTGCAACCGACTTTCTGCTGCGCGGAATCTTTCGCCTGTGTACAAAATTTCGGGCGACGCGAAAAGCGGCAGGGCGAGCGTCACTTGGAACCGCAGCGCGAACGGCTACAGACTTTTGACCGAGGCGGAATGGGAATACGCCTGCCGCGCGGGAAGCACGACGCGCTACAGTTTCGGAAACCAAGTGCATTCGGATTTCGCGAATTTTGAAGGAACCTATCCGTATTCTATTGAAGACAATTATGTTCACCACACCGACGCAAGCGTGAGACCAGGACGCGCCTTGCACAGGACTCTTGCGGTGGATTCGTTTTCGCCGAACAAATTCGGCATCTACAATATGCACGGAAATGTTTCTGAATGGTGCTTCGACTTTTACTCGCCGTATGACCTGAAGGATTCGGAGAATCCTGCGGGAAGCGCGAGCGGACATTTGCGCGTGAATCGCGGCGGCTCTTTCAACGATTTTGGAAAGCATCTGCGTTCGTGCTACAGGAGCGCGACGAATCCTATTGACGCGGACGAAAACTTGGGCTTCAGGATTTGCCGAAACGCCAATACGCAATACCCGTATGGGGTATCCGCCGAATTCGCCACGACTTATGACTTGAACGTTTCCGTTCCGAAGAATCCGAAAATCCTTGTGGCGTATTTTTCGTATTCGGGAAACACTGAGCGCGGCGCGAAACTCATTGCGGAAATGACTGGCGGCGACTTGTTTGAAATCCAGATGCAGCGTCCGTACTCCGGCGGCATCTACGAGGCGAGTCAAAAAGATTTGGGCGCGTACTACAAAACTCCGCTCGCATCGCACGTGAAAAATATGGCGCAGTACGATGTGATTTTGCTCGGCTATCCCACTTGGTGGGGAACGCTTCCGATGCCCGTGGTTTCGTTTTTGGAAGAATATGATTTCGCGGGAAAAACCATTATCAGTTTTTCAAGCCACGGCGGAACGAAATTCGGCGACAGCGTTTCCGCGCTCTCGAAAAAAGTCCTGAAGAGTTATGTCGGCATCGGCTACGAGTGGGAATATTCGCGCCACGACAGAAAGGAAATCGAAGCGTGGCTTTCGCGAAACTCAATCCCGCGAAAATGAAAAACGGTTTTGCACTTGCAGTCGCGAAGCAAGTCATTCCTGTGCTCGACTCGCCAGTCGCGTGAGCGATGGTTTGAAAAAAATTCCTTGCAGAGCAAGTGCTAGCACTTGACCAAGGGAATCTGTTTTCGCTAGATTGTCGGGTCAAGCCCGACAATGACAGGGAACTCGCACAGCAATGACAGGGAAACTCGCGCGACAATGAGTCGCAAGTCTGCGGCTTGTTTAACGAGTTTTCGCAAGCGAAAACTCGCATCCGATAATGGCGGAGGATGGCATTGCGATTTTAAGGAGAGGCGGAATGAAAAAAGGCGTCGTGAAAAAACTCGCAAAGATTTTAACTGACATCTTTATGACGGCGGTTTTGGCGTACCTCGCCAATCGGCAGAACGGCACGGGACTTTTGCTCCACGCCGTCTTGGGAATCGCGCTTTTCGTCTTGTTTGCGTTGCACCATCTTTTGAACGCGTCTTACATCAAGTCGCTTTTCAAGGGAAATTACAATGCGCGACGGATCGTGCTTTTGGCGACGAACGCGGCTTTGTTCTCGGCGATGCTTTTGATGGCGGCAAGTTCGCTGATGATTTCAGGGCTTGTTTTCAACGTCGCTTTTCTTCCCGTGAATTTCGCGTGGCGCAACATCCACGCTTCGTGTTCGAGCTGGATTTTTATGATTGCGGCGTTCCACGTTTCGCTGCACGCGCATTCGGCGCTTTCTCGGCTTGAGCGAAAAATTCCGCGCACGGTTTTCTTTGCCGCGTCAATCTTGATTTTTATTGCCGGGATTTTCGCGTTTTCGCAAAGCAAGATTTTGTCGAACCTTTTTTTGCTCTACACGGACGCAAGTCTCCGTTATTCTTTTCAGGCGCAAATCGCATTTTCGATTTTGACAATTTTCGCCGTGTGCGTGGCGACGCATTTCGCGCTGAAGACTTTTGAAAGAAAAGAGAAGTAGGGAAGGCTTCAATCCTTAAATTTTTGAGAAAAAAGAAGTTCCAATTTCTTTCTTGCCAAAAAGAGCGACTTTGCGACGGAGTGAAAAATCGTCAGCAAGCCAAAGGCTTGCGACTGAATAAGCGAGATTTCGCAGAAAACTCGAAGTTAAAAATGGCACTAAACTAGTGCGCCATTTTTAAACATTTACAGTAATTTTTCGTTCGTGCAGCTTTCGTACAAAAATCGCAAGTCCTCTTCCTGCATTGAAGTGTAGCGGCAGACCGAACATGCGAGCGTTTTTTCTTCGTCGCAGTAGACACTTTCCACACGGCAAGTCGTGAAAATCTTTCGGTCGTTTAGAGGACGCTTCATCGGGAAAAGCATTTCAAGCGCGTACTCGCATCCTTCCCTGAGCGCGGCGTCCTGCCTTTTCGCGCCGAACACGATTCGCTCGTGGTTTGCGAAAAGCACTTTGAGCGGCTCGGATCTTCCCTCGATGCTTTGGACTTTCACGTTCTGGATTTCTTCCGCGAGGAATCTCACGACGGGAATGAGCTGCACGCCGCTTCCTGCTACGCCTTGTTTCCGCGCATGCGCGATGAATTCTTCTAGATACGATTTCGCTTTTTGTTGCGCGTCCTCCGCCACGTCTTTCCAAACTGGCTTCGCGAATATGTTGTAGCCGGGGGCGGGAACGCATTCAATGTGGATGTTTCCTTTCGCCTCGTTTTCGGCGCTTTCCTGGCTGAGAGAATAATAGAGGGTCGCTGAGAATTCTGTGACGCGTCCTGAAGCAGGCGTTTCCTCAATGCGGCTTATCGCTGACGGAATCACGAGCGCAAGTCCCGCGCTGCTTTCTTTCATTCGCGTCTCGAAATAAAGCCCGAGGCGGTTGAAATAGAATTCCACTTTGACGTTTTGTCCGATGAAATTCCGCACGTTTTCGCTTGGATTCGTGAGGAGGATGATTCCTTGCTGCAGGACTTTTTGCTGTTCGGCCTTTATGGCGACTGGAAACACTGCCGATGACGCGGGCTTCACTTCTCCTGCCGTCTCTTCTTCCACGATGGGCGTTACGGTTATCGGGACATTTCCGTCAATCAAATATTGAAGGACAAGCTCGCGCTCAATTCCCGTGAGTTTTTCCATTTTTTTCCTCCATTTTGTAAATCTCGATTTGCTGGATTTTCCAAGATTCCTCGTTCGGCGCAGGATATGCGAGCGCGTACAACGTGGCGTTCTCGCAGGAAAAACGTATCGGCACTTCGATATTCTCGTCGTCGATGAACGGCCGCCCGACCACGAACGATTTCACCGCGCCCGCCGTCTCGCTGTCCGCCAAAAAAAGCACTAGCGAATAAAGCGTGCTCTTTGAAAAATATCCGTCGATTTTCGACGAATCCCTTTGCGCCGTTTTTTCTGCTTCTTCTTCAGTCTCGCCGTCTTCTTTTTCTTCATCTTCGCTTTTTTTCACATTGGATTCGAGCGGCAGGGAAGTGTGCTCGATGAGCGCGCGACAAAATCCGTCCACCGTGTCAAGCACTTCGCCCTGAATGTCGCTCGTGTCGAGACTGGCGAATCCTTCGAGTTCCGGAAAAATTGCTGTAAAAGGCTTTCCGCCTTCAAGCGCAATCATCGCAAGCGGAGAAAGCGGAATGTTCCTGTCAATCGCGTCCGCAGAAGAAATTTTCTTTGAAAGCCGCTCGCCTTCGATTTCATACGCCCACGCCGCCTTTTCCCGCGCTTCGTCGATTTTCCTTGAAAGCTCGGTTCGCTCTTCAAGCGCGCGCTGCGCATTTTTTTTGCAGGAAAAAACTGCCGCGCAAAAAACTGCGATGAAGATTGCCATGACTTTTGACGCAAAAATCGCGCAAGCTTGAGGATTCGCTTTTTTTTTGTGATTTTTTCCCACACGGAAATTGTAGCACGGATTGAACAAAATTTCAATTGCTGATAGAATGTTTTCATTGAATTTATTTTTCATTTTCAAGATTGGCATTTTGCGAATGCTTGGTTTATAAATAAGGAGAAAAAAATGGCACTTACACTTGCGGAGAAAATCCTTCAATCGCACATTGTTGCGGAGGCTTGCGCCGAAACGAAATTCACGAAAGGAGAGCCTATCGAGCGCGGGGCGGACATCGCGATAAAAATCGACCAGACGCTCACGCAGGATGCGACGGGCACGATGACTTATTTGCAGTTCGAGACGATCGGCATTCCGCGCGTCCGCACGGAACTTTCGGTTTCGTATGTTGACCACAATACGCTTCAGACCGACTTCAAGAATATGGACGACCACCGCTATTTGCAGAGCGTGGCGCAAAAATACGGGCTTTACTTCAGCCGTCCTGGAAACGGAATCTGCCATCAGGTTCACCTCGAATGCTTCGGAAAGCCCGGAAAGACGCTTTTGGGAAGCGACAGCCACACGCCCACTGGCGGCGGAATCGGAATGATCGCGATTGGCTCAGGCGGACTTGATGTCGCCGTGGCGATGGGAGGGGGCGCGTTCCACCTCGCGATGCCGAAAATTTTCGGAGTGAAGTTGACGGGTCGTCTCAAAAAAGGCGTGGGCGCGAAGGACATAATTTTGGAAGTGTTACGCCGTGAAACCGTAAAGGGTGGCACGCTTGCGATCTACGAATATTTTGGCGAAGGCGTTTCGTCTCTCACAGTTCCGCAGCGCGCGACGATTACGAACATGGGCGCGGAACTAGGAGCGACCACTTCGATTTTCCCGAGCGATGAAAAGACGAGGAAATTCCTCGAGGCTATGGGGCGAGGCGGCGACTGGACGGAACTCAAGGCGGACGAGGGCGCGCAATACGACAAGCTCATCGAAATAAATTTGGACGAGCTTTCCGCGCTCGCCGCCTGCCCGCACAATCCAGACGTTATCGATTCGATTGAAAATCTTCGCGGAAAGAAAATCACGCAAGTCGTGATAGGCTCGTGCACGAACTCCTCGCTCGATGACCTCGCGGCGGTGGCGGCAATCGTCAAGGGCAAGCATATCGCGCAAGGCGTGGAGGCGGGAATCGCTCCGGGAAGCCGCGCCACGCTGATGATGGCGGAAAAGGCAGGCGTACTAGGAGAACTGATAAAGGCGGGCTTTAGGATTTTGGAAAGCGCGTGCGGTCCTTGCATAGGGCAGGGCTTCGCGCCGAACTCAAACGGAATCACGCTCCGCACGTTCAACCGCAATTTCAAGGGAAGGAGCGGAACTGCGGACGCTGAAGTGTATCTCGTCTCGCCTGAAACTGCGGCGGCGAGCGCGATTGCGGGCGTTTTCGAAAGCGCGGAAAACTTGCAATACGATGACGCGTCTTACAAAAACGGCGCGCGCGAAAGCATCCTTGAAGGAAACGACGAAAGGCTTTCTTCCGAGGAAATCCTCGAAGCGGCGAAGGATCGCGCTATGGTCATCGAGCCTCTTCCTTTGGAGGAGGCGGAGAAAGTGGAAGTCCTGCGCGGTCCGAACATCAAGCCGTGTCCTGAATGCCGCGAGTTCAAGGAAACTCTTTCGCTTCCGGTGATGCTCAAGGCGGGGGACAACGTTTCCACCGACGACATAATGCCCGCCGGCGCGAAAATACTTCCGCTTCGCTCGAACATTCCCGAAATCTCGAAGCACACGCTCTCGCGTTTGGACGAGACATTTTATTCCCGCTGCGAAAAGAACGGCTTCGGTGACTGCATTGTCGTGGGAGGGGAAAACTACGGGCAAGGCTCGAGCCGCGAGCATGCCGCCTTAGGACCGATGTATCTTGGAGTCCGCGCGGTGCTCACGAAAAGCTTCGCGCGAATCCACAAGGCGAATTTGGTGAACTACGGAATCATTCCGCTTTGCTTTGCGGAGTCTTCGGACTACGACAAGATTTCGCAGGGCGACACGCTTTTCCTTTCGAACATCGCGGAAGCCCTGGACACGGGATGCGATTTCAAAATCGAGGCGAACGGCAAAACGCTCCTCGCGACGAACGACCTTTCCGAACGAAGCCGCGCGATATTGAAGCAGGGCGGACTTGCCCGATACACGCGGAACGGCGGAAACTGATTCGTGCGGAGGGGGAGTAAGTTTTTATGGCAGAGAAAAACAATGCGAACATCGGATTTGAAAGACAGATATGGGACGCGGCGTGCGTCCTTTGGGGGCATATTCCTGCGGCAGAATATCGTAAAGTTATAGTCGGTTTAATCTTTTTGCGCTATATTTCCAGCGCATTTGAAAAACGTTACAAAGAATTGGTGGCGGATGGTGATGGTTTTGAAGACGACCGCGATGCCTACACGATGGAGAGCATATTTTTTGTGCCGCAAAAAGCGCGGTGGAATGTCATCGCTTCCGCCGCCCACACTCCGGAGATTGGCGCGGTGATTGACGACGCCATGCGCGTGATCGAGGAAGAAAACAAAACTCTGAAAAATGTGCTTCCGAAGAATTACGCCAGCCCCGACTTGGACAAGCGCGTTCTCGGCGATGTGGTTGATTTTTTCACGAACATGGATATGGACGACACAGAGGACAGCAAGGACTTGCTCGGCCGCACCTATGAATATTGCATCGCGCATTTTGCCGAATATGAGGGGGTGAAAGGCGGCGAATTCTACACTCCGTCTTCCATAGTAAAAACCATAGTCGCAATATTAAAGCCATTTGAAAACTGCCGCGTGTACGATCCCTGTTGCGGAAGCGGCGGAATGTTCGTGCAAAGCGCGAAATTCATTCAGGCGCACAGCGGACGGCGCGGCACGATTTCCGTTTACGGGCAGGAATCCAACGCTGACACTTGGAAAATGGCGAAGATGAATATGGCGATCCGCGGCATCGATGCGAATTTCGGCAACTATCAGGCGGACACATTTTTCAACGACTTGCACCCCACGCTCAAAGCCGACTTCATCATGGCGAATCCGCCGTTCAACCTTTCAAACTGGGGGCAGAACAAACTGCAGGACGACATCCGCTGGCGGTACGGAATCCCTCCTGCGGGCAACGCCAACTTTGCATGGATTCAGCACATGATACACCACCTTGCGCCGAACGGAAAAATCGGCTTGGTGCTCGCGAACGGTGCGCTTTCCTCGCAGAGTGGCGGCGAGGGCGAAATCCGCAGGCGCATAATAGAAGACGATCTCGTGGAAGGGATCGTCGCCCTGCCCACGCAGCTTTTTTACAGCGTGACCATTCCCGTGACGCTCTGGTTCATCACGAAAAACAAGAGGCAGAAAGGGAAGACTGTGTTCATCGATGCCCGCAAAATGGGCTATATGGTTGACCGCAAGCACCGCGATTTTTCCGATGAGGACATACAAAAGATAGCCGGCACATTCGCCGCGTTCCAAGAAGGTGCGCTTGAAGATGTAAAGGGATTCTGCGCGGTCAAAACGACGGCGGACATCGCGGCACAGGACTTCATACTCACGCCCGGCAGATATGTGGGCATAGAAGAGCAGGAGGACGACGGCGAGCCGTTCGCAGAAAAGATGGCGCGGCTTACAGGCGAACTCTCGCAAATGTTCGATGAGTCCCATAGGCTTGAAGAAGAGATACGCAAGGTGCTGGGGGCGATTGGGTATGAAATATAATCTTCCTGAACAAGCCCTGCGCGACATCATAAAAATCGCAATATAATATCGGAATTTCCGACAGGTTCAAATATAATTGAGGTAAAATAGATTATGGATGAAAAACAAATATCGATTATTCTTTCTCTATTAAAACAGAGTGTAGATTTGTTATATGAAAATGACAATTATTTAATAAAGAATTCTGTACATGAACAAGATATTTCTCATCGAATTGCTCATTATTTGGAAAATTTATTAAAAAATCATGATTGGTTTGTTAAAAATGGATATAGTATAGATGTTGAATATAATAGGAATTTTGATGATTCCAAAAGAGTTTATAGAAATTGTAAAACTTGTAGCAATGGTAACGAATGTTATATAAAAAACTCTCATTATGCTATTGATGATTATGAATCAATATGTAGACCTGATATTATAATACATAAAAGAGGGGGTAATGAGCAGAATATTATTGCGATTGAAATTAAAACAAATTTGAAAAAATCCCCAAAAGATTATGCAAAATTAGCGGTGTTCTCTTGTAGAAATTCAGAATATAAATATGAATTAGGAATTTTTATAAATATTACAGAGGCTAAATATAAATATTTTAAGAATGGACAGAAAATAACAGAAGATGAACTCATTGAAAAAAAATGTATTTTAAAAGATTTAGCATAAACTAGGGGTGATTGGGTATGAAGTGTGAAAAATCAAATTACCGTGAAATAGAACTCTCAACTGTTATAAGTGATATTGCAGCTGGTCCATTTGGTTCAAATCTAAAAGTAAAATGTTTTGTTGAAGAAGGATTTCCAATTATCGATGGTGCTAATCTAAAAGGATATAGAGTTACAGATAATATAACTAAATTTGTTACTGAGAATAAAGCTAGAAGTTTGTATCGGTCGATTGCTAAACGCGGAGAAGTCGTTGTTACAATAAGTGGGACTCTTGGACAAATAGCGTATATTCCTGATGACTCTAAATATTCAGAATATCTTGTTTCGCAAAGACAGTTCAGAGTAAAGTTCGATACAACGCAGGTATCAGTTCCTTATTTGGTATATTATTTTCATACTTATGAAGGGCGGAATAAAATTCTTGAATTTTCTAATCAAGTGGGAGTTCCTGCATTGGCACAACCACTAAAAAATTTTCGGAAGATAAAATTACGATTGCCGTCAATGCATTATCAAAAAAAGATAGCCACTGTTATTGAAACATTAAGTAAGAAAATTGAAATAAATAATGCGATAAATAATAATTTACAAGCCCAAGCATTTGCATTGTTTGACAATATGTTCCCAAAGATTTCGGACGGAGAAAAGACCGTAGGGGATTATATCACGCCGAAAAGAGGAAAGAATTTGCTGTCAAAAGACGCTGTTGCAGGGAATGTGCCTGTAGTGGCAGGCGGTATGGAAGCCGCAACATATCACAATGTTGCCAATACTGCCGCTCCCGTTCTCACGATTTCCGCATCGGGAGCAAATGCTGGATTTGTGAATTTATGGCATACGCCCGTTTGGTCTTCGGATTCGTCATTCATTGATTCTGCAATGACCGATGATGTGCTGTTTTGGTATGTGCTATTAAAGAAACGACAACAAGAGATTTTCGATGCCCAGACAGGCTCGGCACAGCCGCACATATATCCTCAACACATAGCGACTCTTAAGTTGTGCGATTTGGTGGAAACCGATATAGAACGATTTACCAAGCACGCGACTCCGCTTTTTGATATGATTGGTGCAAATAAAGCCGAAAACGACCGTTTATCTACTCTCCGCGACACCCTCTTGCCTAAACTTATGAGCGGAGAAATCGATGTGTCCAAGGTGGAGATTTAAGCCGCTAAATTATTATTTATTAAAGGAAAACTGATTATGGAAGGAGAAGAAATCATTGATTCAGAAAATAATAATGAAATAGTTATTGAAGACCTTAATGGCTATTTGATGCACATCTCTGATATGCGCAAAGCGATAAAAGAAGATGAAGGACAGGGGTCGGATGCGAAAAAATTATTTTTTCGTGGTCAGGCGAATTGCAATTGGGACATAGTGCCTGGAATTTTTCGTGAAAATTATTTGGCATACGAATCGGAATTGATAAACGATGCTTGCTTAAGGAATCCTTCCGAGTTTAGGCAATTAGATACTGATTTTGAAAAGTTGGCAAAACTTCAACATTATGGACTGCCTACTCGTTTGCTGGATGTGACAAGCAATCCATTGGTTGCATTATATTTCGCTTGTCAACCGTATCAAGAATATAACGAAGTGGACAATGCCGTCAGTAAAGCCGACGGCATTGTTTTGTTCAGCCGGACTTATGGCAAAGGCTGTAACGACTTGGAAGTGTCGGTAATATCGCACTTGGCAAATATGGAGATAACTGGGGATACCACTTTAAATAAACTTCTAGAAGAATTGGAAGATAAAAGGATTTATTCAACAAAGGCTGCGAAGGATTGCAGGGAAGGACAGTACAAAAGTTTAATTGCAATTCTACAGGACAATTATTTTGTCATTTCAAATATGAATAACGAAAGATTGGTTCGGCAAAGCGGATTGTTTTTGCTGGTCGTAAAGTATAATATCATTCTTCAAGAAAATAATGTGGGGGAAAGTGCAATTCAACGCGCGAAAAGTAGTGCAAAATCAGATTTCAACCCAAAGGCATTTAGAATTTCATCTGATAAGAAAGAAGAAATATTGGAAGAATTGGATTTTTACAATATAAACGAAGGGTCGTTATTTCCTGAGTTGGAACATCAGATGACCTATATAAAGAATTTTCAAGTGAACAGGACTTTTTTAGACATCGGAAGCTTTGCAAAAGTGGATGATGAATATGGAAATGGTAAAGAGCGGCTAACAGTCGAACAAAAAGAGATTGGCGAGCAAGAATTGATGAAAATTATTGATAAAGTTCTGACTGGAAGTGTCAATCCAATTATGCATGATGACTGTAAAGTTGCGATAATTGAAAATTTGTCCGTGGATTGGTATTATCGGGAAGTAGTGTTAAGCAAAATCAGGGTCGCATTGACAGAAGTCTTGTATAAATATACTGCGCAAAGAGTTTTTGCAAAACAAATGGCGACTAGGATAGTGGATGCCATTTTGAGCGAAATTTTGACAGCCACTAATGATTCAGCTCAATCATAAGAAAGACGATATGTATTCATGAATTTTTAAAATGGGGTGATTATCAATATGCAAAACGATGACCCTAGATATCTAAAGCTTTGTAAAATTGAAAACCTGCATTTGGCATGGGATAGAATTTTAACATCTACTAGCAATTTATCTTATAAAAATTACTATCGCCGTGTCTTTACTCTTTACCAAACTGATATAGATGACAATTTAAATAGTTTGTCAAATCGCCTAAAGGGGCATACATACAAACCATCTGATTCCATAAAATTTTTCAAGCCCAAGGAAAGCGGCTTGTTGCGTCCATTTACCTTTCTTGAATTAGAAGATTTGATTGTGTATCAAGGCATTGCGAATATATTGCTTCTAGATTTCTGTGAAAGAAGAAGAAAATTCGAAAACAAATATGTATTTAGCAATATTTTATGTGACGATATAAACAATGACATTTTCCTGTTCAAAAAATGGAATGATGGATATTTAAAATATAAGAAAAATATTGCCAAGAATTTTGAAAATGGATTTGTTTATACAGCGCATTTCGATTTAGCCGCTTTTTATGACAGCATAGACCACAACTCTCTTGCTGGTGCGGTCACGAACAACATTGAAACTCCATTCTTTAATTTATTGTCAGAATGTCTTTTAAAATGGGCAAATCCAATTACTAAAGCGAATTATAGGCAAATACATCATTCAATACCGCAAGGACCTTTAGCTTCCTGTATCTTCGCGGAATTATTTTTGTTTCCACTTGATGAAAAACTTATTGAGAATAATATTTTATACTCTCGATATGTTGATGATATTGTCATTCAAGGCAAGTCAGAACTAGAAGTAAGAAAGGCTATCGCTTTTTTGGACAAATTGTGCAAGCATAGAGGTTTGATTCCCCAAAGCAGCAAGTTCAAAATATTAAAAGCCACAACAAAAGAAGAAGCCATCGGAAAAAGACCAAGTATTGATGCAGATGAAAAAAGAAAGATATTTTCATCTGAAAAAGATGTTTTAAAATTATTTGAAGAATCTATTGCGGAAAAGACATATGACAGCACAACATTGCGGTATATATTAAAATGTTACAGAAAAAGCGATATTTTAGTTCCTCTGATTCTAGAAAATTTTGAGAATCATTATGAGTTGGCGGAAGAATTTTGCTCCTATTTGAGTTTCTTTATTTACAAAAGAAGTGAAGATTATGTTAAAAAATTTAAGACACAGATTTTAAATGGCTTAATTCCTTATGATTATGTAGAAAAAGAAATTTGGGAACTTTTTGCTACAATGAGTATAATTGGATTTAAAGATAATGACTTGACAGACTCTGCCATTAAGAAAATAAAAGATTCTTCTCCAGAAATTAGATATGGAGCGTTTTGTTATCTTTCAACATTAAATGACAACAGATTTATGTCTTTTTTACAATATGAAAAAAGTTCTCTTATGCAGTTACTGTTGGTAAAATTTATTACTCCTCAAATTATAAGAACAAGCAATTTTAATCAATGTTTAGAACAAATAAAACAAAGAACTTCAAATGTTTTGATGCCGATTATACAAAATCATATAAACCACCTTTATTTAACAGGAGAAATAGAGGAAGAAGTTTATAAAACTTTGAATTTAACAGCTCTTAATAATAAAACATTTGACAGTTTTAGTTATTATCTTAAAAATGATTACAAAATAGATGCTTTAATTGATTGGAAAAAACTTTTGGGAAGTGATTATAAACAACTCAATGAAACCATGTACCATATTTCTATTTATAAAAAGATTGATAAGACAGCTTGGCTAAATTTGATTGATTCATTCAACGATCTTTTTATAAAAGCGCTTATTCCTCATTTTGAAAAGTGGATTTCTTGTAAGAAAGGCTGGCCAAGTCTAACTGAAAAAAAGCAAGGGGAAATAAAACCAAAAGACTATGGAAAAATTTTACAAGAACTCATTGACAAAAACCTTATAAAAGAAAATGCGAAAAAGTTAAAAGAAATTCATGATAGACGATGTTCCACGCCATTATCTCATTCAAAAGATTTCAAGACGATGGGAGCATCAAAATTTCTTACTTCTTCAGAACGCAATAAGTATTTTGGCATTTTTAAGGCTTGTTTGAATGATATAGTGAAAATTATTTTAAAATACAATAAAAAAGACTGATATATTCCCACAAAAACATCAAAATATGATATAATTTTCTTTTATGGAAACGGATCTCACGGATTTTGAAGCAAGTCATCTTCGCGGAATGGAAAAGCATCGCAAATCTGAAGATATGTACAAATATCCCGATTTGTGCGGTGGCATTTCAATTCCTCTTGTTTCTGCAAACAAGAAAGAAGAATTTTCTCTTGCTATCAGCAGAGGGCATATAGACATTTCAAGGAATTCGTTTGTCAATGTTGCGAGAAAAGCCATTCCGTTGGTAAGACTTGATTTGGCAGGAGGAATGCATCACAATCCCGACGGCACGGAAATTCCTTTGCCTCATATCCATATTTACAAAGAAGGCTTCGCGCTCAAATGGGCATATCCCTTGCCAAAGGAATTTGCAAATTGCAACTCCGTTCCTGAATATCTGGATAAATTTATGGACTTTTGCAACATCACTAAAAAACCGAAAATAGACATGGGGCTTTTTGTATGAACAAGAGCGAAATTAACTCATTGCTAAAAAACTATTTTGATTGGCTTAAAAACAAAACTTTCTCAAAGGATATGGAAAATAATTGGGTTTCGATTTCCACGCCTTTCTTAGACAGGCACAACGATTGCCTGCAAATCTACGCCCGAAAGGAAAATGAAAAAATCCGTTTGAGCGATGACGGATGCACAATCGAAGACCTTGCTTCGTGTGGATGCCTCCTTGATTCTCCGCACAGAAAAAAACTCCTTGAAACGACATTGCGAGGTTTTGGAATTTCCTGCGAGAAGGACGAATTGTTTACTTTTGCAACGCAAGAGAATTTTCCTGAAAAAAAACACAATATGATTCAAGCGATGCTTGCGGTCAACGATTTGTTTTATACGGCATCTCCCCATATTCTTAGTTTTTTTGTTGAAGATGTGATGACTTGGTTTGATTCCATAGATGTTCGATATATGCAGAAAGTTAAATTTCAAGGAAAAAGCGGATATGATAATATGTTTGACTTTGCCATACCAAAATCAAAACAATGCCCAGAACGGATACTTCAAACTATTTCCAATCCGACAAAAGACAGCGTTCAGAATATTGTATTCAGGTGGCTTGACACAAGGGAGAACAGACCTGAAGAATCAAAACTTATTACTCTTATAAATGATGGTGAAAAACAAGTTTCGCCACAAATTACAGAGGCGTTTGCAAACTATGACATTCAACCAATAGTTTGGTCAAAACATGATGACTACAAAGATTTGTTGATTGCATAAATAAAATTTGACAAGGAGTATTCCTGCCAAAAAAGGAGTTTTAAATCTATGATACTGTATCACGGCAGCAATGTTACCGTTGAACGACCGAAGTTGATAAAACAGAATCGTTTTTTGGATTTCGGGTTCGGTTTTTACACGACGACTAACGACGAGCAAGCCAAGAGTTTCGCAAGAAAAGTAACTGCCGACCGCAAAACAGGAACGCCGACATTGAATGTCTATGAAATCGATGAAAACAGTGCTTTTGCGGAATGTGCGCTTCTACGCTTCGACTCGCCTGACGAGAAATGGCTTGACTTTGTGTCCGCTTGCAGACAAGGAATTTGCGGCGAAAGGCAGTATGATATGATTTTCGGAGCGGTGGCGAATGACAATGTGTATCAGACCATAACGCTTTATATGGCGGGCGTTCTTTCAAAAGAACAAGCATTGGAAGCACTTAAAATCAAAAAGTTATACAATCAACTTGTTTTTGCGACAGAAAAATCTTTGGAATATCTTCATTTTCAAAGGGGAGTCCTTGTATGAATGAAAATCAATTCAGCGCGTTGCTCGCCGTAATCACGCCCCAAATCATAGAACTTATCACGAAGAACAGCAACATAAGCGAGGCGCAGGCGGTGTCGCATTTTTACAAGTCAAAGCTTTATGGCGAGCTTTCCAAAGAAGAGTCAAAATTGTGGCATTACAGCCCGCTCACATTGTATTCTATGTATCAGGACGAGCTTATAACCGGCTCGTATGACTACCCGGAGGAATCCTAGATGAGCAAAGAAGGAATATTTTTGGTCTACTGTATGGAACGATACCGCTATGCAAAAAATCTCACGGGCGCAGAAATTTCGGAACTCTTTGATAAATACGATATATACGATTATATAATCCGTTTTTTTGAGTCTCTCCATACTATGGGAGAAAACCTCATTGTGCAGGATATTGACAACCGCATTTCAAATGCCTTTGTTTGATATTGAACGCAACGCGAGATAAGGATAACAATATGCCCTCATATTTTACCGAAGCCAACTATGGAAACGCCATAATCGAATTGTTTTGCAATCTTGGCTACAGTTATGTGTACGGTCCGGATGTGGAGCGCGATTTTTCATGCCCGCTTTATAAAGATGAATTGGAAAAAAGTCTTTTTCGCCTCAATCCGAATTTGCCGAACGAGGCGATAAAAGGAGCGATTGACAAACTTGTGAATTTTGAAAACGGCGAGTTGGTGCAAAAGAACGCCGTCTTTATGGATTATCTGCAAAACGGAATCGAAGTGAGCTATTTCGACAAGGAAGAGCGGAACGAGAGAGTGCATATTGCCGACTATCAAAACATCGAAAACAATTCTTTTGTCATTGCCAATCAATGGACATTTGTTGAAAACAGCGAGAAGCGAGCCGATATAATTATCTTTTTGAACGGGCTTCCCATCGTGCTTATGGAGTTGAAGTCTCCTTCCCGCGAAGAAACGGACGCGTCGGAGGCTTACCGACAGATTCGCAACTACATAAAAGAAATTCCGTCGATGTTCACATACAATTGCATTTGCGTGACGAGCGACCAACTCACGACAAAGGCCGGCACAATCACATCGGACGAAAGCCGCTATATGGAATGGAAGACGGTTGACGGCAGCTACGAGAACACGAAATTTGCGCAATGGGAAACATTTTTCGAGGGGATGTTTCAAAAGGAGCGGCTGCTTGACATTCTGCAAAATTTCATCTGCTTTTCCAACGAGGGGCTTGAAAGTCATAAAATTCTCGCCGGCTATCATCAATATTTCGCGGTGCGAAAGGCGGTTGAGTCCACGAAAAAGGCGACCGTAACCGACGGCAAAGGCGGCGTGTTCTGGCACACGCAAGGAAGCGGGAAGTCGCTTTCAATGGTGTTTTACGCGCATTTGTTGCAGGAAGCGTTGGAGACTCCGACAATTGTTGTGATTACCGACAGGAACGATTTGGACGATCAACTGTATGGACAGTTTGCGAAGTGCAAGGATTTCTTGCGGCAGACGCCGGTGCAGGCGGAAAGCCGCGCCCATTTGAAAGAATTGCTTGCGGTGTGCAAGGCGAACGGAATTTTCTTCACCACGATGCAGAAGTTCGAGGAATCGGGCGAGCCGCTTTCTATGCGCCGCAATATTATCGTGATGGCGGACGAGGCGCACCGCGGGCAATACGGCTTGTCGGAAGAAATCGAAGTAAAAAAGAACGAAACGACAGGTAAAATGGAAGCGACGGGCAGAATAAAAGTGGGCGTGGCGCGAGTGATTCGCGACAGCCTTCCCAACGCAACATTCATCGGATTTACGGGCACGCCCATTTCTTTAAAAGACAGAAGCACTCGCGAAGTTTTTGGCGACTATATCGACATTTACGATATGACGCAGGCGGTGGAAGACAACGCCACGCGCCCCGTTTATTACGAAAGCCGCGTCGTTAAATTGAAGTTGGACGAGACGACGATAAAACTCATCGACCGCGAATACGACATTATGGCGCAAAACGCCGACGCGGAAGTGATTGAAAAAAGCAAGCATGAGTTGAGCAAAATGGAAGCCGTTCTTGGCGCGGAAAGCACGCTTGACTCTCTGGTTTCCGACATTCTGACTCACTATGAAAATTTCCGCGCAAACCTTTTGACCGGCAAGGCGATGATTGTGGCGTATTCGCGTCCCATCGCGATGAAAATATACGAAAAAATCTTGGGCTTGCGCCCTGAATGGAAAAAGAAAGTCGCCGTCGTGATGACTTCCGCCAACAACGACCCGGAGGAATGGCGCGACATAATCGGAAACAAAACGAAGCGCGATGAACTTGCGAATGAATTCAAAGACAACGCAAGCGAATTGAAAATTGCAATAGTCGTGGATATGTGGCTTACGGGCTTTGATGTTCCGTCGCTTGCAACCATGTATGTCTACAAGCCGATGGTCGGTCATAATCTTATGCAGGCGATTGCGCGGGTGAACAGTGTGTTCGGCGACAAAGAGGGAGGTCTGATTGTCGATTATGTGGGCATTGCCTCCGCCCTCAAGCAAGCCATGAACGACTACACCAAGCGCGACCGGGATGCGTACGGCGACACGAATATAGAAAGCGCCGCGTACCCGAAGTTTTTGGAAAAACTGTCAATATGCCGTGACTTGCTTTACGGATATGAGTACGGCAATTTGGGAATAGTGACGGATTTGGAGCGCATGAATTTTGTGAGCGGGGCGGTCAATTTTCTGCTTGCGCCGTCAAAGCAGCGGGAAAAGGAGGATTTCCTGAAAGAGGCGTTGGCGCTGAAGCAGGCGCTTTCCCTTTGTTCTTCTATCGTTGATGAGCCGTCGCGGATTGAGGCGGCGTTCTTTGAGGCGGTGCGCGTGATGCTGTCGAGCGTCTGGCGGCAAGGAGGCGTGCATAGAATTTCCCTGAAGGAAATAAACGAGCGCGTAAACGAACTTTTGAAGCAAAGCATAAAAAGCGATGGCGTAATCAATCTTTTTTCCGATGCGAAGGAGAGTTTTTCGTTATTCGACCAAAAGTTCCTTGCGGACATCGCGAAAATGAAGGAAAAGAATCTTGCCGTTGAACTTTTGAAAAGGCTTATTGCCGAACAGATTTCAGTATACAGGCGTTCTAATGTCGTCAAGTCAGCCAAATTCAGCGAAATAATTCAGGAGACGATGAACCGCTATTTGAACGGAATGCTCACTAACGAAGAAGTCATACAGGAATTGCTCAGAATTGCGAATGACATTGCGCAGGCGAATTCCGAAAGCGAAAAACTTGGTCTTACCGAAGAGGAAATTGCTTTTTACGATGCGCTCACAAAGCCGCAGGCGATTAAGGATTTTTATGAAAACGGTGAACTGATCGCCATTACAAAAGAACTGACAGAAACCTTGCGAAAAAACAAGACTGTTGACTGGTCAAAGCGCGAATCCGCCAGAGCAAAAATGCGAATGATGATAAAGAAACTGCTCAAAAAGCACAAGTATCCGCCGGAGGGAATGGAAGATGCCGTTCAAACTGTTATAACTCAATGTGAGTTGTGGACCGATTGCGCAGACTAGACGAAAAGACAAAAAGCGGCGATTTTTGGTTGTTGGAGAGTTTGTATATACACGAGAGACGGCGGAAACTGATTTTTCGAGACGATGCATTGACAAATGCGACTCCTCGCGCTAGAATGGAAAGATGTACGAACTCGTTCAAGTCGCGCCGCGCACTTATTACATGCAAAGCCCTGCGAAAATCGGCGTGGTGGAATTGGGCGCGGGCGAAGTCTGCTTCATCGACAGCGGAAGCGACAAGGACGCAGTGCGCAAGGCTCGGCAAATCCTCGACGCCCACGCATGGCGTCTTCGCGCCATTTATAACACGCATTCCAATGCCGACCATATCGGCGGCAACAGTTATCTTGCGTCGCAGACCGGTTGCAAAATCTACGCGCATGGAATCGAGCGCGACTTCACGCGCCATACGATTTTGGAGCCGTCGTTCCTTTACGGCGGATTTCCTCCCGAAGAGCTTAAACGGAAATTCCTTTTGGCGCAGGAAAGCGACGCGGAAGAACTGACCGAAGATATTCTTCCCGAAGGACTTTCTATGATTCCTCTGCCCGGACATTTTTTTGACATGGTTGGTTTCAGGACTCCCGATGACATTGTTTTTCTTGCCGACTGCCTTTCAAGCGAGGCGACTTTAGAAAAATACAAAATTACTTTCATCTATGATGTCGCTTCGTACCTTGACACGCTTGAAAAAGTCAAGGCGATGCAGGCGAAACTTTTCATTCCGTCGCACGCCGACGCGAGCGAAAACATCGCGCCGCTCGCCGAGCTCAACATCAAAAAGGTGAACGAAGTGGCGCGAAAAATCGTAAGCCTTTGCGCAGAGCCGATTTGCTTTGAGCGGATTTTGCAAAGGCTCTTTTCGGACTTCGGTCTTACGATGACGTTCGAGCAGCACGCGCTCGTGGGAAGCACCGTGCGCTCGTATCTTTCTTATCTAAAGAAAATTGGCGAAGTGGACGCGACTTTCGAGGACAACATTCTTCTTTGGCGCAAAAAATGAATGCTTTCATTTTGAGAAAACATGAACGCTCTTGAACTGGCACGAAAATCCGACGCGCAGACTTGCTACGAAATAATCGAGCAGGCGAAGGCGTTTCAACGCGAGCAGGGCTTCGTGCAATGGACGGACGACTACCCAAATCTGCAAACTATTCTCGATGACATCGATGATGGAAATGGATACGCGCTGAAAGTGGACGGAAGCATCGCAGGCTATTTGTGTGTGAGTTTCGACGGCGAGAGTGATTATTCGGAAATTCGCGGCAAGTGGAGTTCCGATGCGCGATATGCCGTAGTCCACAGAATGGCGTTCGACAAGAGATTTCGTGGAAAGGGCTTGGCTGGCGTGACGCTCGCCCTCGTGGAAAAGCTCTGCGAGGAAAGGGCGGTGCGTTGCATTCGCATTGATACGGATTCTTGCAACGAGCGAATGCAGCACATTTTGCTCAAAAGCGGATTCGTCAAGTGCGGCACGATTATGTTTCAAGGCAGCGAAAAACTCGCCTTCGACAAGGTTTTCTGATAATGAAAAAGTTGAAAATTTTTCATAAATTCTCTTGACAAAAATTCCGCGCGCAAATATAATTGCTTTTCCTAGTTTGGCAAGTAGTTTGTTGATTTTTGCGCGCATCGCAGGAGAAAAATTATGAAAAAAGTTGAGCCATCGCAGACATCTCGCGCGGCGGCGTTCGATCTTTGGATGGACGCACCCAACCCGATGGTAACATTCTTCAAGACCGTCGACGTCACGCCGCTCGTAAAAATGAGCCGTCGACGAAAGCTAAAATTCAACATGCTGCTTTGCTTTTGCGTCGGAAAGGCGGCTCATGCTGTAAATGAATTCTACCTGCTTCCGGTCGGGCGCGACTTGATTCAATACGATTCGCTTGCGGTGAACACGATCGTAAAGAACAAGGACGGCGAAGTGAGTTCCTGCGACATTCTTTTCATCGACGACTTGGACAAGTTCAACGATGATTATCTTCTCCATACAAAGCAAGTCGCCCAAACTTGCGAAAACCGCGATTTGACTGATTCGATGGTAATCGGCACTTCCGCGATAGTGGACACGGAAATCGACGGAGCGGTCGGAATGAACAGCGGCATTTTCAACAATCCCTTCATGATTTGGGGCAGGTATAAAAAGAGACTTTTCAAGTACACGCTTTCAGTTTCATTCCAATTCCACCACACGCAGATGGACGGAGCGCACGCGGGAAGATTCCTCGCAAACTTGCAGCGTGAAATAGAAGGGATGAAGTGAAAACGATTGGGCATAAGCGTGGGCAAAAAAGACTGGCGCGGATAAAAGCGCGTGGTTTTGGCAGACTCAATCGCCGCGTACTCCAATCATTAGCTACTACCCATTACTTATTACCTAATTGCTAAATCGCCACGACTTTTCCGCCGCGCAATTCTTTCGGGTAAATCGCGATTCCCAGTTTCTTTTCCAGCGCGGCGAGGTTTCGCAGTTCATAAGCGTCACCTAGCACGATGTTCACGCCACGCTTTCCGGCGCGCGCCGTTCTTCCCGCCCTGTGCACGAAAAAGTCGCCGTCGCAGGGCAAATCCGTTTGCACCACGAATTCTATGTCCGCAATGTCAAGTCCCCGGCTTGAAAGGTCGCTCGTCACGAGAATCGGGGTTTTGCCATTCTTGAAATGCGCGAGCATCGTCTGCCTCTCCTGATTTTTCGTGCGGGCGTGTAGCGAAGCGCAGTTCATTCCCTTGTATTTTAGTTTTGAGGCGATGTTTTCCACTTGGTCGGCGCGGTTCGTAAAGACAAGAATCTTCGGGCAAATCCGCTCTCCGTCATTTACGCCGCCTTTTTCGTCAGGCTTCGCGTTGTTCGCAATCTTGCGGTTTTCCTTTAGCGCGAAGACAAGCCTGCGCAAAAAGTCTATCTTGTCGCGTCGCTCGCAAAAGAACGCCCAATGCTCGATTCTGTCGCGCAGGACGCTTTCCTTTGGCAGAATGATTTTCGAACTTGGAAATTTCCTGCAGTCCTCGCCGCGCACTTTTTCCAAAACTTTGGAAAATTCTTTTTCCACCTTCGCTGAAATCGTCGCGCTGCAGGCGATGAATTGAGTTTCTCGTCCGAAGCATTCCGCCAACGCCACGGTTTCGCTTGAGATTTCCTTTGAAAAAAGCCTGTCCGCCTCGTCGAAAACAAGCGCGCGCGCATCGGAGATTTTCAGCTTTTTCAATCGAACCAATTCCAAAAGCCGCGCCGGAGTTCCCGCTACAATCGCGGGCTTTTCCTTCAGAGATTCGATTTGCCGTTTGAGCGGTGCGCCTCCGATAAGCAATGCGCACTTCAAATCTGTGACCGAGGACGCCGCCTGTTTTAGCTGCGAGGCGAGTTCAAAAGTAGGGGAAACTATGACGATTTTCACGCCGTCCGAAGAGTCGTCCTTGATCCTCTGCAAAAGCGGTACCAAAAACGCGAACGTCTTTCCGCTTCCCGTTTCCGACTGGAACACGGCGTCCTCTCCGCGCAACACCGCAGGAATCACGCTTTCTTGAATTGAAGTGGGCGATGTTATTCCGATTTTTTCCAAGCGCGAGACGAATTTTTCTTCCACGCCGAGCTCTGCAAAAGTTTTTTCCATGCGAATATTCTATCAAAAATAAACTTGAAACGCAAGCGCGCTTTTGTTATAATTGAAGAATGAAAATCGGAATAGACACGTTTTGCTGCGACCACGGAAGGAGCGGCACCGGAACATACCTTTACTATCTTGCCTCCGCTTTGGGAGCGGACGACAGAAACGAATATGTGCTTTTCGGCTCTGGAATCGACCGATACACTTACAGCACGGAAAATGCAATGCCATTCCTCGAAGTGAAAGTTCCTGACTCCATACAGGCGGAAATTTTTTGGCACAAATTCCTTTCAAAGAGATTCTACAAGGCGCAGAAATTCGGCGCGGTGCTGTATCCAGCCGCTTCTAGAATGCTTCCGTCCAAATTTTCCGTTCCCGGCGCGGCGGTGATAAACGATACTCTTTCTATGATGATCGCTAAATCCGTGATACCAAAGAAAGCCACGCTGAAAAGCCTTTCCAAAGCGCAGAAGATAATCGTGCCCACGAAGTTTCTGCGAAACGACTTGATTTCGCTTGGGCTCGACAGCGAAAAAATTGTAGTGGTGCGCCACGGCATTGACCATAGCCGCTTCTACCAGCGTCCAGTCGAAGAGCGGGACATAGTCGACATAAAGCCGTTCGCCATAAAAAGACCGTACATACTATATCCTTCGCGCATTTCAGGCGCGGGCAAAAAGCATATTGAACTGATAAGGGCTTTCGGCGTTTTCAAAGAGCGCACCGCGGCCCCCCACAGGCTCGTGTTTGCTGGACAGGAAGACGCGTTCGCCGAAGAAGTGCACAAGGCGGCATTCGCCTCCAAGTATGCTAGTGATATTTTCATTACGGGATTTTTTCCCCGCGAAGGTTTGGTGCAGCTTTACTGCGGAGCGGAAGCTTGCGTTTTTCCGTCGGTACAAGAAGGGGCTGGACTTCCGCTCATCGAGGCGATGGCTTCGGGCGTGCCTGTCGCCTGCTCGTCGTCGGGTGCGCTTGGCGAAACTTCAGGCGGAAACGCCATTCTTTTCGACAGCGACTGCACGGAAGAAATCGCGAGTGCGATTGAAAAGGTCTGCACGAAAGGCGAAGCGCGTGACGCTCTCATTAAAAAGGCTCTTGAATGGAGCGAGGGCTTCACTTGGAAAAAGTGCGCCCGCGAAACTGCTGAAATCTTGGAGAGCCTTTAATCTCGCGAGAATTCTGCATCGCGCCTATATTTGACTGGCACATTATAAGATTCGTCTTCATAAAGCAGACTTTTCACAGAAAAGTATAGGCAAACTTCATCGCCATCGGGATGAGGAAAATCCCTTTCATGGCGGATTTGCTTGTCTTTTTTGAGAAAAACGCCGTCGTTTGAAGCAATCCACACAAACTGATAAAGCTCGAAATCAAAATAGCAAAGCGAGCAGGATGAATTTTCCACGGCTGAACTTATTCTAAAGCATTCTTCATCTTCGGCAAAAGAAGGTTTTGCAAAAACGACAATTTCATGCGGCGATTTTTTCAATTTGCCGGTTTCCGTGCTTTCCCGCAGGCAACTTTCGTTTGGAACAAAAACGCAGAAATCTTCGGGGGTTTCCGCGTCGTCAAGCGTGAAATACATTTTATAGGGAAGGCGTATTCGCTTTGTCTTTCCTATGGTGACAGTTCTTTTTGCTGTTTCCACCCGTGACGGCGAAACCGGCGTCCAAAAATTCAGCTCGATTTTTTCTCCACGGCATTCATCGTCCAAAATGTTCCTTAATTTTCAACAGTGAACGAATTGTCAAATTCGAGAACTGTTGAAAAAGTCGTTTTGTAGTGAAACTAGAAACGACAGTAAGTAAGCGAGTTTTCGCAAAAAAAAACTCGTATTAAAATCAGCAACGCCATTTTAGTTGCTGATTTTAAATGTTCCATGCGACATCATGAGAATACGAGCCAAATTCGCTTGCTACGGCGAAAAGCGCGAAAATGAAATACTCGGGGAAAAGGAAAAACAGAATGACGAGCAAAACGAAAAAAGCACAAGAAATCTCGCGAAGCGCACTCTTGACTTTTTTCATGTTTGCTTCCTTCATTTGTATTTTTTTTGCAACGCAATTTTTCGAAGAAACAAAATTGCCTTACGCCGATTCCTGGAGCAAGGACTCGGCCTCGGGCTTTCGCTTCATTTCCACCACGTCTTTCGTGATTTCAAGTCGCTTTTTGCCGGGCATGCTCGGAAGCTCGTACATCGAATCCAAAAGCATCTTTTCCACGATGGCCCTGAGTCCGCGCGCGCCGGTCTTCTGCTTTATTGCTGTGTCGGCAATTGCGCCAATCGCGTCGTTTGTAAACTGCAAGTCAACGTTGTCCATCGCGAACGAGGCCTTGAACTGCTTCGTGATGGCATTCTTCGGCTGCGTGAGAATTTCGACCAAATCATCGCGCGTCAAATCTTTGAGGGCCACCGTGATCGGCATTCGTCCGATGAGTTCGGGAATGAGTCCGAATTTCACGAGGTCGTCAGGCGTGACTTGGTTCAAGAGCTGCATTCTTTCTTCGTCTGTCATGGTGGCGACATTCGAGCCGAATCCGAGAGAATGCTCCGCCGTGCGTTGCTCGATGATTTTTTCAAGTCCCACGAACGCGCCGCCCAAAATGAACAGAATGTTCGTCGTGTCGATGTCGATGAGTTCTTGATTCGGATGCTTGCGCCCGCCCTGCGGAGGAACGGAAGCTTTCGTGCCCTCGATGATTTTCAAAAGCGCCTGCTGCACGCCCTCTCCCGAAACGTCACGGGTAATCGAAGTGTTTTCGCTTTTCCTCGCGATTTTGTCGATTTCATCGATGAAAATTATTCCGCGCTCGGCTTGCGCGATATTACCGTCAGCCGCGTTTATGAGCTTGAGAAGCACGTTCTCGACATCCTCGCCGACATATCCCGCTTCCGTGAGCGTGGTGGCGTCCGCAATCGCGAACGGCACTTTGAGTTTCTGAGCGAGCGTTCTCGCCAAAAGCGTCTTTCCGCTTCCTGTAGGACCGATGAGGAGAATGTTTGACTTTTCAATTTTGACTTCGTTGTCTGCCTGTTCCGCTTTGCCCAAAACCGCGAGCCGCTTGTAATGGTTGTACACCGCGACGCTGAGGGCTTTTTTCGCCTCGTCCTGGCTCACGACATATTGGTCGAGATACGATTTGAATTCCTTCGGGCTCGGCACTTGGCTCAACTCAAGCTGCTCGACGCCGTTCTCCAAATCCTCAAGTGTGCGCTGCGCCAAAAAAGCGCAGTCTTTGCATATAAAAATGCTGTCGATTTTCGACATTACGAGCTTCCGCTCTTCGTCGCCGGGTTTTCCGCAGAACGCGCAGAAATTGGCGTTTATGTTCTTGAACAAACTCATAATTTTCCTCCCTCAATCAAACGTCGTTTCACGGCATAGCGAAAAACGACAGTAAACGATCGATTTTTTGAAAAAACTCGATTTAAAGCAAACGGCGTGATTTTAGCCGTTCGTTTTAAATGTTCATTTTGCCTTGCGGCTTTCCATGATCGTATCCACGATGCCGTAGGCTTTCGCGTCGTCCGCGGTCATATAGAAGTCTCGCTCGATGTCCTTCGCGATTGTATCCTCGCTTTGCCCTGTGTGGGAAGCAAGATATTTTACTGAAAGTTCTTTGAGCCGAACGATTTCTTTTGCCTGGATCGCGATGTCGCTTTCCTGTCCGCCCACTCCGCCTCGCGGCTGGTGAATCATCACGCGGGAAGAGGGGAGCGCGAAACGCTTTCCCTTCGAGCCGCCCGCAAGAAGAATCGCCGCCATGCTCGCCGCCTGTCCGAGACAAATTGTCTGAATCGGACACTTGACATATTGCATCGTGTCGTATATTGCAAGCCCTGCCGTAACCGACCCGCCCGGAGAATTGATGTATATGCTGATGTCCTTGTCCGGATTCTCGGATTCAAGGAAAAGAATTTGCGCCACGACCAAATCCGCCGTAGCGTCGTTGATTTCTCCGTCAACGAAAATAATTCTGTCCTTTAAAAGTCGCGAGAAGATGTCGTAAGATCTCTCGCCGTTTCCCGTACGCTCAATGACATAGGGAACCATACTGTTCATTTTTTCGTTCATACTTTTATTCATAACTTCAATATAGTAATTTTTCACCGAATCGGCAACAAAAATTGCGTTATGCTCAAGTCTATTTCTGCCTGAACAAGTCCGCGAACGCGATTTTTTCGCCTTTGGAAACTTTCACTTCCTTATAAAGTTCGGCATAGAGTTTTTGCTCTTTCGTGTCGTCAATCAAGTATTCTTTGGAACGCGCGTCCTCGTAGTGCTTTTTCACTTCTTCCACAGTGGAATTGCTTTGCTCGGCGATTTCCTTGTATTTTTCCTCGATTTCCTCGGGCGTTACGCTGATGTTGCGCGCGCGGATGAGGGAATCCACGATGATGCGGCTTTTGAGCATTTTCTCGCTGTCGCCAGTCCACTGCGCGAGCATCTGCTCTTTCGTCTGCCCTGAGGCCTCGATCATCTTGCTCAATTGTTCGGGCGTGGTACGGAACTGGTTCGCCATCATTTCCCAACGTCCGTTCAGCTCGGTCTCAAGCATGCTCGCTGGAATCTCGAAAGGATTCTTTTCGATGAGCTGCTCAAGCAGGCTGTTGCTTTTTAGCTCGTTTACGCGACGATCTGCCGCGGCTTTCATATTTGCTTTGAGGTCGTTCTTGAGGTCATCGAGCGTCTTGAATTTTTCGCTTACGTCCTGCGCCAAATCGTCGTCCAAAGCGGGCAGGTTGCGGATCTTCATCGCCTTGACAGTGACGCGAATTTTCTTCGTCTTTCCCGCCAAATCCTTGTCGGGGTCGTCCGCATTGTATGTCTTGGTGATTTCTTTCGGCTCGTCCTTTTTCATTCCGATGATTTCATCGTCGATTTTGTAGATGTTCTCGCCCGTGCCGACTGTAAAAACGAAACCTTCGCGCTTCGAGCCTTCCACGACATTTCCGCCGTCGTCAAGTTCGCAATAATCTATAGTAACGATGTCGTTCTTTTTTACGGTTTCACCGTCGGCTTTGTCTTCAATCGTGGCGTTGCGCTCTTGAATCGCCTTGAGTTCTTCCGCCAATTCCTTGTCGCCGATTTCCACCTGCGCTTCTTTGATCTCAATTCCCTTGAAATTCTCGACTTTCACTTTCGGGAAAATGTCATAGGAAACCGTGTAGACCAAATCTTTTTCCAAGTCCAGCGCAGGCATTTCCTCGAGTTTCGGCTGGCAATAGGGGAGCGGGCGATTTTCCTTTTCCGCCTCGTCCTTGAAAACTTCGTTCAAAGTCTCGTCGATGATTTCGCCCAAAACGTCTGCCTTGAGCGCTTCGCCATATTTTTTTTCGAGGACGCTGAGCGGAACATGTCCTTTCCTGAATCCAGGAATTTGGATTTGCTTTGAAAGTTTTGCGATGTTTTCCTTGTATGACTGTGCCACATCATCCTTGGCGACTGTTACCGTAAGCTTTACGGCGGATTTTTCGAGCGGCGTGAATTGCTTCGTCAACTGCACTTTGATTTCTCCTGAATATCCGCATTCGCGGCGATTTTGCATTGTTTGAAAAAAAAGCGGTTCTGTTGAACCGCCTTTTGAAGAGCGGAAAACGGGAGTCGGACCCGCGACATCCACCTTGGCAAGGTGGCGCTCTACCACTGAGCTATTTCCGCA
Organism: uncultured Treponema sp.; assembly: GCA_910584475.1. Lineage (GTDB taxonomy): Bacteria > Spirochaetota > Spirochaetia > Treponematales > Treponemataceae > Treponema_D. The sequence continues at coordinate 50,722 of CAJUBD010000006.1, forward strand.
AAAGATTTCGCTCGCCAGCGAAATCTTTTGCAATGAGTTTTTACTTGCTCGCGCGGCTCGCATATTTTCGTGTTTCACACGAAAATACCGTAAAAACTCACAGCTATTTTCGCTGGACGGTAGTTTTTTGTTCGCAACGAATTTTTACTTGCTCGCGAGGCTCGCATAATTTCGTGCCAGCGGCACGAAATTACCGTAAAAACTCGCAGCATTAAAAATGTAGCCTACTACCAAAAGCAATTTCTAAGAGAGCGGAAAACGGGAGTCGGACCCGCGACATCCACCTTGGCAAGGTGGCGCTCTACCACTGAGCTATTTCCGCAGAAAGTTTCGCCGCCAGTGATACTTTTCGCAACAAGTTTTTACTTGCTCGCGCGGCTCGCATATTTTCATGTGAAACACGAAAATATCATAAAAAGTCGCAGCGGCAAAAGTGTTGCGAAATAAAGTACAAAAACTCACAGCGAATTCCGCTGAACGGCATCTTGCCACAAGCCTAGATTGCGAGAGGAGGGACTTGAACCCTCACGCCTAGGGCACTAGATCCTAAGTCTAGCGTGTCTGCCATTTCACCACTCTCGCGTTGGGCTATGCAGAAGACGCCGAAAAGGCTTGTAGTTTCAGTATTGTATAATAATTCGAAAATTTAGTCAAGCACTTGAAAGAAAAATCTCAAATTTTTTATAAAAATTGAATGAGACGCGTTTTTCAAGGAACGTCAAAATTGGCGGTTGGTTTGCGCCGCTGATTTTGACGCGAAATGAAAAATCGCAATTCAATAAGCGAGTTTCGGGACAAAACTCAAGTTAAAATTGCGGCAACATTTCTGACGATGAGTTTGATGTACCCTTTATTTAGGCAATTGACATTTTGGCGGAATTCTCGTAGAATTTTCTAATTTGCTCAAGAAAAAACAATTCCCGATTTCATGATTATGGAGGAAATTATGAGAAAAACTTTTTTCGCAATTTTCGCCGCGCAAATTTTCGCGGGCTTTCTGTTCTGCGAGAATTTCACTTGGAAGCGCGAGGCGGCGGAACTTCACGGACTTCCTTCGGACATCGGCGAGCGGCTTCACAAAATCTTGGATTCGACTGAAGACATTCACGCGTGGGCGTTCGCGAAGGACGGCATAATTATTGAAGATTTTTATCGCGCGCCTTACGATTCGAGCGCGCGCTTTCCGATTCACTCGTGCTCGAAAAGCATCACGGGAACTCTAGTCGCCATCGCGATCGAGCAGGGAAAAATCAAAGGGCTTGACCAGCTCGTTTCGGACTATTTTCCTGACGCGACCGCCGCGCAAAAGCAGACTCTGAAAAACATAACGATTCGACATTTGCTCAACAACACATCTGGAATCGCGGTGAGCGACGCGCCGAATTGGACTGAATGGCGGGGCAGCGAGAATTGGGTGGAATGGATTTTGAATCGGCCCGCGCCGAATTATCCGGGACAAGTTTTTTCTTATGCCACGCAGAACACTCATTTGCTTTCCTACATTTTGCAAAAGGCCACGGGCGAAAAACTTTTCGACTATGCGAAAGAAAATCTCTTCGACAAAATCGGAATGAAAAGCGCGACCCTTTCAAGCGACGCGCAGGGAATCGGCGACGGAGGAAACGGCTTCGTCCTTACTGTTGAGGATATGCTGCGATTCGGGCAGCTCTACTTGAACGGCGGCAAGTGGCAGGGCGAACAAGTCGTGCCCGAATATTGGACGCGCGAGGCGGGCGTGGCGCACATCAAGCGGAATGTCGGCACGGCGAATTACGGCTGGCAATTTTGGGCGCGCAACTTCAATGGCGCGGACACGTTTTTCGCGTGGGGCTACGCCGGACAATTCATCTTCATAATTCCGTCGAAGAATATCGTGTTTGCGTTTACAAGCAATCACACGGGAAACATCGCCGTCTATTTCAACGCGGTCCGTGCCGTGATTGACGCGAGGTAAGTAAAAATGCGGCTTTACATAAATCGCACTCCAAATGACATGGAACGCCGCGCCGTTTCCCTACAGCTTTGATTTTTTATGTTATAATGAAATTTATGTATAGAATTGCTTTTTGTGACGATGACGAATCCGTCTTGGATAAATTGACTTCTTTTCTCGAAAAATATCGTTGCGATACCCAAACACAAATTGAATATGCGGCTTACAATTCTCCATTTGATTTGACTTATGATTTGGACAGCCACAGGGGGCGGCCGTTTGACATTCTGTTTTTAGACATGCTGATGCCGGGACAAAACGGAATTTCCGTGGCAAAGGAAATTCGTTCCCATAACAAGGACATAAAAATCATATTCCTTACAACATCACCAGAATTTGCCGTACAGTCTTATGCGGTCGATGCGTTTTATTATCAGTTGAAGCCGATTTCCGAAAAACATTTTTTCATGTTGATGGATTCGGTTTTGACGGCATGCGCGAAAAACGAAAGTTCTTCGCTGCTTTTGAATTGCAAGGGCGGCGTTACGCGAATCAAATTTTCCGACTTGGAATATTGCGAAGTCACCGGACGCACCTTGAATTTTCATTTGTGCGGCAGCACGGTTTTGCAAGGCAACGGTCGCATGGACACCTTGTGGCATACGCTTTGCGAGTATGAACAATTTATCCGCCCGCACCGTTCTTTTGTCGTCAATATGGATTTCATTCAAAACATTTCCTTCAATGGCATCCTGCTTACGAGCCTTGAAAAAATACCTATTCCTCGCGGCAAATTCACGGAAGTGAAAAATGCATATCTGAATTTTGCATTCAAAAATTTTAGCAACGGGGGGGGGTATAATAATATGACAGAATTTCTTCCCCTGCTCGAATACTTGACTGTGAGCGTTTTCGGTGTCGTGCTTTCCGCCTCTTACAGTAATGCGCTGTCTTCCCTCAAGGACAAAATCATTGTTTCCATCGCGCTTTTTATCTTGCTTTTAGAGAATTTTTTTTGCTGTTCTCTGTTTGGCTATGACCTTTGGAGAAAGGTCTATCCATTCGCGCTTCACATTCCGCTTGTGATTTTGATTGCCTTCATGACGCGAAACATTTTATGGTCTGTGATTTCCGTGGCTATTGGGTATCTTTGCTGTCAGTTCCGTCATTGGATTGGGCTTTTTGTCGCATCGTTTTTCGGCGAAAGCGATTTGGTTTTTGTTTTGACGAAACTTGTCATCACTGTCCCGCTTTTGATTTTTCTCGTGCGTTTTTTCGCGCCTGTCGTGCGCTCGTACCGAAAGAAGCCTCTCGCCATTCAATGGGCTTTCGGCGGAGTGCCCGTCTTCTACTATCTGTTTGATTATTTTTTTGTGGTCTACACGAGTTTGCTTTATAGCGGCTCACCTGTCTTTGCCGAATTCATGCCGTTCATCTGTTGCTTCATGTATCTGATTTTCATTTTTTTGATTTCGACGGAAGAAAAAAAGCGAATCAAATCGGAGAAGCTGCAGAACAGTTTGAATGCTGCGATGACGCAGGCTATGAATGAAATCAAAGCCTTGCGAGAATCACAAAATCTGACGGCTCAATATCGACATGATTTGAGACATCATTTGCAGTACATTGCTTCGTGCATAGAAAATGAGAGGCTTGATGAGGCGAAAAATTATATCAAAACTATCTCAAGCGAAATTGAATTGCAAAAAGTCGTTATGTTTTGTGAAAATGAGACCGTGAATTTAATTCTTTCTGCATTTGCCACTGCTTGTGAAAAAAGCGGTGTCCAATTCACTGTGGCGGCAAAACTTCCTGTTCATCTGACAATTTCAGACAGTGATTTGTGCATCATCCTTTCCAATGCGATTGAAAACGCAATAAATGCGTGTAACGAGCTCCCCTCATACATTGAAAAAATAATAAATGTTCAGACATACGAAAGAAACAACCGTTTGTTCCTGCAAATTTCAAACACTTGTAAAAGCGATGTGATTTTTAATGATGGGCTTCCTGTGGCTTCTAAGTATGGTCACGGACTTGGTGCAAAAAACATTCGAACTATTGTAGAGCATCACGGCGGAATCTATAATTTTTCGGCGAAAGACAATCAATTTGTTCTGCAGATTTCGGTTTAGGAGAGCGTGAGTTATGCGAGTTTTTATGTTTTCTGCGAAGCAAAAATATGGACTTCGTGAGCAAGGTAAAACTCGTGTTTGCGAAGCAAACTAGTTACTGAAAAAATGTCTGTTTTATGGCATGTTCGGTACGAATTATGCAAAGTGCCTTGCAAAAAAATATTATTGTGGTATAAATACTATATCATAATTTTTACAAGGAGTTTGTTTTTATGAAAAAGAAACTTTTTTCTTTTTTGGTTGTCGCGATGCTGGCGGGAAGTACACAGCTTTTTGCATGGGGCATCGGCTTGCAGGGTGGCGGCGGTCCATTGAACGGCGGACTGGCGGTAACATTCGCATTGGATCAAGTGCCGCTTATCTTTGCCGTTAACTTGGATTTTTGGCCTAGTTTCACACTTGGCGCGACCGCTGACTATTGGATTATGAAGCCCAACATTATGGAATGGGACTGGGGCGCATGGAACTGGTACTGGGGTGTCGGGGCGATGGTTGGCGGCACCTTTGGTGATGCGTGGGGAGGCTTCAATGTTGCGCCTCGCATCCTTGCCGGAATGAATCTTGAATTCCTCAAAGGCAAGGCAGACTGGCTCGACCATCTGGAAGTCTTCCTCCAAGTCGCATGGCAGCCCACGTTCCATTTCGGCAAAAAAGGTACTGGAGATTGGGATAGTGATGGCAAGTGGGAATATGACAAAGGCGTTAAGTTTTGGTGGTACTGTTTCCCATTTAATCTCGGAGCACGCATGTGGTTCTAGGCTGGTCGGCATCGGATGAGAGTTAAAATTAAATTCCGCGCTATATCTTGAGGCGTGGATTTTCGACCTCCTTTTTCAATGGGAATGATTGCTTTTGATCATTCCCATTGTTTTTTTTAGGCGAAAAAAAGCGCGTCAATTTTCCTGCGGTTCTCATGTCACGCAGCCGCCGTGAATTTCTGTTTTGTAAAAAAACTCTCCGGCGGAAAAATGAAGCGGACCGCGCGGAAATTCTTGTGCGCAATTTCGCAATGCTAATTTCAAAAAGTCTCCCGAAAAATTTTCGTTTAAAACTCTTCCCTGATAATTCATCGCCCAAATTGGCGAGCCGTTTTTCCAGACGGCTTCTTCGCCCGAAAATTTTTCGCCGCCAAGATATGTGTCGATATAAAACTAGCTGTTTTCCTCGAAGCGGAAGTCGTGAGATTCGGGGCGGCATGACGCGCATTGCGGAGCGGCGGCCGCATAAGTGTTTTTAGCCGCCTTCATTCTGAAAAGCGCGAGATGCCGCAATTCGCTGATTTGAGTCTGAACTACGTTTTTTTCGCATTCGTTGTTTTTTACAAGGTAATCAAGCGACACGCTGAAAATTCGGCTCAACTCCAAAAGGTTTTGAATGTCGGGAAAAGCCTGCGCGCTCTCCCATCTCGCCACCGCCTGCCGCGAAACTCCGAGCGTTTCCGAAAGACCTTCCTGCGTGATTCCGCGCGCGGTCCGCAAAACTTTCAGCTTTTCGTTGAAATTCATTTTTCCTCCAAAACAAAAAACTTCCCTGCATTTTCGCGCGGAACTCTCGACATTCTATAATTTTTCTTCGCGAGCGAAAATCACTTTTATGTTGCGTTTTTGCAATTCCACGGTTGCGGGATTTTCATTGAAAAAAACGCGCGAAATCTTGAATGTTTTTCTAAACAAATTTTTTCAAATTCCGATAAACAAGGTGAATAAGTATTTTTGTGTTTGATGTGGAGGCTGTAATGGCGCAGGAAAAACTTTCGGAAATTTTGGCGGAAGAAAATTCCGTCTTGGATTCGATTTTGGAATTTCAGGCGAAACTTTATTCGATAGTCAAAGAAAAGGATTGGGCGAGTCTCGAAAAGACTATGGCGCAAATGAACATTCTCGCTTCGCGTTTTTCCGCGCTGGACGTAAAGCGTGACGAAATTGTCGCGGCGGGCTACGAAATTTCTGCGGAAGAAAAAAATCTTCTGCTCGAGCTTCGCTCGCGTTTTTTGAAATCTAAAGTTGAGAATCAGGCCCTTAACACTTACCTCGAGGCGATGCAGAATTTCGTGCGAGGCGTTTTGGAAAATGCCGTGCCGCAGAGACGAAATGTCTTGTATTCTCGCGAAGGAAAGATTCTCAAGACCGAGCCTGAGAGCGTCGTGCTCAATAAAGTTTTGTAGGATTGTTTTTATTATTGCGGAATTGATTTTGCCATTGCGGAACTTGATCCGACAATCTAATTTAGATTCCCGTGTCAAGTACGGGAATGACGGCAGGAGGAAATAAAATTATGTCAACTTTTTCAGGAATAGAAATCGGCAAGCGCAGCATGAACGCGCACCAAAGTTCGATCACCACGGCCGGACACAATATCACGAACGCGAACACGGAAGGCTATTCGAGGCAGCGCGTGCAGCTTCGCGCCTTCGATCCGATCTATCGCCCCGACCTTTCACGCGCCGAAGTCCCGGGTCAAATCGGGCAGGGAATGGAAGCTCAAAGCATCAAGCGCGTGCGCGACGAAATGCTCGACCAGAGAATCGTGGAGCAGGGCAATCAGGAAACTTATTGGGAGACGCGCAGCAAATACTACATGATGCTCGAGCAGATTTACAATGAGCCTGACGATGTTTCAATCCGCACGACTATGGACAAATTCTGGGAATCATGGCAGGAGCTCGCCCTCTATCCTGAAAGCCAGGCGCACCGCGAGGCGGTGGTTTCCCGAGGTCAGTCGCTCGTCAATTCGATTCAAAACCGTGACAAGGCTTTGACGGGAATCGGAAACCTTTTGAACAGCGACATCGAGTCGAACGTGGCGCAGCTCAACGACTACGCGAATCAGATTGCCGCGCTTTCAAAGGAAATCGTTCGTTCCAAGGCGATGGGCGACAATCCGAACGACTTGATGGACCGCAGGGATTTGCTCGTGGAAAAACTTTCTAAAATCGCGAACATCACGAGCGACCAGCGCGACAGCGATGAATTTATGGTTCACCTTGAAGGGCACATTTTGGTGCAGGGCGGCATCGCCCGTCAGTTCGACGTGGAAAGCGTCGTGGACAACAACGGCTACAGCCGCGTGGTCTGGGCGGACACCCGAAACGAGGCGAACGTAAAGGGCGGCTCTCTCGGCGCGTTGATTGAGCTTCGCGACGTGGACGTTCGAAACGAAATCCAGTCGCTCAACACGATGACGATGAATTTCGCGGACTTGGTGAACGACGTGCATCGAAATTCTGTGGGCGCGAACAACACTACAGGGCTTGACTTTTTCGTGCAGCGTCCATTCGTTGAAAACACAAACGGCAACTACGATTCCGATGGCGACGGCATCGAGGACAGGACTTACGCTTTCCGCTTTACAGGAACGAATTCACTCGACGCGCAGGAGCAGATTGGAATTGCTGGCGTGATGACGCTTTCAGGACACACGGGCAACGTGCAAGTGCCGTATTATCCGACCGACCGCGTGGAAGATGTCATCAACCGCATAAACGATTCGAACGGCGAAGTGAAGGCTTATCTTGACCGCAACAACAACTTGGTGCTCAAGGCTACGGCCGCGCAGGAAATCGAAAATCCCGATTTTGTGATTCGCCATGTCGAAGACTCTGGATATTTCCTCGCCGGGTATTCTGGAATCTTGAGCGGAACTGGAGCGGAAAATGCGTATGACTTCGGAGCGGCGAACGCGGTGAACTCGCTTCGCGGAATGGACGGGGAGGGCGCGCGCGCGCAATTCGCCGTAGCGCCTTATACGAATCCTTCGACTTACCTTGAAATCAACGCCGCGATTCGGAACGACGTGATGAGCGTGGCTTCCGCCTATGCCGACCACACAGGCCGCGCGCTGAACGGAGACGGACGCGCCGCCACGGAAATCGCTTCGATTCGCAACAGTAAAGTGATGATTGGCCGCGAGCGCACGCTCGACGACTATTTTGCCGACACGGTTACGAACGTCGGACTTAAGGGCGAGCAGGCGGAGACGAACATGCTCAGTCAAAACGCGGTGATGGACGATTTGCGCGGCTTGCGCGATTCCATCAGCGGAGTGAACATCGACGAGGAGCTTGCCGACATTATGAAATTTCAGCACGGCTACAATGCCGCCGCCAAATTCATCAGCGTGTTCGACTCGCTCATAGATACCGTCATAAATCGGCTCGGCGTTTGATGAAAAATAATGCCAGTTGAAATAAAAATTTTCTTTTTGTTTCAACTTTGTTGAAACTTTGCATTTTTGATTTTTGAGGAGTAGAATATGAGAAGAATCAGTTCTGGAATGAATGACACTGATGTTCAGTCGCGGCTTCGTCTTCAGGAATTCAAGCTGAACAAGGCGAACAATCAGCTCGGTAGCCAGCGCCGCATCCAGGAATTGCGCGACGATCCGATTGCCGCCGGACACTTGGTGCGATACCAGTCGTTCGAAGGGCGCGTGAAGCAGTTTGAGGCGAACGCGCAAACGCTGACCGAACGCTTTACGGTTCGCGAGGGCTACATAAATGATTCTCTCCAAATTATGCAGCGGATTCGCGAACTTGCCGTTCAGGGGGCGCACGGCACTTACACCGCCGAAGATCTCAAAAATATGGCGGGCGAAGTGGATCAGCTTTTGCGCGAGATAATTCAAAACGCCAACGCGGTTGACCAAGACGGAAACGCGCTCTTTGCCGGCACGAACACGAAGGCGACGGCGTTTGAAGTGGAAATGGGAAACGTCGAAGGCTCAGGTATCCCGATGATCGCGCAGGTAGTCTACAACGGAAATGTCGGCACGAACAATGTGGAAGTGGACGAAGGGCAATATCTTGATGTGAACAATTCTGGAAACCGCACGTTTTGGGCGGAAGCGCAGATGTTGACGAGCGGGCGCGACGCGACGCAATGGCAGGCGCAGGAAGACGCTGTTGTTTCCGTAGACGGAAAGGAAATTGCGATTTCGCGCGGCGACAATGTTTACGCTCTGATTTCCAAAATCAACAATTCCGACGCGGCGGTAAAGGCGAGCCTCGACCCTCTCACTCGAGGAATTCATCTTCAGACGACGGACGCAAGGCAGCTTTGGCTTTCGGACGTGCAGGGAACAGTCCTCACGGATTTGGGAGTGATAAGCGGCGCGGAGCAGCGTCCTCCTTATAACGCGGCAAACAGTGCGCGGGTTTCAGGCGGCTCTCTTTTCGACAGCGTGATCGCTTTGCGAGACGCGATGCTTCGAGGCGACTACGATGCCATAGGCGGACGCGTGCTCGGTTCGCTCGATGCGGGAGTTTCCAATTTGGTTACGCGGCTTTCCGAAAACGGCTCGAACTATGAGCGCGCTATGCTCAATGTCACTCGCAATTCACAGACCGCGCTCAACGTCGCGAAAATGATTTCCACTGAAGGCGACCTCGACTTCACCAAGGCTGTGACGGATATGAAGATGCTAGACTACGTTCATCAGGCTTCGCTTTCCGTGGCGGGCAAAATGTACTCGAGCACGCTTTTGAATTATATGCGATAAAGATAAGTAATAGGGAATAGGTAGTAGGTAATATAGGTGTCGTTTTGAAAACAAGATATTCGTCTCCATTACTTGTTACCTGTTACTTATTACCTAATTCCGTTGGAGAAAAAAATGGATGTCAAGACAAAATTGGGAACGACAGTTCAAGTGGAAAAGGAAGGCCTTTTGGAATTTCCGGAAGGACTTTTCGGATTCGAGGAATACAAGAACTACGCAATTTTAGAAAGCGAGTATCCGCCTTTTATGTGGATGCAGTCGCTCGAAGAAGAAAGCCTCGCGTTTCTCATTGTCGATCCTTTCGTCGTCGCGCCAGACTACGAGCTTGACATCGATGACAAGGCTCTTTCCAAAATTGAAATATCTTCGCCGGCGCAAGTTCATGTCATGGTTGTCGTGACAATTCCGCCCGACAACTCGCCGATAACGGTGAATTTGCAAGGTCCGCTCGTAATAAACCACACGAACAAAAAGTGCATGCAAGTCGTGCTTAACGACAGCAAATGGAGCACGAAGTTTGACGTGCTCAAAGCGTTGAAGGCGAACGAAGAAAAATCCTCCTTCACAAAAAGTGAGGATGTTAAAATTGAGGCTTAAAATTTCGCCGTCAATTTTAACTCGAATTCGCCTGGCGAATTCGCATTCATTGCGATTTTTCACCTCGTTGCAAAATCGCGTTTTCGGCAATTCAAAAGTTGAAACTTTTTTCATTGCCGAAAAGTGAGGAAAACTGATGCTGATTCTTTCAAGGAAAACCGACGAGAAAATTAAAATCGGCGACGAAATCACAATCACGATAATCGAAGTGCGCGGCGACCAAGTGAAAATCGGAGTGGAAGCGCCCAAGGATGTGAAAGTTTTCCGCCAGGAAGTTTTCAACGCAATAAAGAACGAAAACAAGTCCGCCGCAGAAATTCCGAGCGCGGAAAACATCGATCGCCTGAAAAAGCTTTTGAAAGTTTGATGGCGCGTAGAAAAAAATATCATCAACCCAGTTGGGCGAGTTTTCGAAAGAAAACTCGTGGTTGCGAAGCAAGCTGTCATTCCCGCGCTTGATGCGGGAATCTATTTCGCAACGTGGAATTTGTTCGCAAAAAAGCGGCGAGAAAACTTTTGGGCGTAGGAAATTGCGGCGATTGGCTTGCCGAGGTATGAAACCATCCATACAAAATGACGGAATTGCAATTCGCAGATTTTTTTGCCCCTGTGTTCCATCTTTTTTGATCTGCGTCTAATTATTCACTGTTCAGTCGCAACCTGCGGTTGCTTGTTAACTTTTAATTGTCCTTTCGGCTTCGCTCGCTCGAAAATATTGCGGGCCTTCGTATTCTGCAATGGGCGGCTCTCCGTGCGCGATTTTTTCTTCCGCCAAATCGAAAACGCTTTTCAAATTCGCCACGCCGCCTTTCGCGCAAATCAATTTTTTTCCTTGCAGGAAATTTCTTCTCGCGCATGCCGCCAAAAAGGCTTCTGCTTCTCCTGCGACAAAAATTTCTTCTCGCAAATTTTCATCGGATTTGTTTTCAAAAATTTCTTCCAGCCTTCGCGCCAAATCCTCAAGTTCAAAATCGTCGCAGGATATTGCTTCTTTTCCGCCGAAAAAAGCTTTCGCGAAAAATTTGTCTTTCCGAGCGTCGATTACGGAAAGCACCATTCCGCTGAAATCTTTGAAAGGCGCGGCGTAACAGTCGAGCGAGTTCACGGCGTAAATCGGAATTTCATGCGCGGCTTCTATTGCCTTTAGCGCGGCAAATCCAAGCCTCAGTCCCGTAAAAGAGCCTGGTCCTGAGCACAATGCCGTGTAGTCCAATTCGCTCGGCTCGATTTCCGTCTGCGCCAAAACATAGTCGATTGCGGGCAGAAGCTTTTCGCTTTGTCTCATGCCGATGTCTAGCGTGAGCGAAACCAAGTTTGCGTCTTTTTTCGCCGCCACGGTTATTCTTGAAATTGAAGTGTCCAGCGCGAACGCGTTCATTTTTCGTCTCCGAAATTTTCGTAAGGCCAATTTTCCACGACGATTTTTCGCGATGAAAGCGCGGAATTTTCCGTTTCGCTTGAATCGCTTTCAATCTTTATTTTTATCGTCCGCGACGGCAGTTCTTCCATGATTTTTTCGCTCCACTCGATGACGCAGACTCCGTTTCCATAAAGCATTTCGTCCGCGCCCAAATTTGCGAAGTCATCCGCGCCTTGCAAGCGGTACACGTCGAAATGATAAAGAGGCATTTTCCCCGCATATTCAGAAACGAGGCAGAAAGTGGGGCTTGTGATTGTTTCGCTCACGCCGAGAGAGCGCGCGATTCCCTTTGTGATCGTGGTTTTTCCGGCGGCAAGATTTCCCTCAAGCGCGATGACATCGCCTGGATGCAAAAACGCGCCGAGCCTTTCCCCGAGCGCGACGGTTTCTTCCGCCGAAATTGTGCGGAAATTCATATCGGCAAAGTTCCGTTGTCATCAAGCTTTAAAATGAATTCCTTTAGAGCCTGAGTGATCGGCAAAGCCGGATAATTCGGCTGATTTAAGAGACTGATGTCAATTTCCTTGTTCCCAAACGGTCCCATCTCAATGCAGAATTCGATTTCCGAATCCACGATCTCGGTGGGCAGTTTGAGCGAAGCGACGGCCTTGTAGCGTCTTATGTAATAAATCGCGCCAGGCTCTCGCTCGACATTCTTTAGTTCAAGTACAGTCATAAGCTAAACCAAAATTTGATGTTCCTTAAAATTAAGCACCGCAGGAAGTTTCAACTTCCGAGGATGCTTAATTCGTTCGCGTTTGCAACTCGTTGCGTTGCGGACAAGTGCAAACGTTCTTTAAAATTAAGCACCGCCGAAAACATCAAGTTCCCGATATTATAGCACACCTCGAAAAAAAAATCAAGTGCCTTATACATAATTGTATACATAAGAAAAGATTTCGTTTCGCTGTTTTCCCGAAATGTCAAGGAAAGAAATGTGCAGCGCGTACAAGCCTTTCTTTTTGCCGACGCTTACAATCAGTCCGCAGCATTCGATTTTCTCATATCCCGAAAGCTTCATTTCCATCCATATCTTTTGGTTGCGGCTTATGGGCAGTTTCGTTATAATCATACAGCCGCTCGCCGAAATGTCCACGAGCCACCCCCTGTATCTGTTTTCCTTTGGCCTGTACTTCGTATCTCCGTTCTTTCCCTTGACTTCTTTTACCGCGCTGAAAATGCAGTCCACGCCTACGTTCGCCCTTTTGTATTCCCTCATGTTTTGCATGGAAAGTGCGCTCATGTGCTGGATGACCATTTCCCTGGTGCCGCCGTTCCCGGATTGAAAGCGAATCAACCTTGTCGTAAGCGAATACTTGTTGCTTTGATGGGGAAAATATTTCATGTCGAATTTTTCTAGAGGTTTCGGACAGAATTCTGACTTTTCAAAATCTTTCGGTACGGAGAGGGTCAAGTCCTCCTTTTCGTTTTTGAGTATTTTGAACTCGTATTGGTTTCCCAGAGGACTTTCAAAAATCAAAGTCTCTCCGACCGGTATATTGTGCGACGAGGAAATTGTCCTCTTTACGGAGAGAATCTTGTCCAAGTGGGCGCGAAGCTTGAAAAATGCGAGCATCTCTTCTTCCGAACCGTCGCCATCGTTTTTCATCCTTTCAAATTCGCGTTTGAACAAATTGTCGATTTCCTCCGGATTCGACCAACTGTAATAAATGTTCCGGATTTTCGTCGCGCTGCAAATTTTGAAAAGCAAGTTCGCTTCAGGGCGAGTCAGGTTTATCTTTTTCGCCAAAGCCTGAACGTCGGGCAAAGTCGTCGCGCGGTTTTTTTGCGCCTCGACATATTTGGGGGAACTCAGGTATTTCTTTAGGAGGAGCGTCAAAAACCAGATTAAAAGCAAAATCGCGATTACGGCAATGGCAATCAATATGACCACATATTGAATCGCCGTTTGCCTCGCCGCCAAAGGTGAGCCGCCCATATTACAGTTCCCTTACGGCATCCGCAAGTGCTTTAAGCCTCGGGCTGATTTCGTATTCGGCAAGATCGCCCAAAAGCACCGTGTCGCCGTTTTCCATCGCGCCGTTCAAGTCGTTGAAAATCGGCATGAAATCCGCGAAAAACTCCGAAAGGCTTTTTCCCTCCACGCTGATTTTTCCGAACTTTTCGGGGAAAAGCGCGGATACAGCCGTGACATGGCAGAATTTGTCCAATGCGTCCGCGAGCCGGGCAATCGAGGCTTTCGCCTTGGAATCGCTTCCGCTTTGAAAAAGCGCGGGAAGTTCCAGCAAATTGTCTGCGGTCGCGCTTATTTCCGCCGCGGAATCCTTGAACGCCTCTGCAACCGCTTCCTCGGAAACTGTCGTAAGTTCGACCAGTGTTTCGTCCTTCAAATCCTGCGCGGCGGCATCGTCGAATTCATCCGCGCTGATTTCCTTTCCGTCAATCTTTATTCCTATCGTGGCGCATTTGTTTTCCGCCGCCGTCTCTTCAAAAGAGCGCAGCACTTCTCCCACGGTCTTTTCGCCTTCGAGCGTTATGTCGATTTCCTGTCCGTTTACAAAAAAATGCATGTTTCCTCCTAATAAAAAAAGTCAAGAGCAAAATTTCAAGTTCGCAAAGCAAACTTGAAATGACAAAAGTGCCGCGCCATTTGTGCACTGCTTTTGTCATGCCTCCTTTTATTTTGTCAACGGCTTTACGCTACTTGTTTCCGCTTTGTTGCTTGCCGAAATTGGAAATCGCGTTTTGCTGGCTTTCAAGGCTGTTCAACGCGCCTTCCATTTGTCCGTATTTATAGCGCAAGTCCGCCTCTTTTTTGTCGAGCTGCGTTTCCAGCCTCGCGATTTTTTTCTGCGAAGCGTCGATTTGCCTGTCGAGCAAACTTGTCTTTGTCGCGAGAATTCCGCCGCTCTGGACATAGCTTGTCAAATGCTTGTCTATCAAATATCCGATTCCGCTGTCGACAATCAAGTCTCCGTCGGTGTCGTAGCCGAAAATCTTTTTTATGTCGTCAAGGTTGTCGCGCAAATTTTCATCGAGTTTCTTTTCGTCAATTTCAAGATATCCGCGCATTTTGCCCGGATTGTAGCCGGAAAAATTCGTCGCGTTCGTGCTTATTCCGATTTGCGAAAGCATCGTGATAGCGGCATTGTCATCGAAATTGTAGCGCGCCGCGACAATCTGCTGCATCGTGCCCTTCGCGCTCGAAAGCGTGAAATCGTTGAAAAAAAGCCCGAGTTTTTTTTCGTATCCTTCGCGCTCGTCCGCGCTCAAATAGTCCAGCTCTTGGATTATTTCAGGCTTGTTTTGCGAAAGCACGTTGAGTTCAGCGACAGTCTGATTGTATTTTCCCACGAAATTTATCAAAGCGTTTTTCGCGCTTTCCGTGTCGGGATTGATTGAAATCGTCGCGGTCCGTTCCGTCTTTTCGTTTACATGAAGCGTAACGCCCGGAACAATGTCGTCTATCGTGTTGTTCGGGCGCGAGATTGTTATTCCCTCGTATTTTATCACCGCGTCTCCGGCTTGGCTCACCGCATGCAAAGGCTCGTATCCCAAAGACTTGGAAGCGTCAAATGCCGACATTCCGCTCAAGTTCAGCTCGATTCCCGTGTTGCGGTTTCTTATGACAATCGCGCTTGTATCGGGAAATTCCTTCGCGTCGAGTGTTACCTTCACTCCGTCGTCGCCGAAATTCCAAAGGACTTTTTCCACGGGAATTTCTTTTTCAAATCCGCTTGAATCCATCGCGTACAAAACAGAATCGTCGCGAATCTCTTCCAAAGGCGGCATTTCTTTGGCTTGGCTCGGCGCGATTCCAGTATCGGATTTCTCATTGTAAACGCTGATTCCTTTGAACGTGACTCCGCCCGCGTCCGGAATTTCGGGTCTTCCGCGAGAGGCGTTTATCGCCGAAGTGATGTCCGGCACTTTTTTCGCACGCAAATTGAATTCGATTTGAGAATTCTCGTTTTCGGCGACGGAGCGGGGTAGCGCGATTACCGCTCCTCCTCTTGGACCGATATTGATTCCGTTTTGGACGACCCTTACTGTGGTCGTGCCCAAAGGCGGCATGCTTTCCGCCGCGGCTTCCCTTGAATTGTTCGGCGCGGAAATTTCAGACATGCTCGTTCCGAATGAGGTAGAATCGGAAGCGGCTTTCCTTATCATCTGCTTTTCGATGGCAAAATCCAAAGCGGAATCTTCAAATGCTATTCTGTTTTCCGCGCCTGTTTTGAGAGATTCCAATAAAAGGGCTTTTTTTCCTTTGTTTACGCCGATAAGAGACGCCTTGAGAACGTCCGCGCCGCGCTTGTTGAGCGAGGTTATGAAATCTTCGACTTTTCCTCCTCGCCATTTGAATGAAACTTTGCTTTCCCCGATTTTGAATGTATATGTGCCTTCCGGAACTGTTTCGCCTTTTTCGATTTCCTTTGAAAGAAACCTGTCGGCCGTCGCCGGAGTGATGACGTCTATTTTAAAAGAAGAGTAGGGCGCATCCTTTCCTGCGTCCGCAGTTATGGCGAATTCATCGCTTGACGAGGCCAGTTTGTTGTTGAATGGGTTGTCAAACGAATAAAGTGACTTTACGCTGTCTCGCAGGGATGACATTTTCTGATTGATGTCTCGCCACGCGCTTTGCTGCGTTTTGTACGATTCAAGCGTATCCTGCTCCCTTGTAAGCGGAATACGTTCTACCTTCATCAGACCTTCTACGAGATCGTTGGTCTTGTACTTGTCGCTGACCCCAGGTATGTTTACGCCTGCCATAAATCCCTGATGACCTTAAAAGACGATATGCCTCCCACCCAATCTTAAATCATTTGGTCAAACAAAAGACCCATGGTCTTTCGCATGTTGATTTTTATCCGCTGCATATCCTCGGATGGAATTTCCTTTACCACTTTGTTTGTGGAAGAATCCACCACCCTGACTACGACGCTGCCCAGTTCTTCATTCACTGAAAACTGAAGCTTTCGTCCCATCACTTGATCCGACAGTCTCTGGAGCTGTTGGGTGCTGGCTTGGGCCTGAGCCATGGTTTGCTCGATATTTTGAACGACCTTTGCGCCGTTCGCGATGTTGAGCCGCTGTTCTACACTTCCTGTATCAGCCTTGCTGAGTTGGACGGAACTGTAGTGCTTCTGGCCATCCATTGCCAAAGACTGACCTATGCCGTTTACGTTCATAGGTGTTCCTCCTTGTAAGTTGCGAAAAAATGCGCAGCATTTTTCCACTCGACGGGCCTGCTTTGCAAGCCCGAAAGTTTGGAGGAAAGGAAGGGGCGCACCTTCCCTTCCTCCGTTCGTCCGAAAAGACGACATCCAGCGATCTCTTCGGATTTAGTCCTATCTCAAGAGCGCGAGAACGTTCTGAGATTGCGCGTTTGCCTGTGCGAGCATCGCGGTTCCAGACTGTGTGAGAATCTGGTTCTTTGTGTACTCGACGATTTCGGCCGCCATGTCCGTGTCGCGAATTCGAGACTCTGAAGCCTGAAGGTTTTCGGCGGCAATTGCGATTCCATTCGATGCCATTTCAAAGCGGTTCTGGTACGCGCCAAGATCCGCGCGCTGCTTCGCAATGTTTTTGAGTGCTTCGTCAACTGTGCCGATCGCCGCATTCGCCTGGTCGGCGGACGCGATGTTGATTTGCTCTTCATTTCCTTGGCTTCCTTTGAGACCAAGGGCTTCGGCAGACATATTGCCTACATAGGCGCGGACATTCTGATCCATGTTTGCTCCGATTTGGAACAAAATTCCGTCAGTGTCTCCGCCCTCGGCGAATCGTCCCGTAAGAAGAGACATGCCGTTGAACTGAGCCTGGCTCGCGATGCGGTCTACTTCAGATACAAGCTGTGATACTTCTACCTGAATCTGCATGCGGTCTTCGTCGGAATAAATTCCGTTGGCAGACTGCACTGCGAGTTCACGCACGCGCTGAAGAATGTCTGTAGTTTCCTGCAAATATCCTTCGGTGGTCTGGATGAACGAAACTCCGTTTTGGATGTTCCTGTTCGCCTGATTCAAACCGCGGATTTGGGCGCGCATCTTTTCGGAAACTGCAAGTCCCGAAGCGTCGTCGCCCGCGCGGTTGATTCTCTCGCCAGAACTGAGCTTTTCGATGTTTCCCATCAGCGCGTCATTGGATACTCCAAGTGTGCGGTCGGCATACAAAGCGCTCATGTTGTGGTTAATAATCATTTTTTAGCCCTCCATGTTATGGAAATGCACCGCCTCATGCGATGCTTCCCGCCTCTGAGCGAGACGGTCGCCGCGCGCCCGAACGATTTTTGCGCCCTCGTCCGAGAGTTTTGTTCGACTGTCTCCGGCAGGAAAAAGCATTCTAGAAAAATCTAAAACGCTTTTTCCTGCGTCAGAGGCACATGGAAAGCCATTTTTGTCAAAGAACAATTAAAATCGCCTTCAAACAGTATAAGCGGATTTTTCGAATTTGTAAAGGGGTTGGAGCAACAAAAGCCGCTTTTTTTTCGTTTTTTTGACAAGATTAGGATTGGAAGTCGAGTCGGGAAAGGCGGCTTTGAGATTTCGGAGTCTTCCAAAAATCTTGCCGTCCATCCCTTTCCCTAAAATTCCAATCCAAATGCTTATCTCAGCAAAGAGAGCACGTTTTGGCTCTGCGAGTTTGCCTGAGCGAGCATCGCGGTGCCGGCCTGCTGAAGGATGGTGTTCTTCGTGAATTCGACCATCTGGCTCGCCATGTCCGTGTCGCGGATGCGGCTTTCGGCGGCCTGGAGATTTTCAGCGGAGATGTCCAAACCTTTGACGGCATACTCCATTCGGTTTTGGTACGCACCGAGGTCGGCGCGCTGCTTGTTGATTTTGACAAGAGCGGCGTCAATCGTGCCAATGGCGCGGTTCGAATCTTCCGGAGTTTGAAGAGAAATCTTTTCTCCTGTTCCAAGCATTCGCACTCCGAGCGCTTCCGCCGTCATGGTTCCGATGTACACCTGCATGCGCTGATCCATGTTCGCGCCGATGTGGAACCACATTGAGCCTGTAACGACATTTTCGCCCATGGCTTGCGCGAAGCGTCCCGTGAGCATGTTCATGCCGTTGAACTGAGCCGAACTTGCGATGCGGTCGACTTCAGAGACGAGCGCGCTCACTTCCACCTGAATCTGCATTCTGTCCTCATCGGAGTAAATTCCGTTTGAAGACTGCACGGCGAGTTGCCTGATGCGCTGCATGATGTCAGTGGTTTCCTGCAAGTAACCTTCGGTCGTCTGAATGAAGCTGATTCCGTTCTGCGCGTTCTGGCTGGCTTGGTTCAAGCCGCGGATCTGGGCGCGCATCTTTTCAGAAACAGCGAGTCCCGAAGCGTCGTCGCCCGCGCGGTTGATTTTCATGCCTGAAGAGAGCTTTTCCATATCTTTGGAAAGATCGAGGCCCGTTACGCCCAATTGACGATTGGCATACAATGCCGACATGTTGTGGTTGATAACCATAGTATTTCCTCCTTGGAAATATGAACGCCGCCGCGAAAATTCCGCGCCGACTCAAGGCAAAATCCTTTTTGCCCGAAATATAAAAATGTGCTTCAGCATAACAAGGCTACATCCACACATTTTTATACTGAATCGTTTGAAGTCAACTCCGACGGAGCTTTACCCTTCATAACTCCTCACTTACTATTTTCGGACGCATCGCGGAAAAACTTTAGCGTTTTTTTCTGATTTTTTCGCGAATTTTTTTATTTTTTTTGAAAAAACTTGAAAATTCCTGAAAGAAATGTTAAAATCTTGATATGAAAATTTATTTGGCGACTGGAAATGCCGGAAAGAAGCGCGAATTCGAGGAAATCTTGCGGGGATGCGAAATAGTCATTCCGAGCGACGAAGGAATTGAATTCAATCCGGAGGAAAGCGGAAGCACTTTTTACGAAAATTCCATGATTAAGGCGCTCGACTTGTGGAAAAAGGTGCGCGCTCCAGTGATAGCGGACGACTCTGGACTTTGCATCGACGCTTTGCGAGGCGCGCCTGGAATATATTCTTCGCGCTATGCAGGACCTGACTTCATGCGCGGCCGCCCCGACGGAAAGAAAATTTCCCAAGATGAGCAAAATCGGCTTTTGATAAGGCAGACTTCCGCCGCCATAGACAGTGGCATGGATACGTCATCCTTTCCAAACGGTGCGCGATCGTGCCGCTATGTGTGCTCGATGGCGCTCCTTTTTTCTCCCGATCGGTTTTTCATCGCGCAGGAAACGATGGAAGGCGCGCTCGTAGAAAGCATGGAAAGCGCACGCGGAAAAGGCGGCTTTGGCTATGATCCGATAGTGGAGATTCCGTATGAAGGCGGACGGACCGTGGCAGAACTTTCCTCTGAAGAGAAAAATTCTATTTCCCACAGGGGAAAGGCGACCCGCGCGATAATAAAAATCTTGAATTCTTATAACTTGGCATAGTTCTTGCTACAGAAAATTCCATCAAAAAAATCAGGAGTTTTCTATGTGCTTGAACAAATTGAATTCCATTCCTCAGAAGGTTTTGGACGGTTCCCTTTCCATAAAAGAAGCGGTCATGTCGGTTATGAGAATCGCCTACACGAATCCCGCATGCTTTTTGATCAAGGATATGGATGAAGACGATCGAAGCGATTTTTTGATTGACTGCCTTCCGCATTTCGAAAAGATGATTTTGCGTCACGATGAGAAAATCGGTCAGTTCGGCTTGTATCTTTATCATTCGATGGCGGGCTTGAAAATGTCGTGGTACAGGAAAAGGAGGGCTAAAGATATCGCCGCCCGCGTGATGAGTCCAGACATCAAGGACATCTACGAAAAGTCTTGCGAAAAATCGCTCCTTTCGGTGGCCTCTCCGTCGGACATCGAAAGGAGAATATTCGGCGATGAAGAGCCTTCAGGGAGACGGCGCGTAGAAGTAAAGGACATATTCAAGTCAAGACGCGGAAATTCCCATGTCGATGCCAAAACGCGCGAAAAACGTTTGGCGATGGTGCTCGCGCTGAAATGTGCATGGTATCTTGAAGAAAGCCACATCGACAAATTGAGTCAACTCTGCGAATGTCCGCGCGGCGAGCTTGAGAGAAAGGTTCAGGACTTGAAGGGAACGCTTTTAGAAAAGAGCTCAAAGCAAGAAGACTTGGAAAAGCGGCGCGACAACGCTTGGTTTTTCGTCTGCAAATATCGAGACGAACTTTCCCGCATGGACGAAAATAGCATTGGATATCAAGCGGTCAAGCGAAAGTTGGAATACCAGCTTGCATCTTGGAAAAAGAAAAATTCGATAATAAAACGAAGCCGCAAGATTACGCCAGAGAATTCCGCCATCGCAAAAATATTGGACATAAAGACACACAGCATATCCTCATATTTGAGGTGCGCTAAAAACCTCGAAATGAAAGGAAAACTTGGAAGCTCAAATCGATGAATCTGTTTCGGATCAGCTAAAAATTTTCGAGAATTCTTTTATTACCTGCGGAATAAGAGTGTCCAGTTTTCCGTCAACGCTCATTCCGCTGGCGTTTTTGTGTCCGCCACCGCCAAATTTCGAAGCGACCGCGCTTACGTCTATTTCTCCACGGCTGCGAAATCCGCCCGTGCAAGACGCGCTCGTTTCCTGCCTCAAGAAAGCAACCGCCTCTACGCCATCCGCGCTCAAAAGGGCAGAATAGAGCATGTCGCTGTCTCGTCCTTCCTGGCCATAAAGTCTCGTGTCTTCCATCGTTTCGTAGGTGAGCGCGAACTTTCCGCCGCAATGCAATTCCGCGCGGCTCAAAAGGATTCCAAGAAGTTTGCGCGTGCTCCACGGCTTTCCGCCTGAAATTTCCTCGTAGATTTTCCCTGGATCCGCGCCCGCGCGTACAAGGCGCGCCGCGAGTTCGAAAACTTCCGCGCTGTTCTGGTGGAGAAATTTGAAAAATCCCGTGTCCGTAGAAAGCCCGAAAAACATTGTCTCCGCCATTCGTTTGTCTGGCTTTCCGACTATTCCCTCATAGAGCATCTGCATCAGGCACACGGCGGCAGGGCTTGATGAGTCTATTATGCTTTGAGCGTCGTTGTCAAGCGCGTTTCCTTCGCTCGTCTTGTGATGATCTACAATGAATGTGTCAAATCCTTTTAGTTCTTGCCCTATGTCGCCCATCCGAGAGAGCTCCGAGCAATCCACGATGAGAAGCCCTGTCTTCGCCTTTTCCTCCTTGTCGATAAAAGGAAGCGAATCGGAAAACAAACTTTCGTATCGGCGGATTTCCGCGCGCTTGAAAGGACCTGCGCACAAGAGAATGAAATCTTTTTTCAGGAATTTCAAGATTTCCGAGACGACCAAAATGCTTGAAATGCAATCGCCGTCAGGATCTTTGTGCCCTGTCACGATAAAATTGTCGTGAGAGCGCAAAAATTCCTCGTAGGCGGAAATCTGTTCCTGAGTGAGAATCTTCATTTTGTCGAACTAAATGTCAAGTTCTATGGATTCAAGACCGCTCACGTCTTCGACCTTGGTTTCGTTGGCGCGCCCCCAAAGATGGTTGTTATGGTTTGACGGAACGGTGAGAAGAACTTTTTCAAATTCCCCGCTGCGCTTTACGACTGTAATGTAAGGATTTAGTTTCGTGGGAAGCCCTCTTACCGTAAGTTTTTTGACTTCGCCGGGGCGATTCCTTGCCCAATCTTTCGGAATCGTAACCGTGCCCATCTTGTTGTGCGCCTTTCCGTAAATCACGACATACGCCTTGCTGGAATCCAAAATTTTATAAATTGGCGCACTGTAATATGAGAGTTCAGACTTTCTGTGCCCGCCTTTTTTTTCCTGCGCGAAAAGCGGCGAAAAAGCCACGGCGGCAAGCGCGAGCGCCAATATGATTTTTTTCAGTTTCATTCAAGCCTCCGAATAATATTTTGGTAGAATTATTTTAACATAAATTTGTTTTTGTGTAAAGGGGAAATTCGATTTTTTGCAAAAGAAAAAATCCGGACTTTTTTTTGCAAAAAAATTCTGGAAAAACGCTTGCAAGGAATTCGCGTTTTCATTAAGATAGAAGAATGAATTTCCTAATAATTTACGGCGCGGAAAATTCGGCGCAAAAGGATTCTCTCGCTGATTTTCTCGCAGAAAATAAAATATCGTCGAGCGCGTTTTTGCTTTCGGAAAATTCGCCCGTGCTGTTGGATGCGGTTCCCTCGAAATTGGATGGGATTACGCATTGCGCGATTTTGGACAAAAATTCGCTCGGCAAGAATTTTTCGTTCACGCTGGGCTTCGCGCTCGGGCAGGGAATTTGCGTCTACGCTTTGAAAACCGGCGCGATAAAGAATTCGGAAGGCTTTAAGAATTTATGCCGGTTCGACTCTTTCGAGGAATTCGATTCTTTCATCAGGGAAAACATCGGAAAAATCGTCGCGGAAGACGTGCGAAGACGCGCATGGAAAAAACTTTTTGACAGCGGAAATCCGTTTACGCCGGATTCACTTGCGATTCATGTGGAAAAGGACAATCGCGAAATCGTGCGGACTTACATCGATGCGGGAATGTCGCTGAACGAGCGCACTTCGCTTGGAACGCCGATGCTCAATGTGGCGATTCGCGCCGAGCAAGTGGACGAAGTGAAATGGATTTTGGAGCACGAAATCGACTTGGACGCGGTTTCAAGGGATCGCGGATATTCCGCGCTGATGGATTGCGTTTGGAAGAAGAATTTGGAACTTGCGAAAATCCTCGTGGAAAAAGGCGTGAATTTGGATTTCACTTCCACGGACGGACAGAGCGCGCTCGTGCTTGCGGTGGGCGAGGGCAATGCGAAGATGGTGGAGCTTTTGGCGCAGGCGGGCGCGAATCCTGACAATGCGGACGCGTTGGGAATGAGCGCGTACGCTTACGCGAAACTTTTCAAGCGCGACGACCTCGTTCAAATCTTGGAAAAATATCGCCATGAAAAATGAAAATGTCGTTGCTTTTACAGGCGGCGGCACGGGCGGACACATTTATCCTGGTCTTGCCGTGGCAGACTTGCTTGGCAAGAAATTCGCCGCCCGAGGACAAAGCGTTCGGATTGTTTGGCTCGGCTCGCTCGGGAAGATGGACAGAAAAATCGTGAAAAACGCGCGAAGTTTTTCAGGTTGCGAAGGAAGGTTTTCGGCGGAAGAAAAATCTGGAGAAATGTTTTCAGGGGAAAATCTTGGCGAACGAAATTCAAATGAAAAAAAATCGCCAGAAAAAAAATCGTACTCTGCGGGCGAAAATTCAAAAAATATAATAGACGCTTTCTACGGAATCCCGAGCGGAAAATTGCGTCGTTATTTTTCCATAAAAAATTTCATTGACATTTTCAAAATCGGATTTGGATTTTTCGCCGCGTTTTTCATTTTGCTAAAAGAGCGTCCGGCGTTTCTTTTTTCAAAAGGCGGATTCGTGAGCGTGCCGCCTTGCCTTGCCGCGCGGATTTTGGGAATAAAAGTTTACACGCACGAATGCGACTTCACGCCGGGGCTTGCGACGAAAATCAACTCGCGATTTGCGAATGAAATTTTTCTTTCTTACGAAGAGACGAAAAAATATTTTTCAAGTACGGCACAAAGAAAACTCGTCGTCACTGGAAATCCTGTGCGCGAAGTTTTTTACGATGCGGATCCTGAAATCGGAAGAAAATTTATTTTTGGAAGCGCGCTCGAAAATCTTGAAAGCGAAAATTACTTGGAAGAAAAAGTGAATGAGCTAGGGGAGGGGAAGTCTGCGCGGCTTGAAAACGAAAAGCCGGCTCGCCTTGAAAATGAAAAGCCGGTCCTGCTTGTGACGGGCGGCTCGCTCGGGGCGGCGCAAATCAACGAGCTTGTCGCGGAAAACCTTGAATGGCTTTGCGAGAATTTTGTCGTGGTGCATCAGACTGGGCAAAAAAATGAAACTGGAATTTCTCAAAATGCAAGCACCGCCGTAAAGAAAAACTATCATCCGTTCGCGTTTATATATGAGGAAATGCCGCATGTTTTCGCGCTGGCGGACGTGGCGCTTTCTCGCTCCGGCGCGAATTCGATTTGGGAGGCGGCGGTTTTGGCAAAGCCGATGGTTTTGCTTCCACTCGAAGGCGAGGGAACGCGCGGCGACCAAGTGGACAACGCCGAATTCTTTGCGCGTCAAGGAGCGGCGATTGTGATCAGGAAGGCGGACGCTTCTTCGCAGAAATTGCGCGACGCGCTTTCGCGCCTTTTGCAAAAAAATGTCCGCGAGGAATTTTCTTCCGCTTGCAAAAAAATCACGGGAAGCGAAAAGCCTGTCGAAAAAATTGCGGGAATTCTTTTCGCGGAAAATTTTGACGGAGGAAAGCAATGAACATTTTGGACTGCATATTTTTCGCGCTGCTTTTGATTTTCGCGGT
The DNA here is from genome assembly GCA_910584475.1 of uncultured Treponema sp. Taxonomy (GTDB): domain Bacteria; phylum Spirochaetota; class Spirochaetia; order Treponematales; family Treponemataceae; genus Treponema_D. The sequence continues at coordinate 75,613 of CAJUBD010000006.1, forward strand.
TCGCGGATTCGTGCGCGGTTTCATCAACGAAGTTTTCGGAATCGGAACATTGATTTTTTCGCTTTTTTTCGCGTTCTGTTTTTGCGACGCGCTCGGCTCGGTTTTCGCGGCTTCGATGAATGCTACGCTCGCCAAAGTCGTGGCGTTTTTCGTGATTTTCATCGCGGCGTTCATCATCATCAAGTTGATTCAAATGCTCGTCAAGCTGATTTTTTCCGGCCCGATTCTGAAAAGCCTCGACAAGACGCTCGGATTGATTTTGGGATTTTTGGAGGGAACGGCTTTGGTGGTGCTTGTCCTTTTCGTGATGTCGGAACTGAACGGCACGATAAATTCCGAATCGCTTCGAAGCGGCAGCGCAGTTTCAAATTTCATTTCGGGAATTCCTGTTTGAATTTCGGGAGAAGTGGGCGTCTTTAAAATGTACGAAAACGTTTTGTTTCAAAATGCGGTTCCTCTTTTGGAAAACGACATAAAGTCGGGAAGCCTTCCGCGCGCTATTTTGTTTTCGGGCGAAGAGGCTTCGGGAAAACTCACGACCGCTCTTGAAACCGCGCGAGTGATTTCCTGCACGGCGCGTTCGCAAGGGAGGGCTTTCGGGCAATGGAATTGTTCCTGTCCTTCGTGCCAAAGGCATCGCGCGCTCGTGAGCCAAAACTTGATGCTTTTGGGACCTCGCGACTGCACTCTTGAGATTCAGGCGGCGAAAAAATCGTTCGTCACTTCATGCGCGCTCGGCGACAGCCATGTCAACGCGACACGCTATCTTTTTTTGCGGGCGGTTCGAAAACTTGAGTCGCGCTTCAATCCGATACTTTTTGCGGGAAGCGACAAGCTTTCAAAAATCGCCGCGCTTACAAGCGAAATCGACGAACTGATGGAAGAAGTCGATATCCAGCACGAACTTCCAGAAGCGAAAAAAGTGGAAGAAGTCACGCAGAAAATTTCCGATGCTTGCCAAAAACTCGAAGGCGAATTTCTGTACGATTCGATTCCGATTTTGCAAATCCGAAACCTCTCCGAATGGGCGCACATTGGGGCGGCAGAAGGAAAAAAGGTCGTCATCATTGAACGCGCCGAGCGAATGCTAGAAGGCGTGCGGAACGCGCTTTTGAAAATTTTGGAAGAGCCGCCCGAAGCGACGCTTTTCATTTTGACTACGAGCGCACGAAACGCCGTCATGCCCACGATTCTTTCGCGCGTGCGCACATACAATTTTTCCTCGAGGAATTTGGAACAGTCCATGGAAATCATCGACCGCGTTTTTCACGACGGAGCGCAATGCGGCATAAAAAGTTATCTTGAAACTTTTTTGCCCGTAAGTCCCGAGGCGGTTTCGCAATGCGCAAGGAATTTCCTTTCGGAAATCATCGCGGGAAAGATTCCCGATGTCTCCGATACGATAAAAAAGTGCGGAAAATTCGAGCCGAGAATTCTCTTCAAGATTTTTTTGAACGCGATTTTGCATTCGCTGTGCGCTTCTTTAAAAAGCGCGGGGGGAACTCAAGCCGCGCTCGAATGCAAAGAGCATGTCCAGAATTGCTACAACAATGTTTCCACATACAATCAGGGAATCCAAGGCGCGTTCGAGGAATTGGTGCGGAATGTGGCGAGCACGAACAGACGGCACGCGAATCAATTGAAAATCGCATAAGGAAAACTTCTTTGGCGGAAAATTCGCTTTTCGGCTATTTGCAAGTGGAACTTTCAAGTTGTTGAAAAGATTTCCGTATTTACATTTTCGATTTTTTCTTGTAGAATGTTTTTTATGCAAAGAACGTCGGTGTTCAACAAGACTGTCTCGCAAAGGCTCGACAAGCTTTCTTCCGCGCAAATCCAGCGCGTTTTTTCTAACCTTTCTGCCGAGCGCGACTTGCTTCTTTCCATAATAGATTCGGTTCCCACGGGGATCGTGATCGTTGACAAGAATTTCAGGCTGCTCTTCGCGAACAAGGGCGCGGAACGCCGGCTGCCGATTTCCACGCGTATGGAGGAAATCCGCGACGGTCGAAAGAAACTTTTCGAACACATAGCCGACTTTGAAATCGAGTCATTTTTGAAAAACTGCTACGAAAAAAATCTTTCGAATGTGAGCGGAGAATTCAGCGTAAAGACGAGCGGCGACACCGTGCGGTTTATGACGATTGCGATAAGTCCTTTCGTAAGCTCAGGCGAGCTTTCAGGCTCGGTGATTTTGGTGCGCGACATCACGGAAAAGCGCAACCAGGAAATTTTGCTGCGCCAAATGGAAAGCCTTTCGAGCCTCACGAATCTTGCGGCGAGCGTCGCCCACGAAATAAAAAATCCCCTCGGCGCGATAAGCATTCATATCCAGCTTTTGCAGAAGGCGATTCATGCTGCGCGTCAAGGCGACGGCGTTTTGCCTGATGAGAAATTCGTGGAAAAATATCTCGATGTCGTGAACGAGGAAATCGATAATTTAAATGAAATCGTCGTGAATTTCCTTTTCGCCGTGCGGCCAGTAAAAGCCAATTTGGAATTGGTAAATCCGAACTCGCTTTTGGAAAAAATCGTAGAATTTTTCGCGCCTGAATTCAACGGCAAAAAAATTGAAGTGAAAACTGAATTTTGCGAGAACGCGCCGCGTGTCCTGCTCGACCCGAAACTTTTCCGCGAAGCAGTCATAAATATCGCGCAGAATTCCATAGCGGCGATTGAAGAGAAATTCAACAATACAATTATTTCAGACAATCCTGTCGTTGAAAGTGCCGGCGGTATTTTTGTCGTCCGCACCGCCGCGGAGAACGACAAGTTTTTCATTCTGATAAACGACAATGGAAACGGAATGAGCAAAAAAACTTTGGAGCATATTTTCGAGCCTTATTATACAACGAAGGCTTCTGGCACAGGGCTTGGAATGACGACGGTATATAAAATCATAAAGGAATTTTCAGGCGAGATTCGCGTCAAGTCGCGTGAAGGGGAGGGAACGGCTTTCGCCATAACTTTGCCAATTCCGCAGACGCAGACACGGCTTTTGCCTTACAAGGCGAAGGGCGGCACCGGAGTAGCAGGTAATAGGTAATGCTTGCGGGCGTTTTGTGGAAACGCGTTTTATTGCTTAATAAATTTCGGGAGAAAAAATGAAATCCACGATTCTCATAATCGATGACGAAAAAAATATTCGCGAAGGTTTGGGCGCGGCGTTCGAAATCGAAGGATATTCCGTGCGCATCGCTTCGTCCGGCAAGGAAGGCCTCGAGCAAATCGCGAAGGGCGACATAGATTTGGTCATAACCGATTTGCGGATGGACGGCGTTTCGGGCGAGGAAGTCCTTCGCCAAGTGACGACAAGAAATCCCGGCATTCCTGTCATCGTCCTCACAGGGCACGGAAGCATCGACTCCGCCGTGGATGCGATGCGAAACGGAGCGTACGACTTTCTCACGAAGCCGCTGAATTTGGATCAACTTTCTATGATTGTAAGACGCGCGTTGCAGGGAAGGGAACTCGCCATCCAGCACAAGGAACTAAAAGCCCAAGTGCGCGCTTCGCGCACGCTCGAAGCGATGGTGGGAAAGAGCGCGGAAATGCAGAAAATCGCCGAGTTGATAAAAAAAGTCGCTCCGTCAAAAGCGAGCGTTCTCATCACAGGCGAAAGCGGAAGCGGAAAGGAAGTCGTGGCGGACGCGATTCACGCGCTTTCCCCGCGCGCTTCGCATGAATGCATAAAAGTCCACTGCGCCGCGTTGAGCGAGACGCTTTTGGAAAGCGAGCTTTTCGGGCATGAAAAAGGCGCGTTCACGGGGGCGGATTCGATGGTAAAAGGCCGCTTCGAACTTGCCCACGGCTCGACTATTTTCCTTGACGAAATCGGAGAGATAAACCAAGCCACGCAGATAAAATTGCTTCGCGTTTTGCAGGAAAAGAAATTCGAGCGTGTCGGAGGGCAGACCACGATCGAAGTGGATGTGCGAGTGATCGCCGCCACTAACCGAAATTTGGAAGAGGAGGTCAAGGCAGGCCGTTTCCGCGAGGACTTGTACTACCGCCTTAACGTCGTTCGCATAAATGTTCCGCCGCTTCGACAGCGCAAGGACGACATTCCGCTTTTGGTGAACCATTTTCTCAAGGAATTTGAAGGGGAGGCGAACGATTTGGGAAAGTCAATCACAGGAATCGAAAACCGCGCGCGCGCCGCGCTCTACAAATACGAATGGCCCGGGAATATCCGCGAACTTCGTAATTGCATCGAGAGCGCGGTAGTGATGTGCTCGGGAAACGAAATTACGCTGGAAGATTTGCCGCCTTCAATCAGCAAGACTAGCGCGGTGGAAAGTGTCAGCGTGCCACTTGGCGCGACTCTCGATGAGGCCGAAAAAATCATAATAACGCAGACTCTCGCATCCGTGAAAGGAAACAAAAGTCGCGCCGCGGAAATTCTCGGCATAGGAAGAAAGACTCTTCAGCGAAAATTGGATTTGTTTCAAGGCGAAGAGTAGCCGGCGGCAAATGCCAAAACCGGCTTTCCCTTCGTGCTTTTTATTTAGATTATCGTTCCTGCTGGAATCACCGCATTCTTTCGGATTATGATGATTCCGTCCGCGCTGTAGAACAAGCCGTGGTCGCCATCCTCGTACTTTTTGCCTGAGACATTGATTTGGCAGTTGTCTCCGATTCGCGCGTTCTTGTCGATTATCGTCTTTTCAATGTGGCAGTGTCGACCGATTCCGATGTTCGGGATGCCCGCCTTTTTGTTGTTCGAGCGACCCTCGTCGGACTCGTAGAAATCCGCGCCCATCAAAATCACGCCTTTTATGATGGAGCCCGATTCGATTGTGGAGCGCATTCCGATTACCGACTTCGTTATCATCGAGTCTTTTATGATTGAGCCTTCGCATGTGAGCGATTCCGTTACGTTCGCCTGACTCATCTTGCAGGGCGGCAGGTTGCTAGGATGCGAGAAAATCGGCTTGTCCTCATCGAAAAGGTTGAACTGCGGATTCGATGTGGTGAGGTCTAGGGTCGCCTCGTAGAACGAGCGGATTGTTCCGATGTCTTCCCAATAGCCTGAGAAAATGTACGAGTTGACCTTTTTTGTCTTGATTGACATCGGGATGATTTCCTTTCCGAAGTCAGTCTTGTCGTTGTCAAGGATTTCTTCCATCGTGTTGGCGTTGAAGATGTAGATTCCCATCGAAGCGAGGTATTCCTTTTCCGCCGGCAAATCTGGAGCGCGCGCCGCAGCTGGAATCTTCCAGTCGTCGATGTTGAGATCCGGCTTCGGTTTTTCCATGAATTCGGTGATCCTGTTCTTGTCGTCAATCTTCATGATTCCGAATCCCGAAGCGTCGCGCCTGTTCACCGCCGTGGTCGCGATCGTCACGTCCGCGCCGCTCGCCACGTGCTGGTCGAAGAACGCCTTCAAGTCCATGTGGTAGAGCTGGTCGCCCGAAAGTATTATGTAGTGGCTCGGATTCTGCGGGCGGAAGTGGACGAGGTTCTTGCGCACCGCGTCGGCAGTGCCCTCATAGGAAGCCGAATGCTCGAACGTCTGCTCGGCGGCGAGAATCTGCACGAATCCGCCCGAAAAGCGGTCGAATGTGTAGGAGTCGGCGATGTGGTTGTGCAATGACGCCGAATTGAACTGCGTGAGAAGGTAGATTTTCTTGAAGCCTGAATTGATGCTGTTTGAAAGCGGAATGTCCACAATCCGGTATTTTCCGCCGAACGAAACTGCGGGCTTCGAGCGTTCCTGCGTCAGCGGATAAAGGCGGGTTCCCTTGCCGCCACCCAAAATCAGCGAAAGCACATGAGATGTGTCTGCCATAAAATCCTCCATAAGGAATTGTTTTTAATTTGGTCGCGTTCCGAAAAGACGAAACACTTTTTATATTATAAACTCATTTTGAGAATAACGCAAGGAAAATTTTTTAAAAACTAAAAAAAAAGCCGGCAAACGCCGGCTTTTTTTTAGTTAACTCAATCAAAGTTTATAACAATGTCTGGTACAAGAAATTGGGCTTTGAAACTTGAATATTCTGTTTCCTTGTAATTTTTTGGTTGAAACATTCTTGACAAAAATGCATTACATATACTACAATTATTTGCACGGAGGAAAGAATGAAAAACGCAAAAACCGTTAAAAAAAGTTGCGTCACGAGCGTTCGTTTAAAGCCTGAAATTTTTTCTCGCTTGGAAAAACTCTCCAAAAAATCATCGCGCACGAAAAGCTATTACATCAACACCGCGCTCACCGAAATGATTGAAGATTTTGAAGACATGTGCGACGCGGAAGAAGTTCTTGCTAGAATTCGTTCGGGGAAAGAAAAAACAATTCCTGCCGAAGTTTTGTACAAGGAAATTGGGCTTTGAAACTTGAATATTCTGTTTCCGCGTCAAAACAATTCAAAAAACTCGACAAGCAAATTCAAAAACGCATCGCGCTTTATATGAGCGAAGTCGAAAAACTTTCTGACCCGCGTTCTCGTGGAAAACCGCTCACTGCGGACAAGGCAGGGCTTTGGCGATACCGTATTGGCGACTACAGAATCGTAACGGAAATTCAAGACAAAATTTTGCTGATAACCATAATTAAAATCGGGCATAGGAGCACAGTTTACGACTAAGGGACGTTGGTAAACCCTTTGCCCCCGTAGTTGTGAAAAATAACCACATGAACTCGTAGCGAACGCAAATTTCCTCGCGCAAATTTTCCGCTAACGAATTCCGCCGAAAAATCCGAAAATAAAAGCAATGCGCAATCTCGCGCAAAACTTTTTTTGGAGAATAAAATGATTCGCGGATGGTACACGGGCGCAAGCGGAATGGTCGCCCAGCAGAACAGGCTCGACGCGATTGCCAACAACCTGGCGAACGTTGACACTACGGGCTTCAAGCGGGATGTGACCGTGAGCAAAAGTTTTTCGGAACTGCTCTTGCGTCGCAAGGATTTTGACGGAGTTTACACTGTGCCCGAAGGCTCTGCCGACGCCGCCCCGATAATCGGAAAGCTCGGAACTGGCGTTGAGACGAACGAAAATTATACTGACTTTGCGGAAGGCTCTCTGAAAAACAGCGGGCTTTCCACCGACTTCGCGCTCCACGGAAAAGGATTTTTCGTGATTCAAACGCCGAACGGCGAACGATACACGCGCAACGGAAGCTTTTTTCTCGGAAAGGAGGGCATCCTCGAGACGAAGGACGGCTATCCGGTCTTGGGCGAAAACGGAATCATCCGTCTTGAAGACAACAAGTTCAAAGTGAACGAGGACGGAATGATTGTCACGAGCGAAAACGAAGTTGTGGACAGGTTTCTCGCCGTGCGCTTCGACAACGAACGTTATCTTCAAAAAGCCGGAAACAGTTTCTACATGGAAACCGACATTTCAGGACCTGCGCACATCGCCGAGGGCGAAGAGCGGCCCGAGTTCATCCAGAATTTCATCGAGACTTCCAACGTGAACGTCGTGAACGAGATGGTGCGCATGATCGAAGTGAACCGCGCCTACGAGGCGAACCAGAAGACAATCCAAAGCCAAGATTCGATGATGAGCACATTGTGGAACAGGGTCGCCGCAAGAAATAGGTAAACAGCGGTTGAATAAATATTGCCTAGTTTGGGCGCGGATTTTTTTGTAATGTCCGCGCCCTCTTATTTTTTTATATGTCGCTGCGCGCCGTTCATATTAGGAATTTTCTCCCGTGTCATCGCATGGATGTGGCAATCCTCGCCGTTTCGTTTCATAAAGTTGTTCAAAAAAAATTCTAACGATTTCTTTGAAAATTCCGAAAATAAAAGTAGCAAACTTTTTTGGAGAAAATTATGGTACGAAGCCTTTGGACGGCGGCCACCGGAATGAACGGACAGCAGGCCAACATCGACGCGATTTCGCACAACCTCTCGAACGTTAACACGACGGGATACAAGCAGCAGCGCGCGGAATTCGAGGATTTGATTTACCAGAAACTAAAGCTCGCCGGCACTCCCGCCACGGAGGACACCGTCACTCCTGTCGGAATAGAGCAGGGCGCGGGCGTGAAGGTCGCCGCCACGCAGCGCATTTTCAGCCAAGGCTCGCTTCAGAATACCGGCGTCGACACGGATGTTGCCATTGTGGGAGACGGCTTTATCCGCGTCCAGCAATATGACGGAAGTTACGCGTACACTCGCGACGGCGCGCTCAAGGTGGATATGACGGGCCAACTTGTCACGAGCGAAGGCTTGCGCGTGATGCCCGAAATAATTTTGCCAGAAGGCTTCGCGCTCAACACGCTTACGATAAGCGATACGGGGCGCGTCACCGTAAAAGTGAACGGCGAGACGACTCCGACGGAAGTCGGTCAAATCGAACTCTACCGCTTTCCGAACGAAGTCGGTCTCAAAGCCGTGGGCGACAGCTTGTATCAAGTGACGAACGCTTCTGGAGGTCCGATTGCGAATCGTCCTGGTCAAGACGGAATGGGAATACTGAAGCACAAGTTCCTTGAAATGTCGAACGTTTCCGTGGTGAACGAAATGGTGCAGATGATTGTCGCGCAACGCGCATACGAGTTCAACTCGAAGGCGGTGCAGACGAGCGACTCTATGCTTTCGACCGCGGCGAATCTGAAACGGTAGGAATTAAGGTGAAGTAATATTTGAATTTAGTTTGAAGGAAAACGAATTCGGAAATCAGACACAGATTGGCATATCGCGCAAGCGATGACGCAAGATAAATTTCCTATCGCAAAACATTGCGGAGCGACGTATGAACACCGATCATTAAGATGGGACGCAGGTTGGTTTTTATCTGTGTCAAATTTTTTTGAAACCAATATAAAAGGAAATCTTATGACGGGAATTGACAAAATAGGCTCTATGACGCAAACTTCTGCGGTGCTCCAAAACGCGCTTTCAAAGAATCAGGAAAGCCGCTTCGCCGACTTGCTGAGGGCGGCGCAAAAGAAGTCCATGAACACGGAGCACATTTCCTCAAAGCAAATCGCGAAAGACGGAAAGTTGAACGGCGACATCAAGACTGGATTCGACGGCGCGTTCACATCCGAGTCAGACAAGTCCGTAGCCGTTCGGGGAGCGGCCGCCAATTCGGCGCCAGTTCACGGCGCACAGAAAAAAATCGACAAGACTTCAAAACTCTATGAAAAGTCGCTTGAACTTGAATCGTTCTTCGTGAAGATGATGGTCAGCTCAATGCGGAAGACAGTCTCATCTTCGACCACGCCGAGTTTCGCGAAGGAAATGTACGAGGACATGCTCTACGACGAGTACACCACCGCGCTCACGAAAAACGCGGGCTTCGGAATCGCAGACCAAATATATTTGGAACTGAGCGGTAACCGCTAGTCTCGAAAAACTCACACAACAGATGAGGGCAGGAAAATGCGCGACATTGAAATCAGGGAAGCGACGATGAACGACTTGCCGCCCATCGTAAAATTGATGGCAGACGACATGCTCGGAAGCCGGCGGGAAGATTTTTCCGTTCCGCTGAAAGAGTGCTATGTCGAGGCGTTCAAAAATATCTGCGAGGACAAAAACAGCATTTTGCTCGTGGCGTGCGAAGATGGGGAAGTCGTAGGAAGCCTGCAAGTCACATTCACGCAATATCTTTCCCACAAGGGAAGCAGACGCGCCACCATCGAAAATGTCCATGTCTTTGAGAAAAGCCGAAATCGCGGAGTGGGCACTCAACTAATGAACCATGCGATAAGCCTTGCGAAAGAGGAAAAGTGCTCCATCGTCCAGCTGACAAGCAACAAATCTAGAAAAGACGCGCACAGATTTTATGAGCGCATCGGTTTTCGCGCGACTCATGAGGGAATGAAACTGAGCCTCGAACAACAATAAGGCTTTTCCGTCATATTTTTTTACTCGCGGTGAAAATCATCATAAAGCAAATTAAAATCAGAGGAGGGCGGAAATGCGAATTCAAAAATGTTCCGTGAAAGACGCGGAGGAACTCGCCATTTTTAACAAGCCTCTTTTACGGTGCTGCCTTGGAACGAAAGCGCGCTTTCCTTTTGGAAACATTTGGGCTTCAAGGAAATTTGCATCGCGATGAGATATGCTGAATGAACACCGTCGAATTTAAGTCAAAGATTGCATGACGAAAATTTGACCTTGTAAAATCCATCCCAAAGTAGTTCAAAATCTCAAAAAAAACTAGAAAATATATTAAGTTGTGATGTTTTGCATACAATATGATGTGCGAAACATCTTTCGCTATGAAAAAGCCCTTGTCCTTTGTAACCAAAAGTGCACATTATGATAGGTTTTCTAGATTGAGCGGCGGGTTTTTGTGATTTTTGGGCGCACGACGGGCAAAAATGCATGGACGGCATGCCGTTTTTCTGTGCTTGGCATTGTTTCTTCCGTATCCGAAGAAATGTTCATGCGGGTTTGAGTTGGGGTCGCGTCACATTGCTGTGCCCGCATTCAAAAGAGCTTTCTGAAAAAAGCCTTTCATTCCGCAATGCTATAAAAATCCACGACTGAACGCCCGTATATTCGGCGGTCGCAGAGCGAAAGACTTTCGATTTTTTCCGGCATCTCGCGTTCGGAAGGGCGATGCACCATCAGCGTTCCGTTGCATTTTAGCAAACCGCGTTGCGCGCATTGCGCCGCAAGTTGCTCGTGGAATTTGTACGGAAAAGGCGGATCGAGGAAAATGTAGTCGAACTGTTTTTTGCAGCGTTTTATGAAAAGTTCCACGGCCATGAAGTGGCATCGGATTTTTACATCCATTTCCTTTTCCGTAAGCGACACGTTTTCCAATACCGTCTTTATTTTGAGTCTGTCCTTTTCGCAGAGCTCGACATCGGTCGCTCCGTGCGAGACCGCTTCGATGGCGATTGTGCCTGAGCCTGAAAAAAGGTCAAGCCAAGACTTTCCTTCCAAGTCGCCGAGAATCGCGAAAACCGACTCGCGCATTTTGTCCATGGCGGGTCGAATTACGCCGTCTGGACATTTTATGATTCTGCCTTTGAGTTTGCCGCCAGTTATCCGCATTTTATTTCTCCGAATTGTTCAGCGACCAGAAAACGTCGTTGCGGGGAAGGTTCGGATTTTGCCTTGCGAAATAATACGCGTCCTTTCTGTCTGCCGTGACGAAAGTTTTGTCCGCGCCTTTTTCCAAAAGAAATTCGATGCAGTTCGTGTCGGTGTTTGTGATGGCGGCATGCATCAGTGGCGTCTTGCCTTTGTGGATGACATTCGCCGTGATTCCGTGATTGAAAAAGACTTCCAGAATCTCTCGGGGTCTTCCCATTCCCACCGCCGCCATAAATGACTGTACCAATTCTTTTTTTTCAAAATGTTTTGCAAGCTCGTCGAGAACTTCCGCGCTCTCACCGTAGGATGCCGCTATTTCCAATGCGTTCGCTCCAAAGCGGTTTTTTGTCTTTGGCTTCGCGCCCGCCTCGATGAGAGAAGCGACGGTTTCTCTTTTTTTGGAAAATCGCGCGGCGTACATCAGCGCGGTCCAGCCGTCGCGGTCAGCCAGATTTACGTTCGCGCCGGAATCCAAAAGGATTTTGATTGTTTTTTCATCGTCTTTCGCGGCGGCGTTTTGGATAAGCGCGCGGCCGTCCTTGTCCTTCTCGTCTGGATTTTTTATCGTCTCGGGCGAAATGGCGGAAGGTTCGTACGTTTCAAAAGTTTCAAGCCCTTCAAAAAGATAAGTCCTTTTGTTCACGTCGCGCAAGTTTTTAGGAGTCTCCGCCTGAGCGAGCAAATCTTCTTTCGGAATTTCCAAGTCAATTTCTTCCAAAATTTCAGGCTCTTCGTCCGGAACATTTTCCTCCGCGATTTCTTCTATGACTTCCACTGGAGGAATTTCAGGTTCTGGCTCTTCGACGATACTTGAGCTTTCTTTTTCAAGAAATTTTTCTTCGCTTTCTTCGATGATTTCTTCGGCGGGCTCTTCTTCCGGCTCGGATGGTGGAGTACGCTTCGCGCCATATTTTTTCAAAAGCGCTTCTTTTGCGCTTCCTTCTTCGGTAAAATCTATCGCCGTCAATCCAGAATCATTTTTGACGCTGACTCTTTCCTTCATTGCCTTTTTTGTGGTCGCGTTGCACTCGATGATTTCCTTCAATGTTTTTTCGTCGGCATCGTATTTGACGGCGTAAATCAACGCGGTGTCGCCGTAGTCGTTCGTTAGGTCTACATCGACATAAAAGTTTATGATTGTCTTTATAGTCTTGAAATTGCGCCCGACTTTGAGGGCGGCCATCAAAAGCGAGTCTCCGTCCTCGCCGAATTTTCCGTTGATAAGTCTCCGTCCTCTTATGAGCGCTTTCGCGATTTCCTTGTCGCTTCCGAATCGCGCGGTTTCATAAAGCGTTTCAGGAGTCACTTTGCCTTTCGGCATCGCCAACGCCGCTGAAAAAAAAATCAAAGAGAAAAAAACAAAATACTTTTTTAATGAGCGCATATCTATATATAATACATCGGAACAAATTCGTTGTCAAGTGAAATGAAATATTCTGACCTTGTTGCGAAAAAATAACAAAAAATTAGCAAAAAAAATGATTTTTTTTAGGAATGGCACTTGACATACCCCCCCCCTATTTATGGTAAAATCGTGGAAACTATATTTTGCAGGAGGCATGATAAAAGCACCGCACAAATGGCGCAGCACTTTTATCATGTCAAGTTTCCGTTGGAAACTTGCTTGTATACTTGTGTGCGTCTAACGCGCACATTAAAAAGCCAATCGCGATTTTTATAAATCGCTCTTGACTTTTTATAGGGGGATGCAATGAAGAAAAAAATTGGAATTTTGGGATTGGCGGCAATGCTTTTGCTGTCATTTGCTGGCTGCGACAACAGCTCTGGATCACCAAAGCCAGAAGAAAATGACAAGCCAACGGCTAGTTGTGAGAATTTGCTCGATGAGGCCGTCGACAATTTTGCAGAGTTGAAATTGGACGAGGGAATAGCAAAAATTGAAGAGGCTTACAATAGAGAAAGGAATGACACGACAAGGATGTATTACGCGCTTGCAAAACTCGCCCTTGTCAGCACGAACAGCGACACGTTGAATTTTATGCAGAAAACCTGCGGCTTTGAAAGCTATCCAAACAAGTTGAATGCAATCATTACTGAACCGTGGTGGGATGGTTGCTTACAAGATGGCTTTACTGAAAAAGTCGCCAAGGCAAATCCAAAAGGCTTTAACGATGCTTTGAACCAATTGGTAAGCATCTTGGAAAAAACATACGACGAAGTTGTCGGCATTTCAAAGGATATGGGGCAGGCATCCGTTACACTTCCCGCAAAACTTGTAAATGCGCTTGGACTTGAGGAACTTTTCGGCTCGTCTGACATTCTGATGGGCAAGGCGGAAATTGATGTCGTTATCGCTGCCACGGGACTGGTGAAAGGTGCGCTTGAGTATGTCTCGGCATTTGACTGGACATTCGACACGTCATCTATCAAAACTGATATGGACGTTGACGACTTTATAACGGCGGTTCAATCCGGCACGAAACTTCTCACCGTAACAGATACATCCATGCTTGAAAAGTCAAAGAAATCTTTCATTGACGCAGCGGATTTGGCAATGTCGTCTTACGATTATGCAATTGGCACAAATGAAGTTTATCCGTCGGAAGCAAAGGATGTTCTGAGAGAATACAAAATTTTCTATGACGCGGCAAAAGCATTGAAGGACGCGCTGAACAATGGCAAGACTTTCTATGTGCCGGACGCAGACATATTCTACTTGAAAGAATGGCCGCCCGTAACGGATGATGGCAATTACCTTGTAAAAATTGACTGCAAAAAAATGTTCGATTCGGGAGTGGCGAACAATGCGATTGAAAAAGATGACAGCGGCAAGGTGAAGTTCTATACGCAATATGAAAGTTGGGGGCACTATTCCTATAAAAATAAACAAAATGACGGTTGTTACGATTATAAATATGGGGATATAGATATTCCTGAAAGCGAGGTAGTACCACTTACTGGAAGTTTCTATTATGTACATAACAAAAATGTGGAAGAAGTAAAAACAGCTCTGAAAAAAGCGATAGATGCACTTCCTGAAAACGCAACAACAATAGAGTGGGAATGCAAAACAGACCTTCTCATAAAAGTACGTCTTCCCGATTGCATAAACATCAATGGTATTGATGGAAGCGACAGAGAGACTTATCTTCCTGTTTGGGGAAAATTTACTGACAGTTATGACGAAGATTACTAATCCTCAATGCTGACCACTTCAAACCGAGGCGCAAGGACAGTGCGAATATGCTTTGTCCTCGCGCTTTGGTTTTTCTGCAATCCGATATTTTCCCATTCTTTTTCCGCTTCATCGAATTTCACGCACATCTATTCAGATGCGAGCGGCACTTCGCTTTTTTGCGACGTGCGCGCGGAGGGCGAGCTTTCGTTCCCGCATTTTTCGGCAGGGCTGAAAGCGTCATACAGTCACATATATTCGTCGCTTGAGAAAATATCGGCGGCGGCGCATTTTTTTGACGCGGGAGTTTTCGCGAAAACGCAATTCGTCGATTTCAGCGCGAGCGTGTTTTTCCTGAACGCCGACGACTTGCTCCTCCACATAGACAAGGATTACAAACTCGAAAAAATCGCCGCGTTTGGAATGTCATTTTCGCTGCCGATAAAATTTCCGTGCCTTACGGTTGCGCCGATTTTTTCCTTTGGCAATATGAAGTCGCAAAACGGCAATATGCATTATTTTTATTCCGAGCCGAAGATTCCGCTTTTTTATGCCGCCGGCGCGAAATTGGAAATCGGACGGCTGAAGCTCGCCGCCCTTTACGCTTCCGCCGACATAGACTTTTATGCAGACGAGCAAAATGGTTCTGAAAAACTTATCGGCTCTGATATATGGGCGGTCGGATTTTTTTCGAATTACGAAATCATTGTAAAGAATTTCCGCATCGTTCCTTCACTGGGCTTTTTTCATCTTGACGCACAGGCAAATGGAGTGTTGACCGCGCAAAACCAAAAGTATTTTCTTTTTCCATACAGCGTTTTCAATTTGGCGGGAAACGCGAAAATCGACGCTTTGATTTTCGGAGCGAATTTCAGTTTTGAAAAAAGCTTTTATAAAATTTCCGCCGACTTTGCGGCGTTGCTTTGCGTAAACCAAACTGGCTCTTACGGCGCGGAATATTTGTACAAAAAGAATTTGTTTTTCGACGGCTCGCAAGGAAATTATAGCGGTGAAATCAAAGGACTTGCCGGAAACGGAATTTCTTTTTTGACGGTTTCCGCGGATTTTTCCATCCAGATGAAAAAGGCGACGCTCGTCTTGTCGCCGAAAAAAATATTTTTGATTCCTTTGCTTTTCAATTCAAGCGGGCAGAGCGTTTCTCAAAAAGGCGATTCCGGCGTTTCTGATAAAGAAAAACGCGATCTCGCGTTGCGCTATCTTTTAAGCGGACTTTCATTTTCCGCGAAATTGTATTATTAAATTCAGCGTGCAAGTGAAAATGAAAGCGTGTTGATCGCGACATCTTTCCTCGCAACTCGCTTGACACATTTTCTTTTTTCTGCTAGAATAAACTTCCGCTTTTTGCGGAAAAATTACGCCTTGGGTTCGGGAGCGATTTAGTTCGCCGCCGAATTCCACAGACCAAAAGGAGTTTTTATGAGAAACTACGAGTTTATGGCTATCTTCCCGATGGACGAGGATAGGTACAAGAAAGGCTCTGAATCGCTTCGCCAGACGCTTTCGCAGTTCGGCGTGGAAGTCGAAAAGGAAGAGCCTTTCGGTGATCGCGATTTGGCTTACGAAATCCAAAAGCAGAGGAAGGGACGCTTCGTTCTTTTCAACCTCAAGGTGAATCCCGCCAAGATTTCGGAAATCGAGGCGCAGCTTCGTCTCAACGCCGATTTGCTCAAGTCGATGTTCGTTTTGCTGGAAGGCGCAAAATAATGACGGACTTGAACCATGTCGTATTGATTGGCCGCCTCACCCGTGACTTGGGCAGCGACGAGCGCTCGTTCGCGTACACGCAGAACGGAACTGCCCGCGCGAACGTGAGCATCGCAGTCAACCGAAGTCGCAAGAGCGGAGATCAGTGGATTGACGAGGTGAGCTATTTCGACGTAACAATTTGGGGAAAGACCGCGGAAAATCTCAAGCCTTATCTTACGAAGGGCAAGCAGATTGCCGTGGACGGACATCTCAGGCAGGATCGCTGGGAAAAGGACGGCGTGAAAAACAGCAAGGTAGTCGTCGTGGCGGACTCGGTTCAGCTTTTGGGCGGTAGGGGAGACTCCTCTTCTGACGGCGGATATTCTTCGAATTCATCCGCGCCTAGATTCCAGCCGAGACCGCAGTCTCAAGGCTATCAAAGCCAAGTCGCGGATTCGTCCTACGCCGAGCCTTCTGAAGGCTTCCCCGAAGATATTCCATTTTAATTTTTAATAGGAGAAAATTATGTCTGACGAAACAGTAGAAACTGTAGAAAATAACGAAGTGAAAGAGCCTGTCGCCAACGCCGAATCTGGTCGCGAAGGCGAGGGCAAAGGTCAGCGCGGCGGCGCGAAAGGAAAATTCGCGTTCCACAAAAAAGTTTGTCGCTTTTGCTCCAACAAGTCGAAAATCGACTACAAGGACGCGGACACGCTTCGCCACTACACTACGGAGCGCGGAAAGATTCTTCCTCGCCGCAACACTGGAACTTGCGCCAAGCATCAAAGGGAACTTGCCCGCGCCATCAAGCGCGCCCGCAACATCTGCCTTTTGCCGTTCGTTGCCGACTAAAATATTCCGCCTGAGATCCAACTCCTGGTAACGAAGGCGGATTTGTTTGGAATTCGGAAATTCGTTTCGCTTTTTCCGAATTTTCTTAAAATCAAAGTTTGCGGAATTTCAATTTGATTTCGCAGGCAAAAAAGGAGCTTGATAAAAATGAAAGTAATTCTCAACAAAGACGTAAAGCATTTGGGCGAAGAGGGCGACACAAAAGTCGTCGCCGACGGATACGCGCGCAACTTTTTGTTTCCGCGCAAATTGGCTCTGCCGTACACTCCGGCAGTGGTGAAACTTTTCGAAGGTCGCAAGGCCGAAATCGAGGCGCGCAAGGCGCAAAAACGTGCCGATGCCGCGAGCAGCAAGGACAAAATCGAGGCGCTCAACCTTTCGATTACGGTTCCCGCGAGCGTTACTGGAAAACTCTACGGCGCGGTCAGCACTCAGACTGTCGTTGAGCTTCTTGCGAAAGAAGGATTCGAGTTCGAGCGAAAGCGCATCGAAATTCCGGGCGTTACGATCAAGACGACCGGCAAATACAAAGTTAACGTAAAGCTTTATGAAAATGTGAACGCGGAACTTCACCTTGAGGTGCTCGGACAGGTGGATCAAAAGTCCGCCCCTGCGGAAAAGAAGCCTCGCGCCAAAAAGGAAGAGACGTCCGAAAAGCCGGCCGAGGCTTCCGAGAACGCCGCGTCGACAGAATCCGCTTCTGCCGAGAAGGACGCTTAAAGTTTTCGCGCTTTAGAAAGTGGAATACCTCGGGCTAAAAGACAAAGTTTTGCCGCACAACTTGGAGGCCGAACAGGCGGTCTTGGGCGCGTTCCTGCTTGATTGGGACGCGCTCAGCGACAATGTTTCGACTCTACAAGGCGACCGTTTTTATTCATATCAAAATCGGCTCATTTATGAAACGATGGTTTCGCTTTTCAGACAAAACATCCATGGCGATGCTTTGTCATTGATAAGCGAGCTTACGAAAATCGGAAAGCTTCAGGATGCCGGCGGGGCAGCCTATGTCGCGGCTTTGACGGACACAGTGCCTACGAGCGCGAATGTGGACTATTACGCGAAAATTGTGCTCGATTTGGCGATGCGCCGCGACCTAATAAAAATTTCCGAGGAAATCAAGGCGGACAGCACCGATCACTCTCGCGAAAGCCGCCACATCATCGAAGACACTGAAAAGAAGATTTTCAGCCTTTCCGAGCGCAACGAGACCGTCAAAATTCACGACACTAAAACTTTGATGGACGAAAGCCTGCGCTTGATTGAGTCGCGCTTTAACCAGCAAGGTCTTTCGGGAATCGAAAGCGGAATCGGAAAACTCGACACCATGACGAGCGGCTTCCAGAATTCGGAATTCATCATAATCGGCGCGCGACCTTCCATAGGAAAGACGGCGATGGCCTTGACTATGATGGAAAATCTCTGTGTGGGAAAGAAAATTCCATGTGGATTTTTTTCGCTTGAAATGTCGCACCAGATGATAGGGCAGAGGCTTTTGAGCATGGAAAGCAACGTTCCCGGCGGAAAACTTCGCAGCGGAATGCTTTCTATGGCGGATTTCCAAAAACTTCAAGACGCGGCGGGGCGAATCTTCAACGCGCCTCTTTACATTGTTGATCAACCGAACATGCAGCTTCTCGACGTGCGCGCCATGTCAAGAAGGCTCGTCGTGGACAAAAAAGTGAAAATCATTTTTATCGACTATATTGGGCTGATTGCCACCGAGAATTCCGCCGCTCCCGTGTATGAACAACAGTCGGAAGTTTCGCGTTCACTCAAGGCGCTCGCGCGAGAATTGGAAATTCCAATTGTCGCTTTGTGCCAAGTGGCGCGAGATGCCGAGGGCAACGAACCGAATTTGGCGCAATTGCGAGGTTCGGGTTCCATCGAGCAGGATGCGGACGTGGTGATGTTCTTGCACCGCGAACGCTCGCGTTCCGAAGAGCCGACGCAGGAGGCGAAGCTCATAGTGGCTAAACAACGCAACGGTCCTACGGGCGATGTCGAGCTGACATACCTTCCTTCATACACGAAATTTGCGAATCCTGCGGGCGAAAACGAATAGAAACAACTTGAGCGATCATAATTGCCCCGCAGCCGCCCAATGTCGCAGTCTGTGTGTGGAGTGGATCGGAAAACTTTGAAATTTTGTAAGGGAGCTCCGGCGCAAAATAACGAGGTGAAAACTATGGACATCGAAAGAAAATTGGAGGAATCTATGAATGTGAAAAGGGAAATCTTCATCGCGCTCGTGGCGGCGTTCGCGTTATCATGCGCGGGCGCGTTCGCGCATGAAGCATCGTACAAAATCGGCGACAAAGGACCGGGCGGCGGCATCGTATTCTATTGCTCCGAGGCGGGCTTTCCCGTTCGGGATTCGGACGGAGCAAGCCCCGTCATATGCCATTACCTTGAGTGCTCGCCAGTGGAATTGGAGGACTTAACATGGTGTACATGCGGAGAAGACGAGTGGCGCGATGAAAACACGGCGGACGGACCAGGCGCGGGGAAACTCAATACGGCTCACATTGTAAACGATGAGCATGAAAAACCGCTCACGCCGTCGAACTGCGCGGCATATGCGTGCGCAGAATATTCCACAAAGACAACAAAACGCGGCGAATGGTATCTGCCAAGCAAATTTGAACTGAACTTGATATACGAGAACTTGCGTAAAAGCGGAAAGATTGTCAGTTCCAGATGGCATTGGTCATCGTCACAAAACCTATATTATGACGGTGTTTGGTGTCAGAAGTTTGCCGATGGCAGCCAGACAAGAGACTACGAATACGGCATTCATTGTGCTCGTGCAGTCCGAGCGTTTTAAAATATAGCATCGGCTAAAAGGGCGATTCTGCCCTTTTTTATTACGGAAAAAGAGAAACACGTATGAAAAGGAAGCCCTTTATCGCCATTTCCGTGCTTGCGCTGTTCATGTTTGTCGGCTGTTCTAAAAAAAGCGAGATGTTGTTTAAGGCGGTAAATGAAAACAATGTCGCGCGGGCGCGGCGGCTCATTGAAGCTGGCGCGGACGTGAACGCAAAGAATGACATAGGAGCGTCAGCCCTCATGCTTGCGACATACAGCAACGCTTTTGATGTCGCGAAGCAGCTCATTGAATCGGATGCTGACATACACGCAAAGGACATAGAGGGAAAAACCGCCATCATGTATGCGGCATATAATAACGCACTTGATATGGCGCGGCTACTTGTCGAGGCGGGCGCGGATGTGAACGCGACACATGAAAACGGCGGCACTGCGCTTATGTTTGCGACAGTGAAGGATGCGACAGATGTGGCGCGTCTGCTCATCGAATCTGGCGCGGATGTAAACGCAAAGACGCACTCTGGCTCGACTGCACTCATGAATGCGGATCGTAACAGCGCGGCAGAGGTTGCCAAACTGCTCATTGAATCCGGCGCGGATGTGAACGCAAAGAATGAAGATGGCTCGACCGCGCTAATGTATGCGTTAAAAAATAAGGCGACAGACGTGGCGGCACTGCTCGAAGCCTCCGGCGCAAAATAACGAGGTGAAAACTATGGGCGAGTGTCCTCGCAATGACACGGCGGGAAGAGAATGCTCTAGTTCACGCTTTCAACCAAACCGCGCCTTTCCAATTCCGAAAGAATCGCTTCGACGATTTCCTCAGGGCGAATCTCGCTCACGTCTATTACAAAATCTGCGGCGGCGCGAAAGTCGCAGTTGTCGATGCCATAAAGTTTTTTGTATCGGCGGGTGTCCTCGCTGTCGCGCATTTTCGTGAAAGACGAAATTTCTTCGAGCGATCCGCCCTCGCGCTTTTGGATTCTTTTCGCGCGGATTTCGTCGTTCGTAAAAAGATAGACCTTGAGGTCAGCCTCCTTGAGCATCCAAATCGCAAGGCGGCTTCCGAGCACGCATGAATCCTCTCGGGCAAGTTCCACCTGCCGCGTGTCCACTTCTATGTCGAATTCGTCGCTGGTTTTCGCCGCCTCAATCACCTGCGCGAGAGAAATCCCTTTTTCCGCGGCCAGCTGGCGGAACGTGAAATTCACGAGTCGAATGCCAAGCCTTTTTGAAAGAAGCGTGCTAACTGTCGTATTTCCGCAGCCCGACTTACCGCTTATCGCGACGCGCAATTTTTTTCCCAAAGGAATCCTGTATTCCATAAATCTCAAATCTCCCAAAAGTCACTCGACGTTCTTCGCCTGCTCGCGAATGTTTTCAAGCGCGTCCTTCGCGTTCACCACTTCGCGCCCCACTTCGACGAACTGGTTCTTGCTCCCGATCGTGTTCACTTCCCGTGCGGCTTCCTGGCATATGAAGTCGATTCGCTTGCCCGAACAAGGCTTTTCAAATTCCTTGCGCAACGATTCGATGTGGCTTTGCAACCGCACGATTTCCTCGTTGATAGTGTAGCGAATCATCATCGAGGCGACTTCATTCATAATCTTGCTTTCATCAGCGGCATCTTGCAAAAGCTCCTTGAAACGCGCCGTAATTCCATCGCGGAATTTCCCTTCCATCTGCGGCTGCCATTCTTTGAAAAACGCCGCGCTCTTTTCCAAAACCGAAAGCCATGAAGTCAAGTCGCGCTTTAGGTGTGCGCCCTCGTTCTCGCGCGACCGCACGAACTCGTCCAGGGTCTTCTCGAAAATCCCGGAAATCTTTTCACGATAATTTTCAGCGTCGTATTCGCGTGAAAACTGCAAAACGCCTTCAAGTCGCGCGAGCGTAGAAAGCGTGATTTCGCTCTCGTCTTTTCCAACGGCGCGCGCGATTTCGCACAACGCGGCGTGGTATGACTTCGCGGCGTTCACATCTGCGAAAATTTTCGGCTCGGAAAAATTGTCGCGCACGCGAATCGTAAGGTCCACCTTGCCGCGCGAAATTTTCTGCTGGACAATTTTTCTGATTTCCATTTCAAGCGGATTCAAAAAATACGGAATGCTCACGCTCAAGTCAAGGAAGCGGCTGTTCACGCCTTTGAATTCAACGCTGATTTGCGCCCCGTCAACCTCGCATTCATTGTAAGCGTAGCCTGTCATGCTCGTCATCTTCAATCACCTCTTAAAAAAAACAATTTCTTTATTTCCGCAAAATCTGACGAATCCTAATCCACCAATTTCGACATCTTTTCAAAAACCGATTTTCCGACCTTCCAATTGTCGCCCGCGCCCATCGTCACGAAAATGTAGCCGTTCGGGAAATTTTCGCCCGCCTTCTGCGAAAGGATATTTTCCGCCTCGAGCGCGGCATCTGCGAATTCTTTTTTGAAACGAACGTCGTCGTGATATTTCGATGCGCACTCCGCCAAAATCTCTCCGCTGACATTCTCGGCGTTTTCAGTTTCGCGCGCGCTCGCATAAATTTTGTTTATCAAAACAATGTCAGCGCACTCAAAACTTTTCGCGAAGTCGTCGAGCAAAGCCGCCGTGCGCGTGTAAGTGTGGCTCATAAAATCCACCACGATTTTTCTTCCCGAAAAAAAATCCTTGTAGCCAGCAAGCGTCGTGCGAATCGCCGTGGGATGATGCCCGTAGTCATCGACGAAAATTATCTCGTCGCCGTGTGAATTTTTCGTTCGCCCAATGATTTCCGAGCGGCGTTTCCCGCCTGAAAAATTTTCCAAGCCTCGCTTTATTTTTTGCGTGTAGTCAAGCGGATTCTTTTTGTCTTCGCGCAAAAGGCAGAACGAAAGCGCGACTGCCGCCGCCGCGTCCAAAACTTCATGCTTTCCCGGAACGCGCAAAAAAGCCTCGCCCAAACATTCCAAGGAAAAACCGTTTCTTTGGTTTTCACTCTTCTTGAATGCAAGATGAAATTCGCCCGAAGCGTTTTCGCCGTAAGGAATGAAAATTATGTCGGGCCGCCTTTCCCGGGCGATTTTTGCAGTCTCCACCGCGCCCTCGTCGTCGGCGCAGAAAATCAGCTTTCCGCCTTGCGGCAATTTCAAAATATATTCGACGAAGGCATTCTGAATGTCGGCGAAGGTCGGAAAGCAGTCCTGATGGTCGCTTTCCACGCTCGTGAGGACGATGACTTTCGGACAGAACGACATGAAATGCCGCATGTATTCGCAGGTTTCCGCGACGAAATATTTTTTCTGCGATTTTACAGAATCGAAATTCCGCGAAGTGAAAGTGCATTTTCCGCCGAACGAATCGACTACGCTTCCCGCCAAAACTTGGCACGGCAAGTCCAATTCTTCCAAAATTGTTCCGGCAAGCGCGGTCGTGCTAGTCTTTCCGTGGACGCCGCAAATCCCTGAGCTGAACGCCATATCAGAATACGCGCCCAAAGCCTCCGTGTAAAGCATCGTCGGAACTCCGAGCCGCGCCGCCTCCGCGAGGTCGGGATTTTTTTCCGCGTCATACGCCGAAGAATGGATCACCAACTGAGTCTCGCGCGTGACATTTTTTTCGCTGAATTCAAGCGGAACGATTTTCAATTTTTCCAAAATCTCATCTGTATAAAAACGTTCGGAAACGTCGCTTCCGCTGATTTGCGCGCCCGCGCGAAAAAGGATTTCCGCAAACGCCGCCATTCCGGTGCCTTTGATTCCGACCAGATGGATTTTCGTCCCGCGCAAATTTTTGGGGAATTTTGTCTCTGACATATCCATAATTATACAAGAAAATCTGCCTTGTAGCAAGTGGATTGCTTCACAAAAAACTTATTGCAATTTTTCTTGATATTTGCTTGTTTTCGTCTGCGCCGTGTGATCGGCTGTGGTTGCTCCATTTCTGATTTTGAATAATTATACGCAATAAGATTTATGGTATGACATGGCTAATCTCAAGTCCGAAGTTGCATAATAAGCGGAATTGCCTGCAGTAAAAACTCCGTAATCAGACCGCCGAATATACGGGCGTTTCGTCGCGGATTTCTACAGTTCTTAAGATTTTTGCTTTTCGTTGCGAAAGATTTTGATTGACAAAACAAAAAAGTGTGATATAATATTAGAAAAAAATGGATTTTAAAGATGTTTTGCAGGAAAAGGAGATTCCCGGTGGATTCATAAAGGTTACGGACAGACCTGTCGCAGGCCTTTCTTCGGAGCAAAAGGCTTTGTTGAACCGAAAGGGAAACATCTTTTTCAATGAAGGCAAAATCGAGGACGCGCGCAGGATTTTCCTCACCACAGGATATTCAGATGGTCTAATCCGCGTGGCGGACATATACGCCAAGAGCAAGCGCGGCCTTGACGCGCTCAAGCTTTATGTCCTCGCGCACGAACAGGTGAAAGCCGAGTCGATTTATGAAAAAGTCGCATCCACGATTGGAGAGCTATTAAAAAATGACGAAAATTGAATTTAAAAAATAAAATCAAGGAGAGCAAAAATGCTGGAGATGCAAACGCCTTCTTCATTCGACGAGTACCCGAATTTTGAGGGCGCGGAACACGAAAACAACGAGATTTCGACTCTTTCCAAGAGGGGCTATCAACTGCTAAAAGAAGGGCGCATCGATGAAGCCGAAACGGAGTTTCAAAAAATTTTGGCGCTCGAAGAGAACAACAATTACGCTTTGGTGGGACTAGGTGACAGCAAGCGCAAGCAAAACAATTTCCAAGGGGCAATAGAATATTATACCAAATGCCTTTCCTGCCATCCTGGAAACAACTACGCGCTTTTCGGGCTTGCCGACTGCTACAAGGGATTGAACCAATTTCACAAGGCGATAGAAATTTGGGAACAATATCTGACCCATGACGACCGCAACATCACCGTGCTTACGCGCGTGGCGGACGCATACCGGAAAATTCGCGACTTCAAAAAATCAAAGCAGTTGTATTTGCGCGTCTTGGATATGGAAGAGAGCAATCCTTATGCGCTTATAGGACTTGGACATTTGCACTATGATTTCAAGGAATACACGGACGCGCTTTTTTATTGGACGCGCATGCTCGAACAAAACGAAAATTCTGCGGACATCCGCGTGCTTACTAGCATCGGAAACTGCCACCGCAAGCTGAAGACGTTCGACAAAGGCGTGCAATATTTCGAGCGCGCGCTGAAGCACGACCCCGAAAATTTCTACGCCCTCTATGGACTTGCCGACTGCTATCGCGGAATGAACCAGCAGTTCCGCTCGATTGAATATTGGAACAAAATCCTTGAAATCGATCCTAAAAACAAAGTGATTCTCACGCGAGCTGGCGATGCCTACCGAAATTCCGGCGACTACAAGACGGCCGAAGAATACTACAACAAGGCGATGAGCATAGATTTCGACATCTACGCCGCTTTGGGGCTTGCGATGCTTTGCAAAGGCCAAGGTCGCTACGAAGAAAGCGTAGAGCGGCTCTTGGCGCTAATCAAAAACGATCCGAAAAATTACAGGCTTTACATCGACTTGGCGGATAGCTATGAAAAAATGGAAAAAAAAAAGAAAGCCATTGAAACTTTGGAAAGTTTTATGCATCAAGGACTCAGAAGCCAAGCCATCATCGGAATGCTCGAACGCCTTAAACATTCGTAATGCAAAAAATCGCGCTCACGGGACTTTTTCCGGAAGAAATCTGTCAAATTCTCTCGCTTGACGCGCCGTTTCGCGGAAGGCAGATTTTCAAATGGATTTATGCGGGGGCGCATGACTTCTCCGAAATGACGAACCTCTCAAAGGATTTGCGCGCGCGACTTTCGGAAAACGCTTCGCTTCGTTCCTGCAAAGTGAAAAAAATTCTCCGCGATGACGATGGTACGGTGAAACTGCAAATAGAAACATCAGACGCGCTCGCCGTGGAAACCGTGCTGCTCGTTGACAAGGAAGGCCGCAGGACGGCGTGCGTTTCCTGTCAGGCGGGATGCGCGATGGGCTGCGCTTTCTGCAAAACCGGGACTTTGGGGCTTGCGAGAAATTTGACGGCGGGTGAAATCATCGAGCAATTTTTATTTTTGGAAAAGGAAGTCGGGATTCTCTCGAACATCGTCTTCATGGGAATGGGCGAGCCTACACAGAATCTCTGCGAAATCCGAAAATCCATAGAAATCCTTTCAAGCGCGGACGGTCGTGCGCTTTCTCCCAAGCGAATCACGCTTTCCACTTGCGGAATCGTAAAAGGAATTTATGCTCTCGCCGATGAAGGTCCGAAAGTCCGTCTCGCGCTTTCTCTTACGACTGCCGACCAAGCGCTCCGCGAAGAATTGATGCCCACGGCAAAGGCGAATCCGCTTTCAAAACTAAAAGAGGCTCTCGCCTACTATTCTGAAAAAACGGGATTTCGTGTGACGCTTGAGGTCGCTCTTTTGTCCGGAAAAAATTCGGATGGAAAAAGCGCGGAAAAAATCGCGGAATTCGCGCGCGCGATTTCCGCCAATGTCAATCTAATCGCTTGGAACGAGGTGGAAGGCTTGCCGTTTTTGAGTCCCAGCCGCGAAGAATGCGACGCATTTTTGAAAATCTTGCGGAATTCCGATGTTAACGCCACTTTGCGCAGACGGCGAGGAAGCAAAATCGGCGGCGCATGCGGTCAGCTCGGAAGCGCAGGAAATTTTCGCCAAGAAATCTGAAATTTTTGCGATTTGCACTTGCAAATTTTCGGCTTATGGTTTAAAATATAGTTAACACCAAAAGTCATTTTCCAAAGGAGTTCATATAAAAAATGCAAAAAAAGATATTTGTTGACGGAATGTTTGACGATGATGTGGCGGCAAAAGTCGCTGCGGCGGTAAAGGCGGTGGCGGGCGTTACGAACTGCGAGGCGAACCCGATGAAGGCGCAGGTTGTCGTAGATTTCGACGGCGCGGATGAAGGCGCGATTGACGCGGCGATAAATTCTGCGGGCGCGACCGTTCTCGGCTGACCGTCCTTTCATCAAACGCAAATAAAAATAAAAATTCATAATTAATTTTAGTTCCGGGGAATGAAATGGGAAAAACCATAGCGCAAAAAATTTTCGAAAGCCATCTTTTGGAAAAGCCATTTAAAGATACTTATATTTTGAAACTTGACAGAGTTTTCTGTCACGAAATCACCACGCCGATCGCCATAAATGATTTGGCGGAACGCGGAATGGATCGCGTTTTCGACTGCGAGAAAATCAAGGCGGTAGTCGATCATGTGACTCCGGCAAAAGATTCCAAGACCGCCGAACAGGAAAAAATCCTTCGCGAATGGGCGAAGCGCAACGGAATCAAGGATTTCTTCGACATCGGCGCGAACGGCGTTTGCCACGCGATTTTTCCCGAAAAAGGATTCGTGCGGCCGGGCTTTACCGTCATTATGGGAGACAGTCACACTTGCACGCATGGGGCGTTCGGGGCGTTTGCGGCGGGCGTGGGCACGACAGATTTGGAAGTGGGCATCCTCAAGGGAGTTTGCTCTTTCAAAGAGCCGAAGTCGATAAAATTCGTTTTGAACGGAAAGCTGCGGCAAGGCGTTTTTGCAAAAGATGTCATCCTTTACCTGATTTCAAAAATCGGCGTGAACGGCGCGACGAACTGTGTCGTGGAATTCACAGGTCCCGTCGTTGACAATTTCGGCATGGAAGAGCGGATGACGCTTTGCAACATGGCGGTGGAAGCTGGCGCGACGAGCGGAATCTGTTTTCCCGACATGACTACGGTGGAATATCTTTGGCCTTTCATCGAAAAAGAATTCTCCTCGAAGGAAGCCGCGCTCGCAGAATACTCAAAGTGGAAAAGCGACGCTGACGCGCAATACGAAAAGACAATCACGCTCGACCTTTCAGACCTCGAGCCTCTCGCCACTGTAGGCTACAAGCCCGACCAAGTGAAAAAAGTCTCGGAACTTTCCGGCACGAAAGTCGATCAAATTTATATCGGCTCTTGCACGAATGGAAGAATTTCCGATTTGCGTATCGCGGCCGAGATTCTAAAAGGAAAGCGCATCGCGAAAAACGTCCGCGCCATAGTAAGCCCTGCCACGCCGAAAGTCTACAGGCAGGCCTTGGACGAAGGGATCATTTCAATTTTCATGGACGCGGGCTTCTGCGTCACGAATCCGACTTGCGGCGCGTGTCTCGGAATGTCGAACGGAGTTTTGGCTTCGGGCGAAGTGTGCGCCTCCACCACGAACCGCAATTTCAACGGTCGCATGGGAAAGGGCGGAATGGTGCATTTGATGAGCCCTGCCACAGCCGCGGCTACGGCAATTGCCGGCACAATCACGAATTCCCAATTATTTACAAAATAAATTTTTAGGAGCGTTTCTAATGCGCACTGAAATGTCGCGCGTATTTGAACTCCGAGTTTGCGTCGCAAACTCTTTTATTTGAATTGTCCGCTTACGCGGACTAATTAAGCATCCTCGAAAACTGAAGTTTTCCGCGGTGCTTAATTTTAAGGGAGCGAAAAATGAAACAGTTCGGTGGTCCGGTTCTTTTTTTGGACAGGTCTGACATCAATACGGATGAAATAATTCCCGCAAAATATTTGACGGAAAACACAAAGCAGGCTCTCAAGCCATATTTGCTCGAGGACCTGAAGCTTGAAGGATTCGACCCGAAGACCGATGTGGTCGGAAAGAAAGTCATAATCACGCGCGAGAATTTCGGATGCGGCTCAAGCCGCGAGCACGCTCCATGGGCGCTTGAAGTGAACGGAATCTATGTCGTAGTCGCCTCGAATTTCGCGCGCATTTTCAGGCAGAACATGTTCAACTGCGGAATGCTAGCCGTGGAAATGGACAAAAAATCAATCGAAGACATGTTCCACACGTTCGCCGAAAAGGACACCGAATGCAAGATAGTCATAAATGACGACGGAACGGCAAAGGTGAAGCTCATCGCAGGCTCGCTTTCGAAAAGCTATCCGTTCAAATTGGACGGCTTTGAAAAAGCGCTCGTGGAAAAGGAAGGCTGGATAGGCTATGCCGACAGCAAATTCTAGGAATTTCTTCCAATTTATCATGCAATAATAAAAAGCCTGCCATTTTGGTATAGGCGTTGTTTGATAAAGCGATACAAGGTAAACCTGCCGTAATTTGGGACATTGTTTGGGCATTTTTTCCCTTTGGAATCTTTTAAAAATAACCAAAGGGAGGGGATGCCCACTCCCTACACGGATTATCTTGCGTTGTCTCCTATGTTTTGCACCGTTCCGGAAACCGCGTCCACCGCTTGCTTTATCGTGATCGTCAATTCGTTCAAATCCAAAAGCAAAGGCTGACCCGCAATGTCTGTTACCATATAGCCAGCCGATGTCTTGACAATCGGAGAATTGGGGCTTACGGGAACAGGACTTTTCTTTATGAGATTCAAGTTCGCGTCATATTTTGCGACATTGTGCATAATCTTGTCTTTTATGACCACGAGATATTCGCTTCCGTCTTGGACGAGCACTGAATTGTCGCTCAGGACCTCTTCGGATTCCTTTGTTATTTCGAGAGAATTTTGGTCGATTATCACAAGTTTTACCGCGCTGTTGCCTTTGTTCTCGCCGGCGATTGCTATGAAGCCGTCCGAAGTCTCGTGCATAGCGCGTCCGCGAATTACGTCAAGTTCTGATTCTTGAACTACGCTTCCGTTCGAGGCGTTCACCTTTACGATGCTTGAATTTAGGCTTGAAGTGTTCGCAAGGTTCAAGCCGTATACAGTGGCAGCGTTTTCGTTTGCCGTCTCTTTTTCTGCGACCGCCTGCTGGTCTTGAGAAATGCTCTTTCGCTCTTCCTGCGCCTCTGACTGCTTTTTGTCTGCGACCGCCTGCTGGTCGCTCGCAGTTTGCTTCGCCTCGTCGGCGTCCTTTTGCGCTTCCTCTGCCTTTTCTTCTTGTTTCGCCTCTTCTTCGCGGGCTTGCTCCGCCTCTTCCTGCGCTTGCTTTGCCTCTTCCTGCGCCTGCTCGTCGTCGGGATTTTCATCGGCTTTCTTCTGCGCTTCCTCTGCCTTTTCTTCAGCCTGTCTTGTCTCTTCTTTCTTTTCTTCTAATTTCGCCTTTTCTTCGTCGGCGTTTTTCTGCGCCTGCGTGGCTTCTTTCTGCGCCTCCTGCGCTTTTTCCGTCGCTTGCTCCGCTTCGCGCTCCTTTATGTCGACCATTTCCTTCCGCGCGTCGATGTTCTTGTCGTCATCTTCCTGCATGGAGGAAATTACTTCTTTGTCGCTTATGACGCTCGTGTCGACTGCGCTAAGTCCGCCCGAGACATCGGAAACCGGAATGACGATTTGAGAATTGCCGGGCCATTCTGCGTACTTCGTGGAAAGCCCCGCCTTTTCGGCGGTGAGGTTGTTTGTGACAATTTCCTTGTATTTGGATTTGAAAATGTCGAGGTTCTTCCGATAGACTGCGTTGTATACGGTGACGAAAGTCGCGATTGTCTGTGCGTCGGCGGAAGAATATCCATAGGCCGCGCTCAAATAGCCCGCGATGATGTGGCGCAAGTTTCTGATATGATCCACTTCCGCGTCCGCGCCGAGAATGAGAATGTCGGCATCCAATTTTTCTTTTGTAGAAGGATCAATCGCGTGAATGACAGAATATTTTTGCCCATTGCCGGTCGTGCCTGCGGTATTCGCGTTGGCGGCGATGGCTTGCCCAAGTCCTGTTCCAATCGCCCTGATTTGTTCGAGCGTGTTTACTACGGAGTGCGGACCTGTGTAGTTTTCGAACACGATGGTTTGATCTACCGAACGCAGTTCATCCTCGTCGACCGAAATCGCGAAAACCGACGAGACGGAGGCGAAAAGCACCGCCACGAATCCAAATGCAATTTTTCTCATTTTGTCTGTTCTCCTTATTTGGCAATTCTTGTCTAAACATAATAGACCTTGTGAAGAAACCTTTGTCAATTTCTCCTTAAGGTCTGACAACTTTTCAAGCTAAAGCCTTGCAAAGTTGTTGCTTGCTGGAGGCGCGTGTTCGGAGAACTGAATTTTCCGAACATGTCCAATTTTATTGTCGTATCATTATACTACTATTTGTTTATTTCTGCAAGTTTTTTATATGCTTTTCTTGATTTTTCTTTTGTCATCTTTCCATGCTGCGGCATAGAAAGATTCGATAGGATGCCGAGCGTTTTTTCAAAAAAACTCTTTTTGCACATAAAATCGCACAAAGCGCACGCCGTATCGCATACTTCGCAAAGCAGGGCTTCCTTGCGCGCAGGAGCTTTTCTTGCAAGACTTGCGAGGGCATCCATTACAACTCCGTCAGGATCGTACGGACTGGCTTGTATTGCCTTCAGCGCGGGCACAAGCACGGATTCGTCGGTCTCGGAAATCAGGACGCGGCTCAAGTAGTCTGCCGCGTCCTTTGTGCCGAAAAGTCCGAGCGTGGATATTACGGCGATTTGTTCGCCGAGCGCAAAGTAAGCGCCTTGATCCTCGGGTATTCTTGCAATGCCATTGTGCCGAGTGTTCTTTATCGAAAGGTATTCGTCCATTACGAACTTCGCGTCTTTCCAAAAGCTTTTTTCGGATGAGGCGTATCCTCCTTCCCGCAGAGTTTTTTGCCTGGACTTTTTAGGCGCATCATACATTCTCTTGTAGTCCGAATTTGTCGAAGCGTAAAGCGCGTCGTAATTTGCAGATAGCTTTTTTGTGGTCTTTTTTTGCGAAACTCCATGCAAAATTTTCCAGCCGGTTACGGTCCACGAACTCGAAGTGAAAACTATGTTTCCGCCGTCGCCATAAAGCACATAGTCATATACAGTTTTGTTTTTGTTCAAAGGAAATTTTATCGCGCGGACACGCCGGCCTGTGGAAGTGTAGATTGCCGCCGTCGGAGCGTCTGCCATGAAAATTCCGCTGGGGGTAGCCGTGACATAGCTTGCCTTTTTTATTTCGGGAACAGTGAAAGAGCGGAGAAGTTTCGCGGCTTGAGTGTTTATGATATGCACTTGAAGTCCTTTCGGAGAGGGGCTTACTACGGCGTAAAGCATGTCCGAATCAAGGCGCGCGAATTTTACGCCTTCCGCCAAATTTATGCCTGTAAAAGTCCATTTTGAAAAAGAATCTCCGCTTTCCTCGTCGATGGCGCAAAGGCCGAGGCTTCCGTCAGCGAAGGCGAGCAGCACTCCTTCCGGGACTGAAAGTGAATTCACCACGCGGGAAGCGAATACTATGCGCTCGATTTGCTCGCCGAAAGGCGAAATCCTCAAGCCGACGGTCTTTCCGTCTTCCTCCGCGTCCAAGAACACGACGAGCGTTCCGTCCGAAAATTCGGCGGCGGGAAGGGATGCGTCGAGGAATCCGCTCGTCATAGACCATTTTCGGATGCCGTTCGCGCCGAAGCATGCGATGGAGTCCTTTCCGAAAGCGAACATTCTTCCGTCGCGTCCGAAAAACGGCGCGCACTTCGCCTCAAAGCCGATTTCTTTTGTCCACAAGACTTTTCCGCGCGGATTTATAAAGCACAGTTTTTTGTTTCTCAAGGGAACGGCGAGAAAGTCGTCATTGTCGGCGGATATGAAATTTAAAGTGGCTGATGGGAGCGAGCCTTTCCAAAGAATTGTTCCGTCTTCCGTAAATGAAGTAATCATGCTTCCGTCGGTCAAGTCCGCCCATCCATAAGAAGTCTTGACAGGACGCGTAAGCGAACTTCCGCCCAGCACGGAAAGCCATGCGTGAGGAATCTTCGAAAGGTCGATGTCTCCCATCAGCGTGGACGATGCTTCATTCGAAAGCGTTCCTGCAAGTCCTGCGTCCGCACAAAATGCGCGAGCGGCAAAGAGAATGAAAATAAAAGACAAAAATCGGCGTTTAAAAATGTTCACTTTTTCACACAAGTTAAGAATGTTTCTAGGTGGCTGGTCTGCGGATAGAAATCCAAAAGCCACGCTTCTTCGATACTATAACCGTTTTGCTCGAATCTTGCAACATCTCTCGCCTGTGTCGCCGTGTCGCAGGAAAGGTACGCGATTTTCGGAATTCCGCTTTCGCAAAGCCAGTCGCAAACTTCCTTTTCCATTCCGCTGCGCGGCGGATCCGCGAAAACCAAGTCGAAATCGCCGCCTTGCCTTGCCACGGATTCCGCGTGATATTTTACGAAGTTCGCTCCGCTCACGGCGAAAGTCGAATGTGGAACGCCCGCCATATTCTGCTCGGCGAAGACAACCGCGCCCTTGTTGTGCTCGACCATCGTGACGCGCGAAAATCTTTCGGCGAGAAAAACGGAAAAAGTTCCGCAGCCTGAATACAAGTCAAGCGCGTGATTTCCTGAAAGTCCTTCCATAATCATCGGAATGGCAAGTTCGAGCATTCCGACATTGGACTGGAAAAATCCCTTCGCGTCGAACGAGATTTTTTTTCCGCAAAGATTTATTTCGACTGGATTTTGCGAAATCGTTTGCGATGAATTTCGGCAGGCGCGGAATTTTTTTCCGCGCCTGATTTTTTCCGCCGCGCCGGATTTTGGCGGATTTATTGTCGAAGAAATTTCTGCGATTGTAAGATTCGGATTTGCGCGGTCGCTCCCGAAAACGATGGCTCGCTCTTTCGGGCGGCTTTTTTGCGGAACTTCGGAAAGCCATCGGTTTATTTCCGGAGCGGCGACGGGGCAGTTATCCAAAGCGATGACATTGTTTGATGTACGCTCCTGCAATCCGCCTGAAAGGAATTCCATTCGGTTTCTGTAGCCAAGCGGATTTTTTGAAATCACTTTTATCTGGGGAAGTTTCACTCCGGCACGCGCGAATGTGTCGAGCATTATCTGCTTTTTGAGTTCCAATTGGAAATTGTAGTCTGCGTGCATTATGTTGCAGCCGCCGCATTTTTGGTATAGAGGGCAGGGCGGCCTGACTCTTCGCGGAGACGGCTTGAGGATTTCTATGATTTTCGCCTCGTCATAGCCTCGAGTGTTTCTTGTGATTTCGACTCTCAAGGTCTCTTCGGGGAGGGAAAAGGGAATAAAAACGCTTTTTTCGTTGAATTTTCCTAAAGATTTTCCCCCAAAAATCATTTTATGTGTTATAATATCTATTGTAGCCATTTCGCTATTATAACATATTGTAGACGGAGTTTCAATTATGACAACAAACACATTCTACCAAAAAATGGAAGACGGAACGGAAGTGAACGTCATGCGCTGGATTCCCGATGGCGACATAAGGGGGATCGTGCAGATGAGCCACGGCATGGCAGAACACGCCGCGCGCTATGACAAGATGGGCACGATTTTCGCCGAACATGGATTCGTTTTCTGCGCGCATGATCATCGCGGGCACGGAAGGACGGCCCTCAAGGCGCAGGAAACCGGGGAGGGTGATTTCGGGCATCTTTCGGACAAGGACGGATTTGACAAAGTCGTAGGCGACCTCAACGAAGTTCTGTCGAAACTAAAAGAAGACTATCCGCAGAAAAAGACGTTCTTGATAGGACATTCGTTCGGCTCTTTCGTGTCGCAGTCTTTCATCGAGCAATACGGCGAAAAGATTGACGGCGTGGTGCTATGCGGCACGGCGGGTCCCCGAGTAGGATTCATGCGGATGGCGAAATTCATTTTCGGCTTGTCAAAGATTTTCGGAAAAAGGCATCGCTCAAAGTTTTGCTATTGGTGCGCGTTCAGTTCGTACAACAAGCGCATCAAAAACCCGAAGACGCAGATGGACTGGCTTTCCCGCAACGAGTTCAACGTGGAAATGTACACATCGGACAAATGGTGCGGCGTGCTTCCGACGGCTGGTTTTTTCCACGATTTGGCAAGCGGCCTCGTGAAGATTCACTCTCCAGAAGCCATGAAGCGCATTCCGCAAAAGCTTCCCGTGTATTTTATCTATGGCGGAGAAGACCCTGTGGGCGACTACGGCAAGACAATCGAGAATCTCGCTTCAGTCTACAAGTCAAACGGAATGAGCGATGTTGAGATCAAGTCATGGCCGGAAGACAGGCATGAAATCTTCAACGAAGTGGATGGAGACGACGTAATAGAAGACACTGTAAAGTGGCTTGAAAAACATCTTTAAATTGGGTATAATAAGGCATCGTGTTAGTTCGTTACGGAAAAGACAAGAACGGTCACCCTGTAAAAAAGGCGGTCGTGTATACAAAAGATGAACATCAAATTCCAATTGAAAAGATAGACTCTGACGCAATTCGGATAATAGGACGACTCAAGGAAAGCGGTCACTGCGCGTATTTGGTCGGAGGGGCGGTGCGAGACCTTTTGGTCGGAAACGCTCCGAAAGACTTCGACATTGTGACGGATGCCACTCCCTCAAGAATCAGGCGAATATTCCGCTCGGCGAGAATCATCGGCCGCCGATTCCGCCTCGTCCATGTCGTATTCGGGTCTAAGATTTTCGAAGTGAGCACGTTCCGCTCCACAGTCGAAGGCTCGGTAGGAAACGATTTCGGCACTATGGACGAGGACGTGATGAGGCGCGACTTTACGCTTAACGCTTTGTACTACGATCCGCTTCAAGAGCAAGTCATAGACTATGTGGGAGGCGTGCGCGACATAAGGAAAGGCGTGATTCGCCCCGTAATTCCCCTCGACAGGATATTCGTGGAAGATCCCGTGAGGATGCTTCGCGCCGTAAAGTATTCCGCCACCACGCATTGTTCTATGCCGTGGCAGCTCAGGCACAAGATAAAAAAGAGCGCGAGCCTCCTTTCCCCGATTTCGCCGAGCCGTCTTACGGAAGAGATCCTGAAGATCGTAAACTCAGGGCATGCCTTCGACATAGTGAGCGAAGCGTTGGACACGGACATATATATGTACCTCCAGCCCGCCGCCGCCGACCTCATTATGAGCGACAGGGAATTTGAAAGGAATTACCTCGCGAACTTGAAAAGGCTCGACGCTCTAAACACAGTGGAAAGGGAAGCGAGACTTGGAAAGAAGCTTGTTTTCATAGTGAAAGATTTTATCCTTTCGCTGACAGACTGGCAAAAAGAAATCGCGGAAAACAGCGCGGCAGGGGAACTATACGAAAACACTTGGAACGAAGTGCGCCGCTTCGTGCTGCCGATGAATCCGCCGAGGGTGGAACTTGAATACGCGATAAGAAGCGCCCTGCGCGAAATCGGCGTGAACATCCGCATTCCGAAACCGCCGCGCGCGGAAAACGGAGGCGCGTCCTCCGCCCCGAGAAGACACCATCGCAAGAGAATAGTTAATAAGGAATAGGTAATAGGGAATAGTTGCGAGTTTTTGTGCTTTTGTGAGCGAAGCGAACAAAATGCGAGCAGTGCGTGCAAACAAAAACTCGTAAGCAACCGCAGGTTGCGACTGATTAGACGCGGACAGACGCCGATATTCAGGATTGGACGCAGATAGCATATATATAAAGGGATAAACATATAGGAAAATGCTCGGAGCCGAAGTTCCTGCACGCAAAAACATCTGCACAAGCGAAGCGCGGAAGCCGTTTTTGCGTGCAGGGTTTTCGGCGGGAGAGCATTTTATTTATGGTATTTATCTTTTTTAGATATCTAGGTACATTCTACTTCTTTTGCATCGTAATCTTGTCGATGACGATGCTCACTTCCTCGATGAGGATGCCCGTGTACTTTTCGATGTTCTCGATTATATATTGCTGAAGCCTGTACACCTCGCCGGTGAGCTGCCTTCCAAAGGGAACGTCCACCGTAATCACGATGCGGTAGCCCCTCGAATTAGTTTTGATCGTAATCTTCCGCACTCGAATGTTCTCGTCAAACTCATGGACGCAATGCATAGTCATCTGAGTGAGAGCCGCCTCGGAAATGGACACGCGCCCTTTCTTCGAGAACTCCGGCGTCACCACGGATTTTTCGAAAACTTCCTTCTTGCCGCCATTGCGGAAAATCTTTGAGAGCGGGCCTCCCTTGCTGAAGAAAACCTTCACCGAATCGTTGAAAATCTGCGAGTAGTTGCGCTTTATCTCAATCGCGGGAACGGGGATGACATGCTTTCCCTCGATTTGCCGCGACCGAATCGCCTTGTCGATTTCCTCGCGCGTGGCGATGTCCTCGATTTTTATCACGGTAGACGGAGCGGGCAGGGACAGTCGCGCGGCGATTTTGGACACCATCTTCTCCGAAGTGCCGATGAGGAGAATCTTCTTGAACTTCATGTCGCGGATTTTCCCCGCAATCTCGTCGCGATGCTCCTTGTCGTCGAACACGGCGACGCGGACCGCGCCCATATATGTCTTTTCCGTCTTCGCGGAGCGGCCGCCCAAAATCTTGTCGTCCTGAATCAAAAGCCCGTCGTCTATTATCGCCTCGATTCCGTATTTCTGCGCGAGAAGCTTCGCCTTGAAGCTTTTTCCCGTGCCGCTTTCTCCCACTAGCGCGTAGACAGAGATTGTCTTGAATTTATTGAATAGGTCAGTGAATGGCATAATGTCCTTGAAACATTCTACCACATCCCCCGCGTAAATGCAAGCGAAAATTAGAATTCTCTTTCAATTAAAAAATATATCCTTGACAAAAGCGCGAAACCGTGCGACAATTCAAATGGCATCGCGGTTCAAGATGTAATTTGCATGTCTTTATAAAGATTCAGGCGAGTTGCGGAGTCCGTCGATTTTACCGGTCCGCTCCGTCTTATGCAATCCGCGAGAGTTTATGCGGGCAATCATCGATGTGCGAAGAAATCCGCGCTCGGGACGGAGGCTGCCGTCGGCTGAAAATGAGTTTCAACGACGGTTGATTCGGGCAATCCGCGTTGAATGGCACTTTCAACGCTCGTTTGCTCAAACAATCCGCGCGGAACAGGACGAAAAATCGGCGTTGACGCGTGAAGTCAGCGTCGAATGGGAAAATCCACGCGCGTTGATGAAAGCAGTCCGCGCGGAACAGGACAAAAAATCGGCGTTGATGAAAGCAGTCCGCGATGTTTGGAGCAATCAACGCCCGTTGATGTGGTGAATCCTCATGGATGGATACCGTCAACGATTTGGAATTGTATTTTCAAACATAAAATATTTCAATAAATCCAGGAGATTTTATGGCAAAAACGGCGAAAATCGGGCTGAAGAACCTGAGAAATGACGAGAGCTACTCGTTTCACAAGGCGGTTTCGGAGCTGGCATCTCAAATCAAGTACGACGGCGCGAAGCCCTTTTCCGAAGCCTACGGCGAGGCATTTTCCGCGCTCCGCGAGGCCATAGACCAGGAGGCCGGCCAAAGCGCGGCGGCAAGGGCGCAGGAAGCGGACGGAGCGCGCGACGTGGCGTGGCAGGGAGCGAACGCATATATCAAGGCTATGGGAATGTATCACCCAGTGGTCGAGACGCGTCGCGCGGCTGAAAAGATTATGAGCCTTTTTGAAAAATACGGGAATCCTACGAAACTTTCTCTCGCGGAGGAAACAAGCGTTCTTGAGAATCTTGTGGAAAGCATAGAAAGGCAGGCCGCGGACGAGGTGGAGACTTGCATTTTCGGAGTTTGGGTCTCGAACATCAAGGAAAGGCAGGCGGAATTCGCCAGGGCCTCGAAAATCAGCGTGGAAGAGAAGGCGGATCGCATCGTGGGCAAGGTAAAGAACGCGCGGACTTCGTGTGACGATGCGTTCGCCTCTGTCTGCTCGTATGCGAACGCTATGTCCAAGATTGCCGGGAGCGAGGGCTTCGACGATTTCATCGGCCGCGTGAACGTCATCATTGAAAGGCAGCGTCAGACTACGCGCGCGAGGATGAAGAGCGCGACCGGGGCGTAAGAAGTGCTTTCCAAAGGCGCATACTGCAAAGCATAGACAAATGGAAATGACATCACGAATATCCATGCCCGTCGTAATCGCGATGCGGCGGGAAATAGAGCGCGCGGGCGGAAACGAAGTCTTTTTTGTCGCTAAGACAAACGAGAATGGAGTCGTCACGTCGGCAAAGGCTCTGTCGCGCGGAGACGAGCACAGCGTTCCCATAAATTTTGGGGAAAGCAGGGAGCCTTGCGTCCTCATTCACAATCACCCTGGCGGGAACCTCACTCCTTCCGAGGCAGACATGGCCGCCGCTTCGCGCGCGAACGAAAATTCGCAGGGCTTTTATATCGTAAACAATTCCGTCACCGAAATTTACGTGGTGATGGAACCCGTGCTCGCGAAAAGGCTCGAGCCGCTCGACGCGGAATTTGCCGCTTCGTGCATAAGCGAGGGCGGCTCGCTTTCCGTGATGTCTGAAAACTTCGAGGAGCGTCCCGTACAGGTGAGACTCTTGAAATCCATCGCGAATGCTTTCAACAAGGGGCAGGTGGGCGCGTTCGAGGCCGGGACCGGCGTGGGAAAAAGCTACGCGTACCTCATTCCCGCAATATTGTGGGCGGCGCAAAACAAAGAGCGCGTCGTCATTTCCACGGGCACGATAAACCTTCAGCAGCAGTTGAGCGAAAAGGACATTCCCGCCGCGCAGAAAATTCTCGGAAAGGAAGTGAAGGCGATTCTCGTAAAGGGGCGCAACAACTACGTCTGCCTGAGAAGGCTTGAGGAATTGGGCAAGGAGCGCGACTTGTTCACCAATGAATCCGAGGCGCTTGAAAAGATTCGCGAATGGGCGAAGACTTCACCGAGCGGAAGCCGAAGCGACCTCTCGTTCTTTCCTCCCGAAAATGTTTGGTCGCGCGTCGCGTCGGAGAGCGACGCCTGCATGGGGCTTCATTGTCCTTTCCGCGACAAATGCTTCGTGATGTCGCTTAGGCGCGAGGCGAGCGACGCGCAGATCCTCGTGGTGAACCATCACTTGCTTTTCGCCGACATCGAGTCGCGCATGAACGGAGTGGGATACGACGACAGCGCGGTGCTTCCTCCTTATCGTCGAATTGTTTTCGACGAGGCGCACGGAATAGAGAACGCCGCCACCAGTTTTTTCAGCGAGCAAATCACCCGAATGAAAATAATCAAGCAGATGAATCTATTGTACCGCAAGAGACGTTCGAGTTACGCCGGCTATATCTTCACGCTCGTCGCGCTTTCCACGCAGGAAGACACTTCGGACGACGTGGCGGAGGCGATGGAGCAGATAAAATCCGACATCGCGGGCCTTGAGACGGCGGCGTTGGACATAATGCAAAACGAATCGACGCTCCGGCTTTACGAAAAGACGCGCGCCTCGTTCTCGCCTGTGATTTCCCTTTTGGGAACGCTGGCGAAAGATTTGGAGAGGCTCGTCTCCGCCGTGCGGAAGATCATGGACGGTCTTTCGGAAGAGGACAAGGCGGAAAACGCGTATTGGGAAACGAAGTCTATTTTGCGGCACTTGGAGAGCGGCGCGATTCTTTGCAAGGATTTTGCGTTTTGGGACGAAAAGCGCGACATGGTTTTCTGGATTCAAAAGCAGCGTCTGCCAGAGGGCTTTGCGTCCGACGGCAACGCGACTTATGTAGTGTTCTCGCGCACTCCTCTTTATATCGCGCCGCTTATGAATGCCGGCGTTTTCGAGCCGATGGAAAGCGTCGTGTGCACTTCCGCCACGCTCAAGATAAGCGCGGACTTCGGGTTTTGGATGCGGCGCACGGGCGTTTCCTTGGTTTCGCAGGAAAGGGTAGCCGCCGAAAGCTTCGACTCGCCGTTCCCTTATGAAAAGAACGTGCTGCTCGCTATTGTGCGCGACATTCCTTTTCCGAACAGCATAGATTTTCAAATGCACATAGAGCGCGCGCTTTTGAAACTGATTCGCGCGAGCGGCGGGAGCACGTTGGTTTTGTTCACGTCTTACGATTCTCTGAAGAACGCCTACGCGCAATTGCAGGGGAGCCTTTCTGAACTCGGGATAAACGTCTTGCGCCAGGGCGACGACGACCGCTTCAGGCTTTTGGACAGATTCAAAGGCGACAAGACGAGCGTGCTTTTCGCCACGGACTCGTTCTGGCAGGGAATTGACGTTCCCGGGGATTCTTTGCGGCAAGTCGTCATCGTGAAACTGCCTTTTTCCGTTCCCTCCGACCCTGTTTTCGCGGCGAGGGCGCAGGAAATCGACGAGCGCGGAGGCTCTTCCTTTATGGAACTTTCCGTTCCCGAGGCGGTGATTAAGTTCCGCCAGGGATTCGGACGCCTTGTCCGCCGCGGCGACGACAGCGGAACTGTCGTGGTGCTCGACCGCCGAATCATGGAAAAGCCATACGGCAGGATATTCATGCAAAGCCTTCCGAAGACGCGCGTGATGTACGACAGCGTGGATGACATCGCGAATTGTGTCATGAGGCTATAGTTATTTTTGGAAAACACGCGCTATTGACTTTTAGGGAAAACCGTGATACAATGTCAGAATGTTTTTCACCACCTTGAGCAATTTCATTGTCTTTCTTGTGCTTGTAGGTATCATCGCGCTTCCGGCTTTCTTTTTGGATTTTTTCTATCCTTTTTCGCACAAGATTTGCGTGAAGATTTCTGACTACATTGTGAGGATGTGCGCGCCTCTTATCTTTTCCATCCTCAAGACATATACGCAGTTTCGCCTTACTCTCTTTTCGGACAAAAAGCAGGAGCTTCCGGAGCAGTTCATTTTGATTTCGAACCATCAGAGTTTGCTTGACATACCAGTGTATATGGTTTTCCTGAAAGGGCGGGACGTGCGCTTCGTGGCAAAGGATTCGCTGAGCCATCACATTCCGCTCGTCTCTCCGATGCTGAAGTCTCATGGGCATTGCTTTATCCCTCGAATTGGGGGCGCGTCCGTGGGAATGAAGAGAATCGACGCGTTTTCACGGCGTTGCCTCGAAAACAAATGGAATCCTGTAATCTTTCCCGAGGGAACCCGAAGCCGAGATGGAAGCGTAGGAAAATTCTACAGCGCGGGTTTCCGAATAATTGCCGATTCGACGAAGCTGCCCATAGTAGCCTGTGTCGTTGACGAGGGGTACAAGATAAACGACATCCGCCATGTCGTCGAGAACATGCGAAACGTCAACTACCATGTGAAGATCCTAAAGGTTTATCCGCCCGCGCTTACAAAAGAAGATCAAGTCGCAATATTGGAAGATTCCCATAATTTGATGGAAAAGCAATTGGAAGAGTGGAGAAAATAGAATGGAGTCTATATGCGGCGAAAGGTCTGCAAACGGAGCGTCCGTCGACCTTTCGCCGCGCAGATTATTTGAAGTCTTTCGGTCTGCGTTCGGTGCGCTTGCACTTGCTGCATTCCGCGACGTTCTTGAGACGACCTGCCTGCAAAATTGTCTTCATTGCGATTTCGCCGCCACAATCGGGACAGATGAATTTCTGCGTGGCAACAGTGGTGCGCGAGTTTTTACTTGCTCCGGCCATTTTGTTCCTCCAAAATCAATTCAATTTTGATTGCAATATTCTATAAGAAAGGCGCGAAAATGTCAAGTGCGTTTTCAAAATATGTTTTAAGAAACGCACAAAAATTTTCGGGAAGCGCACCTTGCAAAAAATTCGGCAAAGACAAGTCGTTCGCCGGAAATTCCATTTTGTATGCATGCAAAAAGTATTGTCCGCGGACAGGCGCAGGGCGTTTTTGTCCGCCGTATTTTTCGTCGCCAAAAAGCGGATGTCCATGCGATGCGCCGTGGATTCTGATTTGATGCTTTCTTCCGGTGAGAATTTTGTATTCGACAAGTGTCAAGTCAAGTCCGCCGAAATTGCCGTGCGCGAGCGGACGCGCGACAGTCTGCGCGCTTTTTCCTTCTATTTCGTCGCGCCAAATTTCTTCTTGCGAAATTCTTCCTTCTGCGATCCCAAAATAAGATTTTTTTATTTCATGACTTTTTATTTTTTCAGAAAACCATTTCGCGCCTAAAAGCGACGCTGAAAAAGCGACAAGCCCTGAAGTGTTTTTGTCGAGACGGTGAAGCGGACCTGATCGAAATGAAATTGAAGTCGCATTTTTTGTAAACGATTTCGAAAAAAATTCTGCGAGAGAATTTTCTCCGTGAACGCTGATGCCGCAAGGCTTGTTCAAGAATACTATATGTTCATTTTGAAAGACAGTTATCTTTTCGATTGAAATTTTTTGATTTGAAACGGAATCTTGCGAAGCGGCAGGAAAAGGAATTTCGCAAGGCTTTGTTTCTTGGCTTTCGTTTTCGAACAAAAATGCCGCGACGGAAAGCTCGTCGCCTTTTTGCGTGAGGCGGTTCGGCGGAATTTTTTGCGAATTGAGCTTCACAAGGCCTTTTCGGAGCGCGGAATAAATTTGCCCCTGCGCTTTATGTGGCAAAAGCCGCCTTAAGACGCGGTCAACCCTTCGCTGGGAATCGTCCTCTTGAAGATAAAATTTTTTCCAGTCCAAAAAAGCCTCGCATAATTTAGAGAGTTTAAAATTGTCGCTGAAATCGCGCGACAATTTTAATTTCGAGTTTTTTTCAAAAACTCGCTTATTCAATGCGATTTTTCACCTCGTTGCAAAATCGCGTTTTCAACAGTTCTCGAATTTGACAATTCGCTCACTGTTGAAAATTAAGGAGTTTTTTAATTTTAGTGGAAAAAAAAACTTCTTGCTACTAGACAAAACTTTCATAGTGAGTAAAATGGTAATGATGATTTATATGGTAAAATTGGGCATAATAGAACTTTTCTCCAATCCGGTTTTTCAGGCGTGCATTTTCAGTTGGTTTTGCGCCCAGTTCTTAAAGACGATTATAAATCTTTTTTCGGGAAAAATTCACGGTCTGAAGACTTTGTTTGAATTTCTTGTTTGGAGGACAGGAGGCTTTCCTTCAAGCCACACGGCTCTTGTCACTACGCTTACGACATGCGTCGCGTTCCGCTCAGGGCTTTCGAGCGACGTGTTCATGCTTTCGGTTTGTTTTTTGATGGTCACTATTCGGGACGCGCTCGGAGTGAGACGGGCGAGCGGCTTGCAGGCGAAAAAGCTCAATGAACTTGGAAGCGAATTGCAGGAAAAGGAAATCATAGACTACAGGCCAATCAAG
Source organism: uncultured Treponema sp. (assembly GCA_910584475.1). Taxonomy (GTDB): domain Bacteria; phylum Spirochaetota; class Spirochaetia; order Treponematales; family Treponemataceae; genus Treponema_D. The sequence goes on from CAJUBD010000006.1 coordinate 119,014, forward strand.
GAAATTATGGGGCACCGTCCGATGGAAGTCGTGTTCGGCGCGATTTTAGGTTTTTTCATAGGATTGGGGTTCGCGGTTTTGTAAATTATGGAATTGTTGAAAAAGTATGTCGCGCCCGCTTTTGTCGCGCTTTTCGTTTTGGCGCTTTTTATTTTGCTGAAATCTTCTCCCGCTTATAAGCTTTGGAAAGGCTATGCCGTCTTGAGCGTTCCGTCAGATTCTGACATGCGCGTCGTAAGCAATGTGCTTTTGGAAAGCGGATGCAATGAAGTGATTTCATTGGAAGCGCAGCGCTATGACGACGATTCGCTTTTCGGCGGATTGGTTTTTCAGGAATTCGACGAAAGCTATAATCGGGGAAAGGCGCTTTATTTTTTCGACAAGGACAGGCGCGCGAGGCTGTGCTACATTCCGGATTCGTGCAAAATGCAGGCGCAAAAGGCGGTTTCGTTTTTAAACCAAAATTACGGAGTCGGCGCGAGACTTGACGACACGGGGAGATTTCCTTTTATCGCGCCGCTTGTGGCGTTGGCGGTATTTTTGTTTTTCCTTTTCATTTCGGAAAACAAAATCGTGTTTTTCGCGGGCGGCATTTTTCCTCTTGTTTTCTGTTTTTGCAATCCTCTTTTTGCTTCCGCGGCGGCATCTGGACTTGAGTTCTACGCGCTTTATCTCGCGCAAAAAGTCTGGCGGCGGCGCGGCTCGAGCGAATTTTTGCTTAGGAATCATTGCATTTGGATTTTTTCCCTTGCGGCGATTGTGGCGGCGTTCGCGACGGGCTTTGTATGCGGAATACTTTTTCTGCTGAATTTTTTCGCCGCCGTCTCTGCTCTTTACCTTGTCTTGAATTTGCAGGAGAGATATGAAACGCGCTTTCATTTTGTTCCCATCCTTATGCGCAATGCGAAGATGGTCGGCAAGATGAATTTGAATTCCGTGAAAAACATGCTGGTGTGCTCTTGCGCCGCGTTCGCGCTCCTGTTTTTGTTTTTGACCGGCGCGAATTTTTCATCGTCGAATCCGGACAAGGACTTGTATTTTCCTGCCCCTGCGAAGTATAATGGGAGTTCCGGCGCGTTCGCGTCTTTGGACGATTTTTTCGCGAAAAAGTGGAACGCGATTTCATCGCAGTATAGTTCCCTCAACAAGGTAAACGCGAATGTCGTTTACCCTGCGGAAGGCGAGACCGTAAAATGGACGCGCTATTCCAAAATGGACGGCGAAATAAATGCCAGCGAGCAAATAGTTTGTGTCTACGATGAGGCATTCAGAAAGGACGCGCTTGACTCGATAAAAAATGCGGACTATCCGGCAATTGAAAAATTGTGGATTGAACAGGGAGAAAAATTTTCCACGGAATATACGGTCGGAGAGAGAGTGGGCGAAAGCGGAGCGGCGGTCGTGCCCGCGCTTTTGCTCGCGATGTTTTTGCCGTTGGGAATGGCTTTGTTTTATATTTTTGTTTGGAGAAATAGACGAAAATGCTTTCTGAATTCGTGTTAAAACAAAAGGACATCATAAAAAATATAACGTTCGGATTTTTGCCGAAAAGCGTTTTAGTTCCTCTTTGCCAGGAAAAGGATGTTTTTTGCGAAAGCCTCGTTCAGCCGGGCGTCCGCGTTTCGGAAGGACAGGTGATTGCGGAATGCAATGCCGTCGAAAATCCTGACGGCGCGAAAATCCATTCGCCGATACCTGGAATCGTGCAAGGCATAAGAAAATGCACATACCCGAATGGAAAATGCGGCGATGCCTTGCAAATTTCGCTTTCAGGAAAATTTTCCCACATCGGAAAAATCCCTCATGAATTCTCATGGGAAGAGTGGGGCGCGACTTCTCTGCTGAACAGACTAAACGCGCATGGCGTGATAAACACTTTTTCTATGCGCGAAGGGCAGTCGCTTGCAGCAAACATCCGCGCGCTCAAAAATTCATCGAGACCCAGAATTTTCATTCGCCTTTATGACGAAGACTTGTCATGCCAAACGGACAGCGTTTTGGCTTTCGCGGAATTTGACAAAATAATCGTAGCGGCGGACATTCTCCATGAAATGCTCTCTCCGTGCGAAATCGTATTTGCTTATGCGAAGTCGCATTTGGAAGTGGTGAAACGGCTTTCCGAGTTTAAGTCGAGTTTAGAAAATGGCGAGAGAAAAAAAATTCGCGACGCGGACGAAATTCAGTTTGTCGCGATGAACGAAAGAAAATTTCCATGCGGCACGAAATACGACATAGCGTCCCGCTACAAAAAGAACATGCGGCTTTCCGAAAGCGCGCGCGAGATTTGCGACACGTCGCTTTTCGTGGACAGCCAGACTTTGATGAGCTTGCACGATGCCGTCGTCCACAATATTCCAGCCACGCGCGTCAACGTAAATGTTTCGGGCGACTGCTTGAAGTCCAGCGCGGTCTTAAAATTATGCGTCGGAACAAGCTTCAAGGAACTCGCGCAGGAAATGGGACTTGCCACGGAAAACATCGGAAAGATAATCGTGAACGGATACGCGAACGGATTTTCAGTTCCGTCGCTCGAAACGCCAGTGACGAAATATGTCAAGTCGGTCGCATTTATCTCAAAGCGCGACATCGCGGATTATTCGGAAGCGTATTGCATAGGCTGCGGAAGATGCCGCGACGCATGCCCGGCGCAAATTTATCCTGACTTGCTTTTCAGGCATCTTTTGGATGGAGTGAAAGTGCCGGATGACTTTGTTCGGTCTTGCGCGCTTTGCACCGAATGCGGGCTTTGCAATTCAGTCTGCCCGACGAAACTGCCGCTTTTCCAAAGCGTAAAAATTTTAAAGGAAAAACAAAATGAACAGAAAATTTTATAAAAGGGTTTCTATTGGCCCTCACATGACATTCTCGAAGTCGGCGACGCTTCGCATGCTGTTTTTTTTGCTGGCGCTTTTTCCTCAGATAATATTGCTTTTCACGACGAGAACATATTCTTCGATCACGATAATCGCATGCGCGATTGCGGGCGCGTTGTGCTCGAGAATGTGGAATTTTCTAAAAAGGGAAAAAGTGTTTTTTTCGGCGCTTTATTCGATTTTGACGGGAACGCTCATAGGTTTTTTTCTGCCCGCATCCTATCCGCCGATTGCCGTGTTTTTCATAACGCTAACTTTCATGACTTCGGTGAGTTTGTTTTTCGGCGGACAGGGAGTGTCTTGGGTGAATCCTGTAGTCCTTACCGTGGCCGCGGCATGGTTCATAGGGCATTTTAATTTTCCGGGATTCGAGATTTTCGGCGATGACTTGTTTTTCAAAAATCCTTCGCTCAGTCTGATACAAAATTCTTTTGCGGAGAATCGCGTAGACGAAAGGCTCACGGTTTTTTTAAACGAATCGGTATTCGCCCTTTTCAGTGTTTCCATTCCTGAAGGATATGTTTCTTTTTTCTGGGACAATTTTTCCCAGATTCCGGCGTTTCGCTTCAACGCCTTGACATTGCTCGCGTCCGTGTTCTTGATAGCGTTTGATTTGGAAAACGGAATGATTCCGCTCGTATATCTTTTGGTCTATTCTATTTTTGTGAAATTCCTTTCGCCTGTCATGACGGGCGGCGTACCGTTTTCAGGCGATTTGCTTTTGGCTTTGCTGTCGAGCGGCACGCTTTTTACGGCGTTTTTCATCTTGCAGTGGGACGGCACGGTTCCGTACACGAAGCAAGGAAAATTGCTCTATGCCGCATGCGGCGGAATCTTCGCGTTCGTTTTCTGCGGAACTGGAACCTCTCCTGTCGGCTCGATGATGGCGATTTTATTCTTGAACTTGCTCGCTCCGATGATCCAAGTTTACGAAAACCACCGCGCGAAAAAGAAAGTCGCGTTCCTTTTGACGCAGGAGAAAATCGATGAACGCTAAGTCGAACAAGCTTCTAGAGCAATGCGGAATTTTTTCGGGCATAATCGGCACTCTGCTTTTGCTGCTTTCAATGTTTATGGTTCTCTCAAGGAATAGTTGGGAGAACGGATTGAGGGCGGCGGTGGAAAACGTTTTGCCTTCGCCCGAATACTTTGTGGGAAAGGAAATTCCTGTCGCCAGGAAAAGCAATGACGCGATTTGTTTCGAGCTTTCGCACAATAAGGACACCGAGCGAATGCCAATGTCAAAACAAATGGCGCTTGTCATGCGCATCACGACTTACTATGGTCCGCTTCCGGCGGTGTTCAGTTATGAAGGCGGGCAGACGCGCTTTGAAGGGATAGCGTATTTGAAAAGTTCGTTGAAGAACGAATTCCTCGAGACGGAAAACAACAGGCAGATGTCCTTTTGGCTTTCGACGGCAAAAAATATTTTCGAGGAAGCCGCGCAAAATGTTTCGGAAAAGGATGGAAAAGTCAGATGAACAAAAGTTTGTATTTTATGTTTACGGCGGCTTCGTTCGCGTTGCTTGTCTGTGCGCCGGGCCGTTTGGCTTATGGAATCATTCTCATCATAGAAATGAACCTTCTTGCCATCAGCGCGAGCGCGTTCCATTCGCTTATGCAGGATTTTGACTTGGGCGACTTGCAAGACATTTTGACTCTCGCGATCATTGTTTCGGCCGCTATTTTATACAGGCAAATGGTCATTCTTTTTTCGCCTGTAATCGCGCTGAATTTGGGATTTGTCATGTATGTGCCCGCCGCTTCCATTTTTCTTTTGGGAAATATCTTTGGAAAAAAGGCCTTGCCGCCGCTGGACTTTTTGATGCAAAGCCTGAAATTTTCTGCGTTCGCGCTCGCATTTTTTTTGCTGCGCGACATCTTGGGTTATGGAACAATTTCATTTCCTGTGCCGCACGGCGTCAAAGAACTTTATATTTTCGACTCGTATTCCACTTCGTTTTTGGCGTTTTTCGCTTCGATTCCCGGAGCGCTGCTTTTGACGATATTCTGCATGGCGGGACTTTTGTGCGTTCAATACAAGATGAACATCATTGAAAAATCGGGAGAGGAAGATGTTGGTAATTGACACTTTTTTGTTTTACATTTTTTTCGCATCCGCGGTTTTGATTTACGGAGACGGAATGATTTCCGTGACGGAAAAAAGCCTTTCAAAAGAAAGCCTCGCCATCAACATAATTGAATCCCTCTCTTGCGTAAGCGCGACCATCGCGCTCACATTTTTGATAGCTCATTTTTTGCTTTCGCCTTTGGGCATAGCGGACTTGTATCCGCTCGTGGCATTGCTGATTTTCGTGGCAGTGGGCGTCTTCTTTGAGATGATAGTCCAAGTGACGGCGAGAAAGTCTGGCGCGGATTTCGCGTTTCCATACCTCGTGATTCTTTTGTCGTTGAGCGAGGGAAGCGACATAGTCGGCTGCTTGATAACAGGCGTCGCCGCGCTCACTTCATATTATGCCTTGGTGCCGATTTTGCGCGCGCTCAATGAAAGGAACGCTATGATAAAAAACAACGATGCTTTCAAGCAAAGGCTTCGCTCATTTATGTGCATGGTGGTTTTGATTTTCGCGCTGTATTCGCTGAACATTTCGTGGCTGAACGTAGTTTCGGGAAAATAGGAGTCTTTGACTTTTTTATCAGGAGATTTGCGATGATATTGAGAATTTTTCTTTCGGTAATATTCTTCATAATGATTATGCATTTCGCATTTTTCATTCTGAACATTCTTTTGCCCACCTTAAGAAAGCAGGCTTTGGAGGATGTCAATCCGATTTTCTCTCCCCTTGAACTCAATTTTACGGAACGCGCAGTTGACGACAAAATCAGGTCTTCGGAAAAGAGGGCGGTCGTCCTCGCCGCGCCGTGGCAGGACATGCAGGAAAAAAAAGGGCGCAACTTTCGTTTGGAATACAACGGCATAAAAAGCTGCGCGCTTTTCGAGCATGTCTACGGAACTTTGACGCATTCGAATTGGGATTGCATCGGATTCGGCGACTGCGCGGCATCTTGTCCGCAAGAGGCAATCGTTTTGGAAAACGGCGTCGCGCGGGTGAGCATGAATTGTTGCGGATGCGGCATTTGCGCAGGAATTTGTCCGAAAGGTTTGATCGAGCTTTTTCCGAAAGGGCAGAAAGTCGTGCAATACAAAAATGACGATGGCAATACGCGCGTTCTCGAAAATTTTTCAAAAAAAGACTTTAAACTTTGGCGATATTGTTATACAATGTTTAAATAGGGTGGGAGAGGAAGTTTACAGTTTATGGGCAAATTAAATTTGTGTCCGATCTTTTCGGGCACTTTTTTGGAGTTTCATGATGACTCGTTGTACAAGGCGGCCTATGAAAAAATCTACAAGCCGCTCGGCACGCTTTTGTTCGCCAACCCCAATCTTAAATTCTCTTTTTATTTTACGGGAACTCAAATTGAATTTCTGAAAAAGCACAATTCTGAATTCTTGGAATTGCTGAAGGATTTCCTTTCAAAGAAGCAAATCGAAATAATAGGCGGCGGCTATTACAATCCGATTTTTCCCGTTTTGTTTCCGCTCGACCGTTCGGGACAAATAGAAAAGCTCTCTCTCTCGATAAGGCAGAATTTCGGCCGGCGGCCGCGCGGAATGAAACTTTTCGCCGACAGCTGGGATCCGTCTATGATTTCCGTTTTGAACGATTTCAACATGGACTATGTGCTTTTGGAAAATTCCCTCTTGCCGCCCGCAAAGCAGCTTTTTCTTCCGGTCGTCATGAGCGACAGGGGCAAGACCACGACCGTCCTTCCGGTTTACAATGAGTTTGCCGCGAAAAAGGACGAAAGCGCGAAAGCGTATTTCGCGCGCATTCTAAATTCCTTTGAAAAGCTCCTTTCGTTGGAATCATATCCGGATGGAAATCCTGACTCTTCGCCGGAAAGAGTCGTAGCCATTCCGTTCAATGACAAGACAATCGAGCCTTTTTTGGATTCGTCTTGGTTCAAGGAATTTTTTGCGCTTGTTTCTGAAAGCGAGCGCCTGAACTTTTCCCTTCCTCAGACGAGCATAAGATTGTGCCATAATTTCATACAGGGCTATGTGCATGCCGGCATAAGCGAAAGCATAGCGCGTTGGTGCTTTACGCCTTATGAAAGCGTCGAAGTGAACGACGGATATCCGACGAACATCTATGACTATTTGCAGACATACAGCGCGAGCCGCCTGCTCTATGACAGGATGATTCATGTAAGTCTTTTGTTAAATCAATGTCGCGGCGATAAAATGCGAAAGAACGCCGCGCGCGAAAAACTTTGGGCGGCGCAAAGCGGAGACGCGTACATCTGCCGTTCTCCGAGCGAACTTGCCGCGTTTGCCGCGCGGCAAAACGCATACAAGAATTTGACTGAGGCGGAAAAACTTGTGCGCGAGTGCTCCGACTTCAAAGAGTCGGTCATCAGCTATGACTACAATGGCGACGGCTTCAAGGAATACATTTGCCACCTTGAAAAATACAATGTCTGCATAACTCCGTCGGGCGGAACGATTTTTGAGCTTGACGTAATGAAAGCGGGCGGCAACTATGCCGACAATTTCAGCCGCATAAAAAAATTCGACGGAATCGACGACAATTATTTTCGCGGGATTTTCGTCGACCATATTTTTGAAGAGGACGAAGCCGCGAAATATTGCAAGGGCGAGCCGTGCCGAAACGGATTTTTTTCCGCGAACATCTACAAGGAAATTTCTTTTTCAAGCCAAAAGCAGGAAATCCTCCTTGAAACGAGGACGCGTTTTTCTACGCTCGACCAGCCGATTTCTTTGAGAAAAAAGTACATCGTAAAATCAAGCGGCATCCAACTCCAGTACATTTTGAAAAACGAAGGTCCGATTGCCATAAAAGCGAAGTTCGCGGTGGAGACGAACCTCGCGGAACTGAATTTGCTTGAAAGCGACTACAAACCATACAATATAGAACTTGTTTCGGCAGGCGAAATCTTGAGCGGTACATCGGACATTCCATGCCATGCGAACGTGGAAAGCGGCGTCGTTCAAAAAGTCAGCGCGTTGCAGATTACGGATGCCAATTCAAATGTCTCGTTTGTCTTCGCGCCAAACGAAGAAGCGGGCGTGACGTATTTTCCAGTGGCATTTCGCAGGCGCAATATGGAAGGAGACATAGTACAGAACGAATCGCGCACATTCGTAAGCGCGTTTTTATGGGACTTAGACCTTCCGGCAGGAATGGAAGTGGAGAAAACAATAAGTCTCACGGTATCGTATATGCGCAGACAGAGAAAAAAATAGCGAAATATTGTCTAGTCACTTGGCTAAACCACATTTTTGTGAGAATATTTGGCTTCGCCGAGCGTCAAGATTGTGTTTTTCTGGGAATTCACGGTTTCGCCTTTTGGCGAAACCGTGTTTTTGCGGGAATTTCCGATTTAGCCAACTATGCATGGCTGCATTTTTCAGTAAATCCATAGTTTCGCCAAGTGTCGAAACTATAAAATTGTGCTGTTTTATAGAGTCGCAGACAGGAAAGATGATAAGTATTGACTTAAATGGCATTTCGTCTGATGGCGTAATGCCAAATTTTGATTGATATAGTTTTTTGACGACGCGCGAGATTATGATTTTATGGAAATTTGTACTTTCGCAAGCAAACAGGTGATTGGACATGAACAAATATGGAGTTTTACGGATGAGGTTTGGCATTTAAGACACCTAAACCCCATCTTGATTGTTGGAATGTTTTTGTGTCCAATATTTTAGTAGGTGTCACCGTATGACGGTGATATGTATTCATTATTTTTTTTGCTACCTCAAGGAGGTTTAATATGGCAAAAATAACAGGAATTAGGCTCACGCATTTGCGCAACGATGAATCTTACAGCTTTCATAAAGTTGCGTCTGCGTTGGCGACGGAAATCAGCTCGGACTCTTTGAAGCCACTTACGGCGGCTTATGTCGAAGCGTTTGAAAAGTTGCGTCTCGCCATTGACCAAAGCGCGGGACAAGGAATGGCTCAGGTTGTGCGCGAGGCGGATGCGGCTCGCGACAATGCATGGAGGGGATGCAATTCGTACATAAAGGCTGTTTCGCTTTATTCCCCCAATGAGACAGAACGCTCTGCGGCGGAAAAGATCGCGGCAGTCTTCGCGTCTTATGGCAATCCCACGTCACTCACTCTTTCTGAAGAAACGAGCGTTGTCGACAACCTTATCGAAAGCGTGGAAGCACTCGGCACCAAGTGTATAAGCGAGGCAAAATTCACGGCATGGCTTTCTGACTTCAAGGCGAAAGAGGAGGCATATGAGAAAGCTTCCGAAGCGCATGTGAACGACAGGGCTTCAAAAGTACTTGGCGAGGTAAAGCGCGCACGCGAGGCGGCAGACAAAGAATATTCGGCGGTAACGTCGATGGTCGAAGCCCTTTCCGTGGTTTATGGAGATGAAGGTTTCCTGGACTTTGTGTCGAAACTAAATGTAATCATAGAACGGCAAAAGCAGGTGACCAAGTTCAGGCGCACGCGTCTTGCAAAGACTTCGGGCGAAAAGGAATAGTAAAAATTTTTTGATTTGAAGCCGAGGGTCGAAGGGGCGTTTGCGTCTCTTCGCCTCGCTTCGCATAAGGGGATGATATGAAAAAAAGGCTTGTCACATCGGCCCTGCCGTATGTGAACAACATTCCGCATTTGGGAAATCTCATCCAGATGCTGTCGGCGGATGTTTTCGCGCGTTTTTGCCGAAGCCGCGGCTACGAGACGCTGTATGTATGCGGTACGGACGAGTATGGCACGGCTACGGAGACAAAGGCACAGGAAGAGGGCATGTCTCCGCGCGAGTTGTGCGACCATTATTTTGAAGAGCACAAGAAAATATACGATTGGTTTGCGATAGATTTCGATATTTTCGGACGCACCTCCAACGCGCAATGCACTGAAATCACGCAGATGCTGTACCGCCGCCTGGAAGCGAACGGACTGATAAAGGAAAAGGCTGGAAAGCAGCTGTACTGCCCGAAATGCCAGCGTTTTTTGGCGGATCGCTATGTGGGCGGAGTCTGTCCCAAGTGTGGAAGCGACAAGGCGCGCGGAGACCAATGCGACAGTTGCGGCGCGCTGCTCGATCCCACCGAGTTGAAGGACGCGAAATGCACCGTTTGTGGCGCGTCCCCCGAAGTGCGGGAAACGAAGCACCTTTACATTGACCTTCCCGCGCTCAGTGGAAGGCTCGAAGAATGGATGGAAGAGACAAGCGCGCGCGGGCGGTGGAGCGAAAATGCGATAAACATCACCAAGGCGTGGATACGAGATGGTTTGGCAGAGCGCGCGATTACCCGCGACCTCAAGTGGGGAATACCTGTTCCGCGTGAAGGCTACGAAGACAAAGTGTTCTATGTATGGTTCAATGCGCCCATAGGGTATATATCCATAACGAAGCAGCTTGCCGATGAACTTTCGGCTGCTGGACGCGATAGCTTCGATTGGAAATCGTGGTGGTATTCAAAAGCGCATACGGGCGAAGAGACTTCTGAGTGCAAAAATTGCTCTGCGAATTCGCGCGAAGGCAACTCTAAAGAAGATTCCGCATCTCCGACCAATGTCGAACTCTTCCAATTCATCGGAAAGGACAACATACCGTTCCACACTGTCATATTCCCCTGCACTTTGCTGGGAAGCGAGACGGGCGAAACCTCGAAAACGGAAGCGGACTGCGTTCCGACAGGAAGTTGGACAAAGCTCTTTCACATGAGTTCCACCGAATACCTCAACTACGAGGACGGAAAGTTCTCGAAAAGCCGCAATGTCGGAGTGTTCGGAAGCGATGCGATTGAAAGTGGCATTCCCGCCGACGCGTGGAGGTTCTATATTTTCTACAATCGTCCCGAACGCCAGGATTTCCAGTTCACTTGGAAGGATTTCCAGGAGAAACTCAACTCGGAATTGGTAGGAAATTTGGGAAATTTGGTAAACCGCACGCTGCTTTTCGTGAATAAATACTATGGCGGCAAGATTCCACAGGGCGCGGAGGACGAAGAACTTTGGCTCAAGGTGCGCGCTCTCGAAGCGAAGATAACTGAAAACTTGGAATGGGCGAATCTCAAGGACGCTTTCCATCAGATATTTGAGATTTCAGACCTTTGCAACAAGGCGTTCCAAGCCGCCGAACCGTGGAAGACGCGCAACACCGAGCCGGAAAAGGCTGAACGCCTCATCTACAACCTTTGCTATGTGATTAAGGACATTATGATAATGCTCCAGCCGTATCTCCCGCAGTATGCGCGAAAAGTCATGTCATATTTCGGGAAAACACTGCGCGAGAAGACGCTTTCTGGAAGGAACATCGAAGGTCTCTCATGGGATGACCTCGGAAAACTTGCTGGTTTGGAACAAGTCGGCGCGACGGAAGTGTATTTCACTCCGCTTGACAAGAAAAGCGCGGATGCTTTCAGGGAAAAATTTTCTGGAAACAAGGCTTCGCGCGCTGACGGCAAGGGTAATCCGGCGAAAGACTCTGCATCCGCGCAGGGCGGAAACTCGAAAAAGAAAGAAAATGCTGATGCCGACGATGGGCTTCTTCCGTTCGGGGAGCAGGCGGCATTCTTCGCGCAGAAGATAAGGCTAAAGGCGGCGAAAATCATTAGCATCGAGCGCAATCCGCAGGCTGAAAAACTCTATATTGAGCATCTCGACGACGGTAGCGGCACGGATCGCGTGATTCAAAGCGGTCTCGTACCGTATCTGAAGGAAGAAGAACTCCTTGGAAAGACTGTCATCATCGCGGACAACCTCGCTCCGCGCAAGATGAGGGGAATTGAAAGTCGTGGGATGCTGCTTGCAGCCGACTACAAGAAGGATGACGGCAGCGACGGGGTGGAAGTTTTGGACGTTTCGCCCGCCGCGCCTGGCACGGAAGTGGTTCTTGAGGGCGATGAAGCGCCTTCGACGAAGCCGGACACGATTTCCGCAGACGATTTCTTCAAAGTGGAGATAAGCGTCGTGGAAAACTTTGTGCAAATCGGCGGAAAGCGCCTTGTCTGCGCGGGGAATTTTGTGAAAACAACGCTTACGCGAAACGGCGACGTGCATTAAAATGTGGTTTTTGGGTAATCGCAGGGCGGGGAGGTAGACCTTTCACCCTGCGATGCAACATATACCATAAGCAAGGAGGCGAAAAAATGGCAAATGTTATGGTCAACATAAGGATGAATGACACTCTCAAGAAAGATTGGGATATTGAACGGAATGCGAATACAGGAATTGGCAAGCCTGAACCGCTTAAACACTACGACGGATACTGGAGCAGGCGCATAGATGCGAAAAACCGCCTTGTATACAAAGTGTTTGACGGCGCAATCATAGTCGCGCAGTGCAGAGGACACTATGATACTAAATAATCTTGTTCCTACCTCCGCCGCGCAAGATATGGAAATCCGCATCGTAGGCCACGACGACGAGAAACTCTTCATTGAAATGAGGCTTGAATGTCTCCGTGCGGTGTACGGACTCCAAGAAGATTATTGTTTTAGCGATAATCTCGTCGCGCGAAGTGTGGAATTCTTCCGAAGTGGCGAGCATGTTAGCGTGTTCGCGCTGGATAAAAACGGAATTCCAATCGCCATCTCGTCGCTTTGCTTCGTTGACGTGATGCCCACGCTGGAGCACCCGAGCGGAAAGCGCGCTCATTTGATGAACGTGTATGTCCGCTCGAAGTTTCGGAGACGTGGAATCGCCAAAGATATGGTTTCGCGCCTTGTCGGCGAGGCAAAGTTGCGCGGAGTTACGGAAATTACGCTCGACGCCACGGAAGAAGGTCGCTTGCTTTACGAGTCGCTCGGGTTTAAAGTGAACGATGAGGCTATGCGCCTTGTCTTGCGATGAGGCGCGGCCGGCTTCGCTTCCGCTGGAGTAGCATCTGCGTTGTTTCGCTTCCGCAAGGGGCTTCAAAAAATAGGAGTTTCCCTGCGGCGAAGACTTGAAAACTGGCGGAAAAACGGCTTCGACACTTGACGAAGCGTACTTTGGAGGAAAAATGAAGAAATGGTATGACGAGGAATATGAGTTCGAGATAGAAGTAGTGAGACTTACACGAAGCGAGCACACGGAAAACTATTGTCGCAACGGAGAAGAGGCGGGCGACAAATACTTTTGCACCTATGGCTGCCCTGTGAATGAGGCGGGGCAGGGGATTTGCTCCAAAACTTTCGTTTCGCTCTTTCCGATTATGGAGGCGGTGCGCAGTGGCGGGGATTTGACAAATGTCGGAGGCGACGGAAAATACACCAAGTCTATAATCTGCCCTGACGGATGCGTGGAATTCCGCCTGACCGCCCGTCCGACTGGCAAGCAGAACTTCCACAAGGGAAATTTCTTTGACCTCGACAATTGGAACAAGCATGAAAAAGAGTCAGTTGAGTAATTTGCGCATATTTTCCACTTGCAAATCCTCGGATTTCGGTTTATCATAAAAGTGTGGACATAAACTTTTACGGCGGCTTTTACAAAAAAAGCGAGACGGAAGGCTTTCGCATCAACATTCCAGAGGGAACGTTTGAATGGGTTTTGCTGCATTTTTATTCGCCGATGGTAATTACGCTCGGAAATCGTCGCATCGAAACTCAGGCCAATGCCTGCATCCTGTACAGACCGGGCACGCCGCAGGATTATTATGGGCGTTTCGGAAAATTCGAGAATGACTATATCCGCTTTCGCACGCCTCCGCAAGACAGGAATTTCTACAAGGATTTCAACTTGCCAGTGGACGAAGTTTTTTATGTGAGGGATTTCGATGTGATAAAAAGCGAAATGCAGAATATCACTTGGCTTCTCACCGACAAAAGCGCGAACCACGACTATGAGCTGACGAAAAACGCGATTGGCGTGTTGAAAAAACTTCAGTCTGCGAGAATTTTCCCCGACCAAAAAATGCAGCGAGAAAGCGAGACGATTTTTCGACTGGAGCAGCTGCGAAATGAAATCAGGCGAAATCCTGAAAAATGGACGGTGCAGACGATGAGCGAGAACTTCTTCCTCACGAGAAGTCATTTTTCAGTTTTGTACAAAAAGGTTTTCAATGTTTCGCCCGCGCAGGATTTGAAATTCTTTTTGAACGAAAAGGCGATCGCCTTGCTTTTGACGAGCGAAAAGACGATTGCCCAAATCGCTGAAATCTTGAACTATAATGAGTGCGAAAATTTCATCCGCGCATTCAAGAAGATGAACGACATTTCGCCGCTTCAGTTCAGGAAAACGCGGAATTGAATTTACAAAAGTAACAAACCTTGCGGAAATTTCTGGCTAGTTTGTTTTCTACGATTTTATTTCTTGCCGCAGTTCTTGCGCGAAAGCACGATGCTTTGAATCAAAAGGAACAGGCAAATCATAAACGCCACGGTTATGTTCGTCCACCACGCCTCGTCAAGTCCGAGCGACGAGACTATGTTCTTTATCGTGGCGAGCGACATCACTCCGAAGAATGTTCCGATGATGTTGCCCACTCCTCCCGTAAGCATCGTGCCACCAATAATCGAAGACGCAATGGCGTTCATTTCCGCGCCGCTTGCATGCGACGGCGAGCCAGAGCCTACATGCAGGAAGTAGACGAATCCACCTATTGCCGCCAGCATGCTGCAAATGAAATGCGCCAAGAATTTCGTGCGGCGCACGTTTATTCCAAGCATATTCGCGCTCTGCGCGTTTCCGCCAACCGCGTAGAAATTGCGTCCGAGCTTAGTTTTTCGCAGGACGAAGAAAAGCAGGATTACGACAATGATTGCCACGATCGCGCCGATTTCCACATAGGCCGGAATCCATTTGCCAAGTTTGTTTGTCGAGCCGACTCCCGGAACGTAGATTCGCGTTTCCACGAGCTTAACGAACGCTTCGTTTTGGACATTGAACTGCGTGGAATTGACGATGGTCGTCATTCCCTTTGCGAAGAACATTCCCGCGAGCGTTACTATGAAAGGCTGAATGTCGAGGAACGCCACCAAATATCCCTGCACGAGTCCGAACGCCGCTCCGATTAAAAGCGCGATGCCGATTGCGCTGCCGACATTGCCACCCCTAAAGTCAAGATGAACCGCACAGCACATGCACACCAAAGCCGTCATCGTTCCTACAGAAATATCGATTCCGCCGGTTATCATCACGAGGCTCAAGCCGCACGAAAGGATTATCAGTGAAGCGTTTTCGTTGAGCATATTGAAAAAAGTCTGAGGCTTGCGGAATCCCGCGCCCAAGAAAATTATCGAGCACAAGTACATCACTATGAAAACCGCCACGGTAATCACGAGCAGCAAATTCGTGTCTGAAAGCGGACGCTTTTTAGCAAGCCCTTCGTTCAATTTTATGGTATCAGTCATTTAGTTGCCTCCTTGCGTTTGCGCCGCGGCCAGAGCGGGTTTCTTGGCTCCGATTTTTTTGTAAAGCGCGGACACCTTTTCGCGGAAAACCGGCGCGCTGATTATGACGAGCACGATTACGACGACCGCCTTGTACGCAGGAAGCGCGGTGGAAGCCACATTGAATTTGAAAAGCGTCGTCGTCAAAAATTGGATGACATACGCGCCCAAAATCGAAGCCCAGATGTTGAACTTGCCGCCGCTCAAAGCGTTTCCGCCCAAAGCCACCGCCAAAATCGCGTCCATTTCTATGTCCTTTGCGATGACCGAATAGTTTATCGAAGAAATTCGGCTCACCTTTATAAATCCTGCCACCGCCACGCACAGCCCCATGAAAACATATGTTATGAATTTGATGAACTGCGGGTCAATTCCGTTCAAGCGCGATGACGAGGCGTTTATTCCGACCGACTGCGCGTAAAGCCCTAGCGTCGTGAATTTCAAGAGCAACATCGTTATTGCAATGCAGATTATCGCGATGAAGATCGGCGTTGGAATCGGGATTCCTGGAATGTAGTTTCCGAAGTAGGCGAAACGCGGCTCGCTTACGATTGGAAGCGCGTTGTTGTTTATCCATGCGGCAATCGAGCGTCCCGCCGTAAACAAAATCAACGTCGCGACCATCGGCTGGATTTTAAAGTACGCCACGAGCATTCCGTTGAACGCTCCGAAAAGCATCGACACGATGCACGCGATCAAAAACGCCACGATTATCGGAGCCTGAAGCGACTCGGGACGCGCCTCTGTTCCACAAAGCACGCGCAGCACGACGCTTCCAGCAATCGCTATTACCGCGCCCACGGAAATGTCCTGTCCGCCCGAAGCCGCCGTCACGAGCGTCATTCCCAAAGCCAAAATCGCCAGTTCCGAAGCGTTGTCCAAAATCGTAATCAAGTATCCCGAAAGCACGGGATTTCCGTCGCTGTTCTGTCCGATGGTAATTTTAAAAAACGAGGGGTCGGCGATCAAATTGAAAACCACCAAAATCAAAAGGGCTGCCAGCGGAATAAAAATCTGCTTTTTGAAAAGCCCCATAATAACATCCTTCGGATTCTTGGAATTCATTTTTCTCCTCCCGCGATTGTCGCCATAATTTTAGATTGAGTCAAATCCTCGCCTTTGAGTTCTCCCACCTGCTTCAAGTCGCGCATAACAACGAGGCGAGAGCAAGTGCGCAGCATTTCATCGATTTCAGAGGAAATGAACGTAACGCTTTTTCCGTCTTTTGCGAGTTTGAGAACGAGCTCTTGAATCTCGGTTTTCGTTCCGATGTCGATTCCACGCGTCGGCTCGTCCAAAATAAGATATTGCGGGTCGGAAAGAAGCGCGCGAGCGAGCAAGACCTTTTGCTGGTTTCCGCCCGAAAGTGACTTTATCGGCGTGTCCGCGCTGGCAGTCTTTATTTCCAAAAGCTTGATGTATTCTTCCGCGAACGCTTGTGCTTTTGCGTATGAAATCGGCTTGAAAAATCCTTTCAAAACTTGCAGGGCCAAAATGATGTTGTCACGCACGGAAAGGTCGCCCACGATTCCGTCGCGCTTTCTGTCCTCTGGAAGATAGCTGATTCCTTTTTTCATCGCGTCAATCGGGCGCGAGACTTTCGCCGCCTTTCCGTTTACTTTGACTTTTCCGCCGAAAACTTTGTCCGCGCCGTAAATCGCGCGGACGCTTTCGCTTCGCCCGGAGCCTAAAAGTCCCGTGAATCCGTTCACTTCGCCTTTGAAAATCTTGAAGTCGAACGGCTTTACGCCACCTGCGCTGCAAAGCGATTGGGCCTCATAGACCGGAACTTCATCGCTCGCGCAAGAAAACGATTCTGGCTTTTTCACTGTGGAAAGTCCGTCCAAAGCCTTGCCGAGCATTTTGGAGACCAGTTCCACTTTCGGCAAATCTTTAATTTCATATTCCCCGACCAATTTTCCGTCGCGCAGAACGGTGATTCTGTCGCAGACTTCATAGACCTGTTCAAGGAAGTGTGTTACAAAAATTATTCCGACTCCTTTCGCCTTGAGTCCCAGCATCAAGCGGAAAAGTTTGTTCACTTCGTTGTCGTCAAGAGATGAAGTCGGCTCATCCAGAATGAGGATTTTGCAATCCATATCAACGGCGCGCGCGATGGCGACCATCTGCTGAATCGCGATGGAACAGCTCGAAAGCTGCGCTTCAGGCTCGGCTGGAATTTGCAGTTCGTTCAGTATTTTCGCGGCATCCGCGTTCATTTTTTTCCAGTCCACGAACGCGCCTTTCGTCCGTCCTATGTACATATTTTCCGCCACGGTCAAATTGTTGCAAAGCGTTATTTCTTGATAGACCGTGCTGATTCCGACTTTTTGCGCGTCTTCGGGCGAGCGAATGTTCACGGCGTTGGGAAAGCCCTTGACGAACACCGTGCCTTCGTCTTTCGTATGAACGCCCGTCAAAACTTTTATGAGCGTGGATTTTCCTGCGCCGTTTTCGCCCATAAGCGCGTGGATTTCGCCTTGTCGCAAAGTGAAGTCAACATTTTGAAGCGCCTTCACTCCGGGAAAGCTTTTGAAAATTCCGCGCATTTCCAAAACGGAGTTGTCTTGCATACTTCCTCCATAAAAAAGTCAAGAGCGAAAGTCGCAATCCTTCCGGCTTGCTAACAATTTTTCGAATGACTTTTTAGTGTGCGCGTTAAGCGACTTGTTGCGACGCGCACAAGTATATAACAATATTGGCAAATTGCTAATATTGAGTTGAATGCAATTACGCCATTTGTGTAAAGGCATTCATACTTCATCCTAAAGATATCGTCATCTTCGGACTTTGATCCGAAGGTCTAGAAATAATCAGATTATCGGGTCAAGCCCGATAATGACATTTTTCACAACTTTCTTTCAATGCCAAAAAATAAGGCGGGAACGGAATTCCAAAAAAAATTCCGAAATCCCGCCTTGAAGTCTCAAGAAAACTTAGATGCCGTATTGGTCGACATCACGTTTCGTGATTGTCTTCGCGTCAAAGCCCTTTTCCTGCATGATTACAGTTTTCTGCGCGGGCTTTTTTCCGTTCTGCAAGTCTTTGATGATAGTGTTGATGTAGGAAGCCTGGAACGGATTACACTGGCCGTCGTAGTTCCAGCGTTTCGCTAAAAGTTCTTCCAACGCCCACTTGTTGCAGTCGAATCCCATGATGATCACGTCCTTTCCGACTCCGTGAGAGATGTTAGCCTTGTCCAAAGCGGCGACCGCGCCCTTTGCCATGTCGTCGTTCTCGGCATAAATTACATTGAATTTTTTGCCTGAGTCGATGACGGACTGAACGATTTGCTGGGCGGTCTCCGCGTTCCATTCGGCGGTCTGCTGGGTAATCAGATTCCAATTTGAGTCGGACTTGACTTTCGCGTCGAGCGCGCCCGTGCGTCCGATTTGGGCGGCCGAACCCATGACACCCTGAATGTGGACGATGTTGTATGTGCCCAAATTCTGCGAGGCGAGCCAATCCACTGCCGTCTTTCCTTCCTGCGCCATGTCAGAGACGATCGAAGCCTCGTAAAGGCTCGGATCCGCGTCGATTGTCCTGTCGAACAAAATCACGCGAACGCCGGCATCCTGCGCGTCCTTGAGGACGTTCGTCCAGCCAGAAGTTCCGGCGGCGGAAATCAAAAGGTAGTCCACTTCGTCCTGAATGAATTTGCGTGCGGCGGCAATCTGCTCGTCGTTCTTGAGGCTATAGGCGAAAGAGGCGGAATATCCGTTTTTCTTCGTGAAAGTGGCCTTCATGTCGCGGTCGTTCGCAGTGCGGTAGCCGGATTCGTTGGGATCGTTGTTGATGATTCCAACTTTAATTGTTTTTGGCCTTGCCGCGAACACGCTGGCGGCGAGCACCAAAGCCATCGAAAATAATGCAACCTTTTTCATAAAATTCCTCCATAGGTTGAAAGCGTTTTGCGGGCACTTTTTTCCTGCCCACAACTAATATTCTATTGGTGTTCTGCAAAAATTGGTATAGTCATTTTGTTCCCAATATCGCAAATTTATTATCATTTTGTTTGATTTTCAATTATTGAGATAAGATTCGCGAATTTTGCTAAATTTTTCTCTTGCGTTTTCAAAAAAATGATGTATCATTTTAATTATGGAAAACATCAATATCGCGCAAGAAATTTCAGAAGGAAAAGCAGTTTTGGGAATCGAGCTAGGCTCGACGAGGATAAAGGCCGTCCTCATCGATTCTAAAATGAATCCGGTGGCTTCGGGCGACTTCAATTGGGAAAGCGTCCTTTCGGACGGAATTTGGACTTATTCTCAGGAAGAAATCCACGCAGGCGTGAAGGCGGCGTATTCCGCGCTGAAAAAAAATGTGGCAGAGAAATTCGGCGTAAAACTCTCCCGACTCAAGGCGATGGGAATCAGCGCGATGATGCACGGCTATTTGGCGTTCGACAAAAACGGGCGGCTTCTCGTTCCGTTCCGCACTTGGAGAAACACTATTACGGCGCAGGCTTCAAAGGAACTCACGGATTTGTTCAATTTTCCGATTCCAGAGCGATGGAGCATCGCGCATTTTTATCAGGCGATCTTGAACGGCGAAGAGCATGTCGCGCAAGTCGATCATTTCACTACGCTCGCGGGCTACATCCATCAAATTCTTTGCGGGCAAAAAGTGCTGGGCGTGGGCGACGCAAGCGGAATGTTTCCTGTAGATATGGACGCTTGTTCCTACGACAAAAAAATGCTTGAGCTTTTCGATGCGAACAAAAAAGTCAAGGCGGCGATTTCGCGTCCGCTCGAAAGCCTTTTGCCGAAAGTGTTGCCTGCCGGAAAATCTGGCGGAAACCTTACGAAAGATGGCGCTCTTTGGCTCGATGGCGAAGGCGACTTGGAGCCTGGCGTTTTGATGGCTCCACCTGAAGGCGACGCGGGAACTGGAATGGCGGCGACGAACGCAGTTTCTCCTCGGACGGGAAACATCAGCTCTGGCACTTCGGTTTTTGCGATGGTGGTTCTGGAAAAGCCACTTTACAAAGCGTATCCTGGCATAATAGACATTGTTGCCACTCCTGATGGGAAGCCAACGGCGATGGTTCATGTGAACACATGCACGGCGGAATACAACAAGTGGGTTTCAATTTTCGGCGAGGCGGCGAAAATGCTCGGTGCGGAATTTGGCACAGGGCAGCTGTACGACACCATTTTGGGATGCGCGAAGGACGGCGAAAAGGATTGCGGCGGAGTGTATTCGCTCGGATACATTTCGGGCGAAAGCGTCACGGGATTTTCTGAAGGGAGGCCGATTGTCGTGCGCTCGCAGGACTGCAACTTCACTTTGCAGAATTTCATCCGCAGTCAAATCTATTCTGCGGTGGCGACGCTTCGCATTGGAATGGATGTGCTTTTTGAAGGCGAAAAAGTTCAAATCGACTCTCTTACAGGGCACGGCGGATTTTTCAAGACGGAAGGCGTAGGACTTGAGACGATGGCGGCGGCTATGCACACTCCGGTTTCCGCGATGGAAACGGCGGGCGAGGGCGGGCCTTGGGGAATGGCTTTGCTCGCTTCGTATGCCGCCGACACGAAATCGAAAAACTTGAGCGAATGGCTTTCAAGCGAAGTATTTTCCGCCGCCAAAATCCGCACAGTCCGTCCCGACCCCGCTGACGAAGAGGGCTTCAACAAATGGCTTTGCGGCTACAAGGAAACCTTGAAAGTGGAACGCGCCGCAGTAGAAAATCTCAAACTGTAATTTTAAAGAGTAATTTTGCGGCACTTTTTTGGAGGAATTATGTCAAAATACACAGAATTGAAAGAACAGGCATACGAGGCGAATATGCAGATTCCGGCGCAACATCTCGCGCTCTACACTTGGGGCAACGTGAGCGCGTTCGACGCGGGCGAGGCCGTTTTCGCAATCAAGCCGAGCGGCGTTCCCTATCCCGAACTGTCGGTAGAAAGCATGGTAATCGTCGATGTGGAGGGAAATGTAGTGGAAGGAAGGCTGCGCCCTTCAAGCGACACGCCGACTCATGCCGTTTTGTACAAGGAATTCGCTGTAAACGGCGGCGCGAAAATCGGCGGAATAATTCACACGCATTCGACGTTCGCAGTGAGCTGGGCGCAGGCTCTCCGCGAGATTCCGCTTTTCGGCACGACGCACGCAGACCACATCCAGAGCGCCGTTCCGTGCACTCCATATCTTTCGCGAGAAGCCGTTCAAAACGACTACGAAAAGGAAACCGGAAATCTAATCGTGAGCCATTTCCGCGAGCGAAATTTGAATCCCGAAGAAGTGACGATGGTTTTAGTCGGGGGACACGGGCCTTTCGCGTGGGGCGACACCGCCGCAAAATCCGTATACAACGCCGCCGTGCTTGAGGAAGTGGCGCATATGGCGATGAACACACTGCTGCTCCGCGCAGACCAAAAGTCGCTTCCTGACTACATCATCGAAAAGCACTATTCCCGAAAGCACGGCCCGAACGCATATTACGGTCAAAAATAGCAAAAAGAACGAAACGCTAGTTTTGCAAAGCAAAGTTTGCGCCGCCTTGCTTTGCAAACGCGCATTCATTATATGACAAACATCTTCCGCTTGTTGTTCCACAAGACCCACGTCTCGCCGCCGTCCTTCGTGGCGAAATAGATTTCCTCATAGTTCTTCTCGCTTTCGTCGCGCAATTCCGCGCCGACTTCCACATAGCCGTAGTTCCCGTCCATGGACATCGACAAAAAACGAGCGGCCTTGTACCTTTCCGTGTCGAGCGGTAGCTCAATCCTTTTCCATGTCGCGCCGTCGGTGCTCTTGAAAAACGAAAAATACCGGCCCTCATGGGAAGTGGGCGCGAAGATTGTGTCGCCCAAGTCCCGCGTCCTGTAGAGCGTTCCGCCCTGTAGGGTTTGGCTTTCACTTTCATCATAGAATGACAGCAGCAGATAGCCGGTGCTTTCCCCGATGGGGCAGGTCAGGGACAGGCTCACGCGGATTCCGTCGTCAAGTGAGTCGGGGTCGAGTTCTATGCGCGACTCGTTCCAAGATTTCCACTTGTCCGCGCTGAACAGAATCGTGACTATGTTTCTCGGCGTGTCCTTTTCGTGGAATATTTAAAATCAGCAACTAAAATTGCGTTGCTGATTTTAATACGAGTTTGTTTCACAAACTCGCCTATTATACTTGCCTGCTCGCGCAGGCGAATTAAGCATCCTCGGAAATTGAAATTTCCTACGGTGCTTAATTTTAAGGAACGCGATTATCGACGCGGCGGAACTCGCGTACAAGGACGTAGACATCTTGGCGAATTCTTCCTGCTTGACCGACTGATAGTTTTCGAACTTTGACTTCTGCTCCTCATAAAAATCAGATTCAATGACGGGCGCGGACACGTTTCGACGCCTGTCGCCCTCATGATAAGTGAAAATGAAAAGTCCTGCGGTTCTAGGATTTTCGCCCGGCATGGCACTGCCGTCCGGTTCTTTCGGGCGCTTCATCAGCACTGCCAGCGCATACGCCTCCTCGTCGCTCCAAGCGTCGAATCCGTCTTTGGCAAGTTGCGTTTCCTGCATGATGGCGGCGTCCGCGGCGGGTTTGGATTGAGTTTCGGTTTCGGACTGCACGGCAGAAACGGTTTCGTTTTGGGAATCCGTGGGGTTTACTTGCGGCGCGGATTTCCTCGCGCACCCGAAAAAGGCGAGCGCGGAAACGGCGAATATTGTGAAAAGTGTATGGAATTTCATTTTAAGGTTCTCCTTTTTTTAGAAAAAAATTGAAATGGAACGCCACGCACTTTCATTTCCCATCCCACACAATCCAACTCTCGCCGCCGTCCTTCGTGGCGTATGTGACATTCTCCCATTTCCTTTCGCCGTCCTCGTTCCAATACATAGTCATCTTCGCAATGCCGTATTTTCCGCCAAAACGGAATTCCGAAGTAGCCCATGACGAATATTTCTCCTTGTTCACAGGGATGTTGATTTCCTTCCAATTCGTGTAGTCATCGCTTTTTAAAATGCGCGGCAATTTGCCTCCCCTCGCTTGTAAATATACCGTGCCATCGTCCACGAAAAAGTAGCCTGAAACGCCGTCCTTGGTTTCGCACAATTCTTCCCATGAAACGCCCGCGTCCTGCGTTCGGAAGATGCGCGCGCCGGGCATCGCCTTTCCGCTGTGACTCCCGTCAACTACGATTGTCTCCGTTCCGCCAAGCAGCAAATATCCTGTATTCGAATCGGCGCAGAATAAAGTGCAACTCGGCTCTTTGTTTTCGTCCAAAAAGCTGGGGGCGGTTTCTATGTGCGACTCACTCCAAGTGTTCCATTTGTCTGTGCTGTACAGAATCGTGACAAGATTTTTAGGGGTGTCAATTTCGTGGAACGCCATCACCGACGCAGCGGAACTCGCATACCACACCACACGCATGTCAGAATAATCCGTCCGCTTGAAAGACGGATATTTTTCCAATGCGGGCTTTGCCGAATTGGAAGCGAAAATTACGGGTGCAAGAGTTGTTTGTCGCTGGTCATTTTCCCTGTCAATATATGTAAACATATAAAGCCCAGCCTCATCCAACTCACCGGGAGTGCAACCCGCGTCCGTTCCTTTTGGGCTATTCATCAAGTCTTTTATCGTGAGCTTTTCCTCGTCGCTCCAAGCGTCGAATCCCTCTTTGGCAATCTGCGTTTCCTGCGCTACGGCGGCGTTTGCGGCGGCTTCGGTTTCGGTTTCGGACTGCACGGCAGAAACGGTTTCGTTTTGAGAATCCGTGGGTCTTACTTGCGACACAGATTTTTTGGAGCACCCGAAAAAGGCGAGCGCGGAAACAGCGCATATTGTGAAGATGAATGTATGAGTTTTCATTTCCCCTCCCACACACCCCACGTCTCGCCGCCGTCTTTTGTGGCAAAGGAAATGAGTTCATGATTTCTTTCGCCCTTCTCGCGCAAATACATATACGCATCGACTATGCCGTAGTCGCCTTCAAAATGAAAGCCGTTGGAACTCCCCGAAGAGTATCTTTCTTTGTCCACAGGAAGTTCGATTTCCTCCCAGTTCGTGTAGTCGTTGCTTTTGAAAAGGCAAGGGTAGCGGTCTTTCCTTCCTCCTAAAAAAATCGTGTTCCCCCGCACGAACAGATAATGGTCAACCGTGTCCGAAATCTCGCCTATCTCTTCCCATGAAATGCCCGCGTCCTGCGTTCGGAAAATATGCGCACCAGGGATTTTCTCCCAGCTGTAACTCCCATCAGCCTCTATTTTTTCCATTCCGCCAAGCAGCAAATATCCCGTAGTCGAATCGGTGCAGAACAAGTAGTATTTCGGACGTTTCGTTTCGCCCAAATATTCGCCGTCAATTTCAACATACGCAGTGTTCCAAGTTTTCGCATGGTCGTTGCTGAAAAGCAGCGTCAAGATGTTGTCGCCCGTGTCTTCAGCCTCTAAAGCAATCAAGGTAACGCCGCTCATGCTGCTAAAACATCCCAGCGCGCTCGGCTTCTTGGCATTAAGACACGAAGAAAATCTTGCATAAGCCGCCTCCCCATTCACCTTTAAATCAGTATCGGTAATCGAAGTGACGGGCGACCAAACTCGTTCGGTATCTTCATAATAAAGTTTATAAGTGCCCATGGGATTCGCCTCCACCAAATCGTTCGCAGAGAGCATCCTGATGTAACGCCTCATTTCTTTTATGATGATGTTGTCCTCTTCGGAGAAAACAACTTCCTCGTGCGGTTCAGGAATTTTTGTTTGCGCTGAAATGGTTTCGGCATATTCAGAGGGCGCGATTTCTGTTTTGCTGACGGCTTGCTTTTTCGCGCACCCGAAAATGGCGAGCGCGGAAATGACGCATATTGCGAAGATATATGTATGAATTTTCATTTCATGGTTTTCCTTGGCTATAAAACCGTTTCATTCTTTTCGTAGATGTCGCCTATAAGAGCAAACTTGTGCAATTTGTTGAAATCTGAGCGACTCATAGTTTGCTTGCATCCATCCATTGCCGCTTTCAATTCTGAGTTTCTTACTTCAATCTGCTTGTTGCTCAATGCAAACTTACCTCCCACTGTCCTGTTGCATTCAGAAAACTCAATAGTATTTCCATCCTCACTGACAGATTCGACAAAGACGACATGTCCCGCAGTGCTCGGGTTTTCTGTCGTAGGACCGAATACCGCGATGGACTTGCTCTTTAAAATTATTTCATTCGAGGGCTTGCCTTTGTCGCATTCGCAAACACTAGCATCATAATTATCATTTATCCAATCAGCGGCATTTCCCGTGCAGAAAGGTATTTTATTATTGACTTCAAGAAAGCGTCCATTGCAATACCAAGTGCACTCGCCTACAAAACTAGGATAGAAAATATTTGCATCGTGCTGATAATACTTGTCGTATGGAAAATCGGTGGCGCGAGCAATTGTATATGGACTTTCCCCTTCAATCTTTGTCTCAACTACCCAACGTTGCCCAGGATTTCCATCAGCGTATTCAGACCAATACACATTCCCTGCTTGAGTTAAGGAAGTCGGAGAATTGTTACCGTTCACTCCGTTCGGGTTCGGGGCGGCGGTGAGAACCAAGTCGGCAGGATTGTCTTGCGAATTATACTTGTCATACAGATGAATGTAGACGCGGCCTGTATCGCCAACCTCCGTAAAATACAAAAGCTGATCTTGTGCGCTTGAATTCATGGACTTGTACACATCCGCATTGTTTCTTAACGCGCCTGTGAAACGGTCAAGGGCAAAAGGTTCTTTCATCCCACCGAGCATGCAGTTCAGCCAATATAGCGTGTGCTCGCCGTACTTTCCTGCGTACATCGCCCGCCACAGTTGAGCCTCGTCATTTTCGTCTTTCGTGTACAACATCACATTGCGCCCGTTCGCAAGGCTGCTCGAGCCTTAGGCGTTCAGAACCTGTCCGTTCTGGTACGCATAGTTCTTGAAACGATAAACCACCTTTAAATTTTCAGCATCGCAGGAAACTTCAGTATCCGAGAATGTTGAAAACGCGATTTTGCAGCGAAACGAAAAATCGTGATAAATGAACGAGTTTTGCGCAAGCAAAACTTGAGTTGAAAGTTGGCGCGACATTTTGGCGTCAACTTTCAACATCCGTAATATACTATTGGAATCGCCATATACAACTTCCTATGAAAAGACAAGAGCGATTTTTAGAAATCGCGATTGGCTTTTCAGCGTGCGCGTTAAGCAGCTTGTCGCGTCGCGCACAAGTCAATAAGCAAGTTTCTATAAGAAACTTGTCATGATAAAAGTGCCGCGCCATCTGTGCGACGCTTTTATCACACCTCCTTGTTTTGGTTAATCCTAATGCTTATATTATACCACATATTCGCAAATTCGGCGAAAAAAAAAGTAAAAAAAAATCGCGTTTGCCTCACACAACGCGAATGAAAGAGGTTCTTTCGCCGCTGTGTTGGACGGTCTTTCACCGCAATAAAAGTCCTTCTTCCATTCAAATAAAAGGGTATCTTTCACGCTCGTAATGGGAAGTCCATCATTATAATGATAGGGATTTAAGAACGTCCGTGATAGGGAGTTGTTTACGCTCGTTATAGGGAGATTCATCTGTGCATGTGTGAGGCACTCATCTGTACAGATGCGTGGGTGTCATCCGTTCAGATGCTAGGCGGCAATATGGACGGATGCGCGTCGCTGTTGCGCGAATGGGGATTTTATGCTATCATTGTAATGACATTTGGAAACGGGAATTTCCTTCGTGTCCACAATGATGCCGCGCGCTTGGAAACTTCGGTCTTTCCAAGCATTATACCACGATGACGCGGAAAAAGCAAGTGAAATATGATTTTAATATCAAGTAGATATGACAGGAGTTTTTATGCCAAGAAGGAAGCCAGAATTTTACGAAACGCAGGAAATCGTCTACACTGTGGACGTGTCGCTCTCGGAAGACCATCTGAACGCAAGCGGAAGGCTCGTGGGCAAGGTGAAGGCAAGGACGGTGAACATCCGCAACATTCTCGCCGACATCAAAGATAAAGGCGGACCGCCGACGCGAAGACTGTCGTGCGTGCGGGTCAACTTGTGGAATTAAGAGGCAACAACCTGAAACTCGAGGGAAGCGGCGCGGGAGTGTTCTTTACGCCGAGAGGCTCTGAAAGGCAATCTGCGTTCCTCCGCAAAAGGTCGCGGACAACTTCCCCAAGTCGCTTTTGCTCTGCCTGCCCGAAGAAATTCCTTCGGGGCTTTGCGCCGTGGAAGTGCGCACCCATTGGTCAAGGAGCGGCAAGCTCAAAAAGGAATTGTGCCGGGGAAATTCGGTGGAGATTTTGGTGGAGCGATAGGGGATGGCGGGCGAAGGAGGTTTTGCATATTTTGGAAGGTGGAGAAGAAAAATATGGAGAGAATTAAAAAACTATCGATGAGTTAGAAGTTTTTTTAACGCTTTACCAAATCGCTTTTTTGTGATACTATGAAAATATGCTGGAATTTGAAAAAGACTTCTTAAATAGGATAATTCATGGGCGTTGCGAGCAAGTGATGAAAGAAATTCCTGACAATTCTATTGACCTTGTTGTTACTTCGCCGCCATACAATCTCAAAAATTCTACTGGCAACGGAATGAAGTGCGGCAAGGGCGGAAAATGGTCCAACGCCGCGCTAATAAACGGCTATGAAGAATATGATGATTGTCTGCCGCATGAAGAATACGTTTCTTGGCAACGCAAATGCCTGACGGAAATGTTCAGAATAATCAGAAACGATGGAGCGATTTTTTACAATCATAAGTGGCGAGTTCAAGGCGGTCTTCTGCAAGACAGACAGGACATTGTTTCAGAATTTCCTGTTCGACAAATCATCATTTGGAAACGCAAAGGCGGAATCAATTTTAATCCTGGATATTTTTTGCCAACTTACGAAGTGATTTATTTAATTGCGAAGCCTGATTTTAAACTTGCGCCAAAAGCAAATCGATATGGAGATGTTTGGGAATTTACGCAAGAATTGAACAATATTCATCCAGCTCCTTTTCCAGTCGCACTGATTGACAGAATTATTTCCTCAACAAATGCGAATATAATTCTTGACCCATTTATGGGAAGCGGAACAACGGCGGTAGTGGCGCAGGGATTGGGTAGAAAATACATAGGAATAGAACAGTCAGAAAAATATTGCAAGTTGGCTGAACAGCGAATTGAGGAAAACAAAATTCATAGCGAAGTCGCAAAATTTCATGAGCCCAAACTATTTGATTTTGAGGGGAATTATGCCACAAGGTCTTAAAATAATTTCAAAAGAAGAACTTATAAAATCGTTTGCAGAAATTGAAAGTGCTGGATGGATTGAAAATACAACACGAGCAAAAAATGACGGCGCGGCGGGAAATCTTCTTGAAGACTTACTTGGAATTCCTGAAAACAATTTGCCCATTCCAAA
The DNA here is from genome assembly GCA_910584475.1 of uncultured Treponema sp. Taxonomy (GTDB): domain Bacteria; phylum Spirochaetota; class Spirochaetia; order Treponematales; family Treponemataceae; genus Treponema_D. The sequence continues at coordinate 147,653 of CAJUBD010000006.1, forward strand.
TGCCGCCGAATGGGAATTAAAAACTCAAAAAGACAATACAAATTCTCTACTTACACTGTTCCACAAAGAGCCTTCGCCGACCGCATTGAAAATAGTCACGTCGCTCTTGATTCCGCAATTCGGCTGGCGTCATCAAGAGGCTGGCAAAAAGTATCCTGAAACAGAAAAATCTTTTCGAGCGACATTAAGCAGTGGCAATTGGACTCGCGGTTTTTCCGTTTCCGTGAATTATATTGAACGGAAGGTTTGCATTGTATTTGACAAGTCAAAGGTGCGCTATGAGGACAAAGCGTGGCTCGCATCGCTTTTAGAACGCAACACAAATTTGGATGAACTTGAAATCACTCCGTATTGGGGCTTTGATGATTTGTTTTCAAAGGCTCGCACAAAGCTCCTGAATTGTTTCTATATTCTTGCAGAAGAAAAGAAAATCGGTCGGAAACAATTTTTTCATTATTACAAAGGATACATGCTAAAAGATTTAAGCATCGAAAAATTCATTCAGGCGATTGACGATGGCAACATTTACATCGACTTTGATGCTCGCACAGGACACAATCACGGAACAAAGTTCAGGATAAATCCGAAAATCATTAAAAACTTGTACGCTACAACAAAAATTGTGCTGAACAAACAGAAGTTGATTTAGGCAAAACCAACAAGAAAAATTGCGAATCTTGCGGCGCAAGATAGGGCGACGAGCGAGTGTTTTTCAAAATTTTTTCCGCCATTGACGCGATTCATTTTTTCCGATATACTTTTGGCACAAGCCACGCGCTTTTTTTAATATGTCGAACGATTTTGAAATAAGAGTCACAAAAAAAGATTCTCTTAAAAATGTCGAATTTTCTGACAATGAATGCCCGAATTTTCAGCAATCGCGGTTTTGGGCGGAGTTCAAAGCCTCTCATGGATGGAATATGTTCGTGTTGGAAGTAAAGATTTCGCGAAAAGACAGCGTTCCGCGTATGCACGATATGACGGAAGCAAGAGAAGATGGCGTTTCGCAAGTACGCGATAAGATAAAAGTTGATGAAAATAGAGCTTCGCATGATGGCGATATGGCGGAAACAGGCGAGTGTAGCACCGCGCACAATGTCGGCGCATTGAAAATGGATGAGAATCACATTTCGCAAGTGCGCGATATGGCAAAAATAAGTGAAAACAGCGTTTCTTATATGAGCGAGCGCGTGAAAACAGTTAAAAATGATACCGCACATGATGGCGAAGATGTAAAAAAAGGCACAAACAATACATTGCACAAGAGCGATGCCGCAAAAGATGATGAAATTAGCGTGTCGCACAATGTCGGTGATATAAAAAGTTGCGAAAATGCGGTTTCGCGTGATGGCGACGCTGTGAAAACGAGTGAGAGCGGCGTTTCGCATATATGCGATGCCGCAAAAATATGCGAAAATGGCATTTCACATGTTGTCGGAAATGTAAAAACCGATGAAAATACGGTTTCGCGTTATGGCGATGCCTTGAAAACGGAGAAAGACAGTATTTCGCGCGGTGCGCTTTATGGTGAAAACGGCTTTGTTCGAGTGTTCGTTCTTGTGCGCTCGTTTGCGAAAGGGCTTTTTTCTGTTGCTTATGTGCCGATGTATCCAGTCTTTTCGTCAGATTCCGTTTCCGCACAAGATTTTTGCGCCGTTCTTGAGGAAATTGCCGTCGCTGTCAGTCCGCATTTGCCAAAAAATACGATTTGCGTAAGGTTTGACCCTGTGCTGGAGTTTGATTCCACGTCGATGCGCGATGATTTCATATCGACGGTGAGGCGTTTTTCTGCAAGGAACAGATATTCGCTCAAGAAATCTGAAGTTGACATTCAGCCGCCCGACACTTCGCTCGTTGACATTTCGCGTTCTGAAGATGAAATCTTGGCTTCTATGAAAAGCAAGTGGCGATACAACATCAATCTTGCCTCGCGGAAGGGCGTGCAGATAGAAAGGATTGGCGTGAATGAGGTTTCATCGTCTATCGGTGCTGTGTCGGACGGAAATTCTTGCAATGTCGCGCCCTCGCAGGATGAGTTTTTCTCAGATTTGTCGAAGAAGGTTGACGAGTTCTATGAAGTTTACCGCGTGACTTCTGCCCGTGACGGAATCGCTATACACTCGAAGCAGTATTATTTGGACTTGCTCCAAAAGTCGGCGCGAGAAAAATTCGCTGGCAACGATGTTCCGCTCGTGCGGCTATACATCGCACGGCATGAAGATGATGTTCTCGGCGCGATCATTACGCTTGTGACAAGGAATGAGGGCGTATATCTTTATGGCGCTTCCAACAATATGAAGCGGAATCTTATGCCGAACTTCCTCTTGCAGTGGACGGCGATGCGCGATGCTAGGAGTGCGGGTGCGCGGATATATGATTTATATGGAATTCCGCCCACTGACGACGCGCGGCATCCTATGCACGGGCTTTTTCTTTTCAAGACTGGGTTCGGAGGAAAGAACATTCACCGTGTGGGCACGTTCGATGTTCCGCTGAATCATTTCTACGCGTTTTGTTCTATTGCCGAGCGTGCGCGGGCATGGTGGCACAAGAAATTCTTGAAGAGAATCAGGGGGCGATAATCAGAAAATGAATATGGAAGCGTTTATACTTGGGTGCGGAGGTATGATGCCGCTCCCTTACAGGCATCTCACGAGCGTGCTTTTGCGTAGGGACGGAGACCTTTTCTTGTTTGACGGCGGTGAGGGAACGCAAGTTTCGCTCCGCAGGCTGAATCTCAAGTGGAAGAAGATAAATGCCATCTTTGTTTCGCACACTCACGCGGATCACGTTACGGGACTTCCTGGAATTATGATGCTTTCCGCGCAGGTGGAGCGCAAAGAACCGCTTTATATCTATGGTCCGCCCAAGGTCGCTGAATATATCGAAACCAGCCGTAAGGTTCTCGACATGTATATCAACTATCCCGTAGTGGTAAAGGAGATTGCTGCGCCGTGCGTGGTGCACGAGGAAAAGGAATTTCGTGTTCGCGCGTTTCCGCTGAGGCACACGAAGACTTGTGTTGGCTATGTCCTCGAGGAGTTCGACCGCCCTGGCGAGTTCAATCCTGATGCCGCGATGGAACTGGGAGTTCCGCGCGGGCCGCTTTGGTCCAAGCTCCAAGGCGGGGAAGAGGTGCGCGCAGAAAATGGCGACATCGTGCGTCCTGAGCAGGTGATGGGAGCGAAAAGAAGTGGCCGCAAATTCAGTTATGTTACTGACACGCTGTACAGTCCGTCTATCGCGCAGGAGGTGAGCGGCTCTGACCTTTTGGTTTGCGAGGCGATGTTCGAGCACGGACTGCTAGATCAGGCGATTGAGAAGAAGCACATGACGGCGCGGCAGGCGGGAACGATTGCCCGTGATGCTTGCGTGAAAAGGATGGCAATGATTCACTATAGTCCGCGCTATACCGACAGGGAACTTTTCGCTTTAGAGGCCGACGCGCGGGAAGTGTTTCCTGCGGCGATGCTTTCGCGCGACAGGATGAAAATCGAGATTCCGTACGTGGATTGAAAAATCCTTGAGGACAAGACATGGTTGAAGTGAGGGACTTCCGAAAAATCTATTCATCGAAGAAAATAGCGTGTGATGGAATATCATTTTGCGCGAAAAAAGGGGAAATCGCCGTGCTTCTAGGTCCGAACGGCGCGGGAAAGACGACTCTGCTCAAGGCTTTGGCGGGCGCGCATTACGCCACTAGCGGAAGCGTTTTGGTCACTGCGCAGGACGGAAGAGTTTTCGACATTGCGGATAAGAGCGAGGACGCGAAAGGAATCACGGGTTTTGTCGGCGACGAGCCGCTTCTGTATGAAAATTTTACGGTCGAAGAATTTCTTTTGAGCGTAGCGAGGTTGCGCGTTCAATCCGTTGCTAAATCCGAGCTGCAAGACGCAGTTTCACGCGCGGTCAAACTTTGCTCGCTTGAGAATGTGCTTTTCCAGAAAATCTCTACGTTGAGCCACGGCTACAAGCAGCGCGTCAATTTCGCGCAAGCCGTAATCCACCGCCCTGAAATCCTGATTTTGGACGAGCCGACTACGGGTCTCGACCCGAGTCAAATCCGCGAAATGCGCGATCTGATAAAAAACTTGAAATCTCAGGCGACAATAATCTTTTCCACGCACATAATTCAAGAAGCGGAGAATCTTGCGGACAAAATTTTCGTCATAAACGGCGGGCGAATCGTCGCGGGCGGAACAGCGGCGGAACTCATAAGAAACGCGCATGCGAGAAATCTGGAAGAAGCGTATCTGAAGTTGGTCGAGACGATCAGATTCTGATGTGAAATTTCGATTTGCATTTTTTATTGACACGAACAAAAATATTTTTTATAATTGCATTATAATGAAAAATATCGTTGAATCAAAAGGCAGAACCGCTACAATCGTTTCACTTTTTTCGGGATGTGGTGGAATGGATTTAGGTTTTGTTGGTGGATTTGATTTTCTTGGAACTCATTATGCAAAAACCGGATTCAAAATTATTTGGGCGAATGAGATAAATTCTGCCGCATGCAAAACGTATCGCAAGAATTTCGGAGATGGCATAATTGAGGGCGATATAAATTCTTTGTTTGATTTGCTTCCAAAGTCGGCGGACATTGTTATAGGCGGTTTTCCGTGTCAAGATATTTCAATAAATGGAAAGATGCTTGGAATAAAAGGTAAACGCAGTTCACTATACACCGCGATAGTTGAGACTGTGCGCAGGATAAAGCCGAAAATTTTCGTAGTTGAAAATGTCGGCGGACTTTTGCTTGATGCGAACGCGAAATCTTTGGAAAAAATTTTATACGATTTCAATTCGCTAGGTTACAAGGTGACTTACAAACTTTACAACACTGCTGACTACAAGGTTCCGCAAACGCGCGAACGTGTTTTTATTATAGGCATTCAACCTGACTTGCCCGACTTTGTTCCGCCCGCGCCACAGAGCGTAAAGCCTCTGACTGCAAAACAGGCTATCGGCGATTTGGAAAACAATGTCGAGGACAAAGCGTTTTCGCATATTTGGAGCAAGGCGCGCCCAAGCGGTGAACAAGGAAACCGCAAGATGACAGCTAATCGACCTGGCTATACTATTCGTTCTGAATGTCATGGAAACATTCAATTTCATTATTCTCTTCCACGCAGAATATCAATGCGTGAAGCGGCGCGTTTCCAGTCTTTTCCCGATACATTCATTTTTCCTTGTGGACTTCGGGATACTGAAAGGCAGATTGGAAACGCAGTTCCGCCAGTTATGGCATGGAATATCGCACAGTCCGTTAAAAATGTCTTGGACGGATCGAATGGAAAAAACTGATTTCGAAGAAATTCTTGATGAGTGTTGCAAAATTCTCACGGCGGAGGCTCAAGAAAAAGGATTCAAAGATCCGAAGGAATTTGAAAATCGCGTTCGTGAAGTTTTGAAAAAAATCAGTCCTTTTGAAATTAATTTCAATTCTCCAGCGCAGGCGTTTCCTGACATCGCTATGGGAGAATTTGGCGTAGAAGTTAAATTTACTTTGGCAGATACTTGGCGTTGTGTCGCGAATAGCATACTTGAAACACAGCGCGTGGAATCAGTAAAACATATCTATATTGTTTTCGGAAAAATGGGTGGACATCCAAAAGTTCGCTGGGGCAATTGGGAAGATTCCGTCATTCATGTCCGAACTTCACATGTTCCACGTTTTGAAGTCGAAATTCAAGGAATAGAAGAAAAACCGAAGAAATCACTGTTTAAGCAAATGGGAATTTCATACGATGATTTTCGTTCGCTCAATATTTCCGACAAGATGAAATACATCCGAGCCTACGCACGGAAGGTTCATCCCAATGAGCATCTATGGTGGCTCGAAGATTCTGATTCGGAAATTCATACAACGGAACAAGCTCGGCTTTATACGTCGCTTTCGCAAGAAGAAAAGGACAGATATCGCGCTGAGGCTGCGTTATTATGTCCTGAGATAGTAAAGTCAGGGCGTTCGCGAAACAAGTATGACAAAATGGTTGTTTTCTTGTTGACTTATTATGGTATAGTTTGTCACCAAGCGAGAGATTTATTTTCTGCAGGAAGTGTGGCGAATCCTGAAAATGATGATGAGGGCGGAAATTATATTGAGCGAGCACTCAAATTGCTTGAACGGGATATGGAAAAAGCTGCGCAATCTTTGAGCGACAGGCTTTTTGAAGAATATTGGGGTGAAAGTTGTGCGCCTGAAAAACGCATAAATCGATGGCTTGAAAAAGCGGATTCTCTTGCAACAAATTGGAAGCCTTCCGAAAGTCTATTTTTGAAGCGAGAATTCGTTGATACTGATAAAAAATGAAAAACAAATTTCCCCATCTCCTTAAAAAGGAATTATTTTCCTACGCCATAAATCCGTTCTATTATGTAGCCTCGATGGTTTTCTGCGCATTCTGCTCCGCAGGATTTTTTTTCGCAGGACAATTTTTCGTCGAAGGAAAGGGCAGCGCGTCCTTGTCCCGATTCTTCCTTTTGATGCCGTATATCGCGAGCGTCTTCATTCCGTCGCTTTGCCTGAACGTGAAAAATCGCGCGCTCGACATGACGCTTCCTTGTTCCGCGCTCGCCTTGTTTTTTTCGCGCGTAATTTCGGCTTTGTTTTTCTTCGCGCTCGCAATTTTGCCCACCGCGATAGTTCCGCTGTGCGTGAATTTTTTCGGCGACGTTGACTGGGGCGCACTTTTCACGGCGTATCTCGGGATAATTTTTTTCGCGCTCGCCTCGATTTCGCTTTGCGTCTTTTTGTCGGAACTCATTCAAAACCGCGCGGCGTATTTTTTCTCTTCGGTACTGATTTTGTCCGCTATAAATTTGGCGCATTTTCTCCCGACTCTCGCGCCGCTTTCGGATTTTTTTTCCGCGCTGATTCGCTCCATAAGTTTCGCTTGGCATTTCGACTCGGCGGGAAAAGGCGTTCTGGACACTCGCGACTTTTTTTTCTACGCCGTCTCCGCAATTCTCTTTTTGTCGCTCGCGGTTTTTACGGCGGAAACTCGCAAAGGAAAAAATTATTTTTCGAGGAAAAACGCGCTTTCGACTTTCACATTTTTGCTTATCCTGATTTTCGCCGCGCTTGATTCCTCCCGCGTCTACAAACGATTCGACTTGAGCCGCGCGAAGCAGTTTTCGATTTCGCCTTACACTAAAAGTTTGATTTCGTCCGCCTCCGAAAAAATCCGCATAACCTACTATCGCTCGGCGGAACTCCTCGAACTTTATCCTGAGGTGCGCGACGTGGGATTTTTCTTGCAGTCGCTCGCGCTAGAAAACAAAAACGTTTCCTTCACGGAACTTGATCCTGCAAGGCGCGGCGAAGAAAAAAATCTAAATGATCTCGGAATCCGACATTATCAAATCCAAAGCGTAAAAAACAACCGCGTCGAATTCATCGACACATATTCTGCCATCGTGATTGAATACCTAGAAGACGCCGAAATAATTCCGCTCGCGTTTTCCACGAATTCGCTTGAATTCGATTTGGCTTTGCGATTGGATTTCCTTTTGAACAAAACGAGCCGAAAAGCCTATGTTTTGTGTGGCTCGAATATAGAAAACTACAAAGTTTCGCTTCAATGGCTGAACCTTGAAGGCTTCGAGACAGTTACGGTTTCCGATGCGCGTCTTTTGGCAAAAGCGGAAACATCTTCGCCGCTTGTCCTGTACGGAACGAAAAATCTTTCTCAGGAAGATTCCGCCGCAATCGAGAATTTCGTTTTGCGGGGCGGGGCGGCTTTGATAATGACTTCTCCTTACGATGCGAACGTGGAGGGCGACTGGGGAATCACGGAAAATTCAGGCGACACTTTCATTCCGGTCTTGGAAAAATGGGGCGCGGCTTTTGACCTTGCGCTGGCGGCTGACATTTCGAACGTTCGAGCGAGTTTCTATTCCGCGGCGGACGCGCAAAATCCCCAAAGCGAATACAAGTACGTGAACTATCCGCTTTGGATAGACCTTTTGCCGCAAGAAGACGCGCCTCAAGGCCTTGAGTTTTTTTGGGCAAGCCCGATTCGCATTACAAACGATTCGGCAGAACCGATTTTTTTCACGAGCGGCGCTTCGTGGGTCTTTCTTCCCGACACGCGCGGAAATTTCACCTCGTCGCTTTTCGAGACAAATCCGTTTACGATTCCGAAAGCCGCTCCCGAAAACGGAGACTTTTCGCAAAAACGACAGTCAGCCCTCGGCGCGAAAATTACAGGGAAGATTTCAGGGCTTTACAATTCTCTTGAAAATCCATCGCCGCGCGTAACACTGATTTCAGGACAGTATTTTGCAAGCGACCTGCTTCTTGCGATGGCGGGCGGAGAAACGGGAGATTATCGCAACTTGAATTTTTTGAGCACGGAGCTTTTGCGATTGAACGGGGAAAATGATTTATCGCAATTAAAGAATTCAGGCGGCGCGGACACGCGCCTTTATAAAATCACGGGCGCGGAAGAAGCCGCCCGCGCAATCCGAAAAACGCTTGCGATAAACTTTTTGCTAGTGCCGCTTGCGATTGTTTTGATAATGGCGGTTTTCTTTATCGCAAGAAAAAATCGCAAGGGAAAAATGCTGATTTATTACAAAGAAATTGGCGGAGGAAAAAAATGAAATTTGTTCTTATCGCAAAAAAATTCTTTTTGCAAATGCTCCTTGCCATTCTTGTAGCGATTTTTTTTATCGCAAGTCCGAAAGGTGAAAAATCTTTTGAAACCACGCTTGTGAATCCGAAATATGAAATCGATGAAATTTTCTTGCGCTACGAAAAAGAGGGAAGCGCGAGGATTTCAAAACGCGGCGCGTTTTGGATTTGCGATTACATTTCGCCTGACGGAAAAAAAGCCGTCTTTCCATGCGACAATACAGCGGTCAAAAATCTACTCGACCATTCTCGAAACATTGTCAAGGTGTACGAAATTTCAGACAGTTTGAAAAACAAGGATTCTTTGGGTTTGTCGCAAGATGATGCTTTTTGCCTTGAATTTTCGCAGAATGGAGAAATCGTTTCTAGGATTTTCTTTGGCGCGGCGGATGCAAGGCGCAGAATCGCGTTTTATGTTGACAAGCAAAAAAAAATATACTGTACGGATTCTGCGATTTTGGCATACCTCACGGTTTCGCCCGACTTTTGGTGCGACCCGAACATTTTTCCCGAAAGCGTTTGCGGCGATTTAAGCGATGCGGTTTCGCTTGCGATAATGTATCCCTACGAAGGAGAACGCCGCGCCGCGAAAAATTCCGGCGAAGAGAATTCCGTGGGAAAAATCGCGCGTCTTCGTCACGGAAAAGTTTCTTTGGAAGAAATCCCAGATTTTTGGAGCGAAAAATGGCGTTTCGTTCTTCAATGCGAATTTTCTGAAGAATTTGCCTTTGCGTCAAAGGTGAAAATTGACGACGGAAAAGGAAACATTTACCAAGCGTTCTTCAAGCCGACTAAAGGCGCGGAAGGCGACTATTTTTGTAGATTTGTCGGGTTTCCTTCCGCCGCTCGAAGCGAAAGCGAGTCGCTTGCGATAAAATCCTTAGACTATGTTACGACCGTTAGCGCGTGGACATTCACGCAGATTTTCGGCGAGCAAGATTAGACTTGACGATGGAACGCTGCTGATATTCTGGATGGACACATATCAATTCTTTATCGCAAACGAGAAATAATCCTTCTCTTGCGATGACTTACGCGAAAATCATTATGAGAAGCGTAAGCGCGTTGTACAAAAAATGCGCTATGAATCCTGCCTTGATGCCGCGAGTTTTTTTAACGCAATTCCTCAAGACAAGACCGGCAAAAATCGCGTTCAAGACCGCAAGTATTCCGTTTGAAAGATGCGCCGCTCCGAAAAGCAAAACCGAAAGGATTTCAGCGCAAATTTGCGATAGTTTTTTTTCTTCGCCGAAAAGCTTTTTTATCGAAAGCGGCAAATACGCCCTGTAGATCACTTCTTCCGAAAATGCGGCGAACGCCAAATTCGCGGCGCAAAAAACGCCCTGAAAAAATGTCTTTGGAAAAACCATTTCCGCTTGTGGACGCAATCTCAGAAAAAATCCAAGCGTTTCAAAAAATGCCGCGGACAGGCACAGGCATCCGAATGCCTTGAAAAATTGCGATGCGAGAAAAATGTCGCGAAAACCGCCTTTTTTTTCTTGAACGAATTCATTTTTCAAATTCGCGTAAACTGCCAAAGACGCGGCAAAGCACAGCGCGCCCCACGGTGAAATTCCCGTAAAGTATACGACACTTCTTTTCGCTGTCAAAAATGGCGCGGCAATCGGAGGAGCTATAAAAAGCAATAATATTGCAAAAAACTCTAGATAAAATTTTAATTTTGTCATATAATATAAATAGGGCTTTTGCTTTTAACCTAACGCATTTTGCGTTGTTATTCAAGTGCTTAAAGAAGGTTCGATTTGTTTTTTAGCATACTGATAGTCGTTTTGGGTATAGTGGTTCTTCTCTTGCTGTTTTGGCTCTACAAGGTGTTCAGCCTGAAGATTGAATTTTACGCTACGGGGCTGGATTCGAAATTCACTTTGCCTGAAATCACTATGCTTTGGAAACTCGGAAAAGACACAAATATGGAAGAGCCTCTTTCGCTGTTTTTTTCCGTAAAGGCTCTCTCGAATTGCATTTCGCAGATCATAGAAAATTCAAAAAAGGTCGGCACGGAAAACACTCCTCAAATACAGAATTTTTTGGGGAAACTCTACAAGTTCCGCACGAAACTGGAACTCGCCTCCGACAGCAAGCGCGGGCTTGAATCCTCGCGCGCCTTGGACAACAACCAAAAGATTCGCATTGTCTTGAAAGGCGCGGGCGTTTTCGCCTCGAAAATCATAAACAACGGCGGCGAAATTACGGTTTCCATACCGGTCCAAGATGGAAAAGTAAAGTTGCAGTCCAATCAATGGGAAGGAAAAAACATCAGCGTTTATCTTTGGCGAAAGGGCGACGCGGGATATGTTTTCGACACGAAAGTAGTCCGTACGGGAGTCTTTTTGGGAAATCCCGCCTTGTTTTTGCAGCATTCGGAAAATCTTTTGCGCACCCAAAAGCGGAAGTCCATCCGCACGGAATGTCAGATAAAGGCGCAGCTTTATATCATAAAGTCCAAAATCACCGACTATTCGACAGTGGAGACGGCTCCCGGCTACCAATGTCTCATCGAGGACATAAGCAGCGACGGCGCGTTGGTGCGAATAGGCGGAAAGGGAATCGCAAACGTTCAGATGAAAATCCAATTTGAACTTGAAGGCACTCTCATAGTCATGTACACGGTTGTCCGTTCCGTCGAATACAACGCCGCGAACAATCAGTCCCGCCTGCATTTGGAATGCATTCATTTGGATCCGGCGATGAGGAACGCGATTTTGACTTTCGTATACAAGATCATTCCGGAAGAACAAAAGAACGCCGAAGCCGCACTCAATGAACTTGAAAAGGAAGAAGATGAAGCATCCACGCAGAAAGACGATGCGAAGGAAAAAACTTCGTCTGAAATCGACAGCTCGCTGGCATCGCCAGTGGTCGTAGATCCGTTTGAGTTGGCGACAGAAGAAGTCGACATAGAAGAGTAATTTGAAGATCAACTGTCACTTCCGCTTGAAACTTCGCGCCACACACCGTTGCGAAGGCATTTCATTGCGAAGTGGCATAAAAAGTCAATCGTGATTTTCCAAAATCGCCCTTGATTTTTTATGGGAGTTTTTATGAGAAAAAATGCTTTGTGCGCTTTATGCCTCTTGCTTTTTGTAGCGTATTGCTTTTCACAAAAATACGCTACGAGCCAAGAACCTCTCGTACAGTTCGTAAAGGGCGACATAGTTCAAAAGACTGCCGCGGTAAAGGGTTCGGGGGAAGATTCTTCGCTTGCGAAAAACGCGCTTGACTTTGTGGTGCAAAACGCGGCGCTGCTCGAAGGCGACCGCGACTTGGCGGCTCTTGCCGTAGCGGGAATCCTTTCGTATCCTGCGACAGAATACGAAAATTCGCCTGAGAATGTCACGGAACTTTTCAAAAGCGTCTTTTACGGAATAGACGACGCGACCGTTCGGATAAGCGTATTTGACAAGCTCGCGCTTTTCTACGCGGGAAAGCCTTTCGAGGGTACCGTAAATTTTGTAAACGAATATCTCATGCAGAAAATAGCGTCGGCCGCTCCGCTCGACGGCACTGTGAGAAAATCTGTCGAAGTCTTGGGCAAAATGGGAAACGGCTCGTCATTTACAGGCCTTTATTCTATTTTGCAGACCAGGATTTGGCAGGATGTCCATCCGGCGGTCACGGAAACGCTCGTCGCGATCGCCGACAAGTCGCTGAACAACATAATCGACGCCATAAACAACGCCGATTTGACAGAACTTAAGCTTTTGTTCCAAATCTATGAAAAAAATGATAAAATTTCTTCGACTTTGCGTTCTGAAATCGCAAATCAAATGCTAAACTCCGCTATTATTATATCGGGGAATTCATCCCTTTCGAGAGACCTTGCGGAATTTCAACTCGACTGCGCGAAAATCCTCGCCGAAAATCAGTGGACTCGCGCATCTGAGCTGGGCAGAAATTATTTCAACATTGCGAAAGTCGCTTACGAAGTGAACTTTTTGTCCGGCGAACAGTTTGCTGAAGTCATCGCCTGCGTGGAAGTGCTCGCTTCCAAAACGGCGGTGCGGCCTTTGGCAGAATATATGGATCAACTAAACAAGGCTCAAGAAGGCGGAAAAATCCCCGACAAGTCAGTAGTGCTTGCCATCATAAACGCGCTGGGAGCGTTGGGCGACAAATCCGCATTTGACTGCCTTTTGTATGTAACGTACTTGGACTACCCGGAGGAAGTAACGTCCGCCGCTCGTAACGCACTTACGAGACTCAAATGGTAAAAAGGACATTTTCATTTTTCCTCAAAAAGTTGCGCGAAAACCCGCTGGTTTTGCCAGCGGTGATTTTGGCGGCGGCTTTCTATTCGGGCGTTCTGCGCGTCAGTTTTGAAAAGCCTTGCCGCGCTCTCTTTCCAAGCCAAAAAATTTCAAGGATTTCGGGAACTGTGGTCTCAAATCCCGCGCGCGTTTCAGACTATAAAAATTCTTACCGTATTAAAGTCAGACTGGATTCGGCGTGGACGAAAGATGGCGCGATTTCTCAAGCGGACGGAGTGGCGGAAGTCTTCGTTCCGACATCGCTTTACGAAATCTATTCGCCAGGAAAACTGTATTCGGCATGGCGCGGAGAAAAGATAAAATTTTTGATGGACAGCGGCGCGAAAATCGAATTGCTCGTCGTTCCCAAAGAAGTGAAAGACTATCGCGGCGGAACTGCTCGAACTAAAACAGAATTTCATGTGACGAAAATCGAAAAGTGCGTCTGGCAGAAATCCGGCGTTGGATTTGCCCGCGGCATTTTCATGCGCTTGCAAAAAATCCGCGCGCTTTCGCGTCTTCACTTTACGCGCCTCATGTACGCATGGGGAAAGGCGGGCGGCTTGGTTCTCGCGCTGCTTTCAGGCTCTCGCGAATATTTGTCGGGAGGAATAAGCGAGGCTTTTCGCAACGCGGGCTTGAGCCACATTCTCGCCTTGAGCGGAATGCACCTTTCGCTTTTTTCTGGAATGGCGTTTTTCCTCGGAAGAAAAACTTTCGGCAAGCGTTTCGCTCCGGCATTTGAAATTTTCGCGATAGCGCTTTTCTTTTGGTTCGCGGGAAAGTCTCCCTCTCTTTTCAGGGCGTTGATTTGTTCGCTTTGCGTCATTTTCAGCGCGATTTTTCACATAAAAATAAAAAGCATGCTGAATGTGCTCGCGTTCAGCTTTTTGCTTCACATCGCTATTTTTCCTGCCGACATGTTCGATTTGGGATTCATGCTTTCTTACGGCGCGCTCGCGGGCATATTGTGCTTCAACGAACTTATCGCAAGGCCCTTGAGCCGAATATTTCCGCATCACATAAAGAACAGTTTGGCACAATCGAGCGGAGCGCAAGTTTTCACGATTCCGATTTGCATGAAATTCTTTAAAGTCATAACTCCGATGGGAATATTTGCGAGCGCGGCAGTTTCTCCGATTGTGACGGTTTTCGTATACCTTTCGCTAGCATTTATCGTGCTGAGCTTGCTGTGCCCATTCTTCGCGCCAATTTGCGGCGGCGTTTTGGGCGCGTTTTACTTCGTCCTTGAAAAATGCGTTTTTATTTTCGCCAAATTTCCAAGGCTGAAATTTTAGAAACTGTTTTTAGGCGTTCAACAAATTCGCTCGCAACAAACATCTAGAAAACTTCTTAAAACGTGCGCTATTTCATACAAGTATGTTGTACAAAATATCACACTTTGAGAAACTTTCTAGGCAGCGCGGCTTGGTTTTACGGACTTTGTTTTACGAAGCCGCCTTGCGATAAAGAAAGAATTTCCGCCGCCAAATAAAACGAGCCTGTCGCGAGCAAGACTGCGTTTTCTTTTGCCGCCGAAGACAGCGCAAAGTCCAAAGCCGACTCGATGTTTTCCTCAAGCGTAAATTCGATTCCCGCATTCTTGAACGCTTCGGCGCATTTTTTCGGGTCGCTTTTTTTCGCGCCGTTCAAAGAGGTGAGCGTGACTTTTTGGAAACGCGCTTCCTTCAAGATTTTCGCGATGCCTTCAATGTCCTTGTCCGCGGCGCATGCGAAAAGCAAGTGCGCAGGATTTTCCGAATGGCTTTTCGCGACGCCGCTTTCGCCGAAAATCGAATTGAACGTCTCAAGCGTTCCGCGAATGGAAGATACAGTGTGTGCGCCGTCCAAGACGAAGAAAGTTTTCGCGCCTCCATTCTCATGGCTTTCAACTTTTGGAAACGTCATTATCTCAAAGCGCGCTCGCAACGCCGCCCTTTCCAGACCGCGCTCTATTTGGCTTTCCGTGATTTTCGGAAAAGCGAGGCGGACTGCCGCCGCCGCCAAGAACGCGTTCTTCGCCTGCACTTCGCCGAGCAAGCGCATCTTCGCCTTGATCGGGCGCGAGAAAATCTTCGATGAAAATTCCGTAGTCATGAAAAAGCCGTTGCGCTTGGATTCGCTTTCGTCTCGCCCATAGGAAAAATCTATTTTTTCGAGCAAGTCGTCGGCGAAGAAAATCGGCGCGCTCATTTCAGCGGCTTTCTTTCGGAAAACTTCGCGCACGGAAGGCGGGCAGGCGGCGCACAGGACGCTCGTTCTTTCCTTGATGATTCCCGCTTTCTCCGCCGCGATTTTTTCGAGCGTATCGCCTAGGAATTCCGTGTGCTCAAGTTCGATTGTATTTATCACGCATATTTTCGGGCGGACGATGTTCGTCGCGTCGAGCCTTCCTCCAAGCCCCACCTCAAAAACGCTCGCGTCAACTTTTGCCTCACGGAAGCACAAGAACGCGTAGAGCGTCACAAGTTCAAACCATGTGACGCTTCGTCCTTTGGGAAGCGGAGACTTCGTGTTTTTTTCCGCGTTATGCAAAACCGAGTCGATTTTCTCGCGCATTTCGTCCGCGCATTTCTCATAGATTTCATCTGGGAAAGGGATTCCGTTTTGCGTGACACGCTCATAGAAATCCAAGATGTGCGGGGAAGTGTAAAGCCCTGTTTTCATTCCCGCCTCCGAAAGTATGCTCGAGACCATCCGCGATACCGAGCCTTTTCCCTTCGAGCCTGCGATGTGGACGCAAGGATACGCCTGTTCGGGATTGCCGAAAAGTTTCGCGAGGGATTCCATCATGTCGAGCCAAAAGATGTTTTTTTGCGGCAGTTTCTCGAAGTTGAGGAACGTGTCGAGCCATTCTTGGAAATTCATTTGTCCAAATATAACTCATCTTGAAAAAAAAATCTATATGTTGTAGAATGAATTTATGGCAGAAAATGAAATTCAATACACGGACATAGGCGGCACTTATGAAGCCGCGTTGAAAAAAAGTCAGGAAATTGAGGCTGACATAAAAGTCAATCCAAAAAAATACCGCGTCCTCACGGGCGACCGTCCCACAGGAAGGCTTCACATCGGGCACTATTTCGGCTCGCTGCAAAACCGAGTGCGACTTCAAAATCTTGGTGTGCCCACGATGATTTTGGTGGCGGACTACCAAGTGCTCACCGACCATGAGGCTTTTTCGCAAATAAGCGAGAACACGTTCCAGCTGGTGGTGGACTATTTGGCGGCAGGAATAAAGCCAGGCGCGGACACCTGCATATTTCCGCACAGCTATGTTCCAGAGGCGAACCAGCTCATGCTTCCGTTCCTCACTTTGGTGAGCAATTCCGAATTGGCGCGAAACCCCACGGTGAAGGACGAAATACAAAAGGCGGAGACGAGCGGCAATTTCCGCATGGGCGTGAACGAGGGCATGTACACTTATCCTGTGCACCAAGCATGCGACATACTTTTTTGCAAGGCAAACGTCGTGCCTGTGGGAAAAGACCAGCTTCCGCACCTTGAAATCACGCGGACGATCGCCCGCCGCTTCAACAACAAGTACGCGAAAAAAAGCCCGATTTTTCCCGCGCCACACGCGCTTCTTTCCAAAACCCCGATGATAAAAGGGCTTGACGGAAACGCCAAGATGAGCAAGTCGCTAGGTAACTGCGTTTTCCTCTACAACACGGAGGACGAAACCGCCGCGCTCATAAAGAAGGCGAAAACCGATTCCGAGAGACTCATCACTTACGACGCGGAAAGGCGACCCGAAGTGGCGAACCTTTTGCAGCTCATTTCGCTTTGTACCGGAGAAACTCCCGACGCGGTGGCGAGCCGGCTAGGAGAGGGCGGGGGCGGCGCATTGAAATCCGCGCTCACCGAGGCTTTGAACGAAACCCTGCGCCCGCTCCGCGCAGAGCGCGCAAGGCTAGAAAAGGACGGCGCGTATATCCGCCAAGTGCTGCTCGACGGAATAAAGCAGGCGCGGGAAATCGCGCAGACCACGCTCGAGGAAGTCCGCGCCGCCATGAACATGGCGATTTGACGCAGGGGATTGGTTGGACTGAAGGCGGACGACGCGGCAAATTCAACATGACCATTGTTGTCATCTTCTAATGCGCATCGTTGTCACCTCACGATGTACATTGTTGTCGTCTTCTGATGCGCATCAGTGTCATCTTGCGGTGCGCACATCATGCCACTGGCGGCAGGCTGAACATAAAGTCGAAGAAAGATGCCACGATAAAGTCCAGCAAGGACATCACGCTGAAAGGGTCGGGCATAGCCTGAACTGAAAGGAGACGACGCAAATGGGAAGGAAATGTGTACTATTAACTGCTTTTTTATTAGGCTTCTCATTGTTTTCACTAGAATCCCAAAACAGTGAAACCACATTTATAAAGCAGATTTCAATTACAGACCCAAATTACACTTTCTATGTTGAAAAAGATCAAGGGTATTATAAATTCATGAGAAAAAACACGCTTGGTGTCATGGAACAAATATGTTTATATGGGAGTCGTTTTTATCCTTTTACGGTAAAAGAAAAATCATGTGATGATGAATATGTATTCCATTCCTTGGATCATAATGAACCGTTGTTTCTTGCCGAAACAAATTTTTTCTCAAATTATTTCAGATCCAATTTAAAAGAACAATTGGAGGAGAAACGATTACCCAAGACAACCGCTTTTATAGTGGACATAAATAAAGACAATGATGATGAATTTATCGAGTTTACTTATCCCTATACTGGCTCAAACCCCAGCGGCTTAAGCATATATAAATATATAAATGGCGAATGGAAAGAAGTCTTTTGTGAATGCTATTTTGGTTGGGAGCATTTTTATTCAGACGAAAACTACAAGAAGGAAGAATGGTATCAGCCAAAGCCCTTTCCCTACGACTTCGTGGAATACAAGGGAAAAGTCGGGCTGCGGATTG
>CAJUBD010000007.1 GCA_910584475.1 uncultured Treponema sp.
CCGCGCATTTCTCGGACACCGCCGCGTCCTTTTCCGCCCTGTCCGCCATGTTCGAAACGAACAGGAAGTGCGCCGCGTTGTTTAGGCTCGTGAGCGGAAGTGTCTGGATTTCTTTCATAGTGAATCTCCTTTAGTATGATATGTTGCCGCCACATGCGCGGCAGTCGTTTTTATGCGGTGAAATTTTCCTGCGCAGTGTTGCGCGGACGTATCGGAGGTCTCGGAAAGTATGTTATTAGTCGCTGTGAAGCCGTCAGAAGTCTCGGATAGTGCTTTGTTGGTCGCTGTGGGCGTATCGAAAGCCTCGGATGGTATTCTGTTGAACGCCATGAAGCCGTCAGAGACCTCGGACAGCGTTTTGTTGAACGCTGTGAAGCCAGCGGAGGCCTCGGACAGCGTTTTGTTGAACGCTGTGAAGCCGTCGGATGCCTCGGACAGCGTTTTGTTGAACGCTGTGAAGCCGTCGGATGCCTCGGACAGCATTTTGTTGAACGCTGCAAAGCCGTCAGAGTCCTCGGATAGCGTATTTTTTATTGAGGTGATTGAATTTCTTGCTAAAAATTCTTCCGCGCCGTTTGGTTTTAATGAAATTCGTGCGCCGAATTCGTAATTCCGAACATCGCGGCGGCACTCGGCGCAAGAAAACAAGTACTCGTAAAGCGTTTTGTTGAGCGCAGGGAAGCTAGAGACGGCGGCTTCGACAAGTTCGACCACCTTTTTTATGTACTTTTTATGGACAAAGCAAAGATAAGAACAAAAATAAACGCGAGTTTTGACAAAAAGTTTGCGAGTTTTCCGTAGGAAAACTCGGTAAGCAGGGCTTTGCCCTGCGACAAAATTACCTAGGTCGCCGTACCCCCCCCCGTACTCGCGGAGAATATTCTACCAATGCAAAGCGGCGAGAATTGCGCGATTGAGAAGCAAGTTTTGGTTAAACGTCCGTTGTCGAATGCCATCATCTTTTTCTCCTATGGGCTGCGACTTGCTTTTGACGGTGGTTTCGACAGGCTCAACCACCATTCGGGCAACGAATACATTTTATTGCAATTCCATGGATTTGTCAATTGAAATATTTGCGCATGGAATTTGAATCTTTTGCGAAAAGCCGCCCGATTCCACAAAAAAAACTACAGCTGCTTAAAATACTCTTTCAGCTCCGCCTTGACAGAATCGTCGAGCTGCTTTATCTCGCACCCGCGAATCGCCGCTTCCAAATGGTACAATATGACGACGCACGTGTTCGGATAAATCTCTTTGAGCCGAAAAACCGCCTGCTTGCTGCCGATTTCCTTCAATTCCTCCGCCGAATGGATTCCCACCGCGCGAAGTTTTTTTTCCATCGTTTTTCCAAGCCCCAAAGATGTAATTTCCGCCATATTTTCTCCCTTAAAAAAATGTTTGTGAAATATTTGCAACGCAACATTTCAAAGCAAAAACGCCGCTCCATTTCACGAATCATATCATTTTTACAATTTTCTTTCTAGTACCGCGAATTTATTGCCAAAAATTCATATTATATATAGTATGGAAAAACTATTTTCAGGAGGAAAACTTGATGACAAAATGGGCGAAATCTTTTAGAATAAAACAATGACCCGAAACGTTTCAAAGAGTGCGCTGGTGATTTCCGTGCGGGCGACCGCGCAAGACAATCGTTCGGTGTGCGTTCTCACGAAAGACGGAATCGAATTCTCCACGCTTTTCGGCGGCCCAAAAAGCAGGCTTTCCGGCGCAGTGAGTCCATGGAATTCGGGAACAATGTATTTTTATAACAATGCCGAAAAAGCCTCGTCGAAAATCACGGACTTCGACGTGAAAAAATACCATCCGACATTCCGCGAAAGCCTTTTCAAAAGTTTCGCGGCGGCGTTGACAGGCGAAATCGCCGTAAAGTCGAAATGCGCGGGCAACGGCAAGGCGGCGTTTTTTTTGCTGAACGGATTTTTGGACGGAATGGACTTGTGCGACGAAAACGCGGCGCGGCGCGGACTTTTGCGCTTTTTGTGGCGATATTTGGATTTGCTCGGAGTCCGCCCCGAAACGAAAAACTGCGCGCTTTGCTCGAAAGAATTCGCCTTTTTTCCGGCGAGAAATCCCGCTGGAAATTCTTTCGAAAACGTGATACAATATGAAAGTCAAAGCGGCGTCGTTTTTTCGCCCGAGCAAGGCGGATTTTTGTGCGAAGAATGCGCTTGCGCGAAATCCGAGCAAGGCTTTGAGCGGCTTTCGCCAGCGTCGCTTTTTTATCTTGACGCGGCGGGCGGCGAAAACCTTGCGGCGGCGCGAAACGCGCCGCTTTCAAAAAGCGACCACGACGCATTAAAGGCCTTTTTGTTCCGAATGACGGAAAACGCTTTGGGGCAAAGGCTAAAAACACTTTCCACTGGGAGCGGAATTTTATGAGGGCAGTTGACATAATAATGAAAAAACGCGGGAATTTCGCGCTTTCTTCGGACGGAAGCAAAAGCGTCGCCACGGACACAAGACTTTCCGCAGAAGAGATAAAATTTTTGGTGCAAGGCTATGTCGCAGGAACTATTCCTGAATATCAAATCTCGGCGTTTTTGATGGCGGTCTATTTCAACGGAATGACTTTCGAAGAAACGAGCGCGCTCACGGAATGCATGCTAAATTCCGGCGAAAAAATCGAACTTCACAGCGAGCAATTCAAGTCGCTCGGACTGCGCGGACCTTTCGTGGACAAGCATTCGACGGGCGGAGTCGGCGACAAAATCTCTCTTCCGCTCGCGCCGATCGTGGCATCCTGCGGCGTTCAAATTCCTATGATGAGCGGGCGCGCGCTCGGACACACGGGCGGCACTTTGGACAAGTTGGAATCGATTTCGGGCTACCGCGTCGGACTTTCGCCAGACGAATTCCGAAGGCTCATAGCGAAGGACGGATATGCCATGACCGGCCAGACCGAAAAAATCGTTCCTGCCGACCGCCTTCTCTACGCGCTTCGCGACGTGACTGGCACCGTGGAATCCGTCCCGCTTATCACGGCGAGCATCCTTTCCAAGAAAGTGGCGGAGGGAAGCGACGCGCTCGTATTCGACGTGAAATGCGGAAGCGGCGCGTTTATGAAAAGCGAGGCGGCGGCAGGAGAACTTGCCGAAAGCCTCGTAAAGACCGCGCAGGCGATGGGCAAAAAAGCCGCCGCGTTCATCACGGACATGGATTCGCCTTTGGGCAGTAAAATAGGGAATTTCCTCGAAATCGAAGAGACCATCGACTGCCTCAAGGGAAAAGGGCCTTCCGACGTGATGGATTTGACTTACGCGCTCGCTTCGCAAATGCTGATTTTCGGCGGCAAGGCTTCCTCAAAAGAAGATGCCTTGGAAAAATGCCGCGAAGTCGTGGAAAGCGGCGCGGCTTTGCAAAAATTCTTGGACAACGTGGAAAGCCAGGGCGGCGATTCGCAAAAAATGCTTTCCGAATGCGGCACGCGCCGAAGCCGATTCAAGACGGATATTTTTGCGCAACAAGACGGATTTGTCAAGATCGACGCGTACAAAACAGGGCTTTCGGGAGTTTACTTGGGCGTTGGTCGAAACAAGACTACAGACAAAGTTTGCGCCGAAGCCGGAATAATTTTGCACGCAAAAAGCGGCGAAGCCGTGAAAAAAGGCGAAGTGCTTATGGAAATTTTCGGAAAGGATGAGGAATGCCTTTCGCCCGCGAAAAAGATTCTCGAGGAAGCCGTTTCGTATTCGGATGAAAAAAAATCGCGACCGCCGCTGATTTTGAAAGAGATAAGATAGGAAGTCACTAATTTGGCGTGACTTTCTATCTTGACAAGTTCGCTTGCCGCGAACTTGCCTTATGAACTTGTGCGCTATCGCGATGTGGCAATACGGCTGTCGCTGTTTTGTTACAGGAAATTTATTTTACACCATCGCTTGCGCGCCTTGAGAATCTGCGGCAATTTATTTTTTTAATGTGAATTGAAATTTATAACAAGAAGGATTCCTAATGAAAAATTGGAACAAAAAGGAATTGTCTCCTGAAAGCGTAAAATCGCTTTGCAAAAAATATTCGCTCGACGCGCTTTCCGCTTCGATTTTAATGCGTCGCGGAATCACCGAAGGGCGCGACTTGATGTGGTTCTTGGAGGACGACACGCGCTTTTTGCACAGCCCGTTTGAATTCGCGCAGATGGAAGACGCCGTGGACAGAATTTTGGCGGCAAAGGAAGAAGGCGAAAAAGTCCTGATTTTCGGCGACCGCGACGTGGACGGCATCACTGCCACCACGGTACTTTTCCAGCAACTTGAGCGGATGGGACTTGACGTTTCGTGGCGACTTCCTTCTGGCGACGATGCCTACGGAATTTCGATGGCAGCGGTGGACGATTTTGCAAAAGATTTCGGAACGCTTTTGATTACGGTGGATTGCGGAATTTCCAATGTCGCGGAAATCGCGCATGCGAACGAACTTGGAATCAGCGTCATTGTAACCGACCATCACAATCCGCCTGAAATTCTTCCTGACGCAGAAATTATTTTAAACCCGAAATGCGCCGACTCAGGCTATCCCTTCGCGGAAATTTCAGGATGCACTGTGGCGTTCAAGTTGGCGCAGGCGTTGCGTTTTTCGCAAACCGATTTATACAAGGAAGACATTTGCCTTTTAAACGCGCGGACAGAAAAAAAGTCTGACGGCGAAAATACCATCGTCGAATGCGTCAAAGTACGGAACCTCGTTCGCACGAAATATTTCGCCTTAGAAATCGATGGAAACCTTTTAGAACAAAACGCGCAAAAAAAGCGCACGGCATTTTTTGATTTTTTGAAGGGCGAGCAGATTTTTGTCTGGGATGCGAAAAAAAATCTCGACGCGCTCAAAAACATTTTCTCAAGCGCAATCGAATTCAATTTCTTCGACATTCGCGGAGAATGCGCGAAAATCATTCCGCAAGTTTCCGCCTCTTCGCTCGAACAAATCAGGCGCGCATCAAAAATCGCGCGCTATGAAAACGCCACGACTGAAATCGACGCGCTTTTTAACATTTTCGTAACATACTTGGAAAAAAAGATTGCGGGCATTTTTCCATCGCATATTGATTGCGATGAATGCGACTTGCAGCTCGTAACGCTTTCGTCTTTGAGCGACATTATGCCGCTTAAAAACGAAAACCGAATTTTTGCGAAACGCGGACTTTCCGCACTCAACAATGGCAAGGCGCGGCAAGGGTTAGCCCAAATTTTGGCGCGACAAGGGCTTTTGGGCAAGACGATAACTTCTTCGGATTTGGCGTGGAGCGTAACTCCGATTTTGAACGCCAGCGGAAGGCTCGGGATGCCTGAAATTTCGCTGCGACTTTTTCTCGAAAAGGACGCGAAAAAAGCCGACGAAATCGCTTCCAAACTTTTCGAACTGAACGAAGAGCGAAAAAAATTGGTTGACGCGGCGACGGAATTTTTGGGTGCGCGGCCTGAAAAATCGCTTGACAAATTCGGCGGAAAAATCTGCCTTGTGAGCGAAGAGAAAATAAATCGCGGCGTGCTCGGTCTCATCGCGACAAAACTTTTGCGGCGTACCGGCGTTCCTTCAATCGTAATCACGAAAGTTTCCGCGAACCAAGCGGAAGGTTCGGAAGACTTTTACATCGGCTCGATGCGCTCGGACGAAAAAATTTGCTGCACGGATTTTCTCGACAAATTCGGCGACATATATATGAACCACGGCGGACACGCGGCGGCGGCAGGATTTTCGCTTTCGGAAAAAAACTACGAACTTTTCTTGCAAAAAATCCATTCGGTCGTGGAGACGACGAATTTTTGCGCAGAATCTAGCGACGCAATCCAAATCGACGCGGAACTTCCGCCTCAGCACCTTACAGGCGATTTGATGAAAACAATCGACAGGTTCGAGCCTTACGGAAACGAATGCTGCGAATTCGTTTTTTTGACAAAGGCGGCAAAAATCGTCGCCGCGCAAATCGTCGGAAAAACTGCGCCGGCACATTTGAAACTCACGCTTGAAATCGGATCGAACAAATGGCCCGCGCTTTGGTGGGGGGCGGCGGAAAAGTTGAATGCGCATTTCAAAGTCGGCGACAAAATCGACGTTTTGTACAACTATGGACGCAACACTTTCAATGGCGTTGAAGGTCGCAGGCTCGTGATTGTGGACGCAAGAAAATCTGTATTTTGAGAAATAGCGACTATAATTTCAGAGCGCGATTCTTACGATAATAAATTTATGGAGTATGACGGCAATCGTTAAAACAGAATGTCTATCATCACCCCATGGTTTGTCCAGTTGCGTCGCAACTCACAAAACTTATGTCATAAACTGTGCGCGTCGCGACAGTTTCCTAACGCGCACAAAAAGACCAATCTTGATTTTGTACTGGCAACAAAGTTTCTAGCCAAAATCGCGATTGGTCTTTTACGGGAGATTTTAAAAATGAAGAAGAATTTTATTTGTCTCGCGATTTTAGTTTTCGCAATTTCGATTTGCTCTGCGAAAAATGCGAAACTTTCGCAAAACGCG
Source organism: uncultured Treponema sp. (assembly GCA_910584475.1). Taxonomy (GTDB): domain Bacteria; phylum Spirochaetota; class Spirochaetia; order Treponematales; family Treponemataceae; genus Treponema_D. The sequence continues at coordinate 6,502 of CAJUBD010000007.1, forward strand.
CTCAACATAGACATCGACTACAACGACCAAGTTTTTCCTGGCGATGCGGTTTTCATTCGCCTTAAATTTGAAAACGCGAAAAGCAGAAAAAAAACATTGGGAGTTTCGGCGACAGCAGAAATTGCCGGCGAAAAAAAATCCGTGTCGGCGTGCGACTTTTACTCGCTCGTCGCAAAAAGGACATCCGCGGAATTTTTGGCAGGTCTTCCGATTTCGTCGTGGACAGAAAGCGGCGACTACCAAATCAAAATAAAATACAATGTTTCAGGCGAAGGCGAAAATGAAATCACGCTTCCGCTTGAAATCAAGGAAAAGGAATTCGAAAGCGGCGTGATAAACCTCACGAAGGAAATGTCCGCCATAAGCAGCGACACAAGCCTTGAAAAAGTGGAGCAGTCAAAAAAACTCAACGCGATAATCAATTCTGTGAATTCAGAAAATGTTTTAAATTTGAAAAAATTCATTTTGCCCGTTACTTCAAAACGGCGCACGACGGCTTTCGCCGAAAGAATCATCTACAAATATCCGAGCGGCAAGGAAAGCACGACCGTGCACGCGGGAATTGATTTCGGCTTGCCGCGCCCGCCTTCAAGCGGACCGCAGCCGCACATGGAAATTGTCGCGCCGGCCGACGGAAAAATTGTCATGGCTGAAAATCGAATCGCCACAGGCTGGACAATAATCATCGAGCATTTGCCGGGACTTTACAGCATGTATTATCACATGAGCGAAATTAAAGTCAAAGTCGGACAAATGATAAAGCAAGGCGAATCGCTCGGACTTTCAGGCGCGACAGGGTTTGCGAACGGCGAGCATTTGCATTGGGAAATGCGCCTCAATTCGATGATCGTGAATCCGGACTTTTTCCTGAACGACTTTGCGTTCACGGAAAACTAATTTAGCATCGAAAGAAATTCTTTTTCATTGATAATGGGGATTCCGAATTTCGCGGCTTTGGCATTTTTGCTTGAGCCGCTTTGCGTGTCGTTCGTAACCAAAAAACTCAAGTCCTTTGTAACCGAAGATTTTATCGTGCCTCCAAATTTTTTTACGAGCGACTCGGCTTCAGAGCGTTTCATCGTGGAAAGCTCGCCGGTAAAACAAAAGCTTTTTCCCGCGAGAACGCCACTTGAATTTTTTTCAATCGCGATTGTTTTTTTTCCGACAAGCGAACGCATTTCTTCGGCATTTTCAAGGATGCCCGCCACGAAATTAAGAGCTGAAATCTTGGCGAAACCGTAAATCTTTTCGATGTCCGCCGCGCTTGCCGCGAGAATTTTTTCGAGCGTGTCATAACCGCCGTCCACGATTTTTTGCACCATCGTCTCGCCGATTCCTTCGATGTCGAATCCTGCCACGAATTGCGCGAGCGAAAGACGCGAATGCGACTTTATCGAAGCGAGCACTTTTTTCGCGCTAAGCGACTCTTTTTTTTCGACGATGCTTTTTTCATCAAGAAAAAACGGCGTGAGAATTTCTTCGGTCAAATCGTAAAGGCTCGAAATCGAATTTATTTTTTTTGCGGCGAAAAGTTCGTTCACAGTCGCTTCGCCCAAATCGCGAATGTCGGCGCACTCAATCCATTTGAAAATTTGGTGGAGTATTCGCTTGGGACAATTCTTGTTCGGGCAATAAAGTCTCGCGGGAGTGTCAGAAAGTTCGCTTCCGCATGAAGCGCATTTTTTGGGAAACTCGATTTCCTTTTGCGTGAAATCTTCGTTTTCCGCAGAGACATTTTCTTTTACGACGCTTTCGATTTTCGGAATGATTTCGCCGCGCTTTACTACGACTACATGGCTTCCGATTTTCACGCCGAGCTTTCGAAGCGTTTCAGGATTCGCAAGGCTCGCGCGGCGGACGGTAGTGCCGGCAAGTTCCACGGGATCGAAAATCGCCACGGGCGTATATGTCGCGCCCGACTCGCTCCACTCGACGCTTCTTACTATAGAAACGGCTTCTTCGAGCGAAAACTTGAACGCAATCTGCCGCTCGGGACGAGCGCGGCTCGCATCGGCAAAATCAATCGCGCGTTCTTTTACCACAAGCCCGTCGATGTCGTATTCAAGCGAGGCGCGTTTTTCCATAACTTCCGCGCGGTAGTTTACAACGTCATCTGCGCTTTTCGCGATATAAAGCGGCACGGTGGTAAAACCGTTTTTCACAAGCCATTCGATTTTCTCTTCTTCATCGGAAAAAGGATTTTTTCCCTCCGTGGAAAGCGCGTCGTAACAAATGAGTTCAAGGTGTTCCGCCCCCTCCCCATCCTTGCGCTTCATCAAGCCGTTCGCGGCATTGCGGCAGTTCGCCTTGTCGGAAAAAAATTTTTCGTGCGTCGAATGCGTCATGATGACTTCGCCGCGCACCCCACCCGTAAACGATGATGAATTTTCGCCTTTGAGGATTTGAATGACACCGCGCATTTTTTTCGCGTTCACCGTAATGTCATCGCCAATCGTTCCGTCGCCGCGAGTTACCGCCCTAACGAGCGTTCCGTTTTCGTACTGCAATTCGAGCGACGCGCCATCGAGCTTGTATTCCACCAAATACTCATCGTAAGCGTGCTTTTTTGCCCACGCCAAAAATTGCTCGGGGTCGGCGGCCTTTTCCTGACTTCCCATCGGCATGATGTGTCGCGCTTTCGGAAAGTTGCCTGAATCCGCGCCGACTTTCTTCAAAATCGGATTTTGCGGATCAAGCGACTTTAGCTCGTCCCAAAGAGAATCGAATTCCGCGTCGCTTATTTCCGCCTCGCCGTTATAATACGAATCCTGATATTTTTTTATGAGGCGAGCGAGTTCTTTCACGCGAACGGATTTTTCGCTTTTTTTTGAAGCCGCCTCAACGTCAAACAAATTCGCCATCACTCATCCCCAATTTTTTCAAAATACAATTCTCGAATTTCACGCCCCGCCTCGATAGCCTTGCGTTCGAACTTCGTCTCGGGGCGCCAAGCCTGACGAGGCGCGAATCCGTCGAATTTATTTTTCAAGCCTCGAGTCGCCGAAAGTTCTTCGAGCGCGCTCTCGGCATATTCTTCCCAATCCGTCGCCATGTAGACGAAACCGCCCTGACACAATTTTTGCGCGAGAAGCTCAGTGCGCGGACGCTGTACGAGCCGCCGCTTGTGATGCTTTTTTTTCGGCCAAGGATCAGGGAAGAAAATGTGAAAGCCGTTCACTGAATTTTCACCGAGCATATTTTTCAAGACATCAAGCGCGTCGTGCTCAATCAAAAACAAATTCTTCAAATCGTTCGCGCGGATTTCGCCGAGCACGCGCCCCACTCCTGGACGATGCACTTCGATGCCGAGATAATTCACATTAGGATTCGCCTTGGCGATTTCGACGGTAGCCGCGCCCATTCCAAAACCGATTTCCACGACAATTGGATTCGTGTTTCCGAAAATGTCCACGAAATTCAAAAGCTTTTCCTCGTAAGGAATGCACCAAATGTGCTCGAGTTCGTTGTAATCGCGTTGCTGCGCGCTCGTCATTCGGCCGGTCCGCAATACATAGGTCTTTATCGTGCGGTAAAAATTTTCGCTTGAGGAAAATTCTTCACTGCCCATTTTCGTCCACCCCTTCCTTGAAAATTTTCGGTCCAAGGCAAATCACATTTTCTGCCTGATAAAGATGCCTCAAGAAACTTGAATCCTTCGTTTCGCGAAAAATGGCCTCGTCGCTTTTATCATTTTCGTCTTCGGAAAAATGCAAGAGTTCTCCAATTTCAGAATAAACTGCGATCCGCTCGCTCCATCCGTTGCCTGAAAATTTTTCACGCGAAAATTCCCCGAACGATTTCTCGTCGTACTCAACGAGAAAATTTCCCCGCGCGCTTTCGCCAGTAGAATCCACGCATTCAAAATCGTAAGTGCCTTTTGGAAAATTCTTCAAATTCGACGGCAGCCCCAAATGCGAATATCCCGCCCAAGCTTCTTTGCCGGACTGCATCAAAACTGGATTTTCCATTTTCCAAGAATAAGTTTCGCTTCCGTCAGAAAATCTCACATCGATGTTTTCGATTCGGCGGACATTCGAAGAAAGCCGCACGAAAACACAAAGGCGTTGCGAGGGCGGCGAGTCTTCGGAGAAGTCGAAAACAATTTTCGCATCAGCCGACACAATCGCAATCGAATCTTCCGCGCACGATGCGAAAACAAATGCCGAAAGCAAAATCGAGAAAAAATAAATTTTACAAGGCGGCGGCTTGTCCATGCTAGAAACTGAATGTCAAAGTAATGACCGTCAGATCGCTTGCGGAAAATTGGTTTACAAGCGAATCGAATTTTACATTCACTTTTTTGCAAGCGTCGTCGAGATAAGAAAGATAATACATTCCCAAATCCGTTCCTTCCTCGCCGGACGGCAAATCGCGATAAAAATCTACGAGAGACTTTTTATTCGTGTTGGCGTTCGTGGCGGCATCGACAGTTTCCTTTATGTCGCTGAATTCATCGGACTTGTTGTATAGTGTAATCTGGAGTCGTCCCTGCTTTCCGATTGAAGACGAGCCTCCGCCCAGCTTCCACGAAAGGAAAACGAGCTGCTTTTTCATTTCCAATTCGTGGACTATTTTCTTGCGCACGTCGGGGTCGAGAACCAACATGTTCAAATCTTCGCGGCCGGGATACATTTTCTGCGCCTCTTTCGTGATGTTGGCATTTTCGCTGTTGAGCGCCAATTCCATGACCATCGTGGAAATATAGTCGGCGACACGCGACTTGTCCATATAGCGCGAAAGAATCTTTCTCGTCTGGCTCAGGATTTCTCCGAAATTTTCGTCCTTATAAAAAAGCACGAAAATGTGCCAATTCAAAAGACTCAAGCGGTTTATGAATTTCTCGGACATCAAGAGAAAAATATTTTTTTCTTCCGGAGAATATTCTTTGTTGGTCATCACGTTTTTCCAAATCGGCGTCAGGATTGTTTTTCGAATTTGATCGATGACGGCGTTTTTCGAGGAAAGTTCGGTGCGCAGCTGCTTGTCGCTGATTTGCGTTTTTTCGTCAATCAAATGTCCGGCGTGCGTGCGATTGTATTTCCTCACGCAGTCCGTTTCGATTATCGTCTTGAAAATTTCGCGGTCAAGCTGCTTGTACATCACGGAGTAGACAATCAGTTTCGACAAGTCCATAATTTCCTGCCGTTTCGAAACAAATTCCGACATCGAAATTTCGACTTTGGAAATATAGTCGACCAAAATCATATTTTGAATAGACTGCGGAGAGAATTTGTTCAGCGCAATGCCGTGCTCCTCGGTGTTGTCGGCCATCTTTATCCTGAGTAATTTTTTCTTGTGACTTATAAAATTTGAAGTGCCATCTTCCGTCAAAATGACTTTCAACGGCAATTCCAACATAAATTTTTTTCCAGTCGCCATCGCACAAAACTCCTATAACGGTCCGGCATTTATCACCGAGCACGATTGAACTAAATCACGGATTGTCAATTTATTTTTGAAATTGAACAAATTCTTATTAATATTATATCACGAAACTCTTGAAATGTAAACAAATAAATTGTATCTTATTTTAAGTGAAAATGAAATTTTTTAAAATTTTGGCGATTTTTTCGCTTTTCTCTATACAAACGAATGCATTTTTCGCGCAGAATTTCAATTCGGATTCAAAATATTCAGGGCTTGAACTTTCAGAAAGGCTGTTCGCCGAATTGGAAAAAACGAATTCGGGAGAGGCGAAAAAGCTCCCTCTTTCGACCGCCGTATTTGAGAATTTCCCCTACAACATTCAGCTTGAATTTCCGGCGCAAGACAATCCAGCGCAAAAAACCTTTGTCATCGCGCTAACGCAAGAAGACGCGTGGAACAAAATCGATTTCGTAAAAGAGCTTTTCGATTTCGTGAGCGAAAACAAATTCGAATTCGACGTGAATTTTATTTTTACTGCGGGCGACATACGAAGAATTCCTGGCAACGAAAAGACTATGGGCACAGAAATTTTTTGCCAGACTATGGAAGGCGCGCAAAACCTTCACGCGCTTTTGCTTGATTTCAGCGCGACAAAAAAGACTCGCGTAACGCCGGGAGCGGAAAAAAACATTTCGCCGCTCTACCTTACGCGTCCGCTTTGCTCCAGCCTCGACGGAGAGTCTGTCGACTACAGAATTTCAGGCGACATTTTTATTTCGCTTTACAATCTTGGCATCTTGAAAAGCGACGCGCGGCTTTCCGCATTTTTATCGCGGGACATTCCGGCGGTCATGCTGAGCATGCTTTCAGAAAAAGAAAGCTACGATGAAGAAACAAGCGCGATAAAGAATTTCCTGCTTGACGTGCGCCTTCCGGAAAGCGGCAACTGGAGCCGCCACTACATCCCCGTAAAAGTTCATTCAAGATTATTTTGGATTACGGAAGGTCAGACGCTGACCGCCATCACGATTTTCATAGCGCTATGCATTTTTATTTTGAGCGACTTTGAATTCATATTCCGAAAAAAAAGCCGCCGCCTCGTAAAACTAAAAGAAAGCGCCCTCAAGTCGACGTATTTGATTTTTCTAACGGCGGCGCTCATCACGGCTTCCTTGTTTCTAGGGCAAATTCTCATAGCCGCATTTCAAAAGGCAGGAACGAGAAACATCGCGCTTCTGTTCATCATAAAAACATCGGTGCCATTTTTTATACTTTCCTTAATCTATCCGCTTGAGATAAGGATACACAAAAATTTGCTCCCATACATTTACGAATATATTTTGAGTTTAAGCGCACTTTTAAACGTTTTCATTTTCACGAGCCTTGACATCTCCCTGTTCTTTTTGTTCGCCTTTGAATTTCTGATTTTGACTCTTTCGCGGCCAGCCAAGCGAACGGCATTTCTTTATGTTTTTATGGCGATTTTTTTCCTGCCTTTCGTTCCGCTTCTGTATTCGATTTTGATTTACTCCGACGCGCGAAAAATATTTGAACTTGTTTTCTGCGCTTTGGACAAAAATATTTTTATGGGCTTCGCCCTTGTTCCGCTTGGGCTTCTTTGGCTTCGAATCCTAGCCCGAGTAAATTCCAAGGCGCGCTCAACAAAGAGCGCCGTCGCATACTATCTCGTCGCATGCACCGCAAGCATAGTTGGAATCGCAGTGCTTTCGGTTTTTTCGATCTCCATGTTGAATAGAATTTTCTTCAAGAATGTCGAACGAAATCGACCGTTAGCGCGCGTAGAAGAATCCTCAGAAAATACTTTCTCTTCGGTTTCAATTTTGGATTCGGAATATTACGGCGGAAAAATTCGCAGCATCGAGATTTCCTCGGAAAAGATTCCCGAACGCTACGCGATTTTCGTTCAAGGCGAAAGCGAAAATCCCATATATTTTTCGATTTATGAAACTTCGCGCGAAAACGATCGCACGGAATTTCTGCTTCCTGAAAACCCTCCGCAAAATTTGACGGTAACATACACGCCGGATTTTTCCGACAATTCAATTATTACGGTCGAAGCGTATTTTTTAAACGGCAATCCGAATCAAGCAAAAAAAGAAATTTTTTCGTTCAAAGCGGAAGGCGGCGAAATTTCGGAGGTGCGCGATGAATTTTGAAGGCACGAAATGTTTTTTCCATGTAGACCTCGACGCATTCTTCGCTTCAGTGGAACAACTGTTACACCCGCAATGGCGCGGAAAGCCAGTCGTGGTCGGCGGCATTCCAGGTGACAGGCGAGCCGTGGTTTCCACCGCGAGTTACGAGGCGAGAAAATTCGGCATCCATTCTGCGATGCCGCTCGCCCGCGCCGTGGAACTTTGCCCGAACGCCATTTTCGTTCGAGGCGACCACAAAACATATGCCGAGTTTTCCGAAAAGATAATGCGGATTTTTTCAGACTTTTCTCCTGACGTAAAACAGATTTCCATCGATGAAGCGTTCTTGGATATGAGCGGCACGACACGGCTTTTCGGCGAGCCTGTCGAAACGGCGAAAAGATTGCAGGCGGAAGTTTTTGAAAAGACGGGCCTTACTGTTTCGGTCGGAATAGCCACTTCAAATTATATCGCGAAAATCGCAAGCGGTCTGCAAAAACCTCAAGGGCTTACGGCAGTGCTTCCGGGCGACGAAGAGAATTTCATGCTAAGCTTGCCGCTCGAAAAAGTCTGGGGAATCGGCGCGAAAACTTTGGCACGGCTCAAAGAGGCGGGCTTCAATTCCACGCGTGACATTTTGGGGCACAGCAAAAAATTGCTGGAAAGCATTTTCGGGCAAGCGCAGGCAGAATTCTTATACAGCGTCGTGCGCGGCATCGACCCGCCTGGATTTTTGGAAGAAGCCAAGTCGCATTCTTCTGGAATCGAAACCACTTATGACTACGATCTTTCGGACTGGAACGCAATTGAAGGCGCGCTCTTGGATTTGTCCGAGCAGCTGATGTTCCGGCTTTTGCGGCACAACATCACTGGAAAAACTTTGTGCGTGAAAATACGCTACGACGATTTCACTACCGTGAGCGCGCGCGAAACCTCCTCGCAAAACATCACGAGCGTTGACGACCTTTTTTGCCGAGCTAAAAACATTTTCCGAAAAAAATACGAGGCTGGGCGCGGAATCAGGCTTTTGGGAATCACTATTGGAAACACTCAAGACGCGGACAGCGAAGCGCAAAACGAACTTTTTGATTTCGGTGAAAAGAAAAAACGCGCCGTGGAAAAATCGATTTTAAAATTGGAACAAAAAAATCCGAAAATTAAAATCCACAAGGCTCGTCTTCTTTCAAATGAAAGCGAGAGTTTAAATTTTGCGCCAAAATACTGTCGCAAAATTTAACTTCGAGTTTTGTTCCAAAACTCGCCCATTGACTGCGACTTCTCATTTCATTACGAAGTCGCGTTTGCGACCGTTCCCGAATTTGATAATTCGCTCACTGTCGCAAATTAAGGAGCGTTTAAAATCCGCACTAAAATAGCGTGCGGATTTTAACTCCGAGTTTTGTTCCAAAACTCGCTCATTGACTGCGACTTCTCATTTCATTGCGAAGTCGCGTTTGCGACACTTCCCGAATTTGACAATTCGCTCACTGTCGCAAATTAAGGAGTGTTTAAAATCCGCGCTGATATGGCGCGCGGATTTTAACTTCGAGTTTTGTTCCAAAACTCGAACATCCACCGCAACTTCTCATTTCATTGCGAAGTTGCGTTTGCGACCGTTCTCGAATTTGATAATTCGCTCACTGTCGCAAATTAAGGAGTGTTTAAAATCCGCGCTGATATGGCGTGCGGATTTTAACTCCGAGTTTTGTTCCAAAACTCGCTCATTGACTGCGACTTCTCATTTCATTGCGAAGTCGCGTTTGCGACACTTCCCGAATTTGACAATTCGCTCACTGTCGCAAAATAAGGAACTTTCAAAAACGCGGCAAAAAAATTCTTGAAATTTCAAAATCATTCGAGCGGAGCGAAATACCCGATTTCATCGCGACCGCTTCGATTCATTATATATGTTTCCACTTCCACAGGCAAAAACGCGCGTCCCATGTCGGTCTGCAAAGACGACTCGTAGCTGAACAGATACGTTCCGTTCGGCACTTCAAGCAAGTCTCCGATTACGCCGCCCAATCCTTCGGGACGGAAAACGTAATAGGTCTTTCCGAAAGTGTTTTTGCAAATGTAGTTGAATTCCTCGGCAGGCGCACCCCGCTCAAGTTGCACAATGCTGAAAGAGATGCTATTGTTGTTCAAATAAGAGGCGAGGTCGGAAAGTCCGTAACGTGAAAACGCGCCTTGTACAAAAACTCCGTCAGTCAAAAAAATCACCGCGCGCTTCGGCTGTGAATTTATCAGATTGTTCGCCGCCATTCTGAGCGCGAGGTCGAACGAGCAAATTTTGCTTTCTGGAGTTTTGAGCGCGGTGTATGAAAAATCCACAAGACCGCTCGGCGCGCCTTCATATTCCAAAACAGGAATTTCTCCGCTTGATATGAGCGTGATTTTCCCGACGCCTTGCATCGCCTCGGCGAGTTCCCGCACGGCATGATTTAACGTCTCGCCGTAAACCGAACAGTCCACGTTGCGGTCGATGATTATCGCGATGTCCTCGCTCGTGTTGGCAAAAGCCGCCCCTTCAAAGCGCAAATTTGAAACTGCGCGACGTCCTTCGCTGATGTAAAAATTTTCCGCGCGAAGTCCCATCACGGGCTGGCGCATTCGGTTTTGCACGTTCACTTCGATTGAAACTTTTGGAAAATCTTCCGCGTTCACGCGCGAAATTTCCACATAAAGTCCGCCAAGCAATTCCGTCATTTTCGACATTATGTAGATTTCATTGTTCTTGAAATCGCTTGCCAAAATATTTCCGTTGAAATCAGGAAGCGCACAAGTGATTCTTGCGGGCGCATTGCCAGTGAACGCGTTTTCAAAAACTGCGCCCGTTCCCAAATCAATCGAAAAAATCCTGTTCCTGTCGGAAACAATAAGCGCATCATTGTCCGCCGAAAATTTCAACGCCTCGGGAAAAGAAAAAGTCTGCTCCGGCACGAGAAGCCCTTCGTAGTTTCCGCTCAAGTCAAATTCGTAGACCGCACCGCGAACACAGTCGGCCACGAAAACGCGCTCGTCTTTTATGGCGATTCCCGTCGGACCTTTCAGCCCCGCAAAATCCTCGCTTCGCCGACCAAAATCGAAGATGCCGTTTCCGTCCTTGTCAAAAACCGCCACGCGCGAATTCCCGAAATCCGTAACATAAATGTTTCCGAGCGAATCCTGCGCCAGATATTGCGGTCCGACAAACTGCCCGACGCCCCTCCCCTTTTCGCCGATATATTTTTCAAAAAAACCCGATTCGTTCAAAACCGCGATTCTGTCGCCCGCGCTCTCGCTAACCAAAAGTTTCCCGTCCAAAGCGCGAATCACATCGATCGGACGGTCAAAACCGTTCAGCGGACCTGTCACGCGACGAACGACATTTCCGTTTATGTCTAGCAGGACAAGCTCGTTGCTTCCATAAGCCGCCACCCAAACAGTTCCGTCGTGATTCGCCAGCACGGAAGTCGGAGACGCGAAAACTTGATAATTTCCGTTTTCCGTAGAATTCGTTCCAGCATAACTTCCCGTCTCCGTATAGCGAGGCGACATTTCCGAAGAAGCGTTCACTCGGCGTTCGCGGACGACTTCGATTTTGTTTTCCAGGAGAATGCCGCCGTAGCCAGCGTCATGCGCGAACTGCCATTGCTCCAACGCCGTGCCCTCAAGTCCCGCGCGGTAGTAAGATTTTCCGAGCCAATCCAAAATAAGATTTTCATCGGGCAAATATGAAAGAGCCTTTTCAAACTGCAATATCGCGTCATTAAATTGACCGCGATAATACGACTGCACGCCTCGACGGAATTCCTCTTCGGCAAAACCTGCTTCCGCGCTACGTTTGAGCGAACTCGCGTTCGCCGAATCCTCGAACAAATTTTCGGCTCGCTGCGCGTTGAGCGCGTTTTGCGAAAATACGAGAAAAAATGCAAGCAAAAAAACGAATGACTTTTTCATTCCTGCGCCACAACCTTTTCGAACAAATCGACATGGCTTTTTATGACTTCGCTTTCCGGAAGCAATCTTTTTGCCTCGAACAGATATTTTTTCGCCTCGTCCAAAAGCCCCATCTTGAAATAAACCCATCCGAGCGAATCAAGGCATGCCGGATCTTTCGGCGCATTAGAAACGGCCCTCTTGCAACAACTTAACGCGAGCGACAAGTCGCGGTTTTCCTCGGCAAGCACATAGCCCATTCCGTTCAAGGCCGTGACATTGTTCGTGTCTTCCTCAAGCGAACGCGAATATAAGTCGAGGCAAGTTTCGATGTCCTGATTTTCCCAATGAAGATACGCGAGCGAAGAAAGGACGTTCGCGGTGTTGTATCCGATTTCCAAAAGCTTGCTTAACTCGAAATCCGCCAAACGCTTTCGGCCGCTTTTCACATAGATTATCGCGAGAATGTATCGGCACTGCAAAATGCGCTCGTAGTCATGTCCGCTTGTCACCACCTGTTCCAAATACAAAAGCGCGTCATCGTACCTTTCCAACCGCGCGTAGCAAAGCCCGATGTAATACGCCAAATCCATTCCGTCCACATCTGCGCCTTCGGAAACCGAAAGGAAAAAAGCCAACGCGTCGCCATATTTTTTTTTGGCGTAAAGCGAGATTCCTTCCGACAAAACTGACTTCCCCATAAATCCACCCTAAATATAGAATAAAATATTAATCGCAGATTGTCAATCAAAAATTGAAAATAATCGAATCCATTTCGCCAGCGTCCAATTGCTCGGCAAGAACGCGAGTTACAGAAAGTGCGCCTTCGCAAAGCGCGTCGTAGTCCGAATATTTTCGCGACGATGAAATCACTTTTCCGCCGGAAAATTTCCGCTCGAAAATTCCGTTCCCTTTCGGCAAAAGAATTATCTTGTCGTTGGCATATTCGCGGAACGAAATCCCGGAAAATCGCGCCGACTTGTACGGCTCTTCCTGCGAATGTCCGTTCACATTGACGAAGCAGCATGGATTTTCAGGCATGGACATTTCGTCCGCCACGACGCACATTTTCGCGAAATTGTCAAGGTTCTTCGCGGCAAAATCCGCCATCGCAGAATAAAAATATTTTTCGCGCGGAGTGAAAGGCTCGCCGTCATGCTCTTCCACCATCACGCTCAAAGCGACCGCCGGTATTCCCATGAAAACCGCCTGGCGCGCCGCGCCGCATGTTCCCGAATACACGATGTCGAGTCCGATGTTCGGACCTTGATTTATTCCCGAAAGCACGAGGTCGATTTTTGGAAAAACATCGCTTTTCAGCGCGGCCATCACGCAGTCGGCTGGCGTTCCAGTACAAGTGTATTCGCTGTCGCTGATTTTTCTCACTTCCACGCCGCTTCCTAAATTGATGCAATGGCTCGCCCCGCTCCGATTTTCAGAAGGCGCGAAAACCATTACATTGTGTCCGTCCAAAAGAAGCCGCCGCTTTAGAGAGTTTATTCCGGGCGCGGAAAATCCGTCGTCATTAGTCAAAAGCAAATTCAAACTTTAAATACCTCACTACTCACTATTAAATATTCAGTCGCAACTCTTCGAGTTGCTTAACGAGTTTTCGTTTGCTCGCAAAACTCGCATTTTGTTCGCTTCGCTCACAAAACCACAAAAACTCGCAACTATTCACTATTAGATATTCACTCTCACCGAGTGCGCGCCTTTCGCGCCCTTTACTTCGTACATGAGCGGCTCCAATCCAAAAATGCGCGTGTAGCCCAAAAGATTCTTTTTGTACGTTTCAACGTCGCCGTCTCTGACGAAAGCGTAAAGGCAGCAGCCCAATCCCTTCCCAATTACGCGCCCGCAAGTTACAGGCTCGCGGATGTCCTGCAAATTCGGCTCAAGTTCGCCCACGCGCTTTAGAATCCAGTCGATTTCAGGACAAGAAACATTGTAGTTTTCGCGGAGCAAAACATGGCTTTTGTTCACCGCGCGCGCGAATTTCGCGAACTTTCCTTTTTTTATTCCATCCACCGCGTCCAAAACGCAGCCGTGCTCGTAGATTATGTACAAAAGTTTCCTCCGCATGTCTTCGCTCACCACGGAGAGTTCCAAATTCATTTCGGTCGGATTCGTGTTGTAGACCCAGCCGCCCAAAACGCCGCGCTTCCTATCCTTAAGGTCGCCGAGCAAAAGCGCGTTTTCCGGCTCCCGCACAATTTCATCGCTCGCATAGCGCGGAACGCCAGCGTCCGTTAGGATAATTTTGTAGCCCTCGAAATCCAACGGAATGATTTCGAAAGTCTGCTTGGAATAATCCGTCAAGACGACAGAATTCGGCTCGGAAAAAAGAGCCGTAAAATTGTCGGCAATGAGATTGTCGGTTTTGAGAAAATTGCGGTTGGCCTTTTCCAAAACCTTCAAAAGCTGCGCGTCCGAGCAGTTCAGTCGAAACGCCTTTTTTACGGCAAGCGCGACGCCCGCCTTCATCGCGGAAACTATTCCGAACCCCGGCGTAGACGGCGTTTCCGAATAAACCGTGAGATTCATTCCAGAAAGTTTGAATTCCATCGCCAAAAATCCATACAAAACCGCCTTGACAGAATTGAGCCAATGCTCCTCCTTCTTGGACTTGACATTCGAAATGTCGAATTTCCTGCGCTCATCGCGATGAACGAAAAATAATTTCACCGAACTGTCCTCGCGCGGCGAAATCGCGACGAAAACATTCAAGTTTACAGCCATCGAAAGAGTCTTGTCCTTAAAAAACCAGCACGAACGTTCGCCCATTATATTGAAGCGTCCAGGAGCTGAAACCACGACCTTTGGAAACTCGCCATACTCTTTCCTATGCGCATCATACACACCTTTTATGCTCGCCATCTTTCCCATCCAAATCGACAATTTAATGTCATTCAACTTGCTTTATTTTACAAAATGCAATAGAATATTATATCACAATGAATGTATTTTTTCAAGTTTTTTGCGCAACTTTTTCAGGAATATTGACTTCTCTCGCGATCCCCAACGAAACGCTTCGTTTAGGCTCGCCGATTTTCGCCGCAGTCGCGCTCGTTCCGCTATACATCGCAGTGCGAGACGCAAGGTCATACAAAAACGCGGCGGCCTTGTTCGCGATCGACGCGCTCATCACCCACCTTTTGTCGAGCTTTTGGCTTGCGAATTTCAAGGACTTCGCTATTTTCACGCTCGGCGCGTCGGCTTTCGGCACGGCTTGCATCGAAGCGATGGCCGCATGCCTTTTTTTCGCGCCTTTAAAAAAAACGCAGGGAATTTCCAGAAAGAAAATTTTCGCGCAAAGGGCTTCGCTTCCGAGCGCGGATTTTTCCTCGCAAAATATAAATTTCAAAATTTTTTGGTTCGCCTGCGTGCGCGTCGTCTACGAATGGGCGAAATCCACGGGATTTTTGGCATATCCGTGGGGAACGCTTTCGATGGGCGCATTCCGCGCAAAAACATTGATGCAAAGCGCGGACATTTTCGGCACTTACGGAATAACATTTTTGTTCGCGTTCATTTCAGGAACGCTTGCAGAAACGATAATTTCGCTCCGCTACGAAAAAAAATTCGCGAGGAAAGAAATTTGCCACTGCCAAAGATGCGCCATATTCTTGCTCGCATGCTTTGCAATTTACGGCGCGTTCCGCCTCAGGCAGGAGAGAAAGGTTGTAAAGACTTTGAACGCCGTCTTGGTCCAGCAAAACCGCGATCCATGGGTGGACAAAGACGACTCCGAAAGCATAATGACTTCAATCGAGCTTACGGAAAACGGAATTGAAGAATTCGCCGAAGAAGGCACAAGGCCGGACATCGTAGTCTGGAGCGAAGCGGTCTTGCGCTCCGCGTTTCCAAACGCCTACATACGATACAGCGTCCGCCCGCAAGACCGCCCTTTGATTCCATTCATCAAAGAATGCAATGTTCCGTTTTTAATCGGCGGCTCTTTTACGCTCGAGCCGAAAAACAGCAGGCACGCGAATTCGGCTTTGATGTTCGACAAAGAAGGAATTTTCCGGGGATATTATGGAAAGACGCACCTTGTGCCTTTTGCGGAAGTCATTCCCGGAGTAGAATATCCGCTCGTGAGCGCATTCATGAAAAAAGTCGTGGGATTTTCAAACGGCTGGTTTCCGGGAAACGAATTCACGCTTTTCGAATTGGAAGCGGATGCCGCGGAGGACAAGGGAAATCCGCCTTCAAAAATAATCGACTTGAGCCTAGATGCCGTTTCCGCGCAAAAACCGCCTGAAAGGACGAAGGTCAGGATTTCCACGCCGATATGCTTCGAAGACGCTTTCCCCGACATTTGCGGTCCGTTTCACGCGCTTGGAGCGGAACTATTCTTGAACATCACCGACGACTCGTGGTCAAAGACATATTCGGCAGAATACCAGCATTTCGTAGTGGCGGCATTCCGTTCCATCGAATACCGCACTACCCTCGTACGCTCGACAAACTCAGGCCTTACGGCGGTGGTCGATCCTTGCGGGCGCATCCTAGACTCGATTCCGCTCTTTGAAAAAGCGTATTTGTGCGCGAGGATTCCGATTTTCCAATGGAGAGAAACCGTGTATTCTCGCTACACGAATTGGTTCGTGCACTTGATTTTGATTTTCATGGCGTTCGTCTGCGCCCGCACCGCGTCTCGAATCGAAGAAAAGCCAAAGCGCACCACATTGCGCGAATGCATACAATCCGCATTGAAAGAGATTTAAAAAAAATGCCGCAAACATATTGACACTTTTTTAAATTTCTGATAGTATAAAATCTCACGGCGGAATAGCTCAGTCGGTAGAGCACACGGCTCATATCCGTGATGTCTATGGTTCGATCCCATATTCCGCTAAAAAAACTCCTTATTTTGCGACAGCGAACGAATTGTCAAATTCGAGAACTGTCGCAAACGCGATTTCGCAATAAAGCGAGAAATCGCAGTGGACAAGCGAGTTTTCGCAGAAAACTCGAAGTTAAAATCCGCACGCAATTTTAGTGCGGATTTTAAACGCTCGCTTTACGCGTGCTTTTTTTTACATCGAGTTTTTGTTTTCCGCTTGAAACTTCGCTTTGCGGCTCGTTGCGAGTGCGCTAGGCTCGCATTTTTGTTCGCTTCGCTCACAAAAAAGCACAAAAACTCGCGCCATTCCTTTACGCGAGCGCACAGTTTCGCAACAAAGCGAGAACCGACAGTCAATAATCAGAACTGCGGCTATTTCGCCGAAGTTCTGACGGCTCCCATTTTCAATCTTTTTTCGCGCGTGTCCTCCAAAAGGCTTTTCAGATTTTCCGCGTCGTCATTTTTAATGAGGTTCTTGAAACGTCCTATTTGCATCTCGAAATTTGAAATGTGCTCCACCAATTTTTCCTTGTTCGCCAAAAAAAGTTCCGTCCAAAGCGGCGCGTTTATCATCGCGATTCTCGTCAAGTCCTCGAAACTTCCTCCGCCAAACGCCGTGATGCTTTCGTCCGCCGCGCTTTCCACCAACGCCGCCGCGATGACATGACAGAGCTGCGAAGTGAAGCCGATTTTGTAGTCGTGAGTATCGCACGATGTTTCCGTGATGCGCGAAAACCCCATCGCCACGATGAGGCTTCGCATGAGGTCGAGATTTTCTGCCTTGTTTTCCGTGCGCGGAATCAAAATGTAATTCCTGCCGATGAAAAATCTTTCGTTCGAATTGGCGTAGCCTTCCTTTTCACCGCCCGCCATCGGATGCCCGATTATGAAGTCGACGTCGCCCCGCAAAATTTCTGGAAGCGATTTTTCAAAGATTCCCTTTACGCCGCTGATGTCAGTGACGATTGAGCCAGCCTTGAAAAAATCGCGGTTGTCGCGCAGAAATTCTACCGTGGCGTGCGGATAGAGGCAAATGAAAACGAAGTCGCATTCGCAAAGCATTTCCTGAACGCAGTCCGAAGTGAAGGTTTTGTCCGCCACGCCTTCGTGAAGCGCGGCTTCGAGGCAGGCGACGCTTCTGTTGCATGCGAAAATTTTTCCAGTCGCATCGGCGCGAGAAAGCACGTTCGCGCGAATCGACTTCGCGAACGAGCCGCCCATAATTCCCATGCCGACAATTCCGTAAGTCATGTCCTTCAAGTCTTTCATTTTAATTTTCCATCCAAATCCTACGCGCGTCTGAACAAACTCTTCAGGGCACGAACGACGCGCGCGAAAAACGCCTTTATCGCATTCCAAATGCGCTGGAAAAAACTGGGGTTTCGCAGACGCTCAAGCCGCTTGTAGCCCTCGAGCAGTTCCTCGTCGGTAAATTCCTTGCGCTGATTGTTTTCTTCGATTTCCATTTCCAATTGGGAAAGTTCGCTCAAATTGTCGAGGATGTTCGCGTTGATGCTTGTCCAGCCGATGGCCTTTGCCGCCTCGAGCCTGCGCTCGCCCGCCACAAGTTCATACTTGCTGTTCAGCGTGATTGGATTCAAAAGTCCGTATCGGCGAAGACTGTTCTTCAAATCCTCGAGGCTGCCCAAATCCTTCCTCACGCGGCGTTTTACTTTTATGTCCTTTATACTTACGAGCATTTTTCATTCCATTGGAAGGGGCGAATTTTCCTCTTCAATTTCAATTTCATTCTCAATATCAATGTCGATTTCAGATTTAATTTCTTCCGAATCCGATTCTTCAAATTCTTCTCGCTCGCCAAACGCGCTCATGTCCATCGGAACAAAATCGAAATTGCCGGCGTTTTCTTCCGAAACATTTTCATTCAAATTAAAATCATTTTCGACCGCCTCCAAAACCGCTTCGCCCGAATTGGAATTGCCATCATCGTTTGGATTCGGATCAGAAATTGCCGTGCCGGCCTTTGAATTCGTGTCTCGCCTTCTTGAAGACTTGCCTTTCGTCCTTGAACTTTTGGAATTTGTCCTTGAATTGGCGGAGTCTTGTCTCGCATTGATTTCGTCGATGGCCTGAGGCGACTCGGGCGCCAAAATCGAGTCCAAATCCAAATCGATTTGCAAGTCCGTGTCGTCGATAAAATCGTCGAAAGAATAGCCGCTTTGAAACAATGCGTCCTCAAGGCGGTTTTCCGCACGTTGCTGCGGATTCATCGCGCCATCGCCGTGTATCGAACATGTTTGAGACGGAACGTTGTCCGTCAAAAACCAAAGCGTGATTACATGACATTTTCCATCTATGGGAAGCAATCCTGTTTCCGCGCAAACATTCCGTTTTATCACGCCTTCTTTGACCTGAGGAAAATCTTTGTACGGCAAGCCTCTGTGAATCGCCCTCATAAAATCGCCCCACGGCGGACCTGCCATCGACGCGCCCGTTCCGGCAAGTCCCATAGAGTTGCCCGGCAAATCAAACCCAAACCAAAACGCGGATGTATAGTAGGGGCTGTAGCCGATTGCCCAAGCGTCCGCCCAGTTTTGCGTCGTACCTGTCTTGCCCGCGATAGGCATTTCAAATTTGCTTCCCGTCTTGTCGGTGTAAATAAATTTCGAGCCGTTCGGATCTCCTGAATTGCGCTCGATCAAGCTCGAACGGTTCTGCGAACCGTAGCGCAGAGTTCCGATCGTCTTCGAGGCCTCCATTATTTTCGTCATGAGAAACGCGTTTTGCGGAGTGATGACTTGAACCGGATTTTTCAAATTGTTGTGCACGTCCCTGTCTATGTTCAAAATTATGTTGCCCTTCCTGTCCTCGACAGTGCGGATCGCCGTAGGAGTAATCGCCTTTCCGCCGTTCGCGAAAATCGCATAAGCCCGCGCCATTTCGATTGGACGGACGGAAACAGTTCCCAAGCCAAGCGGAAATCCCGGAATGAAGGCGCGGCTCGGAAGTTCCTTTTCGGAGATTCCCAAAAGCGCGACAGAACGCTCGATGGCCGCGTCGAAGCCGATTCCTTCCAAAACTTTCAGGGACGGAATGTTCAAAGAAAGCGCGAGCGCGCGCCAAAGCAAGACGTTCCCCCTCCACGCGCCGCCATAGTTGTTCGGCAGATAAGAAGAGCCGTCGCGCCCTTTGAATTCGTAGGGCGCGTCGAGAATCGCGGTGGCCGCCGTGAATTTCCCGGAATCGAGGGCGGCGGAAAAATAAAGAGGCTTGAACGAAGAGCCTGGCTGGACGCGCGCCTGAGAGGCGCGTATGAACTGGTTGCTCTGGTCGAATTTGCTTCCGCCTATGAGAGCCGTTATGTAGCCGGTGTCGTTCTCCAAATTGACCATCGTGCCTTCTATCGTCGTCGCCTTCGCCTTTTCCTGATTTAAGTTGTTCGCCTTGTTGATTATGCCAATTTTCAAATTGTCTATACCGAACATGAGGCTCGCCACATCGACAATCGGATTGAGCTTGCTGTTAAATTCTTTTGAAGCCGAAGACTTTACGAGCCGGTTCGACATTTTCAAGTTGCCCAAGTTGAACATCAGCGTGATCAACTCGGAAAACGGAACGTAAGTGCTGAACGCGCCGCGCTGTTTCGACGCCATCTGCGCCTTGTAGTTGACGTTCGCGTTGTGAATCTGCTTTTCCATCAGAAGCTGCGCGGTCTGCAAATGGAAAAGATTTCCCGTAGTGTTCACGGTAAATCCGCTCGAATAAATGTCAGCGTCTCCGTAAATCATTTCGCTCAGCTCGCGCCGCACATATTCGCTGAACCACGGAGCCTTGTCGTCGCGCATAAAGAACGCGGAAACGTCGGTGCGGGAATAGTCGAAATTCAGCCAATACTCGTCGTAAGAATCGTCGGCCTCGCCTTGCGTGATGTAGCCTTCAGAAACCATCGTGCGAAGGACATCCTTTTGCCTTTCCATCGCGCGGTTGGGATGCTCGAACGGATTGTAGAACGCAGGATTGGAAAGCTGTATCACGAGAATCGCGCTTTCCGCCGGAGTGATAGAACGCGCGTCGTGCCCAAAATAATATTTGCTCGCCGCGTTTACGCCATAAGTGCCGCCGCCGAAATATACGCGGTTCAAGTACAATTCGAGAATTTCATTTTTTGAATAGCGGCGTTCCATCTGGATGGCCCACCAAAGTTCGTTCAGCTTTCGCGCGAGCGTCATCTGCGTGCGGTCGGCATAAAGAGTGCCCGCGATCTGCTGCGTCAAAGTCGAGCCGCCTCCCAGAGAATTGCGCGTAAAGACTCCGACCACCGCGCGCAATATAGCCTTTACGCTGAAGCCCTTGTGCTCGTAGAAAATCCTGTCTTCCCTCGTGACTAGCGCGTCTTTCATGTGTTGGGGAATTTCCGTCAGGCTTATGATTTCCCGCCGTTCCTCCGAAGTGAATTCCGTTATCAGTTCGCCGTTTATGTCCAGGAGTTTCGTGGGCAACGCCGTCGTAAATTCAGTGAAATTTTCCGTGTGCACAGTGTCCGCCGTCCGCGCCAAAGCCAATCCTAAGGCCGCGCCAATCGCAAGCGACGAAAGCATTAGAAGAATGAAAAATACTTTTACAGATATTTTTATCATATAATAAGACACATTATAAAACTAAATCGCGGTTTTGTCAATTGCAAATTATCCAGCGATTGAAAGCGGGCACAAAAAAGCCCTGCCACAAGGCAGGGCAATGCCATCAGGCATTGTCGGGGGCATGGGTGGGAGGAGAAATCCCCCGACATTTATATTATCGTCAGGGCATCGAAAAATCTTTAGCCTTAAGTTCAACATTTAAATTCAGCGGCTAAAATGGTGCCGCTGAATTTAATCCGAGTTTTGTTCCAAAACTCGCTCATCCATTGCAACTTCTCATTTCATTGCGAAGTTGCGTTTTCAACAACTCAAAAGTTGAAACTTTTTTCCTTGTTGAAAATTAAGGAACATTTAAATTCAGCGTCAAAAATGCTGCCGCTGAATTTAATCCGAGTTTTCTGCGAAAACTCGCTTATCCACAGCAACTTCTCATTTCATTGCGAAGTTGCGTTTGCGACAGTTCCCGAATTTGATAATTCGCTCACTGTCGCAAATTAAGGATTTTTATCTCACCCAATCCTGCCTTTCAAATTCCAGCAAAAGCGTCTCGCCGTCATACAGGGAAAGGCTTCCGCCCGAAAGCGAATAATGGTTCGTCTTGAAGAGGTTTTGCATCAAAAGGCTTTCCGTACGCATGTCCTCCTCGCTTCCCGCCGCGCGCGTCATAGGACCGTCCGAAAATGCGATTTGGCTTTTTCCTTCGTCAACTTTTACCCCTAGATTCGCCTGGTTTATTCCGGTGAAAACTGACGCGGAATTTTTTTCCAATGTCATCGTCGCGCTTGAAGACAGGCTTGTGACGGCGTTACCCTCGTTTATCGCATTCAATTTCCAAAGCGTGTCGAAAATCGAATTCTTGGAAAAACGCGCGTAAGCGTTCATCGCGCTGTTTTTGAGGACGAGCGTCTCAAACGCATGTCCGTCGAGTTTTTCGACCGAATAAGAATCGATTCCGTTGAGGAATTGTGAAAACAGCGTTTCAAATTCCATGATTTCCTGGCTTGCGCCGCGTCTCGTGCTTGCAAAAGGCCCTGCCTTTATCTGTCCCGCGACTTTTGAAGAAGCCCCTCCCATAAAGCGGTTCGCTCCCATGAAGCCCGACATGTCGAAATTGCCGCCGCCTTTGTCGGCGATCGTCAAGTCGGCATTTGCCAAAGTCTGCGCGACTCCATCTTTCATGAGAAGCACCAACTGCCAATTTCCAATGCAATAGGAAAGCTTT
Source organism: uncultured Treponema sp. (assembly GCA_910584475.1). Classification (GTDB taxonomy): domain Bacteria; phylum Spirochaetota; class Spirochaetia; order Treponematales; family Treponemataceae; genus Treponema_D. The sequence continues at coordinate 28,618 of CAJUBD010000007.1, forward strand.
TGATTTTTTTCCATTTTTCCGCCTTCGACTTTTGTTGAATTGCACGAAGCGAATACCAACGCAGCCGCCAAAATTAACAAAACCTTTTTCATAACATATCTCCTAATATCTACTAAATTAAAAAAATTTTCTTCCTTCAATTTTCAAAGCGGCACGAAGTCGCTCGCAGGATGCTTGCACACAGGGCAGATGAAGTCGTCGGGAAGCGGGTCGCCCTCGTAGATGTAGCCGCATACCGTGCAGATGTAGCCGCGTTTCTTTTCGGCGTTTTCGCGCACCTTTGGCTTTATGTTCTTTTGGTAGAAAGCGTAAGTGGCGGACTCGTCTTCGCTGAACACCGCCCCGTCCGTAACATCGGCGATGAAAAGCGTGTGGCTTCCCAAATCCACCGACTGCACGACTTTCGCCGAAAGGAATGCGTTCGCACCGTTGGTGATGTACGCGATGCCGTTCGCCGAACGCTCGAATTCGACCGAAACCATTTTGTCCGTGTCATGTCCGCTCTGCATTCCCCAATGCTTGAACGTTTCAAATGGCGCCTTTTCGCTCAAAATCGAAATGTTGAATTCTCCCGAATCGCGGATGAAGTCGTGCGTGAGGTTCTGCTTGTTCACCGCCACGGAAATTTGGTTCGGGCTTGACGTGACTTGACCCGCAGTGTTCACGATGCAGCCATTGTCTCGTCCGTCGCGCTTCGACGTGAGCACGAAGAGTCCGTAAGTGAGTTTGTACATTGTCTTTTCGTCCATAGATTCTCCTAATGAAAAAGTCAATTTTGAAATTGGCTTTTTAACATGTGCGCGAGCACACAATCTGTATGACAAGTTTGGCAAGTCGCAACGCAACTAGACAAACTTGAATTGGTAAAAGTCGCGCATTTGTGCAACTTTTATCATGCCTCCTAATCTAATGATTAGTTAAAACTTTCCGATTATCTTCTTCGCGCAGTCACGGTACAGCGCGGCCGTTTTTTCCACGATTTCAGCGGGAATGGATTTTATGCTCGCGTCTCCCGCCAGATTGTTTTTTGAAAGCCAGTCGCGGACAAACTGCTTGTCATAACTCGCAGGGCTTTCTCCGACTTTGTAAGCCGTCGCGTCCCAAAACCTTGAAGAATCCGGCGTGAGGACTTCGTCCGCCAAAACGAGCGAGCCTTCTTCGTCAAGTCCGAATTCAAATTTCGTGTCGGCGATTATGATTCCGTTTTTGAGCGCATGCTCGTAGCATTTCTTGTAGACCGAAAGCGCGGCGCGCTCGACCTTTCCGCCCAAATCTTCGCCGATGTCCGCCTTCATCTGCGCGAGCGTGACGTTCACGTCATGTCCTTCTTCCGCCTTTGTCGAAGGAGTGACAATCGGCTCATCTAGTTTTTCCGCCAAAGCATATTCCTTGTCGAAATTGTGTCCCAAAAACATCTCACCTTTTTTGTACGCCTCGTACATCGAGCCGAACATATAGCCGCGCACAATCACTTCGTAAGGAATCATCTTGAGCTTTTTTACGAGAATCGTGCGCCCTTCGAATTCTGCCCCTTGGAATTCACTTGGCATTTCGCACAAATCATCTGAAATCATGTGGTTCTTGCAGATATCCTTCGTAAAGTCGAACCAAAAATTCGAAAGCGCGTTCAAGACTTTGCCTTTCCCATGGATTTCCGTCGGCAAAATAACGTCGAACGCGGAAATCCTGTCGGTCGTGACAATGACCATTCTTCCGTCCTCAAGGTCGTAGACTTCGCGAACTTTGCCGCTTCTGATTTTTTTCATCATAACTCCTTTACTTCAAAAAAATTTATTCTGTTTCCTTTATGTTCGCCTCGAAATTCACGGAAATGTCATAATGCTTTCCGTTTTGAATCTCGACATTTCTCACGATCTCATATCCGCCAAGCACGAACCTGAAAGCATGGCTTCCGACTTCAAGTTTCAGCGCGGACGCATCGACGATTTCATTTCCGTCCACGAAAATTTGCGTTCCCTGCGGCGCGTTTATGCTGAAAGTCGGCTCGACGCTTTTCAACTCAAAATCGATTTCCGTGGTTTTCGCCCGCTCTACCGCGACAGTCCTCACTTCGTTGCGGAATTTCTCGGAAATAACGGCGACGCTGTGCTTTCCGGGCTTCAGGAAAATAAGACCTCTCCCCGAATCAGGCTTGGCAGCCGCCTCGTCGACCATCACAGAAAATTCTCCAAAATCCTGATTCGCGCGGATCTTTATCGCGCCGAAATCCGCGAAAACCGTCTTCGCGCTCACTTCGAATTCCGCTTCGAGGACGCTCTGCGGCACGCCTTTCATAGCGAGCGAGTTTCTCAAAAACAAGAACCCGCGGCTGGAATCTGGAATCAAAGTCTTGTCGGCATAAGGACTTTTCGCTATCGTATTGCCTTTTACGAGCGGAACGACAATCGACCATGAAAGGTTTCCCGGATAAAGCCCAGAATAAACCACTTTTCCAGAATAGTCGGTCTCGCCCTCGGAAGGAAACGGCGTAACGTTGTCGTAAAGCGAATAGAGAATCGTGTTTCGGAAATTCGAGAGGACTTTTGGAATTTTCACGATAATTTCGATTCCCTGGACGAACGTCAAGTCTTCTGGCAATTTTATCGAAACGCATGCGTTTATGCCGACATTTTTGCTTTCGGAAGCGTTTTCATCCGCCTCAAGCATGACGGTTTTCTGCGTGCGAAAGACTTCCGCTTCAAGCGACGCGGAAAAAGCCGCAAACGCGAAAACGAGAAAGCTGAAAATGTGTCTTTTCGTAAACGACATAATCTAATTGATATATTTTTTCGGGTCGACGGAATTTCCGTCCTTTCTCACTTCAAAATGCAGGTGCGGTCCCGTCACTTGCCCCGTGCTTCCGCTTTTCGCGATCGACTCGCCCGAACGCACTTGCGCTCCATTTTTTACGTTCGCGCCGATGGCGGAAAGATGCGCGTAGAAACTGCTCATTCCGCCAGAATGTTCTAGCAAAATCCATTTTCCGTAGACAGAATCTTCGCCGTTAGCCGCCACGCGTCCGCCTTTGCAAGCGACCACTTCCGAGCCTTCGGGAACTGCCATATCCATTCCCTTGTGCATCTGCAAAAGCCCGCTTCCGAAAGGATCGTCGCGGTTTCCGAACGCGCTTGAAATCCAATAATCCTGCACCGGAACGATCATCGCAGGATCGAGGAAAAACGCGCGTTCCGTCGGCGAAAAATTCTCATCCGGCAAAAAAACGTACTGTCGCCCGCGGATTTCAAAATAAAGCGCGCCGTCCGAATCTGCGAGCGGAAACCGGTTTTTTTTGAGCAAAATCTCAAGTTGGCTTTCGCGCCCGTCTTGAAATTCCGGATCAGGGATAAAAAGCCCTTTCGCCGTAGGAACAATGATATTCCGCCCCGCGATTTCATCATCTTGCGATGAAATCGCATTTATAATGACGAAAGTGTCCGAAATCACGCAAAATCTCGCCGCCAATTTTGAAACGGTGTCGCCCCTTTTCGCCTTGTACGCGAAAAAATTCACTTGCGGAACTTTTCCGCTCCGAATCGCGATGTTGTTGCGCTCAAGCTCCGAGTCGTACTGCGCCAAAATCAAATCTTTGTCCAATTGCTTGACGGACTTTATTACGGGAAGTTTTGTCTCATCAATGGAAATGACAATTTTCTGACAAAACGAATTTCGCGGAAAAAAAATCGCCAAGACGAGAAAGAAGACTTTCTTTTCAAGCGCACACACTCGAACGTTCCTCAAAATTAAGCACCGCAGAAATCTTCAGATTTCGAGGGCGCTTAATTCGCCCGCGCGAGCGGGCAAGTTGGATAAGCGAGTTTCTGAAAGAAACTCGAAGTTAAAATTGTCGCGCTATTTTAGCGACAATTTTAAACGCTCCTTAATTTTCAATATCGCAATGAAAATGAATAAGTGAGTTTTGGCACAAAACTCAAAGTTAAAAATCGGCACGCAAGTTTTGTGCCGATTTTTAACGCTCCTTCAGCCCGCAAAATCCACCAATTTGAAAAGCGCGATTGCCAAAACTGCCGAAATCGCCGCAAGAATCCTGTGAAAACCAAGCAAAAGGAAAACGCACGCGGAAATTCCAGCGACGACCACGAGACATTTTAAGGCGACTTTTATCGTTCTTTTTGCGCCCGCCTTTTTCGCCCAAAGCGCAATCTTCCACAATGCGAACGCCGCCGCCAAAACCAACACCGCCACAGAATAGGCATTCGGCGCATTTTTAGCAAAAGCCCACAAAGGGAAGACCACCGCCAAACTCACGGCAAAACACAAAGCCACAAAAAAGACAGCCTTCAAAAACGAGAAAAATTTGGATTTTGCTTTCAAGCTCACTCCCTGGAGAAAATTTACGCCTGAGAAATCGCTTCTGACGGACAGACTCCAGCGCAAGTTCCGCAGTCAATGCAGGTGCCAGCGTCGATTTCGCGTTTTGAGCCTTGCTCTGAAATCGCGCCTACAGGACATTCGCCTTCGCACGCGCCGCAGTTTACACAAGCGTCAGAAATTTTGTAAGCCATATCGAACTCCCATAAAAAGCCAAGAGCGAAATTGCAATTTCGATTTCGGCTTTTTAGCGTGCACGTTTCAACGCACACATGTGAAAATAGTACGCAAGTTTCCAACGGAAACTTCTCATGCCAAAAGTGCCGCGATTTGTGCGGTGCTTTTGGCGTGACTCATTTATTAAGCTCAAGGCGTTGGCCGCCGAGCCACGTTTCCTAAAATATAACATATTTTGCGGGAAAAATCAAGAGGAATTTTTGAATATCGCAAATATATGAGAGCGTTTGCCTTTTTTTCAAAAACGTGATACAATTTTCATTATGATTGAAATAGAAAAAGCGCAACTTGCGAAAATGATTGACCATACTTTGCTTGCGCCCACGGCGACGCAAGCGCAAATCGAAAGCCTTTGCGATGAGGCGGCGAAAAACCGTTTCGCATCGGTTTGCGTCAATCCGATTTGGGTAAAACTGTGCGCGGAAAAATTGCGCGGCACGAGCGTCGCGGTTTGCACGGTAATCGGATTTCCTTTGGGCGCGGACAAAACTGAAGTCAAAGCGTTCGCCGCATCGAGCGCGGTTTTGGACGGCGCGGATGAAATCGACATGGTGCTCAACATCGGAAAGGCGAAAGAAGGCGACTTTGATTTCGTTCAGGAAGACATCGAGCAAGTCGTGCGCTCGGCGAAAATGGCTGGAGAAGCGAACGGCAAAAAAATTCTCGTGAAAGTGATTTTAGAGACTTGTTTTTTGACTGACGACGAAATCGAAAAATGCTGTCGTGCCGCCGCGTCCGCCCGAGCGGATTTCGTAAAGACGAGCACGGGATTCGCCGCTCCGAAAAATGAAAAAGGCGAGCCCCTCCCGAACGGCGCGAGCGTTCGCCATGTCGCGCTTATGCGAAAAACCGTCGGCAACGACTTGGGCGTAAAAGCGAGCGGCGGCATCCGTACGGCGCAGTTCGCGCGAGACTTGATAGAAGCAGGCGCGACACGGCTCGGCACTTCAAGCGGCGTGAGCATAGTCAATGATGAATGACGCGAGTTTTCGAGCGAACAAAAAGTCGGATTTTAAATTGAAATTTTACTTGCGATGAAATGAAAAATAGAGTACAATATAATAATGCAGGATTCTGAAATTTTTTTTCTGACAAATGAAAACAAGACTCTTTCGGGTATCGACGAATTGAAATGTCCCGCCGAAGTGTATGTTCCGTCTGGCGTGACGAAAATCGACAGGCGCGCTTTTGCCGCTTGTCCTGCAAAAAAAATTTTTCTGCCTGATTCGCTTACGCAAATCGGATACGAGGCATTTTATGGATGCGACGCGCTTGAATATGTCCGCTTTCCGAAAAAAATCGAATCTGTCGAGCCTGCGATTTTTCGGGAATGCTTTTCTTTGCGAAAAGTCGAACTCGGCGATGAAATTGCCGCGCTTTCAGAAAACATGTTTGAATGCTGTTATTCGCTTGAAGAGGCTCCATTTCGAAGCGGAATCTTGGAATTGCCGCGAAACGTTTTCAGCGAATGCTATTCGCTCGAATCGCTCGTGATTCCTGAAGGCGTCGCGGTGATAAAAAGCGGCGCGGCGGCTTACTGCAAAAATCTTTCCACACTTGTGCTCCCCTCTTCTATAAAAATCATCGAGGATGACGCTTTTAGAAATTGCACGAATTTGGCGCACATCCGCTTCAGCGCGGAAAATCCCGTTTTTTTCACAGACGAAGATTCGTCCGCGCTTTTTGAGCGGCACGACGACGGCACTCTTTCGCTCATAAAAGTTCCCGTGAACGCGAGGCAAATCCGCATTCCGAAAAACGTGACGCACAGTCACAGCGAAGCGTTTCAAGGATGCGATTCCATTGAAAAAGTTTTCCTCGATTGCGCGATGGTCGACCACCCGCTTTTTGTCGCGCTGAAAACCGAAATCGTAGACGCGGAATTCATCGACGAAATGGAAAAAGGAATTTCGCCGGAAGTGGAAATTGAAAAAAATGAAGCAGAGGAAAATTCCCTGCGGGCAGACGCGAATTTAAGCGAAGAAAATCCGCCAAAAGAAAAGGTGGATCTTGAAAAAACCGAAGAATCCAAGGCTCCTGCGGAAAAAGAAAAGTCAAAATCTAAAAAAACCGAAAAACCGGAAACGCCGAAAAAAAAAGAAGCCTCTCCGAAAAAGCCGAGAAAGCCCCGCGAAAAAAAGAAAAAGACTGTAGTTATAGAAGAAACGCTTTCTGCCGAACCGTCTGAGCCAAAAATTGAAATCAAGCTGTCTGCGTCTGACACTGCGGATGAGGAAGATGAAAATGCGGCAGCCGAGCAAATCGCGATTGAAACTGAAATCACTGAAACCTCAGCCGCGCAAAGCGATATTGAAGACGAGATTGCCGAAGAGCCGCAGACGGAAGAAATTCCTGAAAGCACGAGCGCGGAAATCGAAAACACCGAAGAGTCTTTGTCGGAGGAAATCGCTGGCGCGGAGAATGGAAATGCGGACGCACTAGAAATTGAAACTGAAATCACAGAGACGACCGAGCAAATCGGGATTGAAGACGAGATTGCTGAAGAGCCGCAGGCAGATGAAATTCCTGAAAGCTCAAGCATGGAAATCGAAAACGAAATTGCGGAAGCGTCTTTGACAGAAGAATGTGCGGTCGCGGAAAATGAGAATGCGGACGCACTAGAAATTGAAACTGAAATCACAGAGACAACCGAGCAAATCGGGATTGAAGACGAGGTTGCCGACATTCTCGAACAGAACATTGCTTCTGGAGAAACCACGGAAGAGGAAGAAGACGAGCTTCGCGGAATTACTATAACGATCGAAGAATTGGATGAAGCGATGATGCGCGGCATACAGGAAGAAGAGGAAAGCGACTACAAAATTCCTGAAGGCATTTTTCCCACGGACAATGCGGAAGAAGAACTCGAAGACTTGCCGCCGCCCGAGCCTCGTTTCGTAAACGGAATGATAAGCGTCTCAGGCGCGTTTGAAGTGGTTGATGAAAGAACTCTTTATCCCGACCGTGCCGAAGAAGATTTGTGCACGCTTGCGCCGAACGAAATGGAAGACATCACGACGCTTGTCGTCGTCACGGAATTTTTGGATGACGATGGAAAGATTTCCGAAAGCGCGAAAGATTTTTGCGTCGCGCTTGCGAAGAAATATGATTTGAAGCGCGTCTATTTCTTTGGCGCTTTAAGCTTGGACAATGACGAATTTCTATATGGCTTTGGAAAATTCGCGCTTTACAGAAATGTCATCTTTGTGCCGAACGCATCGAATTTTGATTCGCTTTCTTCGGAAGTAAAATCGTTCGCGGAAATCGCGGAACTTGACACGGCGAATTTCCAGAATTTGAAAAATACGGATTTGCCCGAACTTGAACTTCCCTTCAAGATTTTTGCCTGCGAGAATTCTCAAAGCTGTGAAAATGAAATTCCTGCCGAAGAAATCGCGAGCGAAAAAATTGCCAATGATGAAATTGTTCTTGAAGAAAATGGACAAGCAGAAATTGTGGATGCAGAAAGCGAATGCGCGGCGTACGGGCAAATTTCGGACGCGCCCATGGCAGAAGAAAATTCTGTTTCGCGCCGAGAAGAAAATCCCGTTTCCACGCAAGAAGAAGCCGCTCCCCATACGCAGGAAGAGCCGCAGGATAAAATTTCCGTTACTGGAAAAGGGCTTTTGGCTCGCGCGCAGGAAAAAGATTTTGCCGCGCTTCAAGGAAGAGGGCTTTTGGCGAAGGCACAGTCCGCATTGAAAAAAAGAGGCTGAAAATTATGTCGATAGAAAAAGTGCGCGAATATTTTTCGCGTTTTGGAATCGAAAGCCGAATCCGCGAATTCGACGTTTCGAGCGCGACCGTTCCGCTTGCTGCAAAGGCTTTGGGATGCGAAGAAGCGCGCATCGCGAAAACGCTTTCGTTTATGGTCGGTGAAAATCCAATCGTAATCGTGATGGCGGGCGACGCGCGAATAGACAACAAAAAATACAAGGCTGAATTTTCGGCAAAAGCGAAAATGCTTTCGTTCGATGAGGCATCGAATTTGGTCGGGCACGCGGTGGGCGGCGTCTGCCCTTTCGCGGTAAACGAAGGCGTAAAAGTTTTTTTGGACGAATCTTTGAAAAGGTTTGAAACCGTATTTCCGGCTTGCGGCAGCGCGAACAGCGCGATTGAACTTACGATTGGAGAACTTGAAAAATACGCTTCGCCGCCAATCGAATGGGTTGACATTTCGAAGATTTGATTTGAGAAATTCTTGATAAAGAGGACAAAGATGGACGAAACTGATTCAAACTTGATTTTTACGCGCGAGCACATTGTGAGTTCCGCATTCATCGACAGCAGCGTCCGTCTTGGAATCGCGCAGGCCGCACTTTTGGTGCAAGACAATTTGACGGAAAGTTTCGCAGCGATGGATTGCGACGGAGTTGTCTATCGCGAGAGGCACAACGCTTTTTGGGTCTTTACGAAAACGCGAATTCATTTTACGCGTCGCCCCGCTTGGCGCGAAAAAATTTTCGCTTCGACTTTTCCTGTCGACAATGCGGGTTTTCGCACTCACGTCAATACGATTTTCAAGGACGAGCGCGGCGCGACCCTTCTTACCGCGAACCAAGAAGCTTGCGTTTTGAGTTTGGAAAATCATCGCCCGCTCCGACTTTCCAATTTGACTTATCCAAAAACAAATTTTCCAGAACCGATTTTTTCCGCGCCATTTGAAAAATTTCGTGAAATAATTTCAGAAGAAAATTTTTCGTTCGAGCAAAAAATCCGAAGCCAGCAAATTGACATGTCGCGCCACATGAACAATATCGAATACATTCGTCTCGCGCTGAATGTTTTTGACGACGACTTTTTGCAGGCCAACGAAGCGACGGAACTTGAGGTGCATTACACGGGCGAAAGCCGAGAAGGTCAGACATTGCGCGTTTTCCAATGCGACGAAAAAGACGCAACGCTCATCGCGATTCAAGAAAGCGAGAGGACGGTTTTTGAAATGAAAATAAAATTTGCAAAGCAATTTCTTTGAAAAAAGGAGGAGCGAGATGAACATCGGAATTCTCGGAGCGGGGAACATCGCCTCGACAATGGCGAAAACTTTGAACTCGATGAAAGGCGTGAAATGCCGCGCAGTCGCTTCCCGTGATTTGGCACGCGCGAAAAATTTTGCCCTTGAACATCGCATTCAAAACGCCTACGGCTCTTACGAAGAGCTCGCATCCGATCCCGCCATCGACATAATTTACATTGCGACTCCGCATTCGCATCACGCCGAACACGCGAAACTTTGCATAGAGCACGGAAAGGCGGTCTTGTGCGAAAAGGCTTTTGCGAAGAATGCGGCCGAGGCGAAAAGCGTTTTGGATTTTGCGAAAGAAAAAAATGTTTTGGTCACCGAAGCCATCTGGACTCGCTACATGCCTTCGCGAAAATTGATTGACGAAATTCTCGTAAGCAGCATCATCGGAAAAATCACTTCGCTCAGTGCGAATTTGCACTACAATATTTACCATAAAGAACGCCTCGTAAATCCCGCCCTCGCCGGCGGGGCATTGCTCGATGTGGGCATCTACACTTTGAATTTCGCGCTGATGCATTTCGGCGCGGAAATCGAACGCGTTGAATCGAGCGCGGCTTTGACGGAGACTGGCGTTGACGGCACGAACAGCATCACGCTTTATTACAAGGACGGGCGCACGGCATTTCTCAATTCAGGGATGTTTTCGCGCAGCGACCGCAAAGGAATTTTTTTTGGCGAGCGCGGATACATAGTCGTTGAAAACATAAACAATCCGAATTCGATTTGCGTTTTCGACGAGCGCGACAATTTGGTGAAAAAAGTCGAAGTGCCGCCGCAAATTTCAGGCTACGAATACGAAGTGGAAGAAACCGTCGCCGCGCTGAGCGCGAAAAAAATAGAATGTGATTCTATGCCGCATCGCGAAACTCTTCGCGTCATGGAAATCATGGACTCGCTTAGAAAATCATGGGGCGTAAAATTTCCCGGCGAGTGACGTGAAAATTATCCGCTAAATTGGCGTGCCAATTTTCAACATTTTCTTGCCAGTTTGCAATTTTCGTGTTATACTTATATTATAACGATTTCATTCGCGAAATGCGAAAAAATATTTATGGAGGATGTTTTATGGGAAACTCGGCAAAATCAAAGTCAATCGGAAGATTGATTCTCCAACTCGCGCTCGCATGTCTTTTAATAGTGGGCGGCATTTGGGCTTTGCAGGGCGCGGGCGATTTCGGCGCGGCGGCGTTGAAAGGAATGCTCGGAAATTGGGCCGGAATAGTTTTTGGCGTTCTTGAATTGATTGCGGGCATTTTGCTTTTTCTTGAATGCTTTGTCGGCGACAAATTTGGCAAGTTCGACAATATACTCGGCTGGATTATCATGATTGTCTGGCTGGTCGCGATTATCGTAGGCGACATCATAAAGGGCGACTTCTCTCCGTTCTTGGGATGGCTCTATGGCTTCGCTGGACACATAATCGTGCTCGGCGCGCTTTGGTCGCTCAACGACTAAAGTGTCGCAACTCTTCGAGTTGCTTAACGAGTTTGTGCGAAGCACAAACTCGCGACACGAAAACTCGCTTATGCACAATGTGCACGAGAATTACATTTGAGCTTATGATAAGCAGTACGCGAGAATTTTTATTTGCACCGCAAATAAAAATTCTCGTTATTCAAAAAATAAAAGACACCGCAAATAGTGGTGTCTTTTATTTTTTGAATGGCCCATATGTGAATCGAACACACAACCTGCCGCTTAGGAGGCGGCCGCTCTATCCAGTTGAGCTAATGGACCGTCTTTATACTTTACAACAAAACAATTTTTTTTTCAAGTCCCACACAGAAAATCTGGCAGCTTGTAAACGTCTTCCACGCCGTCCACCAATACCCCTCCCATGCCAAGTCCAAGAGGCACGGCAATGTCCAAGTCAAACCTGTCGCCGATGCTCAAGCATTCATTCGCCTCGCATCCGCATTCTTCGGCGGCGAGCAAAAACGGCTCTTGCGCGGGCTTTGAAACATTGCAAGTGTCAAGTCCGATGATTTTCACAATCAAATTTTCCACGCCCAAAGCCACGAGCGTTTTTCGCGCCGGCTCGACAGGATTGTTAGTCACGCAAATCAAATTGAATTTTTTTGAAAGCGCACGAAGAGTTTCTTGCAAACGCTCGTCGCGCGACAAAAAATTTTTCGGCTCTAAAAGTTCGCGCCGCCATTCTACGCTTTTTTGAATCGGAACGCCAAACGAAAGAAGCGTGTTAGAAAGGCTCACTTTTTTTCCGTCATTTTCGCGCGCGAATCTTTCGCGAAAGTCGGCTACCATTTTTCGCGCGGCAACGTCAGAAATCCCGCGTTCGCTTGCGAAACGGCGCACTTGGCAGTCCACTTGCTCGAACGCATATTCCTCATTTGTGTAAAGCGTCGAGTCGATGTCGAAAATTATCGTTTTTAGATTTTGCGGAATTTTTATAATTTTCATTTTTTTTCCTTAATGAATTTTTCGGATAAAAAATTCTTCGCTTTTTGCAAATCGCGTCCATCGCCTTTTGAAGCGAATCAAATTCGCCGAGAGCGGTAAACGCGATTGCGGCATCGCCCAAAAGTTCCGCGTCCGCGATTTGTCCGAGCGAGATTTTTATTTCTGCCGCGTCCGCCTTTTGCTGAATCAAATTTTCATCGCGCGATTGTCCACCTGTAATCGCGATTGTGTCGTCAAAAAGAACGCCATTTTCGCTCGCGCATTTTTTCAACGCACAAACGCCTTTCGCAAAATTTTCCACTTTTTCAAAATTCGTATTGCCGGGATTTTCGATTAAAAAAGACGCGTTCCAAAAAGGCGCGACCGGCGAAGGAAGCGTTCGGATTCCGTCCGCCGAAATTGGAAAAGGCGTGCACAAGTTCAGCCCTTCGCTAGAACCTGCGCGGTCGCACAACGCGCCGACTTTTATCGTGGCAGTTCCGATAAGAGCGGCTACAAAATCAGGCCCCACCCCGACGACAGGAATTCCGCGCGGCAAGGTGAATTTTTCGGCGGCTTCATCCGTGACGCGCCCCGCGATTTTTCCGCTCGGAAAAAAATCGCAAAGTTTTTCGCGCGGAATTTCCAAAGCCTCCAAAATCTCTTCCGTCCAATAAGCGACCATGAATCTCGCCTCGGGAAGAATCGTTATTTGCGCTTTGCAAATTTCATGAATTAAAAATTCAGGGCAGGCAAAAATTTTTTCGCTTTCTTCCCATTGCAAAGGGAAATTTTTTTTCGCCGCGAGAATGCGCGGAATGAAAATTGATTTTTTCGCTTCGCATGGAATGAGTCGCAACGCTTCGCGTTGCTTACGAGTTTTCGTTTGCTCGCCGAAAGGCTCGTATTCTTGTTCGCTATGCTCACAAGAACCAAGAAAACTCGCCGAAAAAAATTCATCAATCGGCGCGTTCCATAAAAGAGTCGTGCCGTCATCAAAAACCAAAGTCGGTCCATTTCCCGAAATGCAAATCGCGCGCGCATCGGAAACCGCGCCGCGCATTTTTTTGCAAGCCTCGGCGAACGCGAAAATCCATTTTTGGGAAAATTTTTGTTCGATTGAAATTAAAACGTCAGAATTTTCCGAAGAAATTTCATCGGAAATTTTTATCGTCGCGAATTCTTCGCGGCAAAAATCCAAGACCTTTCCGTCCGCGCAAACTACGGCCGCCTTCAGCGCGCTCGTTCCGATGTCAACTGCGAGGACGCAATTATTAGACCCGCTCGGAAACTCAAGTTTCCGAACTTCTCTATTCATCGTCCTCGTTTACGCTCGTGTCCTGCCTTACGAGCTTTTCGATGATGTTGCGGTTGTCGAGCAAATCGCCGAGCGACTGATTATGATGAACGCGCGTGATGATGTTCGCAAAAAGTCCCGAAACGTTCGTGTCGATGTACCATTCTTTGTCTTTTAGTTTTTCGTGGTACACGGCGTTCGTTCCGATGATTCGGTAGAACCATCCCTGCCTGTACGCCTCGTCAAAAAGTTCGATCGCGTTGCCGGTAAAGAAAGGAAGCGAAATCGCCGCGATGACTTTTGTCGCGCCCTGCTCTTTGAGAAATTGCATCGCCTTGAGAAGCGTGCCGCCAGTGCCGAGCATATCGTCGGCGAGAAAAGCCACTTTGCCCTGAACGTCGCCCAAAAGTTTTACAGACTTTATGTTCGTGCTATGCGCGTCTTGCGTCACGATCGAATAGTCGCGCTCCTTGTAAATCATCGCGAGAGGAAGTTTCAAACCCGACGCGTAGAATTTGTTCCTGTCCACCGCGCCCGTGTCAGGCGAAACCACGACCAAATCCTCGGTCTTTCCGGTGAGGTCGAGGAGTTTCGCCAGCTCGCGGATTATCTGATAACTCGCATGCAGATTTTCCAATGAAATCGTATTGAATGCGTTTATGATTTCGCGCGAATGAATGTCAAGCGTGATGATTCTCTTTACGCCGAGAAGCTCATAGATGTGACCGAGCATGCTCGCAGTAAGGCTTTCACGTCCTTTCTTTTTGTGCTGGCGACTGTAAGGAAAAGCCGGAACCACAAGATTCACGCTCGCCGCGCCCGCCTGTCGCACCGCGTCAACAGTAACGAGCATGGACATCACATGGTCGTTCACCGAAAGCGACATCACGTTCTTGCCTTCGTTGAGCGCGATAGGCTCGTGATTTTCCACATCCTGGAAAATGAAAACGTCCTTTCCGCGAACGCATTCCAAAAGTTCGGTCTTGAATTCGCCGTTCATAAAATATGTGAAACGCGCCTTGACCTTGAAAGCCGGCGGACGATATTTGTCAATCGCGTTTCGCATCGCGATGTCAGATGTGTTTATGTCGCTTCCTAAATTGATTTGCTTTATAAGTTCATTTTTATCGATTTGATAACGTTTTGAAATTGTTTCGTTTTTTAAAGTGAAACGATGTTTGTAAATATTGAGCAGATGTGTGATAACCTCGTCGGCGAAACATTCGCCGCCCGGACATGCCACAACCGCAAGGTTCGTAGGTTCAGAATAAAGCATTTTGTCCCCTTTTTGCGAACGACGCGCAACCATGCGAATGCAGCTTAATTGCGCACACAGAACTTTTACGGATATGTTATCATAAAAATAATTCTTCGTCAACTAGAAATAAAGCGCATTTTGATTTATAATTAAATTATGGTCTTTACGATTCTTGGAAGCGGCACGAGCCATGGCGTTCCAGTGATTGCGTGCAAATGCAAAGTTTGCTCTTCATCAGACTCACATGACAGGCGTCTTCGAGCGAGCGCGCTCATCACGAATGACGCGGCGGGAAAAACGGCGCGCGTTTTGATTGATGTCGGACCGGATTTCCGCGAGCAGGCCCTCCGCGCGAAAATTCCTTCGCTCGATTTGATTTTGCTCACGCACGGACACGCCGACCATTTGCACGGCCTTGACGACATCAGGATTTTCAGCCACACGAAAGTCCCGCATTCCACGGCAAAAGCCGACGACGCGGCGAAAAATGCTCCGCCCGAAGGAATCCACATTTTCGCGAACTCGGATACTCGCAAAATCATGCGACTTCATTTCGACTACATTTTCAAGCGCACTCAAGTGGGAGGGGGAAAACCAAGAATAAAATTGATGCGCGCCGAAAGCCTCACGCCGAAAAATCCGCTTGAAATCGGCGGAATGCAAATAATTTCAATTCCGATGAAACATGGAAAAGTGGACTGCTCCGGCTATCTCGTTTCTACGTGCGGCAGCGATGGAAAAAAGCGCAGCATCGCGTATTTGACCGACTGCAATTTCATCGGGCAAAAATCCATCAAATTGATTTTGGAAAATTGCGGAATTTTGGAACACGCCGTAATCGACGGACTCCGCGAAAAGCCACATTCCACACATTTTAGTTTTTCCGAGGCGTTGGAAGTGGCGGAAAAAATCCGGCCGCGCCACACTTGGATGACGCACATTACGCACGACAAAAGCCACGAGGAAGTGAAGCTTTATCTCGATAAAATTCTTGCGGGTTATCCGAATTTGGCGGAAATCGTAAAAAACGGCGGAACGGTCAGTCCAGCCTACGACGGCTTGGAATTAGTCGTGCCCTGAAATTAAGCATCCCGGGAAATGTCAGTTTCCGAGGAACTTAATTTCGCCCGCGTTAGCAACTTGTTGCGAGCGGGCAAATCAAATAAACGAGTTTCCCGCATCACCAGGAAATAATATATCCTAAAATCAATGCACTTCGACACTTGACGGAAGCATAATTTCATCAAAATAAAAAACTTTCGCCACCCATACGAACAGCGGACTTTTTGAACTTTCTACTCTCGGCGCATTATCACAATTCCTTTTCCCATAGAATCAGCAACTTTCGCCGAAAAGTTTTGAAAAAATATCTATCTCGCATCGAGAAAGCGCATTGCCACAAAGAGAATTTCGTTTCCGGCAAAATGGAATCATGCGCCGTGATAATTTATCAGCGTCGTAACATGGTCGCCAGAGAGAGCTTTTTCATAGTTCAAGTCGGGAAGCCCGATTACGCCGAAGAAATCCGTGACGATTCCGCCGCCTTGCTCGATGATGTTTTTCGCCGCTCCCAAAGTTCCGCCCGTGGCGATGAGGTCGTCCACGACAAGATAATTCTTTCCAGGCTGAATGTCCGCCTTGTGCGCCTCGATCTGCGCATTTCCGTATTCAAGCGCATAGGAGCAAGAATATGTCTCGCCGGGAAGTTTTCCCTTTTTACGAATGAGAACAAGCGGAATTCCGAGCCGCTCTGCGAAAGGCGAAGCGAACAAAAAGCCGCGCGACTCAATCCCTGCCACCGCGTCGATATTCTTGCCCCTGTAAATTTCCGCCATCTTGTCAATGCAAAAGCGGAAAGCCTCGGGATTCACGAGAATGCCGGTGATGTCGTAGAAGAGGATTCCCTCTTTCGGAAAATCCGGAACGCGCCGGATAGATTTGTCGAGAAGTTCAAGTCCGTCCATAAAAGCATTTTACAATAAAGCCGAAATTTTGTCAAAGGGAAAAAGGCGCGCTTGTTTCATAGTTTTCCCAAGCGAATTTCTGATTTCGCCTCATTTATAACGCGCGAAACGGCGGACGCTCTTAAAACATCGCGCTTGCAACGATAATAAATTTGTGCTAAACTTCTATCAGGATAAATTTTGAAGCGGACGTCAAGAACAGCGGCTGATTCCCGGGCGTCCTTGACTCGAGTTTTGCCGGTGCAAGACTCGCTTATTCAATGTCCGCTCACGCGGACAAAATCGAACCTCATAAAAAAAGTTTTGATTTATATTTACGGAGGAAAAAAATGGCAAAACAGCAAAGGACTTGGGGAATTTTCATTTCGCAATTGGCGTTGGCTCTCTACTTCATCGTGACCGCGTTCTGTCTCATCACGCGGGAAGGCAGTTCAATTTCCAGCGCGGAAATCGAAGCGATTACGCGCGTTTTCGGGAAGGGCGCATACGTCGTGAATGTAATCGTCGGAATCGTGCTCTTGCTGTGCGCAATCATGTTCGCGCTCAAAGCGTTCGGAATGGACTTCGGGAAATTCGACGATGTATTCAAGTACATAACGCTCGCGCTTTGGATTGTTATTACAATCATTACGCTGATTTTCTATATCGGAGATTTCAAGTCGATTATGGTTTTGCATTGGCTTTTGGCTTTGGCAAAAAACGCGCTCATCATCGGCGGAATTCTTTTGATTAAAAACGGAAAATAATTTCAAATGAAGAGATTCACTTCGAGCCTGATTTTTGGAATCGTGATTTTCATTCCGAGACTTTTCGCGCAAAATTCCAGGAACGTTACAATTCCAATCAACGGATATGGCGAACTAGGAAATGTCGTACTTCCGATTTCTCTCGAATGGAACGAATCTTGGCTTGCAGAAAAAAGCGCGTTTGACTACCACCACGAAATCGCCCGTGTGGCGGGCGCGCTTTGCACGATCTCCTATACGGACTGTTCCGAGCGCTCGGACTGCCTTATGGCAAAAGCCTATTCGAATCTTGGGTTTGCCGAAGCCGACACCGAATATTTCTATGACATCGACTACGACGAGGAAGCATACGGGATAAACCAAACCGCCTTTTCGTTCGCGTCAAAAAAAATCGCGGGCGGTCGCAATTTGATTTTCGTAGTAATCCGTGGAACGCCGGAAGGCGCGGAAGAATGGCTTTCCAACCTAAACGTGAACGACAGTCGCGCCCAAGACGCAATTTACCATGAAGGATTTTTTCTTGCAGTGGATCAATTGCAAAGGCATTTCGCGGAATTCGTAAAATCGCGCGCGCTCGACTTGCAAAATTCAAGCTTAGTGATAACAGGGCATTCGCGCGGAGCGGCAGTGGCGAACCTTTTTGCCGCGCTTTTGTCCGATGAAAATTTAATTGACACGAAAAAAACTTTTGTCTATACTTTCGCCGCTCCGAATGTCACCACGCGAAGCAACGCGCATGATGCGCGCTACAATTTTATCTGGAACATAGTCAACGGCGAAGACCTCGTTCCCACGCTTCCGCCTTCAAACGAAAACTGGAAATTCACTAAATTCGGCATCACGCGAACGCTAGTGAATTCTTGGAACTGCGAAAATCCAAAAACGCACGCGGAAAATTGCGTCGCGAAAGTGAACGCGCTTTACAACCGACTTTTGGGACGGGAATATTTTCCGTTTGGAACCGGACCTTTCATCGGCGTGAAGCTTTCTGACACTTTGACAAGCGTGAACAAAGATTCCGAAAAATATTACAAAGGCTTTTTTCCGATTCACGAAAAGGCGAGCCGCCTCATGAAAAATATTTTTACGCAAGATGATAGCGAAGGAACGGAAGAAGGAATCTCAAGGCAAGAAGAAAAAGTGCGGCGAAAGAAAAAAAACAATTCGTCGGGAGGAATCGAAAAAATTGCGTCCAAAGCGTTGGAACGTTGCGACACGCGCACGAGAATTCTGATAGACTACAGCATGAACGCGTTCGTCGACATGCATGCGATGCAAATGTATTTTTCGTGGATTTATTCGCTGGACGAAAGCGAAGCGTTTTCTGAACGCGAAAGCACAATTGTTCGCATAAGCGGAAATTTCAATGGCGCGGTTGTGGACGAGCGCGGAAACATCTACGCGAAAATTTCCGATGGAGTTTTGGAATTGAGAGAAACTCGCGCGCCGATTGCAGCGTGGCAACTTCCTGTCGGAAACTTCGGACCGATTTCCATCGGATTTCCGTCACAAGAAAAATATTCGCTCTTGATTTACAAAGATTCGATTTTGCCGACTCCGATCAAAGTAAGCGTAGAACGCTATTCAAGCAAGGGAATTTTTTCGGAAACGATTTCAAAAAAAATCGTAGGCGCGCATGCAGGAATCGTCTACAATTTTGCCGCAGACGAATCAAACTTTGGAGAGGAAAACGAAGCGAATTTAAAAAAACTAAAAAAACAAGAAGCAAAACTGGCAATAAAAGACGGGCAGTTGAAAACAACGGACACATGCCACATGAACTTTGAACTGCATTTTGACACCGACGGATTTTTTGAATTCGGAGTGGCCGCGGGCTTGCAAAAAATTTACATTGAAATCATGTTCGGCGCGGATTTGGGGGAAATCAAAAAAACGCAAGTCTACACTCTCGGCATCGGAACTCAGCATTCTTTCTGCGGACCTTTTATGATAAACGCCGAGGCATTTGCAAAATTCGCGCATTATCGCGTTTCAAAAGAGGACAAATTGCAATTCACTTTGGTTCCGGCTCTTCGAGTTTTGTTTTCGATAAAGCCCGCAAAGCGATTCCAATTTTTTCTCGGCGGAGAATTCAACTTTTGCATCGAAGAATTCAATGGCGATGTTTTTGAAAACGGCTACCGAAACGGCGGCATACCTTCGTTCGGCGGCGGAAAACTCGAAATTTATCCTGCCATTCAATTCGGCGTAAAATTATGATTTAAATTCGCGGGACAAATTACGAAAGTCCGCTAAAAATTTTGTCGGCACTTTCATCTTCAGGTTGCGTCGCAACTTGCCATTAAATGCGCATTCACCTTGAAACTTCGCGTTACGCGCTTGCGGCGAGGCATTTCATTGCGAATAATTTTTTATGGAGAAAAATATGGGCGGAAATTCTTTTGGAAAAATTTTCAAGGTCACGACATTCGGCGAAAGCCACGGAAACGCGTTGGGCTGCATCGTGGAAGGAATTCCGGCAGGCGTAAAAATCAGCACGGAAAAAATCCAGCGCGAATTGGAACGCCGCCGTCCCGGAAAAAATTTCGCGGGCAAAAAAAATGCGGCCGTCACTTCGCGCGATGAATCCGATACGGCAGAAATTTTGAGCGGTGTTTTCGAAGGATTTTCAGAAGGCACGCCAATCGCCATCGCGATAAAAAACACTTCGCAGCATTCCAAAGACTACTCGAATCTAGCGACTACTTTTCGCCCGGGGCACGCCGACTTTTCGTATTTTGAAAAATACGGATTCCGCGACTATCGTGGCGGAGGGCGTTCGAGCGGACGGGAAACTTGCGCTCGCGTAGCGGCAGGCGCAATCGCCAAGCAATTTTTGGAGCAAAGCCTCGGAAAGAAATTCGCCATCACGGCGTACACTTTGCGCGCGGCGGGAATTTCCTGCGAAAAAATAAATTTCTCCGACATCGAAAAAAATCCTTTGCGTGCCGCGGACTTAAAAGCCGCCGACGCGATGCAGGCAAAAGTCGAAGAATTGCGGGCGCAAGGAAATTCGGCAGGCGGAGTAATCGAATGCCAAATACAAGGTGTGCCAAGCGGTTTGGGCGAACCCGTCTTTGAAAAGCTCGACGCGCTTTTGGCGCAGGCGATGCTTTCGATTGGCGCGGTAAAAGGAATCGAATTTGGCGCGGGATTTTCGGCGGCGGATTCCACAGGAAAAGAAAACAACGATCAAATCCACCTCGACAAAAACGACAAGGTTAAATTTTCTTCGAACAATTCAGGCGGGATTTTGGGCGGGATTTCAAACGGCGAAAAAATAATTTTCCGCATCGCGGTCAAGCCAGTGCCGAGCATTTTTTGCGAGCAAAAGACGATTCGCGCGAAAACCGATTCTGAAAGGCCATCGCAAAAAAATGTCGAGTTCGAGGAAACTAATTTGCAGATTCACGGACGCCACGACGTTTGCCTTTGTCCGAGAATTGTTCCTGTCGTGGAAGCGATGTCCGCGCTCGTGCTAGCGGATTTGTATCTGCAAAACCTCGGCGCGAAAATGTAAAAGAAAATCAAAAATCCAAATCGCTTATAGTTACGATTTCCGCGCCCGTCGCGACAAGTTCGTTTATGAGCAAATGAAATTTTTCATACAACGCGGAATTGGAAACATTTCCGATTGAAGCGATTTGAATTATGTTCGGCGAAGTCAAATCGACATAAGTGTAGCCCGCCGCCGCGCCCTCTTCGCAAATCTTTTCGTCGGCTTTGCCGCCCGGCGCGTGCCAATAAAGCGAAAGTTCTTTTCCCGTGCATGCGAAAAATTCGTCTTCGAGGCGAGCAAGTCCTTTCGCGATAAAAGTCTTGTCATTGTAGACAATCTTGTCAAGCAAATCAATGTTGTTGAAAAAAATCGCGGCGCATTCGTGCCCAGTCTGCGCGATCCGCTTCGTTTCGGCAGGATAACGGCGGATGAATTCTCCGTTAAAGAAGAACGTGCATTTCAAATTGTACTCATTGCACAATGCGAGAACCGCGTTAAGTCCATCGGCATTTTCGTCAGCGTCAAAAACCAATGCGACTTTTTGACGCGGCTCTGAATGCAAAACATTTTTGGAAAGCAAGGCTTTTGTCGTAATTTTTCCAGAAAGCGTCCTCACATACAACGCGTTTTCATAAAAAGAATTTTTCGTAGTTCCCGCAAAAATCCTGTAGTTAGAATTTTGCAGGCATGGCGGAGTTTGAGTGATTTCACTTCCAGTCAAATCAGTCCAAGTGGAATTTTCTTCGTCAAGCAAAAAAGCATTTCCATTTTGGTTTTTGAAGGCAATTTGATTTTCGCCAATCCACCATGCGAAATTCGCGCCAGACGGAAAAAGATTTTTTTGCGAAGAATCCAAAACAGAAAATTCTTTTACGCAGTTTTCGCCGCCGACACAAAGCGTCTTGTCGTCGCGCCAAGCAAGCGACAAAGCGTTCTCATTTTCCAACTCGCCGACAATTTTCCAAGTCTCGATGTCAAACACGCAGACATTTTCCGCAGAAGCAAATGCAATGAAATTTTTATCGGGACTTGCCACCGCATTGAAATTCGTATCTTGCGCGAAAATGCGGCGCGTCATTTTTCCGTCAACGGAGATTGAGTACACGAGAGAATTTTCTTTGCCGTTTCCTGATTGGGAAAGGCGCGCGCAAAGGACGACTTCATCGCATTTCGCCCAAAACGCTTCGAAAGAAATCACGTTCATTCCGCGCTCAAAAAATGGCGATGAAAAAATCTGCCGCACGAACGCGCCGCCTTCTTCGCCGAGATTTTTTTTGTACCAAGAAATCGACTCATCTCGATGGACGATAAAAAAATCCAAAGCGTCATCGCTTACCCAAAATTTATCGTCGCCTCCATTGAATTTTTGCGGAAGGCGGCCAATTATTTTTCCGAGCGGAATGAATTGCGAATACAAGCCGAACGTTACCAAATCTTTTATTCCGACTTGAAAAATCAAATCCGACGAAATGTAGACTAGATTTTCATCGTCATTCCAATTGATGCAATTTATATTTCCATCGCAAATTTTTCGGAATTGTTCTTGAACAGAGCGGCCTTTAAAAAGATTTTCAGGTTCGCAAAAATAAAGAGAGCCATTTTTTTCATAAACAAAATTCTTACCGTCTGGCGACCATTTCACGCCGACGCGTAAGTAACTGAGAGAGCAATCATCGTCAAGAACGATTTTTTTACCTGTATCAATTTCAGTTACAACGAGGCGCGCCTTGAATAAATCCGTGCGTTCAAGAGAACAGAGCCATCTGCCAGTCTCGCTTATCGACGAAGGAAGCGGCGGCGAAAAATTGTCGGCAAAAGTACCCGCCCGCTCAATCCATTTTAAACTTTGAGAAGAAAAATCGTAAAATGCCGTTCCGTATCGATTTCGGATTTGCAGCTTTTGCCCGCCCGCAAATGCCGTAATTTGTTCTGGAATACAAGTAAGGGCGTTTGGAAAATATTCCGCCGCGCCATTTTGAATTTTTGTCTTGAAGACCGTTGGAGATTCGACTGAATATGAGTTTTTAGTTTCGAGAGAAAAAAGCATTTCATCATGCTCGTTCAAATTTAAAGGAGCAAAAGAAATTTGCGCGAACGAGAGACTTGCGCCAAAAAATGCAATTGTCGCAAGCCTTGCCTTTTTGCTCGCCCAATTCAATCGAAAAAAATTCATCTATGCATCTCCGTGCTCAAAATCAAAATATTCAGTTCCTCTTCTAAATCATTCAATTTTTTTTCCATTTCGTCAAGACGCGCCACGCGTTTTTCAATTTGTTCTTCGACATTCATTTCTTGAACCGACTCAGACGCTTCCTTGTTGTCTTCATCGGAAATGCGCGAATGTCCACACCACGGACAAAAGACATAATTTTTTTCGACGGTGCGTCCGCAACCTCCGCAGACACAGATCGCAGTCATCTTTGGAAATTCCATTTTTTTTCTCCATAATCATAATATTGCAATATTTATTTTAGCAAAAAATCATTTTCCCAAAAGCGTTTGCGGATCAACGACCTTGCCGTTTTTGTATACGGTAAAATGCAAGTGCGGTCCGGTCGAATATCCAGTGGAACCGACAAGCCCGATTTTTTGGTTTTGCGAAACGTGTTCGCCGGCAACGCTTATTCGCTTGGACATATGTCCGTACAAAGTTTGATAGCCGTTTCCGTGGTCGATTATAATGTAGTTTCCGTAAATGCGCGAAACGCCCGAAGCCAAAACTTTGCCTCCCATCGTCGCGTAAATCGGAGTGCCAGTTGGACAAGCCATATCCATTCCAGGATGATATTGTTTTACGCCCGTAAAAGGATCGGCGCGCCAGCCGCATTTTGAAGTGAGCCGCCATTTCGATTTAAGCGGAGTGGCCCAAGTTTCGCCCATAGTCTTTCGAAGCGCGTCTCGGCTGAGTTTCGCGCCCGGAATGAAAATCTTCTGTCCTGCCGCAAGCTCCGTAGAATCCAAATCGTTCGCGTCGAGCAAGTCTTCCCACGCCACGGAATACTTTGCCGAAATGCTCGCAAGCGACTCTCCTTGCGACACGGCGTGAAGCAAACCGTCGCACGAAGGAATGACTAGTTTTTGCCCTGAAAAAATTTGTCGCACGTTTTCGATTTCGTTCACCGCGATGATCGTGGAAATATTGTTCAATCCGAATTTCCTCGTGATGCCTCCAATCGTCTCGCCAGACTTTACCGTATAGTTTTTATATGTCACGGCTTCATGAAAAACATTGCCAGAAATCGCGCCTCCCACATTTCCGTCCACGTCAATATCATCGCCGACAGAAAGCACAAAGTGCGACATCGCATTCTGCAAAACAGTCATTTCGTCCATGCGCTCCTCTTCCAGAGGAAGCGGATTCGCCCGACTTTGGAAATTCGCAAATATTTCCGTCACGCCAAAAGTCAAAAGAAAGACGACGAACGCGGCAGGAATCAAGTACAAAAATTTTCCGAGCTTTTTCAAAGCCAAAATGGGATGATGTTTTTTCTCCCTGCTTTCGGATTTCGTAAATTCAAAAGGCCATTCCCATCTTGCAAATTTTTTTGTACGAGGGAGAATTCGTCTTGGTAAAAAACTTCGCCTTTTTTGCCGCGCGTTGCCGGCCGCCGCTCCAACATAACTGATGATTTCCATATTACATCTATCGACAAAATTTTGTCTCTATATTAGAATAAAATTATGATCGAAAAGAAAATCGAAAAACAAAAAAAATCGCCGGGAAATTTTATTTGCGTCGCGCTTGGAATTTTGATTGCCATAATTTTAAAAGCCTTTGCCTTCGATTTTTTTCGCGTAGAAGGATTTTCGATGTCGCCTGAAATTCAAGACGGGCAAATTATTTTCGTGAACAAATTGGCATACGGACTTGTGAATCCTTTCACCGCGGAAATTTTCCTCGCTTGGAAAAAGCCTGAAGAGGACGACATAATTTTATATCTCTACGAAAATTCGTGGGTAGTGAAAAGATGCGTCGCAATCGAGGGCGCACCACTAGAATATTTTGGCGATTCGGAGTATAATTTAATAGTGGGAAACAAGAAAATCGCTTTGGATTCAATTCAATATCACAGGATGCGCGCGAGCGAAAAAATTCCTCAAGGCTATGTTTTGGCGATAGGCGACAATTGCGCCCTTTCTTACGATTCGCGAAACTATGGATTTGTTCCCGAAAAAAACATAGTCGGCAAAGTGGCGGCGCTGCCAAATTTACGCGCGAAACATCGAGGCAAATCGGATGAATGATTTTTTTCCAAAAAGTCGTATCATAGTTTTTTCGGTTTTTTCAATTTTGCTCGTGGGCGCATTGATTTTCAGATTCGGAAAACTTTCCGCCGTGGAACAAGAGCGAATCAAGCCGACCGCGCCTTCCGTAGAGCGCGGTTCGATCGTAGACAGAAATGGAAAGCCGCTCGCCGTGGAAACGCATTTTTTCCACATGGGCATAAGTCCAAACAAAATAAAGAATCCCGAACAATTCGCAAGGGATGTGGCACCTTCCATTGAAATGAGCGAAGAAGAAATTCTCGAAATGATCGATGATGCGCGCAAAAGCAGAAATCCCCGTTTTTTTTATCTAAAGAAAAAAATGCCGCTTGCGACTTATGAGGAAGTGAAAAAAATCACCGACGAAAAAAAATATCATACGTTCGTAAGCTACGACAGGATTCCAGGGCGCATTTATCCTGAAAACACGCTCGCCTCACAGCTCATCGGCTATATGGGCGACGACGGACGCGGACTGGCAGGAATTGAATATTCCATGCAACAATATCTTTCGCCTGAGCCAAAAATTTTGCAAAACGGAAAGCCCGAGCAAGGAAAAAACGTCTATCTCACAATCGACGCGAATCTCCAATACAAATTGGAACTGATAGCCCGCGAGGCATTGGAGGAAACTCAAGGCACAAATTTGATGCTGCTCGCCGCCTACGCGAAGACAGGAGAAATCCTCGCATACTTGAGTTTGCCCGAAGCGAATCTAAATGAATATACGAAAGCCGAAATCGAAGAAACGATTGACAGGCCTGCGATAACTTTCTACGAGCCGGGTTCAGTGTTCAAAGTCTTTTCGATTGCGGCGGCTTACGATGCGGGTCTTTTCCGCCAAGACGAATTATTCTTATGCGACGGAGTTTTTGAAAAAGTGATGTCGAGCGGAGAACGCGTTCGCCTGAACTGTCTCTCGCACCACGGGTATTTGACGGCCCGAGGCGGGCTAGAACAATCATGCAACGACATAACGGCGCAGATCACGGACAGGATGGACACAAGTGCTTTTCTTGCGAAACTCAAGGCATTCGGCTTTGGGCAAAGGACAGACACAAAAATGCTTCCAAGCGAAAGCCCGGGTCTTTTGAAAGAGCAAAGCAGCAGCCAATGGTCGGCGCGTTCAAAAATGACAATCTCAATCGGACAGGAAGTCGGAGTGACCGCCTTGCAAATCATGAAAGCCGCGACTGTCTTGGCAAACGGCGGACATCCTTTGAGACTTTCCTTGATTTCAAAAATCACCGACAACGAAGGAAACATCGTTTTCCAAAACGAAGTCGAAAAAGGGCCGGCGGTGATTTCCGCGCAGACCGCGCAATACATCTTGAGCTGCATGCAAACTGGCGCCGAAAAAGGAATCGGATGGCGAGCCAATTTGGGCGACATGACGATCGGCGTGAAAACCGGAACGGCGCAAATGGCGGACACCGAAAACGGCGGCTACAGTGAAACCGACTTTCTTTCCGACGCGCTCGCTTTTTTTCCTGCGGAAGATCCCGAAATTATTTTGTATATCGTAATACAAAAGTCGAAGGGCATAAATTTCGCGAGCCGAATCGTCGCGCCCGTAATCAAAGATTCAGCCGATGCGATTATCGACCATTTGGGAATGAGCCGAGGCGACGCCGCATCGCTTGCGCATTCAGGACGCTTTTCAATTCAAGGAAAGACACCTCTCAAACTTGAAAGCACTTTGCCAAATTTAACGGGACTTTCAAAGCGCGAGCTTCTCCCGCTTTTGAACCGCAAAGATTTGAACGTGAACATAAGCGGAAGTGGCTGGGTAACGCGACAGTCCCCCCCAGCAGGAACTCCGATTACAGAAGGCATGCAAATTGATCTCTATTTGGAATAAAAACATCTCGCTTTTCAAAAATCGTTTTCCCGCACTTTACGAAACGCTCGTTTCAGAAATTCCGAATTTTTTGGGGGAAGAGAAAACTGACAATGAAATTCCCAAAGATTCATACTTGCAAATTTTAAACGAACAATTTCCATTTTACAAATTTTCACTTGCGAAAAACGGAGCTCTCACTACGAGCGAAAATTCTTTGGCGATTCATTCCGCGTACAATCCGCAACGCGAGGCGGAACAAGCGGCGGAAAAAAACACAGACACGCAAAAAGAAATTTTTATTTTCGCAGGAATCGGGCTTGGATATTTGCCGCAGACATGTGCGAAAAAATTTCCGCAAAAAACTTTCGTGGTTTTAGAACCCGACGCGCCGCATTTTTTCGCCGCCCTAGCCTGCCTTGATTTTGAAGAACTTTTTAAAATCGAAAAACTTTTTTTTATAATCGGCGCGAGCGAGGAACAGGCGGCCTCCCTTGTGGAAAATGCCGGCGGCTTTGAGAACGCGCAAGTTTTTCTCACGAACGCGCAAGCCGCGCACGCCGAAAAATATTTTGAAAAATTCTTCTCTCTTGAAAAGCAAAACGCGCAAAAATCCCAAGTGAACACGAACACGCTCGAACGTTTCGGAACGCTTTGGCTGAAAAACAGCGCGCGCAATTTGCTGGAAATGCAGCGGCTTTGCGGCGCGAACATTTTTTTTGACGAGGCGAAATACGCTGAAAAAAATTCTTTAAATTCCTTGCCGTCCGTAATCCTTGCGGCAGGTCCTTCTTTGGAAAAAGTTTTGCCGCATCTTGCGAAAATAAAGGAACGCGCGATTTTGATCGCGCTTGATACTTCGTTGCGGACAGTCCTGCGCGCGGGAGTGGAGCCAGATTTCATCGTTTTGACCGACCCTCAGTTTCAGGCGGCGCAACACATTGCAGGGCTTTCTTCCCCCTCCTCGATTTTGATTTTGGAAAGCGCGGTCTATCCCAGCGCGTTCCGATTCGACTGCCGAAAGAAAATTTTGATTTCCTCGCTTTTTCCGCTTGGCAAATTCATTGAATCGCGGCTTGGAAAAAAAGGCGAGCTTTCTTCGGGCGGCTCGGTCGCCACGACCGCTTGGGAATTCGCGCGCGCGATTGGAAGCGAAAAAATTTTTTTTGCAGGATTGGATTTGGGATTTCCCCAAAAAAAAACTCACACCAAAGGAAGCACATTTGAAGAAGCCGCGCACATTTTTTCCACGCGCACAAATTCTGCCGAAAGCGCGCTTTGCAAAATTTTGTTTTCCGCGAAGAACAAAATCGCATTTGACTACGACGGAAAAAAAATCATCACGGACGAGAGAATGACGCTTTTCGCGAATTGGTTTGAAAACAAAATCGCAGCTATTTCGCCGGAAAAAAATTCCGCGCATACCTTCACCTTTTCAAGGGAGGGGCTTTTCATAAACGGAATCGATTTTTTCCCATTGGAAGAATTCCTTGAGTTTCCGAAAATCACGGAGCAAAAAAAAGATTTCTTTGAACACGCGGAGAAAAAAAATTCCGCCTACGAAAAAAATGAATTTGATGCCGTGATTGAAAAATTGAAAAATCAATTTGAAGAACTGAAAAAAAATTGCGAACGAGCGAAAACGATTTGCAACGACATTTTGTGCGGCGATCCCCGCGCGAAAAATTTGCTTTTGGAACTTGATTCGCTTGACAAGGAAATTCTGTCGAGCGACGCGAAAAATGTCGCCGCGCTCGTTTTTCCCACGCAGCGAAGGCTCGACGAAATTTTCGCGCAAACGAAAATCCCCGGCGACGCGCTTTTGGCGAACGCAACGAAAAGCCGCGTCGTTTACGCAGAGCTTCTCAATGCGATTGAATTGTATTTGAAGTATCTGCGCTAATCGGCGGAATGATATTTTTTCGACGAGGAACAAAAATTTTTGCTTCCGCTGGAGCTACCTTCTGCACCGTTTCGCTTCCGCAAGGGGGTCATAAAAACTAAGCCATGCTTACAAATTTCGCTACGCGAAATTATTTTCACAAAAACGCTAAAGTTTTTTTTCGCGCGGACGATATTATAAATACGAGATTCATTGCGAGCGGTTAGACATCCAGACGCTTGCGGAATGGGTAGTGCATCGAGGTTGGGAATCTGTGTGGGATTTCCAACCATTTTTGTTTTAAAAATGGCTGAACCTCGCCGCAATCGTGCCACACAAATCAACTGAAAAATTTGCGGAGATTTTCCACTTCGGATTCGAACTGTTCGTCCACCAAAGGAGGGTGCGCGTTGAAATACAAAATTTGGTTCAGCTCTTCGATATTGCGGACACCCCAAAGCGGAACGACATTTTCATACTGATACAAAAATCCGAGCGCAAGCGGGATGTTTCGAACAAGTCCTCCATAAAGCGGCCTCATCGCGATGAAGCCTACGTCGTTTGACTGCGCCTTTTTTACGAACGACTCGACCCGCTTTATCACGAGAATGTTGAACGGAATTTGAACCGAGGCGAAAACACCCGAATCAAGCGCGCGAGACGCGATCTCATAATCCTCGGTGGTCAGCCCGAAGTGGCGGATTTTTCCGCGTTCCTTCAGGCGCTCCATTTGAGCGGCTATTTCGTCAAACGCGACAATATTTTTCTCGTCGGTTTCATACTGGAACAAATCAACATAGTCTGTGCGAAGCGCGTAAAGCGAATCGTCCAGACATTCTTCCAAACCACGCGCGTCCAAAACGCACGCCTTCGTGGCAAGCACGATGTTGTGCCTGATTCCGTAAAGACACGCGCCCAGTCGTTTTTCGCTTTCTTTCGCGGAATGCGAAATGTCGAAAAAATTCACGCCAGCATCATAAGCCTTGTGAACCAATGCGGCGGCATTTTCATCTGTGTCGATTTCCTCAAGGCTCATCGCGCCGAATCCGACACGGCTCACCATCAAATTTGATTTTCCAAGAGAAATGTATTCCATCTAAAAAATACCTCCGTTAAAGTTTAACATCGCAAGAAACTTCAGTTTCCGAGAATGTTAAAAATGCGATTTCGCAACGAAGTTAGAAATCGCAGTACAATAGGCGAGTTTTGAAAAAACTCGAAGTTAAAATTGTCGCGCCTATTTCAGCGACAATTTTAAACATCCTGTATTTTTTAGATACGAGTTTGCGTTGCAAACTCGCGAAAAATCGTCTCTAAAATTCAACGCGACCTCCTTGTCGCTCTTTCCAGCCGCTTTCATTTCAAAAATATTTTTCTCCCAAATCAAAATTTAGCGTGCGCGAGTTTTAGAAAGCATTGCTCAAACAAAAGAATCTCTTTCATCATAACAACACTTTCTTCAATCAGTCCACTAATATTACTTATTACATCGCTCACATTGTTCGCTTACGAATTTTAATTCGTAAAACTCGCCTATTACCTATTACTTTACTGCGGCGTTTTCTACTTTGCCGCCACTTTGTAATCTCTTATCGCCGCAGTGATATACGCTGAAAGCTCGCCCACTTTCACGCGCTCTTGTTCCATCGTGTCGCGGTTGCGCACCGTCACCGTGTCGAAATTTTCGCTTTCCTTCGTAATTGTGTCGTAGTCAATCGTAACGCAAAAAGGCGTTCCGATTTCGTCTTGGCGGCGATAGCGTTTTCCGACAGTCCCCGACAAATCAAAATCCGTGACGAATTCCTCTTTGAGCGAATGCTGGATTTCCTTCGCGCGCTCTGCAAGTCCGTCCTTTTTCATCAGCGGAAGCACGGCGACCGTGACAGGCGCGAGGCGCGGATGCAAATGCAAGACCGTGCGATAGTCTTCCTTGCCGTCTTTGCCGCAATTTTCTTCTTCGTAAGCCTCGCACAAAAACGCCAAAAAATTCCGGTTCAAGCCAGCGGAAGTTTCGATGACATAAGGCGTGAAAGTCTCGTTGCCATTGTCTTGGTCGATGTAAGACATATCCTTGCCCGAAACTTTCGTGTGCTGGCTCAAATCGAAATCCGTGCGGTTGTGGATGCCTTCGATTTCCTCGAAGCCGATCGGGAAATTGTACTGAATGTCGTAAGCGTCCTTCGCGTAATGCGCCAACTTGTCGTGGTGATGCCACTTCAAATTCTTTTCGGCGATTCCGTACTTGAGATAAAAATTCCAACGATATTTGCGCCAATCCTCGAAAATCTGCTCGTCGCTTCCCGCCTTGCAAAAATATTCCATTTCCATCTGCTCGAATTCGCATGTGCGGAAAATGAAATTCTTGAAAATGATTTCGTTGCGGAAAGATTTTCCCACTTGCGCCACGCCGAAAGGCAATTTCATTCGGCTTGACTGAACAATGTTCTTGAAATCAGTGAATATTCCCTGGCAAGTTTCAGGGCGCAGATAAATCAGCGAAGCGTCGCTCGCCACGGGGCCTAAGTGCGTCTTGAACATCAAGTTGAATTCGCGGACTGCCGTCCAAGAATGCTTTCCGCAAGTCGGGCAATTTATGTTCGCGTCGATGATGCTTTTCATTTCCTCGTGGCTCATCGTGTCCACGGGCTTTTCGGGAGCGACTCCCTTTTTGTCGTAAAATTCTTCAATCAAATTGTCCGCGCGAAACCTCGCCTTGCACTCCGTGCAGTCTATCATCGGGTCGGAAAAATGCGCCACATGCCCCGACGCTTCCCAAGTCTTGTGATGCTGGAAAATCGCGCTGTCCAAGCCGACCACATCGTCGCGGAGCTGCGTCATATAATGCCACCATTCGTTTTGAATGTTGCGTTTGAAATTCACGCCGAGCGGACCATAATCCCACGCGCCCGCCTGTCCGCCATAAATCTCCGAAGCCTGATATACAAATCCGCGCCGCTTGCAAAGCGAAATGATTTTTTCAAGCGTGCATTCGTGTCCAATTTGGTTTGCCATAATTTTCTCCCAAAATTCTTGTGCTCGTTTTTTTATAAAGTCTCAAATCAGTTTTATTATACCAAAAAAAAGAAGATTGTTTCAAGTACTTGACCAAGCATTTTTTGTTTGATATAATATAAACGATGTCAATACTTGAGTTGCGGGGAGTGAGCAAAATTTATCAGATGGGAAAGATCTCTGTCAACGCCGTGAACGGAGCGTCGTTTTCAATCGAACAAGGCGAGTTCTCGGCGCTTTCCGGCCCTTCTGGCTCGGGCAAATCCACAATGCTCAATTTAATTGGGCTAATTGATTTGCCGACTTCGGGAAAAATCATCGTCAACGGAAACGATGTCTACGGCGAAGCGGAGTTTTCGCAAATCAAAAACATACCGCCGAAATTGGACAAGCGCATGACGGAATTGCGCCGGCTGAACCTCGGATTCATTTTTCAGAATTTCAATTTGATTCAAGTCTTGAACGTGCGCGAAAACGTGGAACTGCCTCTAAAATTGGGACATCTTCCCCAAAGCCGCGCCATGAACGCCGCGCAGCAATCCGAATGGGTGGACTTCCTCATAGAAACCGTCGGACTCACGAATTGGAAGGGGCACAAGCCTTCGGAACTTTCGGGCGGACAACGCCAGCGTGTCGCAATCGCGCGCGCGCTTTCCACCAAAGCCCCGATAATCCTCGCCGACGAGCCGACCGCCAACTTGGACTCAAAGAACGGCGACCAAATTTTGCAGCTGATGAAAAGGCTCAATCAGGAATTGAAAACCACATTCGTGTTTTCCACGCATGACGCGAAAATCGTAGAAATGAGCGACCACGTAATACGAATAAAAGACGGAAACATAGTAGGCGAAGAACGCACATAAAATTGTGAACGCACAATTTTCCGACTCGAGTTTTTCTGTTTTTTTGCGAAGCAAAAAATGCGAGGCTTTACCGAGCAAAGAAGAACTCGTTAAGTAAAATTGCGAAGCAATTTTACGACTCAGTAGTCCAAATCCAAAATCACTTCAAAGATTATGCCGTATTTTTTTTGCGTTCCATAGTAAATCGGAAACGCGAACCGCAAGTCCGTGTACTTTATGATATTTTCTACGCGAATCACAGGCAAGACAGTCCCGTATTCTTGGCGGCAGTCGTGAAACCATTCGCAGCCGAACGTCCATTTTTTGCCGAAGATAAAATGCGACCATGCTACTTGCGCGGCAAAATAATGCTGCCACTGCCCAAATTTTTCCATCGAAGAATAGGCATTGTCCCAAATTCCTTGATACTCGAACGCGACCCCCAGCATCAAAGGATTTTCCCAATATTTATACACTCCCGAAGAAAAGCGCATTCTGCTCAATTTGCTTTCAGACTCGCCATCCAAATGAAACAGCCCCTGAACGAACATATTTGAATTTTTCCCGAAAACCGTAGAGACAGTCTCAAATCCTACGACAGGATTCGGATTAGGAGTAGTGACGACGACCGTGTCACCGGATTTTCCGTCAGGCTTGATATTGTTGTTCGGCCACTTCATCGCCAAAAAAGCCAGGGAAATCTTTCCGATCGATCCTTCCACTTTTCCCGCCACGGATAGGTTGTGATTGGAAAACTCGCTTGTCAAAGGATGGTATTGCGCGATGCCTTGTATCGAAGCGTAAGAAAAAATCGGAATATTCACCGAAAGCGTGAATTTTGAGTCGGAAGTCGTGCGGTCGCGCTTGATGAAAATTTCTTGAAGAATTTCGTCCTGCCCTATTTCTATCGGAAATGGTTTTCCGTCTTTATAATCAAAGTATCCCTCGTCATCCAAAATATTCGTGTCGAGCATCCGCGAAAGGCTCCATGAAATGTCGCGCATTCCGGCCGCCACATCGGCAAGACCGAACAGCGTGTAGTTAAAGTAGAGCTCATAAAGCCCGATGTCCACCTCCTGACCGTCTTTCATATCCTGAAAGTCCATAAGCAGCGAGCCGGTCACAAAAAAATCGGGCGAAGGACGACCTGTAAAACCGAGGACGTTTCTAAAACTCGCCAAGGGCTTCGTCTTTTCCAGCGGGTCGAGCCAAATATAGCCGCCCAATTCCGCCTTTAGAGAACCGTTGAAAGTAATGGCCTTGTCCTTCGCGTCCACTTTTACAATTTCCGTGGTAACTGTGGAAAGCGGCGTCTCAATATCCTCCGAATCGCCAAAAAGCGCGTCGATATCATCGGACTCCCCTTCTGAAATCTCCCCTTCGGAAAAACTGTCTTCACGACTCCTTTCGTATTCTTCCGCTTCCTCTTCGTCAAGGATTTCGATTCTCTTCACATCCTCATCATCGACTTTTTCCGTAACAGGAACTGACAAGATGATTCCGTTATCAGAAATGACAGTAGCCGAAGAAGAGGGAGACGAAACTGCTTCCGCGCTTTGGGCGAAAACCAAAACGCGAAAAGACGAAGAGAAAAGAAAAGCCGTGGCGAGCGCAAGCGCCCGTCTAAAAAAACTTTTTGATATTGCCGTGCGCATCTAAAGACTCATATTTTCAAGGTACTGCTTTGAATATACCACATCTCCCAATTTTTTGAAAGACACATTGGACACAGTAACTTGCGTGGTTTCATATTGCATTTTTCCGTTTATTTTCTGCGCGCGCAACCTGTCCTGAATCACCATTTTCGCGGGCACCGAACGACCTTCCACTTTTTGATAGCTCGGAATCGCGGTTACACGCAAAAGCTGCCCCGAAAGGCTGTAGTCCTCACGCTTGCGTATGAGAAAATCGTCTTTCGTTATCCACAACTTGAGTTTCGGATAATCCGCGACTTTCGAGGCTTTCTTCGTGACAGAAAGCTCGAACACGATGCATTCGTAGTTGCCGAGCTTTTCGTAATACGCGCGAGCGATGTCGTACTGCTCAGAATAATGTTGCGGGCGCAAATCGCTGTTGTTTACATTCGTGTTTTGGAATTTGTCGCGCCCCGCGCTGAAAGTAAACTGCCTGCTCGCCGGATCATAAAACCAAATGTTCTTGTCAAACTGAACGTAGCCCTTGCCTTTGTCCGAATCCGGTCCCGTTATTCGAATCGTACACATAGACTTGCTGTCGCGGCGGTACATTATCGCGCTGGTAATGGAACTGCCCTGCCCGTGCTTTTCCTGCGTGAGCACATATTCGCCCGTAAAGTCCGTTCCAAAATATCCGGTTTTTTCATCCGCCTTTTTTAGAAATTCCTTCGCCTCGTCAAGCGGAATTTCCTGCGCGAAAATCGGCATCACAAAAAAAATCGCGCTCAATATCAAAATAATTTTTTTCATAATTTTTCTTTCTCCATAAAAAAATCAAGAGCGAAATTGTTAGCAATTCGAAAGAATTGCGACTTTCGCAATGATTTTTTATGCTGTTTCGCAATGAAATGCCTTCGCAACAAGTATGCAAGTCAAAGACTTGCTGTCGAAGTTTCAAGCGGAAACAGCGGTTAATATGCAAGTTTGCAACGCAAACTTGTCATGATAAAAATGCCGCGCTATTTCAGCGGTGTTTTTATCATATCTCCATAAAATAAAAACGTCGCGCCGCTTTAGCGGGCTTTTGTTTCATCAAGTTACCGTGGACAATGCGCCCACAGGGCTGATATGAACGAGCTTACGCAAAGTAAACAACACCGCGCCCAGCGTAGTTACAAAAATTATGGCCACCAAAAGAATCGCCTTGATGCCATAAAGGCTCGGAGCAAGACGCCCTCCCGTCAAAAACAAGTCGAATCCGCTCATGAAAGAAAGGTTGAACACCGACACTATCTTTACTACGACGAGCGAAAGCGCAAATCCAATCGCGCAGCCGGAAACAAGCAGCACGAAAACTTCTGTAAAATAGAGCATCATCAATCCTGAAGGCCTCATTCCCAAAGCGCGGAACGTGCCGCTTTCCACGGCGCGCTTCATCACGATGACGCGGAAGGTGCTCGAAATGCCCACGGAAATTATCAGGACAAGCATCGCGACAATCAGCGCGACTATGGCGTGCAGCGCGGACGACAGCATTTGCAGTTCCGAAATATTCGCCGAAAGCGGAATAAGTCCGTATATTTCCTCATCCGGTCCTTTATCGTAGTCGCGCCATTTTTCCTTGTCATCCGAAAGCGGAAACATCTTGAAACGCTTTTCCAATTCATTTTGCACGCGGCGAATTTCACCGGCGGAAGGCGAGCCGTTCTTATAATAGACGCATATTTTGTCGATCGCGTTTATTCCGTCAAAAGAAAGAACTTTCAATGCGGCTTCATAATCCATATAGGAAGTGTACATTCCGAAAACGCTTGAATCCTGAAAAATGCCCGTAACCACAAGCATAGTCGTGTTCTTGAGACCATCTTCTTCAAAGAAAAGCGTCACCTCGTCGCCGGCGTGAACGCCCAATTTCCGCGCCGCCGGGAGCGAAATCACGACTCCGTCATGATCCGCCCGCACTTCAGCGTTTCCTTCCACAAAAGTGAATTTTTGAAAAAGGGCACTCTCATTCTCAAAATCCACGCCGTGAAAGGTGCGCTGCTTTACGCCCGTGCCTTCAAAGAAAAAACTTTTGTCGCCGTTGGTCTGCGTAATGCGAACGGAAACATCGGCATTCTGTGGAAGAATTTCTTTGAGAGCATCGAGCATCCTTTGAGAATTTTCAATCGTGTATTCAGAGTGATTTTCATCGACATATTTGACGCCGCCCAAAATCATAAAATCGCCGCCATAATATTGGCGCATTTTTTCCATCATCGAATCAAGCATTCCGTCGGTAATCATCAGCACCGAAAGCATTATGCACACGCCGATCGCGCTCACGGCAAAAAGCGAGCGATATTGGCGAGCGCGGTTCACGAGCGACTTCACGGCAAAATTCAAATAAAGGCCTTTCATCTAACTGCCTCCATCGCCACGACAGGGCTTGTGCCGAGCGCGATTTGCACAGGATAAATCCACGCGACGAGCGCGAGCGCGAGCGACAAAATCATTCCCCAAAAAATGTTCGATGCGGAAACCACGGTGTGCAAAGTCGAGCCGCCGAAAAGCTGAATCAAATAAGAATTCGTGAATGTCACCGCACCGCCCGACAAAAGCGAATTCCCAATCACGCCGAGGATGCATCCGATGATTCCCGCGGTGACAGTGAGCATCAAAGTTTCAAGCAAATATTCCATCCCGATAAAACGCCTTGAAGCTCCGATCGCGCGCAACGCGCCGATTTCCGCGCTGCGGTCAAGGGCGGCTATTACAAGGGTATTGTTTACGATGATGTAGCCGGTGGCGATTATGATCAAAAGCCCTATGTTGAAGACAAGGCGCATCCAATAAATGTACTGCGCGAGCATTCCCGCCGCGGCACGCCAGTTCACGGCTTCGACCTGCCATTCGCGTTTTGAAAACTCGCCGTTCATCTTTCTGATGGCCACGCGCGGCGAAACGCCTTCTGAGACAGAGCAGACTATATAATTCCAAATCGTTTCCGCGTTCTTGTCGTCGGAGGCAAGTTCCGCGCTTGTTTCCAGACCTAAATTTTCTTCGGGCGGGGGCGCGTCATAGGAGCCTTCAAAATCGCTGTCCTCTCCAGAAAATAAATCGTCTATGGAACCGTCGGAAACCATTTCCAAAAGCCCTGAATTTTCCTCCGTAAAAAGCGCGGGATCGATTTCAGTCGTGCCCAAACCGACAAGCTCGCGGAGAATTCCCGGAGAAATCAAAACTATCCTGTCCTGCAAATCGTTGTGCACGGAATATTCATAAATCGCGCGAAGAGGCGCGGCGCGCAAGGCGAAAGAAGTTCCCGTAAAAGAAGCCGCCTGCAAAATGTCTCCCACATGGAGTTCCGCGCCCAAATCCGATTTTACTTTTTTTACAAATTCCGTCGAAAGCATTATGCCGTCTTCGCCCGCGCGATAAGGCGAGCCTTCGACAATTTTTATTCCCTGCATAAGTTCAAGGTATTCATCGCCTACGACACCGAAAAAATATCCGGGCGCATTTCGATTGCTCACGCGCAAAACCGCCTGTCCCGTAATTTGAGGAACCGCCTCTTCGACAAGCGGACTCGCCTTTACAAAATCATAGATGTCACCGAAAGGAATCAATTGCGGCAAATCGGACAGTTCGCCCGTAATCGGAGTCTCGTCACCGAAAAGGCTCATCGGAAACTGCGCCTTCGGACGAATCACGATGTCGCCGGTAAAATTGTCGCTGAACGTCTTTTCGATTCCCGTGCGAGTGCCGTCGAAAATCGCGTTGGCCATCACGAGAAGCGCGATCGAAAACGCCACGAACAAAATTATCACGAGCGAACTTTTTCGAGAAATTATATTCCTAAAAGCAAATTTCAAGGCAAACATTTCGCGAAAGATTATATCACAAAAGCCGCCTTTTATTCAAGTGATTGACATAAACATCAAATTATTATATAATTGACATATCTTTTCATGAAATAAGGTGTTTTATGAAAAAACAATCTATTGTGCTGGCTAGTGTCAGCATTCTGTTTGCAATTGCCATTGCGAGTTGTTCTCAATCACAAGAAAATCTTGGCGACAGTATGCCAAGTGAAAGGGCAATCATCATTGTCGAGCCGCCAGATTTTCCTGCGGAATACCGCGCGCTTCTTGACGAATGTGAAGAACTGTACAACAAAATGCAAGAAGACCCAAGTTATGAAGCACAACTCGAAGAAAAGCGGGTTGAATTGCATAGACTTAAAGAAAAGTACGGCATTGAATCCATGACCGATGAGGAAATGCAAGAGGACATTTTGAAGCACAGCGGTTCAAACAGCATTTCAAGGGATACGACTTCTCCTGACGACTGGCTTACAAGCGTGTACGGAAACAGCGACGGTGACTATGTTTCAAAGGAAGTTTCTGTCTAAAACATTTCCTATGCGAACGCCTCAGACTTCACATCTGAGGCATTTTATTTTCGTACGCCTTTTAACAACCCTCGACGCAAGCGTCGGGGCATGAAACCCTCCGCGCAAATCACGCCCAAACAAACCACAAAAGCAAGGCAGCGGCCGCCGTGGTCAAAAGCGTAAAAGGCGCGCCGAGCTTGAGCCATCCTGAAAAACGCATCGGATAGCCTTCCTTTTTCAAGATGCCCATCGCCGCCACGTTCGCCGACGCGCCGTAAGGCGTGAGGTTTCCGCCGAGGCACGAGCCAATCAAAAGCGCGAACATAAAAAGTTCGCCGCTCGCTCCGACCGAAAGCGCGAGGGATTTCGCCACGGGAAGCATAACGATTATGTACGGCACATTGTCGATGAAACCTGAAAGGATTATAGAGACAAGCAAAATCAGAACGAAGCCCGCGAACCTACTTCCGCCGATGACGCCGCTCAAAATTTGCGCGAAGTCCGAAAGCAAGCCCGACTCGCTCAACGCGCCGACTACGACGAAAATCCCAATCAGGAAAAAAATCGTCTCCCAGTCCAAATCGCGAATCATCTTCCACGCTTCGCCGCGCGATTTTTTTTGCGCCGCCATAAACCAAATTATGCCGATCACGCCGAGGAAGAAAACGAACGCGCCCGAAAAAAAAGGCAGCTCGATTTTCAAGAACGAAATTGCCGCCAAGCCGAAAATCATCGCCAAAAGCAAAATTGCGGGAAACGCTGAAACGACTTGAGTTTTTTCCACTTGAACTTTTTCCTTCTCGTTTCGGAAAATCAAATAGAAAAAAACGCAACCGACTATGAGTCCCGCCTGTATGAAAAAGAAAATCGAAATTTTCCCTTCGTGCATGAAAAAATCGTTGAACGTGTAGCCGGCATAACTTGCGAAAATCATAGAAGGCGGATCGCCCACGAGAGTCGCGGTTCCTTCGAGGTTCGACATTACGGCAAGTCCCAGCAAGAAATTTGTCGGATTCAATTTCAATTTTTTGCAGAGCGCGAGCGCGATTGGAGCCATCACCAAAACCGTAGCCACATTTTCCACGAAAATGGAAATTATTCCTGTCATCGCCAAAATCAGCACGATGGCGATTCCTGTGTTCGGAGAATTATCGATGATTGCGTCCGCGATTCTTGACGGAACTTTCGAATAAATGAAAAGCGCGGCGATCGCCATGCTTCCCACATAAATCATCAGGACATTCCA
The DNA here is from genome assembly GCA_910584475.1 of uncultured Treponema sp. Lineage (GTDB taxonomy): Bacteria > Spirochaetota > Spirochaetia > Treponematales > Treponemataceae > Treponema_D. The sequence continues at coordinate 68,471 of CAJUBD010000007.1, forward strand.
ATTGATGATTTCACAAAGACAATGCGACAAGACATAAAGCCAATACGGAGCGGACTCGCCCGCACCTTGAGCGAAAACGCCATTCGGAACGATCATTCCCAATACGACAAGAATCAAAGCCGCCGCGCTCGTAAACCAGACTTTTTTATCCTGAAACGCTATCACCAAAACATACATCAAAACCGCAATGCCAAGCACGAAATATTTCATACTGCCATTTTAAGGCAATGCGATTTTTTTTGCAAGAGGTTTTATATGACAATCAGTCAATCGGTTCAATCATATCCAAGTGCGGATATTTTTTGAAATATTCGTCGGTCATCTTCGCGACAACGCCGCTCAAAGCGATAAGCGAAACGATGTTGGGCAAAGCCATAAGCGCGTTCGTAATGTCCGCAATCGTCCAAACCGCGCTCAGCGTGAGATAAGGTCCTATGAAGACCGCCACGATGTACAAAATTCTGTAGACCATGACGACGGACATTTTTCCGCCCGCAAGATATTCAATCGAACGCTCCGCGTAATAATCCCATCCCAAAATCGTAGTGAACGCGAAGAACGCGAGGCACACCATTATGATTACGCGGATAAAAAGTTCAAGTCCTGCGCTTTGTCCGAAAACGTTCGCGAAAAGCGTTATGAACGCCGCCGTGGAAAGGTCGCCTCCAGAAAGCATTGAGCCGCCGCGGATGAAATTCGCGCCCCACTCGCCGCCCGGCACAAGCCCCGCAATGACGATGGAAAGCCCTGTGATCGTGCAAACCACAATCGTGTCGATGAATGTTCCCGTCATCGAAACTAATCCCTGCGCCACAGGCTCTTCCACTTGCGCCGCCGAAGCCGCGATGGGAGCAGAGCCGAGACCCGCCTCGTTTGAGAAAATTCCTCGCGCGATTCCCTTTTGCATCGCCGCCACAAGCGCGCCAAGAACGCCGCCGCCAATCGCGCGCGCGCCGAACGCATCGCGGAAAATTTCCTGGAAAGCTTCCGTGACATGGCTCAAATTGAACATAATGACGAACGCGCCGATGACAAGGTACAACGCCGCCATAAAAGGCACGATGAACGTGGCGACTTTGGAAATGCGCTTGATTCCGCCGATGATTACGAGAGCCGCGAAAAGAGTTACGAGCAAGCCGGCGATTACCACCGCCCAAGAAATGTCGTTGCCGCCAATCGTAATGGCGATGTTCGCATTGTTCGGGTCGAACACGCCTTTCACCGCGTTCGTGATTCCGTTGATTTGCGTCATCGTTCCGATTCCCAAAAGACCGGCGAGCATCGCGAACACCGCGAAAAGCACGGCGAGCCACTTCCATTTTTTGCCCATTCCCTTTTCAATCGTATAGAAAGGACCTCCCAAAACATGCCAGTCCGCGCTCACTTGGCGGAAATTCACAGCGAGCATGCATTCGGCGTATTTCGTCGCCATTCCCAAAAGCGCGGCGAGCCACATCCAAAAAAGCGCGCCAGGTCCGCCCGCCGCAATCGCCGTGGCAACGCCCACGATGTTTCCGGTTCCGATCGTCGCAGAAAGCGCGGTGCACAACGCGCCGAAACTTGAGACTTCGCCCTTGCCTCCCGAAGGCTTTTGCATAATCGATTTGAGCGCGCGCGCCAACTTTTTGAACTGAACGCCCTTCGTGCGCACGGTCAGCAAAATTCCAGTTCCCAAAATGAGGACAATCAAAATCGGTCCCCAAACAACATCGTCGATTTTTCCCAAAATCGCTTCAAACTTTTCCATAAAAAAAACTCCTTTTTTGAAAAGCAATTTAAAAGAAAGGTTCTTAAAAATTAGAGTTTTGAAAAACTTCAGTTTTTCAAAACTCTAATTTCGTCTGCGTGAGCAGACAAGTCCAATGGCGAGTTTTTAGCGAAGCAAAAACTCGTTTTAAAAGCAACGACAGCATTTTGTCGTTGCTTTTAAAACTTTGCCGCAAGATTTGCTTCTTCGCAAAACAGACCTTTATTCCCGAATATAATATCACAAATACAAAAAATATTCAATAGCGCGCGAAAACGAGTTGAAAAAAAAACGCATTTTGTGATAGAATGAGAAAATTCAAACTTTTACATTGCAATTCATCCTTTTCACTTGCACAAACACTTTTTTTGCACTAGAATAGTAGCATAAAACTTCGTCCGCATTTTGCGCGACGAAAATAGGAGATATACAATGAAAAAAATTTTAAGTCTGTCGATGGCATTTCTTTTGCTCGTCGGCTGTTCCAGCGAGCTTGATTCGGATAATGGGGGGGGGGTATAACGCCGCCGCCTGATCCGATCGAGGAAACATTCACCGTCACTTTTAACGCGAACGCGCCAAAGGACACTTCCGTAAGCGGAACAATGGAAGCGCAAACCTTTACAGAGGGAACGGCGCAGACACTCACCAAAAACACCTTTTCAATCGAGGGCTACAAGTTCATAGGCTGGGCGGATAGCCAAACAGCCACAGAGGCGAAGTACACGGACGAACAGGAAATTACTATTACCGTCGACATCACGCTGTACGCCGTGTGGGAAAAAGAGGGAACTCCACCTGAAGAAAACAAGCACACCATTACATTCATGGTAAACGCGCCGGAGGGCTTCACGGCGCAAGGATCGATGCCGCCGCAATCATCCACTGAATTATATATTACACTTGCAAAGAACGCCTTTTCAATCGAAGGCCACACATTCAAAGGCTGGGCGAAGGACGCTTCGTCAAAAGAAGCGGAATATGAGGACGCGAAAGAAAATTTCATGCTTATCGAAAATATTGTGTTGTACGCGGTATGGGAATACTGGCTTTCTGTCGATGAAAATGGCAACCTCATTGTACAAGATGTGGATGATGTGCCACAAAATGTCGTTATCCCCGAGGGTGCCACGACAATAGGCGAACAACATACTTTTCCCAATTTTTCTATGTTCACTGATGATATATATCCAAATTTAAAAAGCATAAAAATCCCATCTAGTGTAAAAAAAATCAATACCGGTTTTGCATTTGGCGACAAGAAAGCGGGCTTCTGGCCTTTCCCAGTGTATGACAAACGCACGAAAGGTCTCCCCTTCAAATTCATCGTTGACGAGAACAATCCGCACTTCAAGACAAACGACAGCGGCAACATGCTTCTTTCAAAGGACGGAACGGAATTATACTTTGTGACGAATTCATCGTCTGACTACACGATTCCCCCGACGGTAAAGAGCATAAAGGAAGGCGCGTTTATCGGCGCGGACATACAAACCATAGAATTGGACGGCGTTGCATTGGAAACCAACTTCAGCTTCAAAAACTGCACGAAGCTCACGAGCGCGGTACTGAAGAACATTGTCAAAACTGACGGCAAAGACTTTGATCCATCTTATCTATTTGATGGTTGCACCGCCTTGGAAAGCGCGGACTTGAGCGGTTTCGGCACTGTTGAAAGAATGTTGGGCACATTCTCAAACTGCACCAGCCTTCAGGAAATCAAACTTCCGTCTGGATTGAAAAAATTTGATAATGCATTCAATAACTGTACAGCCTTGCAGACCATCACCTTTGAAGGCACTGCAGAACAGTGGAATGATATTTCTGTTATGAGCGCCAGTGATAAGGAATTTCTTAAGTCAATTACTGTAAAAGATTCATCTGGAAAAATTATCGTACAAAACTAGTCGCGCTTTTGCATTACATCACAGTCCGCCCGCTTTCGGGCGGGCTTTTTTTCGCGCACCTAGCACGGTTCAAACCCGCATGATGTTTTTCATTCCACGCGCATTTTTGAACCGTGTCTATCCTGACGGCGAATCCATTATGCAATGCGCGGCACTTGAGCCTGCCGAAACCAGCGCGACCCTTTGCGGTCAGCGTTTCACCCAATGGTCTTCAGGTGCTTGGTGACATCGTTGTGCCGTTTGAGCAAATCGGTCATCTCCCTGTTGTGGCGCACCAAGTCATCGCGAAGGTCTATCGGGCTTCCGCGCACTTCAAGGGCGTCGATTGACTTTTCAAGTTCGTCGATAATCTCCTGCTTTAGGTGAATCTCGCTCTCGAGCCTTTCTTTCATCACTTCAAGCTGTCTGCGGATTTTGGCGTTGTCTTTTAGTCCGTATCTCTTCACGTCCAGTTTCTTATTGCGGAAATACACGAACACATTGATGGAAACAATAAACAGGTTGAGTACATAGACAGCAAAGACGATGGGATGCGCCGTCACATCGTCATTCACAAACTTCGCCGCGATTCCGCACAAATAGCCAGCGATTATAAGCATCGTGAACCTAAGGCTCATTCCTCTAGTGCTACCAGCCTTCCAGTTCTTCCAAACATTGATTGGCCAAGAAAGACCAAAGCATACCAACATCAGCGACTCTAAAAGATGACTCATATTTTCCTCTATACAAATATACTAACACAAACAAAAAAAAACTTCAATAGCGCGAACAGAAAAAATGAAACTCCCGAGCGCGAAATAAAAAAATCCGCCTCAAAAGAAGCGGACTTTTTCATATTAAAAAACAATTTAATGCAGATTTTACAGATAAGACGCAGACAAATAATAAAAATTATAAATTATCTGCGTCCCATCCTTTTCATCCGCGTCTAGTTCCTTTCGCGAAACTGCACCTTTTATTATGCAAACTTTTTTCTACGCGTTGAGCCTCTTTTCAAGGTCATGTCGTAGCCTTGCGGCTGCTTACCGAGTTTCGCTTTCGCGAAACTCGCGGACATATTCCTTAAGCGTTCAACCTCTTTTCAAGGTCGTCAAGGCATTCTGACAGCTCTTTTGGCAAGTGCTTTCCGAACTTCGGATAGTGGTTCTCGCGGATGTCCTTGATTTCCTTCTTCCAGCCTTCAGCGTCCACTTTCGTGATTTCGGGAATCTGCGCCTTGTACACGTCAGAAAGTCCGTCCAAATTGAGCGCGCCATCTTTCGGCATAAGTCCGATCGGCGTGTCGATGGCGTTGTCCTTTCCGTCGCATCGGTCGAAAATCCACGCGAGGACGCGGCTGTTTTCGCCGTAGCCCGGCCACATGAATCCGCCCGGCAAATCCTTGTTGTCGTCGTCCTTGCGGAACCAGTTCACATAGAAGATTTTCGGCAGCTTGTCCTTGTCCTTCGCGGCGTTGCCCACGTCAATCCAATGCTGGAAATAGTCGCCCATGTTGTAGCCGCAGAACGGCAGAATCGCGAACGGATCGCGGCGGATTTTTCCCACCTGCGAAGCATCGATTGTCGAAGCCGCGGTGATTTCCGAGCCAACGATTGAGCCGAGGAACACGCCGTGATTCCAGTTTCTCGCCTGATGAACGAGCGGAACGGTTGAAGGCCGCCTTCCGCCGAACAAAATCGCGGAAATCGGAACGCCTTTCGGGTCTTCCCAGTCGCTCGCGATGCAGGGGCACTGCTTGGCGGGCGCGGTGAAGCGCGCGTTCGGGTGAGCGAATTCTTCGCCTTTCGGAGACTTGTCTTTCGGCAGGGCGTCGCGAGTGTTGCCCTTCCAGTCAACCAACTTGCCTTTCGCAGGATATCCGATTCCTTCCCACCAAACGTCGCCGTCTTCCGTCAAAGCGCAGTTTGTGAAAATCGTGTTCTTTTCCGCAGAAATGAGGGCGTTCTTGTTGCTTTCCTCCGAAGTTCCGGGAGCGACTCCGAAGAAGCCAGCCTCAGGGTTGATGGCGTACAAGCGTCCGTCCTCGCCGAATTTCATCCAAGCGATGTCGTCGCCGACAGTCTCGACTTTCCAGCCGGGGATTGTCGGAATGAGCATGGCGAGGTTAGTCTTTCCGCAAGCGGAGGGGAACGCGCCAGTAACGTACTTCACTTCGCCCTGCGGATTCGTCAGTTTCAAAATGAGCATATGCTCGGCGAGCCAGCCTTCGTCGCGAGCCAAAACAGTCGCGATTCGGAGCGCGAAGCATTTCTTTCCGAGCAAGGCGTTTCCGCCGTATCCTGAACCGTAAGACCAAATCAAGCGTTCCTCCGGGAACTGGCTGATGTACTTGTGCTCCACATCGGCGCAAGGCCAAACGCCGCCATCGGTTTCGCCGTTGTTGAGCGGCTTTCCCACGGAGTGAAGGCACGGAACGAATTCGCCGTCAGTGCCAAGAATGTCGAGGACGGCTTTTCCCGCGCGCGTCATTATGTCCATATTCAAAACGACATATTCAGAGTCGGTGATTTCAATTCCGTTCTTGGAAATCGGAGAGCCGAGCGGTCCCATGCAAAACGGGATGACGTACATCGTGCGTCCGTGCATGCATCCCTTGTAAAGGCCTTTCATCGTCGCCTTGAGTTCGTTCGGGTCAATCCAGTTGTTCGTCGGACCGGCATCCTCCTGCTTTACGGATGAAATGAAAGTGCGGCCTTCCACGCGAGCCACGTCGCTGGGAAGAGAGCGGAACAGGAAGCTGTTCGGCTTTTTCGTAAGCGGAGTGGCAAGCCCCGCGTCAACGCATTTTTTCATGAGGCGGTCGTATTCGGCCGTCGAACCATCGCAAACGTAAACTTCATCCGGCTCGCACATCGCGACGCACTCTTCCACCCAAGCCTTGATCTTCGGGTGCTTGATGTCATTGATTGTCATAACTTTGCTCCTTTAAAATAAAATTCTCGCGGAGAATCCCCGCTAGTATTTCAGTTTAAAATATAGCAAATTTCTTGAATAAAATCAAGAGAAAAACGCGCAAAACGTCAAAATCGGACGAGGAATTTGCGCCGCCCGCTCATAGCCAATCACGTGAATTTCTTCCATAGATAAATTAGGACTCAGGAAACAGGCCTGAAACTTCGCCTGACGATTCGTTGCCGAAATGATTTCCGAGGGACTTAATTTCGTCCGCATTGCATAAAAAGTAAATTTTCGTTATCATACAATTATGATAGTTATGAAATTCGGCGGCTCTTCCGTGGCGAACGCGGAGAGAATCCAACGCGTGGCAGAAATAATTCGCACTTATGAAAACGAGCGTCCTGTGGTCGTGCTTTCCGCGATGGGCGACACGACGGATTTTTTGCTCGAGGCGGAAAAATTGGCTTTAGGCAAAAAAATCGAAATCGGTAAAATAGTAAATCTTCATCGCGAGACCGCGCAAGAATTGGGAATTGATTTTGCATGCGTGGAAAGCCTGCTCGCGGAATTGCGGCGACTTCTCACTAGCATTTTGATGCTAGGGGAATCGACAAGGCGAGCGCGTGACTACCTAGTTTCGTTCGGCGAGCGGATGAGCGTGCGAATTATGGCTTCTTATTTGAAGAAGCTTGGAATAAGCGCGGCTTTCTACGACGCTTGGGACGCAGGAATCGTGAGCGACAGCAATTTCACGAAGGCCGAGCTTTTGGACGAAGTTTGGCATGAAATTCCGAAAGCCTTGAAATCTTATTGCGATGGCGAGACAAATGAAATTCCGATTGTCACTGGATTCATCGCAAAAGACAAAAAAGGCGAAATCACGACCCTCGGACGCGGCGGCTCGGATTTGAGCGCGACGATAATCGGCGCGGCTTTAGGCGCAAAAGAAATCCAAACTTGGAAGGACGTGGACGGAATCATGACCGCCGATCCGAGACTTTGCCCTGCGGCACGAACCGTTGGCGAAGTAACTTATGAAGAAGCGCAGGAACTTGCGATGTTCGGAGCGCAAGTCTTGCATCCGCGCTCGATGCAGCCTTGCTTGAAAAGCGGAGTTCTTGTACGCGTGAAAAATTCCTACAATACAAAAAGCGAAGGCACAAAAATTGTAAAGGAACTTTCGTCCGCCCGCGCGGAAGTGTGCGCGATAACTTCCATGAAGCATGTAACGCTCATTGACATAGTGAGCGCGGAAATGCTCGGAGCGGCTGGATTTTTGGCGCACATCTTCAACCAGTTTTTGAAATGGGATGTTTCGGCGGATTTGATTGCCACGTCAGAAGTTTCGGTTTCTCTCACTGTGAACACAAAGGCGGATTTGAGCGGACTTGTGGAAGACATTTCGCGCGTGGCGCAAGTCGCCCTTCAAGGAGGAAAATCAATCGTAAGCATAATCTGCGATTCGTCGAAAGCGAGCGGAATCCTTTCGCGCGGGCTTTCCTCGCTTTCTCAGGCTGGAATAAACGCGCAGATGATTTCGCAGGGCGCGAGCAAAGTGAACGTGAGCATAGTCGTGGACGATGAGCAATGCGACACGGCAGTGCGGACGCTCCACGCGGAATTTTTTGAAAAATAGAATTGACTGGATTGCCAGCAAAAATTTTGGTGAAGCGAAGTTTCGTCAAAATGTAATATATAAACAAATGTTCATATATTCAGGTGTTTCTTATTTAATTTAAAATATTTTTTTTCAAGTGAGGTTAAAGAAAAATGAAAATCGCTTTGGTCGGTTTTGGAAAGATGGGGCACTTGCTCAAAAGCGCCGCCGAAAATTTGGGAAACGAAGTCGTCGTTACGATTGATCCTTTCGCCGAGGACGCGGACGTGAAAAATGCGAACGCCGACGATTTGGCGCGCGCGGTAAAAGGAAGCGGCACGGACGGGATTATCGAATTCACGAATCCGTCCATCGTAATGGAAAATCTTCGCGCGCTCGTTCCGCTCGGGATTCCGCTTGTCGTGGGAACGACCGGCTGGGCTAGAAGCGAAAATGAAATCGTGGATTTGACGGCAAAGACCGGCGGCACGGTTTTGCGCTCGTCGAATTTTTCCACCGGCGTGAATATGTTTTTCCGAATCGTAGAAGAAGCCGTGAAAATACTTGAGCCTTTTTCCGAATACGACATCGCCACTTGGGAAATGCATCACGCGCAAAAAGCCGACAGTCCGAGCGGAACGGCTTTGGAAATCGCGCGGCGCATTTTGGCGAACACTTCCAAAAAGACCGAAATCGAAACGGACGCATTTCACGAAAAGCCGCAGAAAAATGCGCTCCATGTTTCTTCTACAAGATGCGGAAGTGTTCCAGGAACGCACAGCGTGATTTTTGACGGACCGGCCGACACAATCGAAATACGCCACACCGCGAGAAGCCGCGAAGGTTTTGCGATGGGCGCGGTTCGCGCGCTGAAAAGTCTAGACGACGCGCTCAAGACCGGAAGGCTTTCGCGCGGAAAGTTGTACAGTCTTGAGGATTTGCAATGAATGATTAGACACAGATAAACTCGGATAGAAAAGACAGGACGCGGACATAAAAAGTCCGCGTTCCGCGCGTCGCCTCTGTCAAGCCTTTTGCGAAAGCGGCTTGATTTTGTTCCTATATGTCCGCGCAAGGAAAAACAGCGAGAGCAAGAGCGAAAGCACTTCCGCGATGTCATAGCACCACCACACATTGTGAATCACTCCCGAAAGCGAAAGGAAGTACGCGCTCGGAAGCAACAGGAAAAGTTGCCTCGCGATTGAAACAATCATAGAATATACGGCGTTTCCCAGCGCCTGAAAAACAGAGCCAAGGACGATGCACAACGCCGCCCCCAAAAAGCTCGGCGCGATAATCTTGAGCGCGGGCACGCCGATCGACAGCATCTGTTCGGAAGCATCGAAAAGAGAGAAGAGCGTGGCGGGAATCGTTTCGAACAAAATCAATCCCACGCTCATAATGCAGAACGCGCACAAAACGCTCAACGCGACAGTCTTCGTTATGCGCTTTGGATTCTGCGCCCCGTAATTGTACGCTATAATCGGCACCATGCCGTTGTTCAGACCGAACACCGGCATGAACACGAAACTGTTCAGCTTGAAATACGCTCCGTAAACCGCTATTGCCGTGTCGGCGATTCCCTTGAACGTGCCCAAAATCAAATTCATTCCGTAAGTCGTAACCGAGCCGACGGCCTGCAACACGATCGAAGGAAGTCCCACCTTGTAAATCTGTCCGATAATAATAGGGTCGGGACGAAAGCCCTTGAAGCGGAATTTGATTTCCACGTTCTTACGCAAATTGAAGTAAAGCGAAAGGAGCGCGCCCAGAATCTGCCCCGCGACCGTAGCCACCGCCGCGCCCGCGATTCCCATTTTTGGAAACGGTCCAAGCCCGAAAATCAAAATCGGGTCGAAGATGATGTTAGTGATCGCGCCGGTGAACTGCGTTATCATGGCGTAGAAAGTTCTTCCCGTCGACTGCAAAAGGCGGTCAAGCGTCATCTCGAAAAAAAGCCCGAAACCAGAAATCATGCAAATGTTCAAATATGTCCGGCCGTATTCTATGATGAGCGGATTTTGCGTCTGGCTTTTCAAATACGGCTCGACGAAAATCAGGCACACAACCACGAAAAGCACGTACTCGCAAAGCGCGAGGAAAATGCCGTTCACGGCGGTCTTGTTCACCGCGTCCTGATTTTTCTGGCCGAGTCTCATCGAAAGAAGCGCGTTTATGCCAACCGCCGTGCCGCCGCAAACCGAAATCATCAGCGTCTGAAAAGGAAACGCGAGCGAAACCGCCGTGAGCGCGCCCTCGTCAATCCGCGATACGAAAATGCTGTCCACGATATTGTACAAAGCCTGCACGAGCATGCTGAGCATCATCGGCACGGACATCGAAATCAAAAGCCGCCCCACTCCCATAGTGCCCATCTTGTTTTCACTTTGAACTGAATTTTTTTGAATTGAATCGTTTGTTGAAATGTTTTCCATAAGAAGTGAATTTTATGAAAAAAGCGAAAAAAAGTCAAGCCAAATACAGCCTTAAACTTAATGGCTTAAAAAACGAAAATTTGCACAAGAAAAAACAAGCACGAGTTTTACGAAGCGAAACTCGCTAGCGACGAGAAAAAGTGCGCGAAAAACCGACAATGGCCTTGTTTCCATTTGCCGGTTTTTATATAGTGACTGAATACTTAAATCATAAGGCGGACGAACGCCCACCTTATGCAATATTCAGATTACCACTCTTTTTTGATGTCCTCGATGATGTTGGCTTCGCCTTCTTCTGTGGAGAAGAATTTCGCCTTTTCCATATTTGGAATGAGAGTGATCGTCTCGCCCAAGCGGAATTGCGCGGTGGCGGTAGTCTTCGCAATGAGGTTCTGTCCTTTGTTCGTGTTGAGATAAAGATGCGTTTCCGCGCCGAGAGGCTCCTTGTTCACAATCTTCATCTGCATCGCGTTTTCGCCGGCCTTGTCAGAGTAAACGATGTCTTCCGGACGAATTCCGAAGTAAACATCCTTTCCGACATAAGCCTTGAGTCGCTTCTGCTGCTCTTCGGTCGGAACGATGGAGAATGAACCTTCGTCCACGACAATTTTTCCGCCCTTTTCCAAAACCTTCACCATAAGGAAGTTCATCGGCGGAGTTCCGATGAAGCCCGCGACGAATTTGTTGATCGGGTTGTTGTAGAGATAAAGAGGCGCGCCAATCTGCTGAACGACGCCGTCATTCATTACGACGATTTTGTCGCCGAGCGTCATCGCTTCAATCTGGTCGTGAGTAACATAGATCATCGTAGCCTGCAAGCGGTTGTGCAAAGCGGCGATTTCCGCGCGCATCGTAACGCGAAGCTTCGCGTCAAGGTTAGAAAGCGGCTCGTCGAAAAGGAATACTTTCGGATTGCGGACAATCGCGCGACCTACGGCGACACGCTGTCGCTGACCGCCCGAAAGAGCCTTCGGCTTGCGGTTGAGATACTGCACCAAGTCAAGCTGCTTTGCGGCTTCCTGAACGCGGCGGTCGATTTCTTTTTTGTCCATCTTGCGAATCTTCAATCCAAACGCCATGTTGTCGTAGACGCTCATGTGCGGATACAAAGCGTAGTTCTGGAAAACCATCGCGATGTCGCGATCTTTCGGCGGAACGTTGTTCATTTCTTTTCCGTCGATGTAAAGCTTTCCTTCGGAAATGTCTTCCAAACCGGCGACCATGCGAAGCGTCGTGGACTTTCCGCATCCTGAAGGACCTACGAACACGCAGAATTCCTTGTCTTCAACCGTAATGTTCTGATTGGAAACCGCGCGGACATTGCCGTCGTAGATTTTGCCAATCCCTTTGAGTTCAACCTTAGCCATTTTAGGCCTCCTGAAATTATATTATTACTAAAATTATAAACCAGCTTTGTTTTTTTGTCAAATTCTTTTTAAAAAAAATTCGCATTTTTTTAAGACTTTTTATGAGAACGCGGTACTCTTAGGCAAACGCGATTTTCAGTTGTAATTTTCTCTCGGCGCAATCGACCAAATATAGATTTATCAAGTTTTGATATGAAATGCCAGTCGTGTCCGAAAGTCCTTTAAAATAGTCTATCGCCGAATCGTCAATCCTTATCGTTATTTGTTTTTTTAATTTTTTCGCATAAGGATTTTTTGCCGCCTTTGAAAAATCATATTCTTTTCTCATATTAAGCCTCCCTTAAAAAGTTTAATTTGGCCTGCGCGAGCAGGCAATATAAATAAGCGAGTTTTCTTTATATTGCCCACTTTCTTTTTTCGTCGCTTTTCTCGCAGAAATTATTCTAATGATTTCCGCGCTTTCTCTATAACAATGACAAACAACAAGCAAGCGAAGTTTTTGGCTTCGCCCAATCAGAACAAATCTCTCTTCTTCCAAATCAGAATGGTCTGGATCGCCAATAAACAACGCCTGTTCATCATAAAAAACAGTTTTCGCCTCTTCAAAAGAAACTTTGTGCTTTTGAAGATTTGTTTTAGCCTTTCCAGAATCCCATTCAATTCGCATAAGTAAATTATAATTATAATTTACTTATTTTGTCAATACAATCTTACTGAATTTTTGAAGATTGCGCTTACCAAAATTTTGGCTGAATTGACCTTGACATGCGGGCATTTGCATGATAAGATAGAAAAATATGCGAATTATTTCGCATTAAATTATTTTAGGAGTCATGATAAAAGCACCGCACAAATGGCGCGGCACTTTTATCATGACAAGTTTCCGTTGGAAACTTGCATATCTACTGCTTCTTCCGATTGAAACTTCGTGCTACGCACTCGTTGCGAAGGCATTTCATTACGAAGAAGCTTAAAAAGCCAATCGCAAAATTGTAATTTTGCTCTTGACTTTTTTTCAAGGAGGAACTAATGAAAAAGTTCACAAAAACAACATTCAGATGTATTGGGGGGGGGTAGCGGCACTTGCGCTCCTCGCATTCTCTCTCATCGCGGCATCCTGCTCTAACGACAGCGATTCTGACGGCGGCTCGCCAAGTCCCACCCTTCCCGCCACAGTCGGCGACAATCCCATAAAAGCCGAAACCAAATTGGGTTCTTTCCACACAGGCAATAGCAGCACAGGCAAAGAAATATACATAAGCAACGACATCTTCCTCGTCATGAAAACCAACGGCACTGCGGAATATCACGATTATGGAGATTTAGAATATGTATTCAAGTACACGTGGGATGCAACAAAACAAGAAATCTATATGGTAGTGGAAAAAACACCTTATGACGATGGCACTCTACTGAATTACAACCAACTGCTTTCCAAACTCACCATAGATGAATTCAGAGAAAGCGAGAAAAGGCATTATGAGGAAAGAAAAAAAGAAGACGAATACTTCGAGGAAGACTATCCTGGGTGCGACACCTATGAAAAATATTTAGACTTCCTAATTAAAAAAAGCAATTGCAATGACATTAACGAGTTATTCGAATTGTCTAAAGAAGAGAGTCTCAAATATTTGAACACAATCTTTGGAGCAAAATTAACTTACGGCTACGACTTTGACGAAGACGGCAAAATGGTGCTCACTGAAAAATTCACCGGAATGAAAAATTTGCTGTTCTATTCCAGCTTTAAGTATGATGCTGGCGGAACAAGAGTTTATATTGATAAAGAAGATGTTGAGATTTATCTTAACGGTGTACAATGGTATGGTGAATTCAGCACTGGCAACAACATTGTATTCGAAAAAGAAGATTCCGAAGAAAAGAAAACCGGCTCTTACAGCGAAGACATCGCGAATGAAACAGTGACGGTGACTTTCGACGGCAAGAAGTATCCTTGCGAATTCAGAGGAACCAATTTCATCGAAGTAGACGACTAGCAAACAAAACACAGCGAGTTTCACGAAGTGAAACTCGCTGACAAAGCGGCGCACTATGTGCCGCTATTTCGCAAAAAAATTTCTCCATTCCGTGCGCATGGCTTGCGCCGTGCTTTCTGCACTCGAAATGGCAGATTGTCGGGCTTTGCAATTTAGCGAAATGTTTTTTGTCCGAAGCAGGGGGCGTTGCGGGGATGCTCCCCGCAGTGGGGGTAGCGAGCAACGAAGTGCGAGCGAGGGGGCGACTGCCCCCTACAGTTCCTTGTGCTTCGCAAGAGCCAAAAGCTCGCGCACTTCGTATTCGTAAAGCTCGCGCATTTCGCCGATGTCCATCTCGTTGATGTTCAGGTTGCCGATGCGAACGCGCGTGAGCCGCCTGATGCCGATTTCTGCGGCCTCGAAAATGCGGCGGATTTCGCGGTTTTTGCCTTCGGTGAGGACTACCGCCATCCTGTGCGAGTTGAGTTCGCGCGCGCTCAACGCCTTGTAGAAAACATTGTCGATTCTCACGCCGTGGACAAAATCCTCGCAAAGCCCTCGCGGAATCGGAAGGCTCGTGTCCACCACGTATTCCTTTTCGATTTGCGCCGAGGGATGCGAAATAGTCCGCGCGAAGTCGCCGTCGTTCGTAAAGATTATAAGCCCCGCAGAATACATGTCGAGCCGCCCGACGTTGTAGAGCCGCTCGCTGTACTTACGTCGAATCAAGTCGGCGGCGGTCGGTCTGCCCTTTTCGTCGCTCATCGAGCAGACATAGCCCTGCGGCTTGTTGAGAAGGACGTAGCGTTTTTCTTCAGAGGCGGCGATGATTTCGCCGTCAACGCAAACCCTGTCGCCCCTCCCTACTTTCGTTCCGAGCGCGGTGACAGTCTCGCCGTTCACAGTAACTCGACCATCCAAAATTATTTTTTCACAAGCGCGACGGCTCGCGATTCCAGCGTGCGCCAAGAACGCCTGCAAGCGTTCTTCCGCCTTGAAAGGATTTTCGTTTTGCGAAGCGCGAAAATTTGAATTTAACGAATTTCGGAATTCGCGTGAATTTGAATTTCTTTCCGCAAAATTCTTCGAATTCGATTTTCCTGAAAAATCTCTATCGCGCAAGTTCGAACCTCTCGGCTTCCTCTTCGTCGAGGCGCGGCAAATCCGCGATTGAATTCAAGCGGAAAAATTTCAGAAAATCTTTAGTCGTTCCGAACTGCACGGGCTTTCCAGGCACATCCTTTTTTCCCACTTCCTTTATCAAGTTGCGCTCGCTCAAAAGACGGATCATATTGTCCGCGCTCACGCCGCGAATCTCTTCGATTTCGGCGCGAGTGATCGGCTGGCTATACGCGATAATGGAAAGAGTTTCCATAGCAGAGCGAGAAAGGCGACCTTCGCTTTTGCTTCCGTAACGTTCTTTGAGCACGCTCCAAATCTTCTTTTTCGGAGTGAGCGCCCATCCGCCGGCAATCATCACGAGTTCAAGCCCTGAATTTTTCTCCGAATATTTTTTCCGCAAAACTTCAAGGCATTTTTTCACAACATCTTCGGAAAGTTCCGAAATGTTCGCGATGGACTTTTCCGCAAGCGGCTCGCTTTCCAAAAACAAAACCGCTTCGACGAGCGCCGACTCGGATTCCAAACTCAATTCAGCCATAATTCCCCTGCCACATTTAATTGAACGTTAAAACTTGTCGCTGAAATCGCGCGACAAGTTTTAACTCGAGTTTTGTCGGTGCAGAGCACCTTGCCAGAAACTCGCCTATTTAGTCGCAAGCCTTTGGCTTGCTGACGGTTTTTCGCTTAATTGCGAAGTCGCGTTTTTCAATGAACGATTCCTTTTTCGCCTAAGTTTTTGATGGCATCTTGAATCGTTTCGTTGGTTTTCTTGAGTTTTTCGACCGCCTCATTGACACGAACGGTGTTCGCGTTCATTTTTCCCAAAGACTCAAGCAAAAGCTTTCCGCCGCTCGCCTGTTCCGAAACGGCGTCCTTTACGACAAGTTCCTGTTTTTGAACCTGTCCCGAAAGAGTGACGATGTTGCCAATCTGCTTTTGCGCCGTAGAAGTCTTCTTAAAGGCATCGGAAACAAGTTCCTGAATTTCTCCCAAGACTTCCGCAATTTTCTTCGCCTCTTTGTTTGAAGAGTCCGCGAGCTTTCGTATTTCATCGGCTACAACCGCAAATCCTCGTCCGGCGTCTCCGGCATGAGCTGCTTCAATTGAAGCGTTCATCGCGAGCAAGTTTGTCTGCGAAGAAATCTTCATAATCACGCGGCTCATTTCATCAAGGCTCGAAGACTGACCTTCGATTTTGCTGACGATTTCGCCGACCGCTCCAATATTCGACTTTCCGGTCTCTGTCGCTTCAGCAAGAGATTCTATGCTCTCGGAATTCGACACGAGAATGTCGTTGATTTGATATACGCCTTTAATCATTTCTTCGATGGAAGCGGAAGAGGTTGTCACGCTTTGCATCAATTCAGAAGATATCGTATGCACGGCGGCGACCTCCTCGTCGCTTGTGCTTAACTTGCCCAGGGATTCCGTCGTCATTGTTTTGATGATGTTCTGAACTTCGGCATTCCGTGCCTCCGAAGACTCGTGGAAGCGCATTGAAAGATAATGATGGCAATTCTCAGGCTTGTTGCATCCGTTGATGATTGCCACCGCCATCTGCTCGCAAGAATTGTAGCCACATGCGCGGCAGTCGAGAATGTCGCGAGCATCGCGTTTGCCCATTTGCATTAGGACTTCATCAAGCTGCTCTTTTGTCGGGCTTTTTATCCTTGTCTTGAACACATCGCTCTTGTCGCTGTAAGTGCGCCGATACAAGCCCTTGCGCCAATACTTGTTTAGCATCGCGTCGATTTTTTTGACGGACCTTTTGCTTGACTTTTCAGAACCATATTCCTTGCGCCTTGCCGCCTGCCTTTGTTCGACGAACGATTCCATCTCGTCCAACAAAAGTTCGTTCGTCTTGTAAGTGCCGGGTCCTCCGTTGCAGCCTTGCTGACAATTCAGGCAGTCGATCAGCTTGAAAAGAGGAGACGCGCCCTTTTCAATTGACTTGTTCAAGTGGGCGAAATATTCGATGACATGCGGTTGTCCTTCGATTTTTCGAGTAAGGTTTGAAATGCCGGGAGCGAAACGCTCGGCCGTTCGCATCAAACCGCCCGGAGTCGAATACAAAACCGCGCGTTCCGCCGCGGGATTGTCATAAGGCACTTTTTTGAAAGAAGACAATCTGATGTTCTGCTTTTCAAAATAATTTCCAAGCGATTTCATCGTAACATTGTAGTCGCCGTAGCCAGTGTCGTCGAACTCGCGACGCTTGGCATAGCATGGAGAAATCGCCGCGATTTTGCAATCTTTGTACTCAGGATAATATTCGCGAATCATCTTCATCGTGTGAAGCATCGGGCTGTCCGCCGGAGCGAGATACTTGAGCAGTGTCGGCCTGTAGATTTCGCAATATGTCACAAGCGCGGGGCACGGCTGGGAAATGACCATGCTAGGATCTCTGTCCTTGATATACTCCACATAACTTTTCGTGGTGAGTTCCGCGCCGAGGCTAACGTCAAAGACAGCCTTCACGCCGATAGATTTGAGCCAATCGTTGAGTTCCAAATCCTTGCCGCGAAAAGACACGACGACCGCTGGCGCGACGATGGCGATGATGTTCTCTCCTTTCTTCAAATCGCCCATAAAAGAATCAAAATCGTCAATGCCATATCGCGCCCCGTGTTTGCATGCCGCGATGCACGCGCCGCATCCGATGCACAAATCGCTGTTCACGCTAACATAATCGCCGCGTCCGTCGTTGCACATTTTCGCAGGGCACACGGCGATGCAAAGGTGGCAGTTCACGCACTTGTCTTTGTCAACGGCAATTATAGGCCTTGGCGGAGGAGCCTTCGCAATTTTTACTTCGGAATCCACTGTCTTCATATAAAACTCCTAAACAGTCAAAAGTCATGACTTACATATTGAACATATTCGAAAAATTCGGCTCTTCGAATGCGCACTTCTAGCACATCGCAACTTTGCAAGCCTTGTCCTGAAAAGTTGTCAGCCTATTAGGAAACTAACAGAATTTCCTAATACATCTATTATACAATAGGTTTTTCAAAAGCGCAACAATTTTTTTCTTTTGAATTTGGCGGACGGCAATCAACTCCGTCCAAGACTTTTTGCTTGACATAAAATAAAATCGGCGTAAAATTTATCTTATGTTAGAAAAAAAATCCGTGCGGGAAGTAGATGGAACGCCAAGAAATTTTTCCGATGCCGAACTTCTGGAAATCTTGCGAAGCGAAACGGATTTGGAAGATTTGCGGAGCGAGGCGGACGCGGTGCGAAAAAAAGTTTATGGCGACGAAGTTTACATTCGCGGCTTGATTGAATTCTCGAATTTTTGCAAGAACGACTGCTTTTATTGCGGGATTCGCGCTTCGAACAAAAACGCCGAGCGTTACAGGCTTTCAAAAGAACAGATTTTGGAATGTTGCGTGGAGGGGCACGCGCTTGGATTTCGTACGTTCGTCTTGCAAAGCGGCGAAGATGATTTTTTTGGCGACGATGAAATTGGTGAAATCGTGCGCGAGATAAAAAATGCAAATCCTGATTGCGCCGTAACTCTTTCTATCGGAGAACGGGCGCGCTCGTCGTACCAAAAATTTTTCGATGCCGGCGCGGACAGGTTTTTGCTTCGCCATGAAAGCGCGAGCGATTCTCATTACAAAAAATTGCATCCGAAAAAAATGTCGCTTGCAAACCGCAAGCGTTGCCTTTTTGATTTGCGCGAAATCGGATTTCAAGTGGGCGCGGGATTTATGGTCGGCTCGCCTTTTCAGACTGACGAAAATATAATAGAAGACTTGCGCTTTATGCAGGAACTCCAGCCGCACATGATTGGAATAGGACCTTTCATCGCGCACAGCCAGACTCCGTTCGCGAATTTTCCAAGCGGCTCGATTCAAAAAACTCTGAACCTTCTTTCTGTGATTCGCCTGATGTTTCCGAAAGTCTTGCTTCCAGCCACCACCGCGCTCGGAACGCTTTGTTCGGACGGACGCGAAAAGGGCTTGCGACACGGCGCGAATGTCTTGATGCCGAACCTTTCGCCGAAAAGCGCGCGCGAAAAATATTCGCTTTATAATAACAAAATCGACGAAGCCGCTGAAGACTTGAAGCATTTGAAGCGACGCGTGCAGGAGACAGGCTACAATATTGTCGTGGACAAAGGAAATTCAAAAGTTTTGTGAAATGCTGCTCACGCAATTTTCATTTCATCTGAGCTTGCCATTTTTTCTTCGCAAGAAGGCAACGATGGACATCGCAAGCCGACATCAATGCGCATCGCAAGCCGGCATTGATGGACATTGGAAGATGACATCAATGCGCATCAGAAGCCGACATTGATGGTCATAAAGCCACTTAACCTTGTGCCGCCATCGAAGTTTCAAGCGGAAAGGACAGTGCACTTCGAGTTTTCGCAGAAAACTCGAAGTGCAAATCGTCGCGCCATTTTGGCGACAATTTCTACTACTTGTATCTTTTTGAAAATTCGGCTATAGTTATTTTATGGCGACGATATCTTTGGAAAATAAAACAATCCTTGTGACAGGAGCCGCGGGTTTTATAGGCTCCTTTTTATGTAAAAGACTTTTGGAGAATGATGCGCCGCGATTGGTCATGGGAATTGACTGCATAACGGACTACTATGATGTTTCGTTGAAAGAAGAGCGGCTCGAGATGCTTTCGGGATTCGGTGAAAAATTCATCTTTAAAAAAGTAGACATTGCGGACAAGGCTTCTCTTGAAAAGATTTTCGCTGCATTCAAGCCGCAGATTGTCGTGAACCTCGCGGCTCAGGCGGGTGTGCGCTATTCGATTGAAAATCCCGAAAGCTACATACATTCCAACATAATCGGTTTTTTCAATATTTTGGAATGCTGCCGCCACAACATGGTTGAGCACTTGGTGTTCGCCTCGAGTTCGAGCGTCTATGGCACAAATAAAAAGGTTCCCTATTCTACGGAAGACAAGGTTGACAATCCTGTTTCGCTTTATGCCGCCACTAAAAAATCAAATGAATTGATGGCCCACGCTTACTGCAAACTCTATGGGATTCCTGCGACAGGCTTGCGATTTTTCACTGTGTATGGTCCGATGGGGCGTCCCGATATGGCATATTTTAAATTCACAAACAAATTGGTGAAAGGCGAGCCAATCCAGATTTACAACAATGGGGATATGCGCCGTGACTTTACATACATCGATGACATTGTTGAGGGTGTAATCAATGTGATGCAAAAGCCTCCAAAAGAAACGGAAGACGGAGCACGGTACAAAATCTACAATATCGGCAACAATGCTCCCGAAGATTTGCTGCGCTTTGTGGAAATCCTTGAGGATTGTTTGATTCGCGAAAGGATTATAAATAAAAAGGGAAAAAAAGAATTCCTGCCAATGCAGCCGGGCGATGTCTACCAAACATTTGCCGATGTAAGTGAGCTTGAGCGCGACTTTGCCTTCAAGCCCTCGACCTCCCTTGAGACGGGACTTTCAGAATTCGCCGCATGGTATAAACGATATTATTGCATGTAAGTGTTGCGGAACGCCATTTTGTAGTGTAGTGTTTAAAATTGCCACGAAAATGGCGCGGCAATTTTTACTTCGAGTTTTGTTCCAAAACTCGTTTATTCAGTCGCAACCTTTGGCTTGCTAACGATTTTTCACTTCGTTGCAAAATCGTGTTTTTTAACAGTTCGAAAGTTGATACTTTCCTCACTGTTAAAAATTAAGGAGAGTTTAAAATTGCCACTGAAAATGTGTCGCAAATCTTTGATTTGCTTACGAGTTTTTCGCTTCGCGGTGAAAATTTAAAGAAGGCTGAAATGACGGCTGTCGCGCTTGGACTTGGCTCTAACAAAAATTTCTCGAATCTATGCCCGAAAGAAATTCTCGGCGGCGCGATCTTCGAACTTTCACAAATTCTTCACGCTGTGAAATTTTCTTCGGTCTATCGCACGAAAGCGATGTACGTTTTCGATCAAGAAGATTTTTACAATATGGTTCTCGTAGGATTTTTGGATGATGGAATCAGCGCGCATGATTTGCTCAAAAAAATCCACGAAATCGAAGCGGCGTTCGGGCGCGATCGCGAAAAGGAAATCCGATTCGGGCCGCGCTCGCTCGACATCGACATCGAGTTTTTCGGCACGCAGAAAATCCTCGAAGACGATTTGCAGGTTCCACATCCGCGCCTGAAGGAGCGTGCGTTCGTCCTTGTGCCGCTCCTTGAAATCCTCGACAATTTCAAAACCGCGCGAGCAACGAGTTCAATAGTTTCCGCTAATGCAACGGAAGGAACTTCCGATGCGCAAGTCGCGGAAGCGACGAGTTCAATAACTTCTTCTAATGTAACGACAGGAACTGTCGATACACAAACCGCGCAAGCGGTGGGTTCAATAATTTCTACTAATGCAACGGCGCAGTGCGCCGATAATATAAATGGAAAAATCTTTTGCCTTGGTCGCTATGAAATTTCGTCCGCGCTTTCTTCTTTGGGCGAAAGTGGTGGTGTGGAAAAAATCATTCGGGCACAAGATTTTTTACCGTTCATAAAATCGAGGTTGCAAAATGGAGCAAGTTCAAGATGAAGTTCAAACTGCGCAAGAAAAATCCGCCGTCAAAAAGACCAAAAGTTATTCTGCCGGAAAATTCGAAGGGCCTCTCGATTTGCTTTGGACGCTCATCCGCGACAGCAAAATCAACATTTACGACATTCCCATCGCGCAAATCACCGACCAATATTTGGACTACCTCGACAATCTCGTGGACACGGATTTGACCGACCTTTCCGAATTCTACAGTTGGGCGGCAAAACTCGTCTACATAAAAAGCCGCATGCTTTTGCCGGTGGAAGTCGCATACGATGACGACGACATAGAAGATCCGCGTCAGGAATTGGTGGATCATCTCATAGAATACCAGAAATTCAAGCGGCTTTCGGAACTGATGGAGGAACAGGAAGACGATTCCGACTATGTTTTCGAACGCAAAAAAATACAAAGGATGCTTCCGTTCGACGACGCCGAGTCGCAATGGGAGCGTGTGGACACTTGGGAACTCTTGCAGCAAATGCAGAAAATTTTCCGCAATATGATCAGCAAATATTCCAACGAAAAAATCCTGAACATGTACGAGGAAGTTTCCGTGAACGAAAAAATCACGCTTATGAACGAAAAGCTCGAAGAATCGGGCGAATGCATGTTTACGGATTTGATAACGAGGCGCGGAAACAAGATGGACATAATTTGCGCGTTTATGGCGATTCTCGAGGCCGTAAAGTTCAAGATGGCGATGATTTACCAGAGCCGGCTTTTCGGCGACATAAAGATTTGCAAGTGCAAGGAAGTTCAATCAATAGTCGATGCCTAAACTTGCCACGGAAATGGTGCGCAAGTCTTGAGACTTGCTGCCGAGTTTTTCACTTTATTTTTTTGCGAAAAACTCGCGTTGCTGATTTTAACCTCGAGTTTGTCGGCGCGGAGCGCCTTGCCGAAAACTCGTTTTTTGAGTTGCCCGCGCCGCAACAAGCTGCTCACGCGGACGAAATTAGGTTCCTCGGAAACTGTTCCGGCAACGAGCCGTTAGGCGAAGTTTCAAGCCTGTTTCCTGCGGACTTAACTTTTAATCGAAGGAATATTATGACAGATAAAAAAAATTCTTTAGAGGCGGCGGCGACCCCAACCCCGCACAACCGAGCGAAACGCGGGCAAATTGCGCCCACTGTAATTTTGCCTGGTGACCCCGAACGAGCGGAATGGGCCGCGCGAAAATTCCTCAAGGGCGCAAAGGTTGTCAGCGACATCCGAGGAATAAAAACGTTTACCGGCATTTACGAATCCAAGCCGGTTACCATTATGGCAAGCGGAATGGGAATGCCGTCAGCCGGAATCTACATCTACGAACTCTATAATTTTTACGGCGTACAGAAAATCATACGCACCGGAACTTGCGGCGCATTGCAAAAAGAGATCGCGCCTGGCGAAATTATTCTCGCGATGAGCGCATCCACAGATTCAAACTACGCGTATCAATTTGAACTCGACGGAACTTTTTCTCCATCGGCGGATTACGAGCTTTTGAGAAATGCGATGGATTTTGCGTTTTCGAAAAAATGCAAGGCGCGTGTCGGAATGATCTTCTCGAGCGATTTTTTCAGCGCGTACAATGCCAAAGGCGAACGCGAATGGAAAGCGTGGGCTAAAATGGGCGCGCTCGGACAGGACATGGAAACCTACGCGCTTTATTGCAATGCCGCGTTCACGAAAAGAAAGGCTCTTTCAATTTTGACGGCGACAGTAAATTTGTGCACGAAAAAGGCCGCCGAAGATTCCGAGGAAACATTGTGCCCGATGATGCTCATGGCGTTGTCGCTCGCGTAGAGGACGACCTTTATCGGTGCAGATTGCCGCCATTTCCCAAGAAGCACATCCGCCGTGTGCCCTCAAGTTTTCGAATTTGATTTCGCTTTGCCAATTTGCCATTTACTGTGATTTTTCGCTTCGTCGCAAAATCGCGTATCGTCTACTACTTGCTATTCATTGGCTGATAGCTATTATACTCTAAACTGCCACGCTACTTGTAACTTGTCGGATTGTATGCTACACTGTGCTCGTTCTTTAACTTTCAGCAACGAAGAAAGCGTCAACTTTCAAGTTGCTGAAAAAATCGTTTCGCAATGAAATGAGAAACCGTCAGCAAGCCAGAGGCTTGCGACTAAATAAGCGAGTTGCTGAAAAAAAAACTCGAGTTAAACTTGTCGGCGACATTTCAGCGTAAACTTTTAACTGTTCATTTTAACTCAAAAACTCAAACATCAATGCCAAACTTTTTTTCATTATAACATGACAGCGAAAATTCTTCAACAAGGAATTCCGATTGTGCCGTGAACAAAACTTTTGAGCCAAGAAAGAATTTCGGTGCGCTCTTGGCTGTCCATGCTTCCGTCAATATGTTTTGCCTCGATGCTCACAATGTGTTTTTTCCGCTCGTCGCTTGCATCTTTTATAACATTCTTTGCAATTTGAGGAAGCACCGCCGCAATATTTTTTGAACTGCCCGCAACATCTTCTCGCCCGATTTTTGGACAGAACGCCACCGCCCGTTTCATAAGGCAGGGATCGGCTTCCCATGTTTTGCCTTCATCGTCTTTGAGCAATTTTGAAAGCCCGTTCACCACGCCAACCAAACGGCTCGCGTCATCGTAATTCGTTGTCACTTCGGTTTTAGAGCCGTCCTTCACATCTTGCAAAACAGAAGCAGGCAAATCATTTTCGCTCACCGTCAAAACAAGAACCTTGTAATCCGTAAGCAATTCATGCTCCACCGCATAACTAAAACTCACTCGATAAAATTCTTCGCCGTAAATGCTTTTATCATCCATCGAACAAAGATAATCTATCTGTTCATTTGTTTTCGCCTTGATTTTTGCGCTGTCCGTGTACAAGCGTGGAGTTGCTGTCATATACAGACGCTTTTTTCCGCGAACATTTTCATCCTTATGGATTTTTATAAAATTGCTTTCTTCGTCATTATTAAGTTTTATGCCTGTTGTTCTATGAGCCTCATCACAAATGATAAAATCAAAAATGCCGTATTCATCTTTCGTTTCTTTTAGAATCTCTTTTTGCGCTTCGGACACCGCGTCAACAGACTGATATGTTGAAAACACCACGACAAGCCCATCGTGATTTTTATACGCCAAGAGTTGTTTCGCAACTGACTTTGCGTCTGTGCTTGCAGGCAACGCCAAATCCACCGTTGAGTCCAGCGTAAAATCCTCATCCTTTTTTATTTTACGGCTCGCCTTCGAGTCAGAACAAATGCACACCGCCTTGATGGGCTTTTTCGCGTCCGCGCACCAAGCGTTAAGCGTCTGAGCCAACAATGCAATTGACGGCACCATAAACAAAACAAGCCCTTTTCCGCCAAGAAAATCTTCCACAATTATTTGAGAAGTGTATGTCTTGCCAGTGCCACACGCCATTATCATCTTGCCGCGCTCGTTCATCGCAAAATAATTTCTCGCCGCTTCCACAGCCTTCATCTGATGTTCAAACGGATTTTTGCCGTCAGCGACAGCCGACTTCCCTTCAACACCGTCAAAAATCTTTTGCCAATCAACATTTGAATTCTGCAACTCATCAAGCGTTATTCGCTGAAATGGAATGTCCTGATTTTTTACTTCTTCTTCGGCGGTATTACTCCAATTATTCGATGTAGAAATCCAATAACGCGCAGAAAACTTTACAACATTTCCGTCATCGTTATGAAATGTTTTTCCCGATGCCGCGATAAAAGAATCAATTTCGCCTTTGTCTATATAGGCGTTTTCGTCATAGCACTTGCATTGAATCGCCCAATATTCGCCTGTATCAGTTTTGGCTACCAAATCAATGCCAATGTCCTTGCCACCAAATTCCGCCCGCGCAGGAAATTCTTCCCACAGCCACACAAAATCAAGTTTGTTTGAAAATCGCGGGTCAGTCCTAAACCAAGAAGCGATAAGCCTCTCAAACCGGCTTCCCTTGTGTCGTTCGGTGAATGAAGTTTCGCGGAATGTAGAAAGGATTTCGGTAAATGTCATTTGTCTGTTTTCTTGGCGTATTCGATTTGAAATCTTCGCGCTTGGCATAAATTTATTATATCATCATTAAAAACATCAGAACATACAAAAAAAGGGAGGAAAGCAAAACATCACGGATGGCGGATGGCGTGAAAGATTTTTTCGGATTTGACGCAAATAAACGCGGATATTAGATGATAGGACACAGATAAGTTTTTTATCTGTATC
Source organism: uncultured Treponema sp. (assembly GCA_910584475.1). Taxonomy (GTDB): domain Bacteria; phylum Spirochaetota; class Spirochaetia; order Treponematales; family Treponemataceae; genus Treponema_D. Next base: position 94,270 of record CAJUBD010000007.1, read on the forward strand.
TGCGCCCTATCTTTATCCATACGTCGCTGCGCGCCGTTTTCATATTAGGAATTTATTCCATATCATCGCCGCGCACAATGAATACATTTCCTCGCTTGCGGATTTGGCGAGCGAAGAGTAAAAACAGGAGGGAAACGCGCATCGCTCCACACGGACTGCAACGCAATCCGCGCACGCATTGCGTTCCCCTCCCACAATCATTAAATCAACATACCTCGACGCAAAGCATCAAGGTATGTTGTTCTCATAAGGTAATAGCAGTCGGGTTTCCTACCCTTTATTACGATGCAAGCGTCGGGGCATGAAACCCTCCGCACGAATCAAAGCGCCGCTATCACGCCGCACTCTGAACGGTTACCGATGAACTCACCGCTTGAACATAGCCTTTCAGCACGTTGCCGCCTGAAACGCTAGTCCGAAGAATGATTTTGTATGCCTCGCCTTCTTCGAGAGTTCTCGGAAGGTCGAACGCAATTTCGCTCGGCATATTTCTCGTAATGTAATTCTCTGGAACTAAAATCCACTCGCTTTCAGGAGCGAGAGTTTCTTCGCCCTCTTCATCGTAAGAGACTTTTGCGAACCACAAGCCTTTGACGCTTCCGCCAAGCTTGAGCTTTCGTCCTGTGATTCTCGCGCTGAACGTGGCTGGCACAGTTCCGTCTGATTTTCCTGTGTGCGGATTTATCACCGCCGTGATTATAGGGCTTGTCTGAGTCATCTGAATGTTGGCGGCAGAAAGTCCGTCTAGTTCTTTTTGGAATTTTGCATTGGCAGTAAACCTTGCCGTAAAGCCTTGAATATCTGAAATGGAAGGATTCTCGCTGTTTACCCCGCCCGTTGGAACAAGGTAGAGCGTACCGATGTCAAGCATGCTCACGGCATTTCCAGTCTTGAGCTGCCTTGTGAATATGTTTTTTAGGATTTCCGCCGCGTGACTGATTTGGAACTTGTCAAGCCCGACCGACTCTCTTGCGGCTTCGTTCAATACTGCGTCCATGGAAACCGTGTTCCGTGGAACAGACGCTATTACAGAGTTTTCCCTCAATGGGTTCGCCCTGACATTAACAGGAATTACATTTGTGGCGTTTGCCGACGAATCTATCATAATTTTTCCTCGAGTGATTCGGGAAGTCTTTTATTCCCAGGCTACTTCCGCCCTTGACATTAATGTTGAGCAAGTTCATTGACTTTACTCCTATTTAGTTTTCCCAAGAAGGCGAAATGAACGACGTTCACTTTTATGGCATTCTTCGGGCCGCAAGACCATTCTAACGGGCTTTTGTTTTGCAGAAGAATATTGTCTTTCCACAAAATCGTTTATAGACTTTCCAGCCGAATCCATATTCAGCCAAAAGGTCTTTTGTCATGCTCTCAATTCATTTTCCTCCTTCGGGATTTTTCCCGTTTTCGCCGTTCTGGAAAAGCGTGTTCACGATTTTCGTCTTGTCGTCGCTCGACAAAAGGTTCTTGCCGACAAGGTACGCAATCGCGCCGATTACAGCCGTCGCCGTAACAATCGGTAAAATCGAAGAATGTTTTTCAGGTGCAAGAAGCACATCCGAAGAAACGCCCAACGCCTGCGACATCTTCGCCACGGTTTCCGCGCTTGGATTGCGTTCGCCAGAAATATAACGGTTCACGCTGACATCGCTAACGCCTATCGCTTCCGCCAACTGCCTTTGGCTTACATGCCTTTCGTTCAAAACCTTAAGCAGATTCCGCCCGAACTTGCTTGCCATTTTTCATTACTCCTTTTCAAACACGACTTAACCATTCGGTTTATTTATATTATATGCGAATTGACAAAAGTTGTCGAGTGTTTTTTGAAAAAAATTAACCAAATGGTAAAAAAAAGCAATGCGGAAATGAAGACGCGGAAAGCGCGAGGGGCAAAGGCAAGGATGCCGCTTCGGGACAAACTTTTCGTAGAAGGAGCGCAACATCACGGATTGGCGGATGGAGTGACGGGAAACGCGCTGACAAAGGCGAACACGACAAAAGAAATATGTTCGTGTCCAAAAGTTCTTCGGGATGCCATGGCGAAAACTATGTAAAGAATCGCGCTTTCTTCGGCAAGCAAGTACGGTTCGACGCGTCCGGAATTTCTCACGCGCTCGTGCCATACCCACCCGACATTGCAATCATATTATCTCTTCATTATCCTTTTCGCGATTCCAGCCAAAACGCCCGTGGACAAAATAATGCCGCCGACTCTCATCGTTCTTTTCACGGCATCGCTTTTCAACGCTCCTTTCGCCGCCGACTTCGCCTCGTCCATTCCACGCGAAACGAGCTGGCGCACTTCTATGTCCTTCTTGAAGCTCGAAACTATCATCTGCGAATAGCGGGGAACGGTAAGGGAGAATGCGTCGCCCAAAATGCAGAGAAGCCAGCCAACTCCCATAGCGACGCAGGCCACAACATGGCAAAACACGACATCGTTCCGCGCGACTAAAATATCCCGCAGGACAAGCACGAACAGCGCGAGCGAAATCGTGCGCTTCGCCATGTTGAGCGAAAACGCCGCATTTTTAGAGCGGAATTTTCCACGCAATTCAAGCACAAGCAGAACGCACTGCGCGAAACAGACGGCGACCAAACACAAATCCAGCCACGAACAGCGCGAAAAGAACGTCACCCGCAACGCCAAGTACAGCACGAACAACGCCGACATAACAAGCCGCGTCAAGTCGAAGAAACGGGTCGCCTCAAAGATGATTGCGTTTATCGTGCGCTCCGTTTCGGGCAGAATAAAATTGACTTCTTCCATATTCGTTCACTCCAAATTGCGCGCAGTCCTTGAAATGTTCATTGTGATTTCCTCCTTAGAAAATTTAGTAGCAGACGAATGAATTCTCCGCCAGCGAGCGGCGGCCGCATCGCGGACACTTCGGTTCTGGAATCCCCAAGCCTGGCTTTTGCGCAAATCCTTGCCATCCGCATTTTTCGCAGACCATCGCAACTAGCGAGCCAGGAAGAGGCATGACAAAGGAGGAACGTGGCGGAATGCCTTCGCCTTTCATTTATTGCTCCTACAAAACTTTCAAACAATGCCGCGACGAAATGTTTAAGCCACCATTGAGTCCAGCACCTTTTCCGCATCGTTGATTGACGATACTATCGCTTCACTGTTTACGGAGTTTTGCTCATTCTCATTAGCAGATTTTTTCACAAGTTCTACCTTGCACATTTTATAGAGCAATGCCACAAGAGTACAAGTGTTTTTCACAATAAGTTTTTCTCCTGGCGCATAGTCGTTGTAATCGTCTCGGTTAATAACATTAACAAAGTAATCGAGTTTTTTGAAATTCGAATCATAAACCTCGCTTACCTTTTTAAGTTGGGAAAGAAATTTTTCTGCAGAAGATTTCAATTTTTCAAGATATGAGCAAATGCCATTGATTTTCTTTTCATTTTCGTTTGCCATCCTCCACGCTTCATCGGCTTTTTCAGAAAGGCTTGAGCCAGTTAAATTGAATATGATTCCTCCGACCAAAAGCCCAACGCCCAGTGTCGCGCCGCCCAATACCGCAGTTCCCAAAGCCACTCCGCCTCCTCCGGCAGCCAGTGCTCCTCCACCCAACGCGGCCAATGTAGCATTCGTGGCGGCCGCCCCAGATAAAGATGCAATGGCCGTTCCTGTAGAGGCAGTGCCTAATGCCATTACAGCCGCAGTTGTCGCTCCTGCCGCCGCAAAACCTCCGGCGGTCCCAAGCGCCGCGCCTCCCATTCCGCCGATAAGGACGCTTGCTCCAACTGCCGCATTTTTTACTTCTTCGGGCGTAAAGTTTGAAAGCGTCACCTTGTCTTTCGAGATTTCCGCAATGTCCGGACGGTTTTTGATTTTTTCGAATGTGTCCATAAATTTTTTGAACGATGCAAGAATTTCCATCTCGCATTTTCCAACTTCATCCATCTGATTCATGGTGGACTTATTGGTGGACTCAAGTTTTTTCACATTGCTGTCATTTCTTGCTTGTGCCGCTTTTGAAGTATCGCTTGCTTCCTTCATTTTGACGGCGCCGTGAATTCCGCTTCCAACTCCCGCAGCAGCCGCTGCCGCGGCCGCCGCTCCAATAATCAATGGTAATGGCATATCAGCCTCCTTTTTTAATCAGACCTTCACAGACCTGATAGTTTAGTTTATAAAAATCTTCGCGAGAAATTTCACTCGCAAACAATTTTTCATAAGATTCATCGACCCTGCACAAAAGCGGACGATTTTCATAAATTGAACAAATGTTTCCTTCAAGGAATTTGCAAATTCCATCGCCTCTGTCCAAATCTTTGTACACATCAATGCCGCCGATGTTTCGGCAACATTCACCACATTTCTTGCAAACAAACATTTTATGCCAACACAAACCGCGCATTCTTATCGTTCATAAACGCATCAAAGTTTTCGTGTTCGCCCCACGGCAACACAACGCCCATTTCTTTGCAAGCATTTTTCAAAACTTTGTTCAACTCAAAGTCATCTCTTGCATTTTCAATTTCGTCCGTGATTTTTCCGAGAGTTGAAATTTTCTGCTTCAAATATTCCCAGTCTATTTCCATCAATTCCGCAAGATATTTTTCAAGGAGTTGGGCCTGCTTTTTGAGCGATGCTACAAGGTTTTCTACAGAAGGAATTTTATTTAACATTTCAACCGCTTTCTGAATCGCATCGTTATGGTCGAAAATGTAAAGAAATGAACAACTCATAATTCCAGTGACAAGACTTCCGCAGAAGCTCCTTACAATATCACCGATGACGGGAATATTACCGAATGGCGTTTTAGAAATTACTTCCGCAACCATAGTTCCAGCCACAATGCTCGCACCAGTTGCAAGGACTTTTGCCGCCGCCCTGAACCTTTCTCCAAGAGGCAGACAATCAGGATTGACAAAAAGAATTTTGCAACTTTCGGTGAACGATGCCCAAGATTCGCGAATTATCTTCACAATGTTTTTCGCAGTCGTGAAAAATATGTTTGTCAATGTCGTTACAAGCGAAGACAAAACGCCAGCAACTGCTCCTTCAATGAATTTCTCCCAAATGTCCTTGAATTTTTTCTTAGCATTTTCCAAGCCTTTTTTCACAGAATTGGCAATAGCCTCGAACAATACTTTTCCCTCTCCTCTGCATTCGGCAATGGCATCCTTTACGGTGAACCAAATTTCAGCGAAAACCAAGCCCAATGCCTGCCTCAATCCCATAGAAACACCAAGTTTTGCCGCCGCGCTTCCAGTGTCTTTCCAAAATCTTTCGCTCGCATAATATGCAAGATTTAGTTTTGCTTCATAGGATTGTCTGGCTTTTTTATAGTGGTCAAGCATATTTTTCTTTGTCGTTTCATCAAGTTCGGGATGCGATTTGATGTATGCTTTCATATCGGTCATTTCCATCGGCGCATCGCATCCATGTTCCTTGCGATATTCATCATTCACACCTCTTGCCCATGCCCCCATAGATGCATTCAAAGATTTGTTCGTAAACGCAAAATTCTCATCGGCGTTTGCAAGAGCACTTCCGTCAAGTCCCGAAAGAACTCTTCCCCTGTCATCATGAATCTGTTTGCATTCAACAATATGGTCAAGTTCCGCATTTTTATCGCTCGGCGCACTCTTACTCTTACCAAAAAAACCGAGATTTTCTTTCCCAGTGTATTCGTCCTTTATCGGCTGATAATCTTCACGGTATTTTTCTCTCGCCGTATGTTTTGTATGTGCAAAATTTGAATCTTCGTGATAATTTTTTGCATTGTATTCCCCACGGCTTTCGTAAGCTGCCTCGTTTACAGAGTTTTTATACTTCATTTCCTCATCAACGCCAACTTTTCGCACATTGTGAATAGTATCTACATCTCCACCGTGCCTGTCGTTAATCAGAAAATCCAGCCCAAACGAAGTAATGAGCGAGCGTACAACGACACGCTCATATTCTCCAAAAAGGCTATTATAAACCGAACCGTTATTTTCTACAGTTCCAATGCTTGAAACAAAATTGCTTTCCATTCTTTGCCCGACCGCATCCATTTTTTTCATCCTTCTCATCCCGCATTCCCCAAAATGCAAGATAATATTATTGTTCTTCGCCCCGCATACGCAGAGCGTTATCTACAGTCTGCCCCCTCCAGGACAGGGAGCGTCATCTTATTGCAAGAAAAACCGCAACAAGAACGGCGACGCATGCCAAAACTACGCACACGCGAAGCGCGACCTTGCCGAAAGAAAACATTTTTCTGTCTTCGGCAAGACGCTTCCTGCCGTCATTCAACTTATCCGATGCGAAAAAGTTGAAAAAGCAGTTGTCATATTTCCTTAATTTAGCCGCGCCGTCTATTAAATCTCTTTCACCGACATCAAGTTTTCTTTTTATTTTGACCGCAACCACGACAAACAATATCGCAATAATCAGGCATATACATACAACAATGCCTTTCATCCGTCCTCCCGCATACGCAGAGCGTTATCTACAGTTACCCTCCCCCGCTACGGCATCCAAAAATCTATAATAAATATAGAAAACCCCTTTTATTATGCGGGGAAAGTACTCATATTGTACAAGAAAGCGCGGAACTTGTCAATATTATGAACGGTATTTCTATGAAACAGAATAACAAGTAAATGAATTCAACGGTTAAAAACACGCCATCATAAGGTGCATAATTATCCAATGACGGAAGAAACATTAAAAGAAATTTATGGAAAGAACATCAAGAAATTTCGCGAAGGAAAGCATCTGACTCAGGAAAAATTCGCGGAATCCGTGGGCATTTCCGAAAAATACTTGAGCGCGATAGAAACAGGGCGCAATTTCGGCTCGCTGGAAACGATTGTCGCGCTTTCCAACGCGCTGGAAGTCGAGCCTTTCGAACTTTTCCTGCCGCAAAATAAAAAATTAAGCTACGACAGCCGACGAACGAAGATTCTCGTTTCCCGCCTGAAGTCGGGATTTTGCGAGCTGGTGGACACGGTGGAAGATTTCCTTTCAGAAGAATGACGGAATTCCAATCAAACATCTAGGGCAGTTTTCCAAAGATTACAATTTTGGGAGCGCCTCAAATCTCAATGGCATCCATCGCAAATGACAAATTTTTCCGCGGTTTCCAAAAGCGACATTAAAGAATCCGCATCTAATGTCCATTAGAATCAGTATCTGATGTACATTAGATGCATTGTCTGATTCCCATCAGATACACAGTTTGATGCACATTAGAAGCCTCATCTAATACACATCAGACGCATCGTCCGATGCCCATCAGGTGCCTCATTTGATACCCATTAGATACTTATTCTTGCGCAAAATCAATTGAAAAAAGCCATAAACTGTGTTACAATTTTCTTATGCAAAAAAAGCCGATTTCAACCAGCACATTCTCATTTGAATATCTCATCACAAGCGGTGCGCTTTATGTGGACAAGACACAGTATTTTCACCGTCTCGTTACAAATGTGAGCAACTGCTATTTTTGCTCTCGCCCGCGCCGCTTTGGAAAGTCTCTTGCCATTTCTATTTTCGAAAACATTTTTTTAGGCAGGAGGGAGTTGTTCAAGGGGCTTTATATCGCCAGCACGGACTACGACTGGCAGGTGTTCCCCGTGATTCACATTGATATGGCGCGAAGTGGCAGCACTTCCGCGCAGGACTTGTTTGATTCTCTTATGAGAAATGTAAAAGAGAATGCGGAAAAATACGACATTGAACTTTCCTCTGACACTCCATGGCTTTGTTTTGACGAGCTGATTTCCCAGCTGTGCAGGACGACTGGCAAAAAGGTCGTCATCCTCATAGACGAATACGACCGCCCGCTCACGGAGAACATCGGCGACGCAAAGACCCTTGAAGAGGTGCGCAAGATTCTGGACTCGTTCTATCAAATCATAAAAGGGCAGGAGCCGAACGAACGGTTTGTGTTCATGACGGGGGTGACGAAATTCAGCAAAGTGAGCATCTTTTCAAAGCTGAACAACCTGAACGACATAACGATGAGCCGTGACTATGCATGCATGTTCGGCTACACGCAAGAGGAGCTGGAAGAGAATTTTGCTCCATACATCGACGAGCATGTGCGGGAAAACAACCTTGACAGAACGGAATTCATTGCGAAGATAAAGAAGTGGTACGATGGCTTTAAATTCTATTGGAAGTCAGAAACTGTCTACAACCCTGTTTCTGTTGGAAAATTTTTTGAAAATGAATGTGAGTTTCAGAACTTCTGGTTTGCCACCGCCACTCCAACATTTATCACGAAACTTGCCCGAAAGCAGAGATTGACACAAAGGGATATAGATGAAGAAATTTTGTCCGATGTTTCGATGAACATTTTTGATGTTGTGGGCTTTGCAGCGGGAAATTTTTCAAAGACAAGCCTCATCCAGCTTCTGTTCCAGACGGGCTATCTGACCATCAACGAAAAGCTTGATTTTGAGGACTACGCCTTCTCCGTCCGCCTCCCGAACTACGAGGTGCAGGAGTCTTTCAATAAAATACTTTTCAGCGCGTTGAGCGGGCTTGAAGTCGACACCTCGGATTCATACGTTCAAAAAATAAAGCAGGCGTTGTACAGGGGAAACGCAGAGCGCCTGATTGAGGTTATCAAAAACTTTCTCGCGGCGATTCCATACACGATTCAGATACCGCAGGAAAAATACTACCAAAGCATACTGTTCAGCATAGTGAAAATGTGCGGCATGGACATAAGCGCGGAGGACGCCACAAACAAATGGCGGATTGACGCGGTGTTGAACACGCCAAAATACATCTACTTGTTCGAGTTAAAAATCGACCAAGATGCGGAAATCGCACTAGAACAGATTGTGCAAAAAGAGTGCTTTCAAAAATTTATAGAGGGCGCAAAAGAGAAGCGCAAGGAAATTCGGTGCTTCGGAATAAACTTCTCTTCAAAAGAGCGCAACATCACAGATTGGCGAGTGGGGTGAAAGATATTATTTCGGATTTGGCGGGCGAGGAATAAAAACAGGAGGGAAACGCGCATCGCTCTACACGGACTGCAACACAATCCGCGCGCACATGGCGTTCCCCTCCCCAACCACAACATATTACAACGCTTCGCAAAAACCGAAAAAACTCGCGTTATTCAATCTCCACTTATCACGCCTTCACTTCGTTTTTCAGTTCCGCGCCGCTTTCAAACGCCTTGGCATTTTCAAGCGAAACTTCCGCGATGTTCGCGAGCGCGTTCGTAGTCAAGAATGCCTGATGGCTCGTAATCAAAACGTTCGGGAAAGTCAAAAGTCGCGCCAATGTGTCGTCCGTGATTACCGCCGCAGACCAGTCGCTGAAAAAGTATTTGCTCTCTTCTTCGTAAACGTCAAGCGCGGCTCCACCGATTTCATTGTGCTTGAGCGCATGGACGAGCGCCTTTGAATCAATGAGCGCGCCGCGTCCCGTGTTTATCAAAATCGCGTCATTTTTCATCCGCTTCATGTTGTCGTGATTTGCGATGTGGAATGTTTCCTCGTTGAGCGGGCAATGGAACGAAAGAACGTCGCTTTGAGAAAAAATCGTCGGAACATCGACATACTCAAATCCATTTTTATCCGCCCATTCGCGGTTCGGAAATTTGTCGTACAAAATCACTTTCATTCCGAAACCCGACAAAAGTTCCGCCATGACTTGCCCGATTTTTCCCGTGCCGAAAATTCCGGCGGTAAGTCCGTGCAAGTCGCGCCCTGTCAAGCCTTCCAAAGTGAAGTTGCCAGTTTTCGTGCGAAGATAACTTTGAGGAATGTGTCGAGTGAGCGCGAGCAGCATAGCCACCGCATGCTCGGCAACCGCATAAGGCGAATAAGCCGGAACGCGCACGATTTTTATTCCGGCATCCGCCGCCGCCGCAAGATCCGCATTGTTGAATCCCGCGCATCGAAACACGATTAGGCGAACGCCGTTTTCCTTCAAGATTGAAATAACTTTTTTGTCCGCGATGTCGTTCACGAAAATGCAAACCGCATCGAAACCTTTTGAAGCCATCGCAGTTTTTTCGTTCAACTTGAAGTCAAAGAAATCAATTTCGAATCCGAAATTTTCGTTGACCGCCGAAAAGCTTTCCTTTTCGTATGAATGCGTATCATAAAAAGCAATTTTCATTTCTTCCTCCATAAAAAGTCAAGAGCAAAAGTCGCAATCCTTCTGGCTTGCTAACAATTTTGCGATTGGCTTTTTAAGCGCATTCGCAACGAAGTGAGAATGCGCAGTAAATAACAAGTTTGGCAAGTTGCAACGCAATTGGACAAACTTGAGTTGACAAATACCGCGCCATTCGTGCGGTGTTTGTCATACTTCCTCCATAAGAAGTCAAGAGCGATTTTAAAAATCACGCGCGATTTTCATTTAAAAATATAACAACGATTTTTTTGAAAGGCAAGAAAAAAAAGCAAATGCGAAACTCTTTTGTGTTTTCAATTTTTTGAACTTTAGTTTTTCCTTAGTTTTACAAGGATAGCTTTCACGGCGCAAAAAACCAGCACGAAGCAAATCGAGCCGAACACCGCGCCGAGCGTGTCCGCGACCCAGTCGAAAAACGAACATTCCCGACCTGGCGTAAAACTTTGATGGATTTCGTCGATGATTCCGTAAACTGAAGTGACGACGATTGGAAGCGGGATTTTCTTCATGCGATTTGTTCCACAAGCGAACGCCACCCAAAACGCAAGTCCCGCGAAACAGATTCCGTGAACAAATTTGTCGGCGAATAGAAACGAGGGCATTGCGTCAATCTTTTCAAGCGAGGAAAGATACCAACTCGCGGCAAAAATCAGCGCGGCTGGAATCCATTTTGCGATTTTCAAAACAAATCTCATCTTTCAATATTAAATCTTTTTTCGCTGTCTGTCTAGCGTTTTGTCCGAATTTTTGTTCGCCTACAGAAATTTTTTAACACACCAATTTTTCTTGCAATGCAATTTCCCTGATAAAAAAAGCCCGCCATAAACAGCAGACTATTTTCATCATCAACTATTCATTGTCAACTAAAAACGCCCCCTGCTGGGCTCGCCTTCCGTTTACAAACATCCTGTTTCCTCACTACAGGCCGGCTATGCTCGCTGTCGGCAACATCCGTGTTGCCTTTTCGCCGCCGCCACGGCGCGCTCGCTCCGCGACAAGCCCAATTTCCTACAACGCGGACATTTATTTTAAAACAAAAAAATCTCATCCGACTAGATGAGATTTTTCGCCCCCTGCTGGGCTTGAACCAGCGACACACGGATTAACAGTCCGTTGCTCTACCGACTGAGCTAAGGGAGCAACACTTTTGAAAGTGTAGAATAATTTTATCACAAAACCGCAAATTGTGTCAAGTGCTTTTAGCGAAAAAAAAAACATTAATTTACTTTTTTCGCCGTCGATTTTCTGTTCGCCTGCAAAATTTTTTCGAGCGTTCAAGCGGCGCAAATTTCGACGAAGCGTACAATGTCCTAAATCTACATCTCAAGCAAATCCTTCACGCTTTCCAAGATTTTCGCCGCGCCATTTTCTTCCAATTCTTCGCGCGTGCCATAGCCCCACAAAACGCCCGCGAAATCGATTTTATTTTTCGCGGCTCCAACCGCGTCGTGTTTTCTGTCGCCCACCATCACGATTTTTCCGCTTTGCGCTTCCTTTTCCAAATGATTTTCTTCGATGACAAATTTTATCACGGAAGCCTTGTCTTTGCGAGTTTCCGCGATGTCGCTTCCCCCCGCAAAGACAAAATATTTTTCCAAATCAAAATGTGAAAGAATTTTCGGGACGTAGATTTCAGGCTTGCTCGTGGCGACGTAAAGTTTTTTTTCGGCCTCCATCAACTTTTCAAGCGTTTCATGAATTCCTTCGTAAACTTCATTTTCAAAAATTCCGAATTTTGAAAAACGCTCGCGATAAAACGACACCGCCTTTCGCGCGTCTTCTTGTGAAAATCCGTAAAAATTTTTGAAAGACTCAAGCAGCGGCGGACCAATGAATTTTTTGAGATTCTCAAAATCATCTTCAAAAATCGAAAACTTTTCGAGCGCATATTTCACGCAATTCACAATCCCCGCGCCCGATTTAGTCAGCGTTCCGTCCAAATCAAAAAAAATGTGCGTCCATTTCATCGTCAATTTTCCTTGACGCCGCCAAGCGCTCGCCATTACCTGCTAATTTTCCAGCGCTTGCCTCAAGTCCGCAATCAAATCTTCCTTGTTTTCAAGTCCGCACGAAAAGCGCACCAAGCCCGCAGGAATTCCTGCCGCCGCAAGTTGCTCGTCGGACATTTGCCTGTGCGTGCTCGTCGCAGGATTCAGGCAGCAACTCCGTGCGTCCGCGACGTGAGTTTCAATCGCCGCCAATTTCAAAGCCTTCATAAATTTTTGTGCCGCGTCGCGTCCGCCTTTCAACTCGAACGAAACCACTCCGCATCCGCCGTTCGGCAAATATTTTTGGGCGAGCGAAAAATATTTGTTTCCGCGCAAACCAGAATAATTCACGGATTCGACTTTCGGATGCGATGCCAAAAATTCCGCAAGGCTTTGAGCGTTTTCCACATGACGGGCCATTCGGACATGAAGACTTTCCAATCCCAAATTCAAAATGAACGCGCTTTGCGGAGACTGAGTGCAGCCAAAGTCGCGCATAAGCTGCGCGGTGCATTTCGTTATGAACGCGCCTTTTCCGAATTTTTGAGCGTAAGTGATGCCGTGGTAAGAATCGTCGCTCGTGCAAAGCCCCGGGAATTTTTCCTTGTGCGCCATCCAGTCGAAATTTCCCGAATCTACAATCGCGCCGCCGACGCACGCGCCGTGGCCGTCCATATATTTCGTGGTCGAATGCGTCACGATGTCCGCGCCCCATTCAATCGGCCGGCAATTCACCGGCGTGGGAAAAGTGTTGTCGACAATGAGCGGCACTCCGTGAGCATGAGCGACGCGAGCGAATTTCTCGATGTCCAAAACCGTGAGCGCGGGATTTGCAATTGTCTCGCCAAAAACCAATTTCGTGTTTTCGCGGAACGCCGCGTTAAGCTCTTCTTCCGAAGCGTCGGGCGAAACGAAGGTCACTTGGATTCCCATCTTCGCCATCGTGACAGAAATCAAATTGAAAGTGCCGCCGTAAATCGAAGACGAAGCGACAATATGTCCGCCATTTTCACAAATATTGAACATAGCGAAAAAATTCGCCGCCTGCCCGCTCGAAGTGAGCATAGCGGCCGCCCCTCCCTCGAGCGCGGCAATCTTCGCCGCGACAAAGTCGCAAGTGGGATTTTGCAAGCGTGAATAAAAATAGCCGCTCGCCTCCAAATCAAAAAGCCTTCCCATGTCCTCGCTCGTGTCGTATTTGAACGTGGTGGACTGCACAATCGGAATTTCGCGCGGCTCGCCGTTTTTGGGCGTATAGCCCGCCTGAACACATTTTGTTTCAATTTTCATAAAAGCATTATGCCACAAATTCACAAAAAAATCAACATGTCGCGACGAGAGCATCGAGGTATGTTGTTCACATAAGGTATCGCGGTCGGGTTTTGCCCCCTATAATATAATTGCAAAAAATCAAATTGCATTATTGCGCGATTTGTGCTATAATGTTTATGGCGTTGAAAAACAGGGAATAAGATGCGTGGCAAGTTTTTCTTTATTTTCACAATATTGTTTTCCGTATCTCAAATTTTGTCATCGGAAGATTTTAGCGCGGTGAAAAAAGATGTTCTATATATTTCCTCCGAACAGACGAAGAGCGCAAGCCTGCAATATTCTGCTATCATAAAAGACGTTCCGCAGGACATCAGGGTTCACTATCAAATTCTAAATTATGGCGACTATGCGAATTCCGGCTTTTTCGAAAAAAATTCTTTCGGCGCGGTAATAACGGCGGACGACGGCGCGTTTGACTTTGTGGCGGAAAATCGCGAGAAATATTTCAACGGACTTCCCGTCATAATTTTGGGAACAAATTCAATTTCAGAAAAGGCGAAAAGAATGCGCTACTCGCAATTTGTCGAGGACACGACTTTTATAGACGAAAATTTAAAGCTCTGCACGTCGCTTTTTCCGACAAGAAAAAAAATAGTTTTCGTGGTAAATTCCGAAGAACAAAAGGAAGCGTGCGCGGAGAAAGCAAAAAAATACGATTTCAAATATGAATTCAAAGATATTGCCGGAATATCAAAAGAAGAGCTACAAAGCGATTTTTCCGCGCTCGAAAAATGCATAATACTTTTTCCACCCTCCGCGAAAGACTCCCCGAAAGGCTCGCTGAATCCAGATCAAGCCATCGACGCGATTTGCCATAGCAGTGAAAATCCAATCTTCGCGTGCCACGACATCGGATTCGGTGAAGGCGTTCTTGGCGGATATTTTTTCTCGCTCGAAGATTTGGCGGCGAAAGTCACACGCGCAATAAACATGATTCTCGCGCCACAATATTTGGAAGAAAGCGCGCAAATCCAGGCAAATTATTATTTCGACAAGAAGCAAATGCGAAAATTCAGCATTTCAAGGAAATCGCTCAATTCAAGGACAAAATACATAAACGAGACGGCGGAAAATTCCAAAAGTCGCCATGCTTTCGTTTTCTTTCTAGCGAGCGTGATTTTTTTGGTGGCGATAATTCTCATAGTGTTTTTCACGCGGAAAAAAATTCTGCTTCAAAAAGATTTGCTGGACGAAGAACGCATGAAATTCAGTTCAGTTATAGAACAAAGCGACACGCTCTTTTGGGAATGCTATTTCGCGGACAAAAATTACGAAGATGAAAACGAAAGCGAAAAAAGATACACGAACATCGCGCAGCAATGGATAGATTCCGACATAGTTCCGCAAGAATATGTCATTCAATACAACAAAGCGATTCGCGACTTGAGAAGCGGCATGGAAACAGTTTCACTTGACTTGCCGCTTTCCCAGCAAGACACGCACACTCACCTTATGAACACCACTTGGAAGCATGTCGTCTTCCGCGCGATAAAAAGCCACAACGAACGAGGCATTCGCGCGATCGCGACCGCGACAGACATCACCAGCCAAAAGCGCGAGGAAGAGGAATATGAAAGCGAAATATCCTACCGCCTGTTCGTGAACAAAGAGTATCCCGTATATACGCGTCTAAACCTCACGAGCAACATCGTGATGGAAAGAATGGTAAATATTCCTGAATTGAAAATATCGGCATCCGACATCACTGCCGACGGAGAACTCGCGCTCATAGCGAAAACTGCGACTAACAGCGGTCAAAATCCAAACTTCGCAGAAATCCTGCAACGCAAAGAATTGCTCACTTTGTTTATGGATGGAACGCGAACGCATGAATGCGATTTTCATTTTATTTTTCCGAACGAAATGATTCATTGGTACAAGCTGACTGTCGATCTTTCCCCGAATCCATACACAAGTTGCATCGAGGCAAACATCTATATGCGCGAAATCACCGACTTGAAGATTATGGCGATTTCCAAAGATTCGGTTTTGGACGAAGAAGTGGAATATATTTTTTGGCTCGACATAAACAACGCGCGATGCAATTTCATTCACCGCGCGAATGGAGCGAATTGGATTCCGGAAAATCTGGGCGACGATTACGCGGAACTCGTGGACTTTCTCTTGAACAATCTGATCAGCACGAAAGATTGCGTCGCCGCAAAAGAATTCTTCGCGCTCAAAAACCTGACGATACAACTGAAAGACAAGTCCGCCGCCAACTGCACATTTGAAATCACGACCGACAACCTGCGAATCGCGATAAAGCAAGTGCGCTCATACTATCTCAAAGGAAACCAAAACATAATTCTGTTCATCTGCCGCGACATCACGGACATAACGCTTTTTGAAAAATTGCAGAACGAAAAGCTCTCGCGGGCAATCGAGCAGATGGAAAAAGCCAACGCCTCAAAAAGCGACTTCCTTTCGCGCATGAGCCACGACTTGCGCACGCCGATGAACGGAATACTCGGAATGGCGCAGCTTGCCGAAGACGAACTGAACCAGCCTCAGGCGATTCAGGAAGACCTGCGGAAAATAAAATCCTCTTCCCAATATATGCTCGGGCTTTTGAACGACATCCTCGACATGTCGAAAATCGAAAGCGGAAAAATGGAAATCCGCAAGAGCCGCAACAGCGTGGGCGAAATGCTCGAAAGCGTCGTCACTATGGCAAATTCTATGTGCCAAAGCAATGGAATAGCTTTCCATTGCAACATGGACGCGAAAAAGTACATGAACACCTTCATAAACATAGACCGACTGCACATTCAGCAAGTGATAATGAACCTGCTTTCCAACGCGTCGAAGTTCACGCCGAAAGGCGGGCGAGTCGATTTTCTCGTAAACATACTTGGCCGCAAAGGCGACATAGTAAACACGGAATTCGTCATATCCGACACTGGCAGCGGAATGACAAAGGAATTCCAAAAGGTAATGTTCGACTCGTTCACGCAAGACGTGAACTCGATAAACAAGGTCGGCACGGGTCTTGGCCTTTCAATCGTGCACAACCTTGTCCAACTGATGAACGGAAAAATCGAATGTGAGTCCGCGCCCGGGCAAGGCACAAAATTTGTCATACGAATGGACATAGAATTTCTCGAAGAAACTAGCGACGATGACAAAACGGATTCGGCGCAAAAATCCAGCAAGGCGGTCGAACTCACCGGCAAAAGGATTCTGCTCGTCGAAGACAATCCGCTCAATCAGGAAATTTCGCGCCGCCTCTTGCAGAAGAAGGGCATGATCGTAACCACGGTGGAAAACGGTCTTATCGCGCTCGACACATTCTCGCAAAGCAAGATGAATTCGTTCGACTTGATTTTGATGGACGTCATGATGCCGGTAATGGGCGGAATAGAATCCGCCACAAAAATCCGCGCCTTGGAACGCCAAGACGCGAAAGAGATTCCGATCATCGCGCTCACCGCCAACGCGTTTACCGAGGACATAGAAAAATGCATAAAGGCGGGAATGAACACGCATCTCTCAAAGCCGATAAATCCCGTCCTTCTCATAAACACGATTACAGAATACCTTTCCTAGTTCGTGGGCAAAAATTGCGCGGACGGAAGGTTTTCCACGGAAGTCTCGATTTCGATCTCGGTTTCTTCTCCGGGCATCTCATATTCAAGCTCAAGATCCGTCTCTTCGGACAAAGGCACAATTTTTCTGACCCTTTTCGTTTTCAGGCGTCTCGGCTTGTATTTTATGTAGCTGCGGCGGTTCAAATATTTTTTGCAATATCTCGCTCCGATTTGAATCTGGTATTCCCACACATAGTCAAACGACCGCATATTCCTGTTCGAGCCAAAATTGCCATTGTCCAAGGAAAACATGCCTCCGGCGATCGCGCTCCACCTGCTGCTTATCGGGAACTCGACATTAAGCTTTAGCCCCACTCCCAAATTGAAGTATTCCCACATATCATGTATTTGATACATCATGTGCAGTCCCAACTGCGTGTCAAAGAAAAGCCTCTCCCGAAAATTGATTGAAAGCGACGGAGCGACAAACCAGTCGAAGGCGTAAAGAATCACTTGGTTCGCAATCTGCTTCACATCCCTGAACGTATAGTTGTACGGATAATATATCGCCATTCGTGCCATGAAATTCAATTCGGAGGCTTCGCCGAGCCGTATGAAATCGTGCGACTTGGCTTCATAAAAAACGCCGATCATCTTGTCCTTCCAGACAAAATTGCTCACGTCGGTTTTCTTTTGAATCCTGATGACGGAAGCCGCGGACAAACCCCAATTCTGCAAAATTCCAAAACGATATTGGTCGGCGGTCAGCTCCTCTATTGTAGGCCAATGTTCGGGGTCGTCTTGCGATTCGCCGCGGGACTTCTTTTTTTCGGCAAGCGTTTCTTCGCCCTCCGATTCAGCGTCGGCGACTTCAAGCGAATTCATTTCTGCCTGCGAAGAATCGATTACGATTTCGGCATTCATTTCTTCTTGCCCCGTCGCAAGCGACGCTTCTTCGGACAAATCCCCGGACTCGGCATTTTCGTTCGCTTCGGAAGTTTCGTCCGATTCGGAGGCTTTTTTAGAAGCCCGCTTCTTTTTGGGCGCACGCTCTTTCTTTACGCGCGTCTTTTTCTGCTTTTTCTCGCCGAGCGTCTCTTCGCTCATCGATTCAGCGTCGGCTTCGAGCGAAACCGCTTCCTCCTGCGAAGAGACGATTTCGCCTTCGACATTTTGCGCGTACAAATCGCACAAAAGAGAGAAAATCAATATCGCCGACAAAAACCACTTTCGTGACAATTTTAAACACTCCTTGAAAATTAAGTCCGCAGGAAATGTCAATTTCCGAGGAACTTAATTTCGCCCGCGTTAGCAACTTGTCGCGGCGCGGGCAAGTACAAAATAGATTGTCGGGTCAAGCCCGACAATGACAAATAAGCGAGTTTGCAAAGCAAACTCGAAGTTAAAGTTTGCGGCGGCATTTCGACGCAAACTTTAAACCCGCTATTTCGTATGATAAAGTGTGAGCCGTTGGACTTCCTTGTCGCTGGTGGTCCAATCCACATAAAGTATGGAACCGCGTATGTCCCATTCCGTCACCGTATTCATCGCCTCTCCGTTCGGCAATGTGCAGTTAAACGAAATCACGTTTTCCACGACCGAATAGGAGCCGCTATATTCCTCTGCCTCGCCGCCAGCATAAATCGTAACGCTAAAAGAGCCGTCATCGAGAAACATAATTTTGTTTCCAAGATTGTCGCTCCAGTTGCCATAAAGCGGCGACGGCGCATAGCACGAAGCAAGGCAAAACGAAACCAAGCCTCCCAACGCAAGCGTGACGCCAAGCATTTTTCCCGCAAATTTTTTCCACATATTATTTTTCTCCTGCCTTCCAATCCACTTCTATATAGTCCGAATCTATGCCGTCGCGGATGACGCCGTAAGTGCCGCCGCCCGCCTTGCCGCCTTTTATCTGAACTTTGTCATAGCGCACTTTGCCTGGATACATTCCGCGGCAAGTAACGATGCCATCCATATTGCCGTTCGCGCTCATATTGGAAGTGGTGTTCGTGTCGCCGTCGAACAAAAAGTAAATGCCCAAAGATTTATCGTCATTTATCCAAGAATCAGCGTAATTTGTGTATGGCATCGTAATTCGCGCTCCCAATCCTTCAACTTTCGCCCTATAACCCAATGTTCCGCTAATGTCGCCATTTATAGTTTCGCTTCCGACTTTATCCAAATTATTCGGTTTGTGCATCAGCGTGAGCTTTTTCTGCGAGGATTCGACCGTCTTGCGTTCTTCTTTCATATATTGCCAGACAGACAACGCACCGTAGCCCCAACCGCGCCCCTGCGTCCTGTCGATGACATTTTCCTTCAAGACTGGAGCGTCTACCTGCGAATAGTTCGTGCCTTGACCCATCGAATTGAGCGAAAGTACGCGATAATAGTAAATTATGCCGGGCTTTGCCGCATCGTTTTTGTCGATAAACTCGCGAACTTTTATCGGAGAATCAGTGATTCTTTTCCAGCCGGAATCCCTTTGGCTTGAACGGAATACATAGTAAGACGACTCCGCGCTGCCTTCAGGCGCTTGCCAAGTGATTTTCACTGGATGAACGCCATTGGAATTAGACCCTGGATCTTTTTTATCCGAAACGGAGCCAGGCTTGTAGCTATCATAGTCCCCCACCATCACGCCCTTCGTGGCAATGACATCCTGCGCGGCATAAGGTGCGGGCGCGGCTATTTTGCTTTGCGCGCTTTCCTTGCCTCCAAACACAGTCGTCATAACATAGAAATCATCCGACTTCACTTCCACAGAATAATATCCGTCGGCATCAGACTCGCCAGATGAAGAGACTCCCGATAATACTTTCATGAGAGCATTTTCTGAAGATCCTGCATACACATTGTATGTATATACCTTTGCATCTTCTGGAGTCTTGTCTCCGTCTGGAAGATAATGAGCACTTCCGATAGGCGCGGTGAATTTTATTATGCAATGAGCACTGTCGCCCTCCTTCTTTGAAACCACGACGGCAGGAGGCGGGCTTATGATGAATCCTTGCGCTGGATCTTCGCTACCAGGACCAGAATCAGACATCGGTCCTTTCTTGATAACATCATCTTCATCCTTCGAGTACGCCTGCACATAGTAATAATAATATGTGTCGCCTAGCAATTTTTGTGTATCCTTATAAGGGGAAGAATCTACATTCGTTGCAAGCGGCACCAAAGTGGAACTAGAAGAGCTAGAACGATAAATACAATATTTAATTCCTTCTTCTTCATCTTCTTTCCAAGAAATTTCTATGCCCTCTGTGGCAGTGACATTTCCCCTGCCATTATTGACTTTAACTTCCGTCACTTCATTAGGCGCACCTGGAATCTTCGTATATCCCAAAGCCACAGGGCTTTCCACGCTTTCGCTTCCATTGCCCGAAATCGCTTTTATTACATAATACAAATCTTTTCCAGAATAAGCCGCTTCGACTGTATCTGAATAGGCATTTCGGGGAGTACTGCCAATTCGCTTCAAGTTTGAGCCGTTAGACTCTCGAGTTCTGTATATTTCGTAACTGCTCGCGCCGTCCACAGAATCCCAAGTCACGTCTATTTTGTCTTCGCTTTTACCCATGCTAGCATTCACATTCGCCGCAGGCGAAAATAAAGCCGCCAATGACGACTTGGTGAAATCGCTCGCGTCATAACCTGCAGAGGGATTTTCCGCACTGACCCTGTAAAAATACGCGTAACCATAGCGAACGTTTTCGTAATTCAATTCATTTGAAAATTTGCCGTCTATGATAATGTCAGTATATGAAGTGTCGTATATAGATTTAGTATAATCCATCACATCGTAGTCTTCATCTTTTGGCTCTGCAAAACTTCCGTTGGCCTTTTTTTCCGTCACTACCGCGCGTTCCAAACGATAGTAAGCGGCGTTATCGACCTTTTCCCAAGAAATCCTTATTTTGTCCTGAAATTCATATTTGTCCACATAGATCTTAGACGGCGCAGGCAGCGTTCCGCCGACAGTTTCCTTTTTGAAAAAATCCACTAGAGACGAAGTTCCGGAAGTCGGCATATCCACTTTGCCCTGAAAAAAATTGGAGCAAGAAGCGAGCGCGAGGCAAACGCCAAGCAAGACCGCAAAAAGCGCAAATGGCGAGCGCCCCTTTTTTGAGAAAATCCATTTTTTATACCAAACAATTTTATCCATTTTTCACCCCACGACGGACGATTTTACAGTACGAAACGCGCCACAGCGGCGTTCCGAATGCCCTTGCCTGCCTCGTCATCGCCCCACCTTGACGCATTGTCATTGTTTCACTTTGACGCATTGTCATTGTCTCACCTTGACCCGACAACCCATTCCCGCGACAGATTCCCATGCCAATGATGGCTCGCAATTGCGCATTCACGCAATTTTCTCCAACGAATCTTGAATCGTCCTGCCGTTTTTATAAAGAACCTCCGCATCCAAATCAAGACAATTCGCGCCATCATATTTTCCGTCAAGCGTCCACGCCAAAGTATGATTAAGAACAGTGCAATTGTTTCTGTAAAAGTCCTCGTTCTCCAAAACCTTGAACACGCCCTGCCCCACAAGGTGCGAAACATCGCATTCTTTTATTACGCCGTCAGAAAAATAAACATCAACCTTGTAATTTTTTTTCGGAATAACCTGAATCACCGTGTTCATTTTTCGTTTTCCTCCTTGTCCGCTTAAAGCGGCTTGATCTTTTTCGGCATTTTCTTGTCTTTTAGATCGTTCCACACCGCCATAAGTTCCTCTTTGTGCAGTTCGCACCATCCTAAAATCATTTTTGCCTTGTTTGCAGGCAACATTCCTTTTAAAATCACGCAATTTTGAATGTCCACCAGTGCCATAAAACTTGCATATTCCGCATGAATGTGCGGTGGAAGATGGTCGTCCCAATACGCATATACTTTGATTCCATTGAATTCGCTTAACAATGGCATATTTCATATCCTCCTTATCGCCGCCTCGTCATCGACCCACCTTGACGCATTGTCATTGTCTCACCTTGACCCGACAATCCATTCCCGCGACAGATTCCCGTGGTCAAGCGCTACGCATTTCACACGCATGGAACGCGCCGAATGGCGTTATTCACCCCATCCCTCATAAAGTTCCAGCGGCGAATGTTCCGCGATAAGCGAAAAATCCCTGTCGATTTGTAAAATCGGAACATCATTCAGCAAGGCGTAAGACGCTATCAAGCAATCGTTCGTCTTTCTGATTGTAACGCCCTTTTTCCGCAACGAGCGGTAAAGCGAAACCGTCTTCTCCGCCACAACCATCATATCATCGTTCAACATCGCAAAACCGCTCAAAAAAAGCCGCATTTCCTCCAACGATTTGTCATCCCGAACGCCTTGCAAAACCTCCGTCCACACAATCGGGCAGAGGACGACCTCCCCATTTTGTATCAATTTTTCGACCGTGTCGGCGGTTGGCAAGACATCGTTAAAATATCCAATCCACGCCGAAGAATCAACCAAAACCATCGTCACCACTCCCGCATTTCGTCAAGATTTCCTTCCCAAACCTTTGAGCCGCGGAACTTAAGCATTCCTAGTCGCAAACGCTTTTGCGCGATTTTTTCCGAAAGCAAATTCTCCACCAATTTTGAAAGCGTTTCTTCGTTATAATTTTCGTCAATCGCTTTTGCGGCGACCGCCTCTTTTACAAGTTCATCGCTTATGCTGACCATGCACATCTTTTCTCCTCCTTGCCCGCCTCGTCATCGCCCCACCTTGACACATTGTCATTGTCTCACCTTGACCCATTGTCATTGTCGGGCTTTGACCCGACAATCCATTCCCGCGACAGATTCCCGTGTCAAGTGCTACGCATTTCACACGCACGAAACGCGCCGCGCCTGCTCATGCCGACCGCCCTTGCTTCGCACAAGACCTTTCAATCGCCCCATTCCATCCTGTTGCCCACGACACAAAGAAGTTCGTCCACAACCTCGTCAATCAAAGCCCGCGAAATTCTGCCAGCCACCGTATCAAGGCGCGTTTTGTCAACGACCATAATCTGCGAGCAAATCGCGACAGAATCTTTCGGCAAAAGCGAATCTTCAGAGGAAATGAACACGTTCCCCCTGTAATCGGCAAGCGCGACATTAGTAGTGAGCGGGATGACAAGCGTCGTACCAAATCGGCTCAAATTCAAGTTGTCGCTTTGAATCACCAAAGCGGGCCGTTTGAAGCCCGGCTCTGACCCGATCGGAAGCCCCAAATCAACCCAGTAAATCTCACCACACATCATCTTTTGTCAGCTCCCTGAAGTGCTGAATCGAAGCGGGTGTTTCGCAAAAGTCGCAAGAACCGACAAGAGAAAGCATCTCGCTTATATTTTCCGCAGAAAGCGGCTTTTTCGCAGAACCATTGCCGTCATAGCGAACCACAAAGTTTTCAAGCCGCGCCGCGCTCATCGAGTCAACAAGGCGGTGCGCCTTTTCACGCAACATTTCGTAAGTCATCGCTTTCTCCTCCTTGTCCGCCTTGCCATCGACTCACCTTGACGCATTGTCATTGTCTCACCTTGACGCATTGTCATTGTCGGGCTTTGACCCGACAATCTATTCCCGCGACAGATTCCCGTGGTCAAGTACTACGCATTTCACACGCATGGAACGCGCCCGCCGCACGACTTTAAAAACTCAGGCGCGAAGTCCAAGCCATTTTCCCATGCCAGCGTGTGCCTTTGAATTGAAAAGTCCTTGAACAAATTCAAGTCCTGCAATTCCGAAATGATTTTCCGTCCGTCAGAAAAAACGACGCTTTCCAAGTCCACCAAATCCCGCGTTCCGTCATCGAACATAAAGTCAATCTTGTAGCCGTCAATATATTTTGCGCTTTCAATGTGAAGCATATTTCCTCCTCCCGTTTCGCCTAAACAGGCGGCAGAATTTTCAAGCCTTCAATTCTGCCAAAATGCCGCACATTGTTCGTAACCAAGACCGCATCCTGTTCTAGCGCCAAAGCACCAATCAAAATATCATCATCCTCTATCAACTCGCCGCGATGTTTTAAGTCGCTATAAATCTTCGCCGCAATTCTCATCGTGCTGGGAGAGAGCGAAACAACGCCATAATACTCAGCGAACCTTTCAAAAACCGGCAGAAGTCTTTTTGCATCCCGAAAACACAAGCCGCGATAAATTTCGTAATATGCGATGTCGGGAATCCTAATTTCATCCTCCCTTTCAATATTCAAAATTCGCTCAACAATGCCAATTTTATTTTCAAGAATATAGCTTATAATGTTTGTGTCCAAAAGATGCAATTCACGCTCCCGCAAATTTCATTTTTTCACTGCGAATTTCTTGCGCCTCCTCGTGCGAAATCAACCCAGCCAATTGAAACAAAGGATGTTCCGCATTGGCACAACCATTGCCGTCATAGCGAACCACAAAGTTTTCAAGCCGCGCCTCACTCATCGAGTCAACCAAGCGGTGCGCCTTTTCACGCAACATTTCGTAAGTCATATTCCGCCTCCCTTTCTCCGCGCCTACAAGCAATACTTTGCAATCAACTCCACAATCTCCCTGTTCGACAAAACCTTGTCATCGTCCTTCTTGCTGTATATCGTCAGAAGGTAAACCACCTTGTCGTCCATGACGACATAATAAATAATCCTGTACCCATTCGCTTTGCCTGCCTTCGTGTCGGTATTCGCCGCGCGGACTTTGTAGGCGTGTCCGCCCGCCTCAATTTTTAAATTCGGAATCTTGTCGCCTACCAAATTACCCTGCGACAACTGTTCGGTGACAGTTTCCACATCTTTTGTGATATGGAAATATTTCTTTTTCCCTGCATAATATTTCAAGTCGCGCTCAAACTTTTCAGTGGAAATAATTTCAAATTCTTCAATCTTCTTCGCCATTTTTCACCCTCTCAATATATTCTTCCACTTCTGCTTTCGCTTGCGCCCACGACTTTTTCGGCAGAAGGCCTGCCTCCATGAGCTTCACTTCCTTGAAGGACTGTATCAAGGATTCTTCCACAGTGCAATAGCGTTCTATATTTTCAGTTTCCTTTGTCGCAACCATATTCATCCTCCTCACTTCGCCCTGTCTTCACCACACGGCGGCGTTCCGAACGCCCTTCTGAACATGGAAAACCTCACACCGTCTGGTACATAAAAATACACCCTTCGTCGTACTCTGGCTTCACATGCTTTTGCACGAACTTCTCATCTTCGGGTGACAAGCGGTGAAACCCCATCGTTTTGTAATGTTCAATCAAGCGGTCTTCGGGCAGTGCGTAGATGTAAAACGAATTCACGCCGACATATTTTGCAATCTCCCGAACAAGCGGAAAAATGAAAACATAGAACACATTAAATCCAAATTTAGGTGCAAGAGGATGTTCCTTTCTGTAATTTTCATTTATCGCAAAATTTGAAAGTTCAATTGCTGGAATTGCATCAAATTGCCCCATAGAAGAATTTGAAATTTGCATTGTAATCAATCCTGTTCGCAATGAAAAATAACAGACTATTTCATCCGTATCCTTGTCCTTTACAAGATAAGTTCTCGCATAATTTTCATTTTCATCGCCCAATGCACTATTTTTCAAATAATTTTCAAGACCCGCCGCATTGTTTGGAACAGAAAACTGCTTTATCAAATCAAAATTCTTTTTTGAATCAAGCAAATGCTCCAAAGAAAATTCTTCTGTATCCAAATTAAATTCGTCAAATTTCACCTCGCTCTCTCGCCTCCCTAAGAAATTTACGCTCCTTTTCGTGTTCTATTCTAATCGCCTCTTTGACTTCCTCGGCAATTCTTTTTAACTCCGTAAAATCCGATTTCGGCGTATGCGCAATCTTGTACGCAAGGCTTTCGGGATCATAAATAGTGCCTTTCAAATGCTCTTTGTCATAATATCTCATTTCCTTTTTCTCCTTATCCGCCCGTCATTGCGCAACGGCGGGCATTTCACACGCACGGAACGCGCACCTCCTGCCTATGCCGATCGCCCTTGCCAACCCGCTTTTACTGACATTGCTCGCTCGCGTCAAACCGTAACCACGCAAAGTTCGTTGTAATATGCAAGCGAAGAATCATGCGTAAGAAAAAGCATGTCCTCGACCTTTGCCTGACAGAGCAGAATTCTGTCAAACGGGTCATTATGACGCGGCGCAGATGTCTCTCGCCTCAATGCAGAAAGCATTTTTATATGGTCAGGATGCAACGGAAGCAGCGTAAAATCCGCCTCTTCACACCATCCAAGCACATCGCCGCAAGAACTTACCATTCTTTCCGGGTGAAGGATGTGCTTTATTTCAATTTCCCACAACGAGGCGACGCTGAAATAAACGCCATTTTCCCAGTCGTCAATGTACGCCCTTGCCTTCTCGGAAAGCCTTGCGTCCCCATTAAGATACCAAAGGGCGATGTGCGTGTCAAGCAAAAAATTCATTCGTTCACTCCGAACATCTCGGAAACCTCGTCATTGCAAAAATCAATGTCATCGGGGTAGCGCAGTTCATTCCTTGCCATGCCGAACGAACGAAACGGACGCTTCGGGCGTTCGCTTTCAGTTTCCATCAAGGAAGCCGAAAGGCTGTTTATAATGCCGAGTTTTACATCGCTCCCAAGCGAAGCCAGCAGCCGCGCGTACTGTTCGGCTGTTTTTTGTGCAATTTCACTCATCTTCCACCTCCCATAAAAAGTCAATGAGGAAGTGTCAACTTCCATTTGACTTTTTACGCAACTTCGCAACGCAGTGTACTCGCAACGCACGTTTCCAGCGGAAGTTGCAGTCTATAAAGAAGCTCGCGTCGCGGGCTTCAAGATGAAAACAGCGACGCCGTTTCCGGCACTGTTTTCATCCCGCCTCCTTTTGCGCAAGGCTTCGTCCCTGCACTTTTGCACTGCGCGTCCTGTGCGCGAAGGCGGCTATTGCATCGCAGTACTTCGTCCTGCTTACGAGTTTTCTTCGAAAACTCGCACTAGGGCGGCTATTGCCATTCTTCGGAGTTTAGCACTTTAAAACTACTGTCTCCAGAATAAAGAAGCGGTAGATTTATTCTATTGGAAGACTGATTATATACGAGTTCCTTTCCTCCATAAGTTATAGTTACCGTTCCTTCATTTCTAGTCGTTGGACCGTTACGTTTATACCTACCCATCCAGCCCCCAGTTAAAGATATAGTTCCATTCCCAAGTACATATTCACCAATGATGTTAGTAATAGTATCATCATCTTTTCCCGTCCAATATCTCCAAGGAAATTCACCGACTGCACCACCTCTCCCTGTCATAACACCAGTAAGTTTCAATCCAGTTACAATGTTTCCAGACTTAGCTTTCAGCTCCGGAATATAACCATTGTATGAAAATGAGTATACCATTTCCGTTGTCCAAGCATAATAATATCCACTGGTTTCAAAATTTAAAAGTGTTCGTTTATCACCATCATCCCAGTTTCCATTAGATGTTCCTCTAGATAACTCCATAGCTCTTGCCATACCTATCAATGCCATCTTTGCAAATTCTTCCGCTGTTATCTGCCTGTACGCGTAAACGCTCCTCGTATCCCCATAGTCATAGCCGTCTCGCGCACTGCCATCTTCTGTCGACGTATTGTAATCCGCGCCGCTTCCGCCTATGGAAGTCCGTATCTCGACTCCCTCGGAATTTTTGCGGTAGGCTTCAATCCTGTAATAATGCTTGTAGTCGCGCAGGACTTTCAAAAGCCCGCCGAGTTCGGCAGTATTATTCGGCTCGACGATTGTGGTGACGGTACCGGCAGAGACGCCACTTGACGTGACTGCTATGTTACTATTTTCCCCCGCGTCTCCATATGTTTTTTCGGAGGAAGACAGTTTGCAATCCTTGTCGAAAGTCGCGACCGTATACCATTTGTCCGAAATGTTATTATTCTTGACATAAAGCCTATATCCGTCAGGTCCCACGCCACGAGCTTTCATATCATAGCACATCCATTTCAACTTTTCCTCATAGCCTTTGTGGTCAGAAACGTCTTCCAAACCTTGCATACCTCCGGTCAGGGCGAAACAGTATCCACGGTTTATAGGCTCAAGAGCACTTCCCTCTTTTGTGGAAGCCAAATACTGCACATAAGAACTTTTGAAGACATTGCCCTGCGTATACCTGACCGCATATTCTACCACTTCATTTCGAGAAATCTGGTTTGTCTCGGCATCTGTCGCCGTCAAATCGTCAGGCTGCTCGACAATGAATTCCGCTTCCGCCTTGCCGTCTTTGACTTCAGGCTTAATCCCTTTGCTATAGTAAGTCCAGTCGCTCGTGGGGTCACCATTGTCGTTTACCTTTCTGTAATAAAGGTAAGATGACGCACCATTTTTCTGCGCGCATTTCGGCACATCCCAAGAAACCTTTATCTTGTTCGCATAGTCCGCCTTCGATGCCTTTACGTCAAGTCCATAGCCGTACGTGTATCCGCTCGCCGCTTTCAATCCGTTATACTTTACCGTAAAAGCGTCCGTTCCCCCGCTTCCCAGCATTTGCCCCGCATCGCTTTCTTCCAAAAGCGGAAGCACGGTATAAGCGTACTCGTATCCCCAGCCTATTTTCTGCTGGTTCTTATACCATGAATCATTGATGCCATAGGTGTCTATTCCCTTGTCGACAAAAGTATATTGGTTTCCGTCGCATTTCACTTCGAATACAGTCTCGCACAGGCTTGCGCCGGCAGCCGTCGTGTCGGCCAAACTGACCTTCGGCCTATCGGAATTGTCCACATAGAAGACGTCATTGTCGCTATTTCCCGCCATTTTGCGCACGATGGCATATCCCACGGCATCTTCCACATTATTCCATTTCAAGGTAATTTCGTTTTCGGCGACGTTGGCGGGTTCAGTGCCCGAAACTTTCAGTTCGGCAGGCCCCATGACTTTTACGCCAACAGACTCTGCCGGCGATTCTTTCTCCGTGTTCTCAGGCGTGCCATCATAACCACGCGCGGCGACCACAAGGCTCGCCTTATTGCCGGCAAGTCTGGCATCATTGTAGCCCAAAGGCTTGTTTATAGTGATGGCAAATTTTTGATCCACGAGAGAAATGCTCGCATCTATTTCGCCGGATGTTTTTGTGCCGTCCGCGCCAAACACCACCGTCTGTCCGCCGCCAAATTTAGTGCTTTCACCGAGCGTCAGGCAATAACTTTTCGCTCCGAAGACTTCGTACATTTCCAAATATATGGCATCGTATCCGAGTTTTTTCTTTCCGTCTCCTTCCATCACGATATTCGGCTCAGGCTTTCCCAAAGTCATGGCTTCTTTTGGCTCTGACGGCACTGAAATCGCATCATCTCCACTTTCGGTGGCATACATCACATATTCATATTTTTTGCCGCCTTTTACTGTCGTATCTTCAAATAGTCCGCCTACAAAAGTGACCTTTTCAAGTTTTTCTTCTTTTTCTTCAATGCCATTCAATTTCCTTACGAATTTATATGAAACGCTAGAGGCATTTTCTGCTTCCAGCTTTAGCACGACTTTGTCAGGATAGCCGTCATCCACGGAGAATGCTGATTTCGGAAGTGTGTTCAGGTCAGCCACCAAGATTGGAGAGGCGGCGACCGTTTCCAAGACATTCTCTTCTAATTTAATGTCATTTACGCTAGACACTTGAGACTTTACGACATAAAGCGTATAGTAATACATTTTTTTGTCTATGGAATATGTCCTTTCCAGCGACTTTATGTCCGTCGCGAAGAAATTTTCGTCACCATTTGCAAGCCAAGACTCTTCGCCGCCTGTATCCGAAAGGTTCGCATTTTTCTTCTCAAGCTTTATGGCAAATTTATAGTCATCTCCTTTGCCCATGGCATCCCAAGCGATGCCCAAATTGACAGAATATTGATTTCCCTCTGACATTTTTCCGCTCACAGTAAATTTCGGTCGCTGACTCATCCATCCTATGCAGGTATCCGAGTTCCTCGAACTTGTTTTCGGCGAACCGTTTTGCGGTAAGAATTTGTAGTCAATGTAAGACTTGATTTTGTACTCGTACTTAACGCCCCTGTCTTGTTCAGTAAAATTCGTGTCGTCCCAAACAAACGTCTTTCCGGCAACATAGCCATCATAGCCACTAGTCGCGCCTTCGTTACCAGTGCTTCCATCATAATACAGAGCCTTTTCGATTACTTCATACGCGCCTTTTTCGCCGCGCTTCCTTGAAACCTCGAAATACACGGGATAGTCCGTCTCAATTATGCCGCCCAAGTCCGAATTTATCGACACTTGCACTTTCGGAGGAAGAGTTATGCTAAGACGAACCTTGTCTTTGTATTCGCCTTCCGACGCGGTAAATTTCGGCGGCTGCGGACGGCGCAAAGCCATAGTCGCCACGGTTGTTTTTCCGCTGTTTTCCTTTTCGTCAGGCGCGTCCGTCAAATAAGCGTCTATCGAATATACATATTTTGAATTGCTTTCCAAATTTTCAAAATCGCAAGAATAAGGGTCATTTCCAGAAACAAGCCGGGAAGTCGTCATACCCGTAGCCGTGTCTTCCTGTTTCACTTCAAAGCGCAGCTTTTCTTTATAATAGGAAGCGTTTTCCATATCCCAATAAACAGTAATCGTGCTTTCATCCACATCCGCGCCGCTGAACACCGGCAAAGCGAGGCTCGCGCACGCCTCCGACATCGCGGAAATAGGAGAGCGCGTTCCGTCGGACTTTGCGGCGACTACCCTGTAATAGTCCGTAGTTCCCGGAGAGACTTTTATTTCATAGGTTATTTCGGCGGTTTCACCCACTTGTACGAATTCTTCGTTCGGGTTGGAAGCCTTATATATATAGTAACGTTTCGCGCCATCGACGGCGTTCCATGAAAGCGAGATTTTTCGCTTCAAGCCTTGTGAAGCCTTCAGTCCGGTCGGGGCGGAGAGCGTACCTCCTGCGGTCGTCTTTTCGTTTGGAATTGACGGCGCATCCAAGAGATGTTCGCACGAATTGAATAGAATAAACGGCAACGCGATAAAAAATACAATGAGAATTTTCCTTCCGAAATCAAAAATCTCTTTCATATATTCGCTCCTAATTCATATTTCCCACCAAATATCCAAGCAATCCTAATACAATATAACACAATTTTAACTTCGTGTCAAGGATTTTTGCAAGATTTTACTATACTTATGGGGGGGGGGCAAATCGAATTCGCTCGCCCATATTTTTATATCGGCAGGGTCTGTCGCTTTTTTAAGTTCTGAAAGAATTTTGATTAACTATGGAATTTACTGCGATTTTCACTTCGTGAAACTCTCGCGACAATGACAGAAAGAATCGTGGACGACTATGACGGTAAGGAGGCGAGCGTGGCAAGAAACTTCAAAAGCGCGCGGACTTCTGTATTCGCCCTCGCGATTTCTTCCCACGCCTTTGAATTATTGACTCTTAAGTCTTTCAATCTCGGCTTTCAGTGCGGCGATTTCCGCTTGTGCGATTATGCGCTCCTTTTCCAATTGCGCTTGTGCGATGGCTCGTTCCTCCGCGCGATGTGGCAATACGCCACTTCGTGTCGTTTTGCTAGCGGAAATTTATTTTACATAATCGCTTACGCGATGTGGCAATACGCCACTTCGTGTCGTTTTGCTAGCGGAAATTTATTTCACGACATCGCTCGCGCGATGTGGCAATACGCCACTTCGTGTCGTTTTGCTAGCGGAAATTTATTTTACATAATCGCTTACGCGATGTGGCAATCTGTGAAAAACATGTCTTCCTTATTTTTCAACATTTGAGGAAACTTCAGTTTCCGAAATTGTTGAAAATGCCATTTTGCAACGGAGTGAAAAATGGCAGTAAATCAGCGAGTTTTGCGAAGCGAAACTCTTTAAACAATGCAACGCATTGCAACTTGAGCATGTCGAAAGTGCGCATTTGGCGAAAGGCACACAGATTAGGATTAAATTGAGTGGCGATATTTTCGCTGCTCGATTCTTTTTCCTTTCGGCAAAACCAAATCCGCTTCCGCGCCGCGCGTCGCATAAATCGCGCCATCTTTGTCGATCACCACGCATTCAAAATCCGGGCAGAGCGGACTTTGCGCGAAGCGCGAGACGCTTTGCAAGCCGCATACGAAAAGACTCGTGCTCAAGCCATCGGCGGCCATGCTGTTCGGGCAGATTACGGTGACGCTCACTATGTCCGTGTGCACCGGAAAGCCTGTCGCGGGATTGAGGAGGTGGCTGTAAAGTTCGCCGTCCTTTTCAAAAAATCTCTCGTAGCCGCCGCTTGTCACCACGGAACTGTCCTGCACTAAAAGCGTCGCGGCGTTTCCTTCGCCGAACGGATTTTTTATGCCGACGCTCCATTTTTCGCCGCGGGATTTTTTTCCATGGACATAGACGTTTCCGCCTAAAGAAATTACGGCGCGGCGCACTTTTTTTTCGCGCAAGATTTTTTCCACTTCGTCGGCGGCAAATCCTTTCGCAATCGCGCCCAAATCAATTTGAACGCCTTTTTTGGCGAAGTGCACGGTCGGCGCGCCTTCATTTTCCGAAAGAATTATGTTTTTATAGCCGACAAGCGGCATCACGCGCGCGAAATCCTCTTCGCTCGGAACGCGCGGATTTTCTCCCGTAACGTTCCAAAGTTTTACGAGCGAACCGACAGTAACATCGAACGCGCCGCCTGAAAGTTCGCAAAAGTCGAGCGCAGTTTTCAGCACCGTAAAAAAATCTTCGCTCACGCGCACTTCATGCTCGGCGGCATTTTCGTTCACGCGCGAGATTTCAGAGGACGGAGAATAATTGTTGAAGACACTTTCAATTTGCCGCAAGCGCGAAAAAATTTCCGAATACAATTCTTCGCTTGAATCTTCATACAAATTGACCGAGCAAATTGTATTGAAGACAAACTGCGACTGGGCGGAAAATTTCTTTTGAAAACATCCGCTCAATCCGAACGCGAAAAAAATTGAAAATGTCAAAAATGCGCGAACGCGGTTATGCAAGAACCGTCACTTCTTTTTTGAGAATCACGGTTATCAAATCTACCAGCCACAAAATGCCGAAAAGATTCGCCGTGAAAATCTGCACGATGCCGATGATTACAGGCAGAGTTTTTCCGCTCGTAACGCGCGCGAGAATTCCGTAGATGTCGTACAAAATCACCAAAATGATTTTTACGACCCAATCAAGTCCCTTGACTCCCTTTGCCATAATGGCCTCCTTGTTTTTTGTTGTCGAAAACGCGATTTCGCAACGGAGTGAAAAATCGTTAGCAAGCCCGCGCGAGCGGGCAGTAAATCGCGAGTTTTTGAAAAAAACTCGTATTTAAATCAGCAACGCGAGTTTTTCGCAAAAAAAATAAAGTGAAAAACTCGGTAGCAAATCGCAAGACTTGCGTACTATTTTAGTTGCTGATTTAAAATATTTGCCAAAATCACCGCGTCCGCAATTTGCGCCGCCAGTTCAATTTGCAAGTCGGGCTTTTGCGCGAGCATTTTTTCGCGGTCGCCCATTCCGCCAAGCACGGCTGCCGTGAACGTTCCCGCCGCATTTCCCGCGCCGATGTCCGTGTAGCTGTCGCCGACCATAATCGTTTCTTCAGGCGCAATCGGAATGAATTCCGTTTCGCTTCCGTCCGAATCTTTTTTGGAATTGCGCTCGATTTCACTTTGAATTTTTTGATTGATTTTTTCAAGCGCGGCGAAAATTCCGTCTGGCGCAGGCTTTAAGTTTTTCACTTGCTCAGGACCGATTGGGGCATCGAAATATTTTTCGATTTTAAAATGCCTTAAAATTTGCCGCAAAATTTTCGAAGGCTTGTTCGTAACGATTCCCATTCGAATGCCCGCCGCCTTCAATTTGGCTAGCATTTCCGCAAAGCCCGGATAAAGCTTTGTTTTTACGATGGCGTGCGAATAATAATACTGCAAATAGTCCGCGTGGATTTTATCGAATTGCGACTGCGGAATTGGAAGAGGGCTTTCGATGTCGAGCCTTTTGGAATTCTTGATCGCGCGCTCAATCAAAGCGACAGAGCCGTTTCCGACAAAAGTACGCATTTTCGCATAAGAGACAGTTCTCATTCCGTGCGCCTTGAGCGTCGCGTTCACGGCATCTGCAATGTCGGCAGCCGAATTGATTATCACGCCATCGCAGTCGAAAAGCACGGCACGAATTTGTTTTTGTTCCATAAATCTCAATTTCCCTTTTTATGAAATTTTAGCTGTAATATCCATGTTTACAACTATCGCTTATTACACACTACCTATTACTTTTTTCAAAACTTTTTGTGCAGACGCTGGACGAATTCAAACCTGCCCACAGAATATTCTTTTTCTTCGCCGTCCACAATCAAGTTCAGATAAACTCCGTCTTGAAATTTCGTCTTGTCAATGCCCACGGGATTTCCCACTTTGAGCTCCGCGCCTTTTGAAAGCCGAAAAAGAATTCGCTCTTTGTTGCGCAACGCTTGCTCGATGATGCGCACCTTGCCTTGATAGTCCATTCCACGCGCGGATTTTTTTTCTACGGGAATTGTCGGCGCGCGCAATTGCGCTGAATTGACAATCATTTTGGAGGCGGCCATATCGCGCAAAGTGTCTTTCTGTTCGTCGGAAAGTTCGAGCGCGTCTATGCTTTTGAAAATGTTCTGCAAAAAAGATTCCTTCTCTTCAGATTTTTTTTTCTCCGAATTTTCGTTCGCCTTCTTTGAAGAATTTTTCGCGGATTTTTTTTCACCGACATTTTCATCAGATTTTTTTGACGCGATTTTTTTCGCGCTCGCCGACTCGCCAAAAAGCGAGCGTGAATTTCCGATTTTTGAAAAATGCGATTCTGCGTTTTTGTTTTCCGAGGTTTTTATTTTTCCGGCGTTTTCTATTCCGCATCGTTTTAAAAGCCGCTCGACTTTCGCCTCGTCCGCGCAATCAAGCAAAAAAATTCCATGCGCGAGTCGTTCAAAAATATGTTGTTTCAAATGCGAATTTTGTTCGGCGAGCGCGGCGGATTTTCCGTCGAGTTTTATGACGAAGCCTTTGTAAATCGAAATCGACTTGTATGCGTCTTCCCATTCTTTCAGCGAAATTTCAAGCGGCTCGGGCAATTTTAAATCCGAACTTTCCTGCAAAAATTCGATTATGCTTTCGCTGTCCGTTCCAGAATCCAGCGCGCGGATTACCGAATCTTTGTTGATTTCAAATTGCGCCACCGTATCGAATTTTACGATGTCCGCGAATTTCACGAGCGGAAAGATTTTGTTCGGCGCGAAACCTTGCATCAGCGTTATGTTGAACGCGCTGTCCGTTTTGAGCATCGCCTGTTTTTGCGCATCGGGATTCGGCGCGCAAAATTTCGGATTTTTGAAAATAACTTTGTCTGAAATATTTTCTTTTGAAACATTTACAATTCCAAGCGTTTCAGCGTAATTCAAAAGCCGTTCAAAAAATTCGTTCAGCGTCCCAGGCTCGCTTTGAAAATCCTCGCCTTGCTCGTGGCTTCGCACGATTTTTGAAAATCGGCTCGGTCGCGAATATGAAAAGTATTCTAGGGAATTTTTCGCGCAAAGCAAATATGTGTACCGTAAAAAGACACTTTCCCGAAATCCATTTCGCGGAATTGCGTTGAGCGCGTTCAAAAAAATTTCAGCGTAAAGCCGTGTGCGCTCTTTTGAAGAATGAACAGGAATCGCCGCTAGCAAATAAATGATTTGCTCGCAACTTTCCAATTCGGAAAACGCTTCGATTTCGTTCCAATTCAATTCGAGCGAACCTTCATTTTCTTTTACCAATTCCAAGTTTATGAACGCGCGCGACAAAAGTTTGAGTCGTTCGAGCTGTCCTGGAAATTTTTCTTTGAGTTCATCTTCGGAGCGTTTTTTGAAAGTGCCGTCAAGTTTGCAAACATTCTTATTTTTCGCGATGTAACTCAAAAATGCCGCCACAAGTTCCGCGCCCGCGCAGTCGCTCGCTTCGGGAATTTTTATTGAAAAAGAAGATTCTGGACAAAGATTTTCCGCAATCAGAACATCGCCCAAAGTTTGCGACAAAATCGGATTTATTTTGTAAGTCGAGCCAAATCGCCGCGAGGAAAAATCTTCGTAAATCAAAAGCCGCGACTTCAACTCTTGCAAATGGCGTTGTGTCTTTTCTTCATTGAAATCTTTTCCAAAAAATTCTTTTAGAGTTTCAAGGTTTGCGTCGGAAATAAATTTGATTGCGGACAAAAGCAAAATGTCTTGTTTGGAAAGCAACGCGACGATATTTTTTTGCGTTTCTTCATTGCGCAAAAACGCTTCCAACTGTTCGAGCAATTTTTGTTTGTTATACGGCGTTTTAACTTCACCCAAATAAAGTCGCATCGTCATCAGAAAATCGCTGTCCTCAAGACGAATAAAACATTTTCGCCAATCATCAAATTCGTCATCATAAAAAGCCGAATCAAAATTCCGTGCCATAAATTCTCCCATAAAAAGTCAAGAGCGAAATTGCAATTTCATTCTTGGCTTTTGTCATAATATGCCACTTTGCACAAGCGCGCGTTCTTGAATCTGTTCCAAATCCGCCGCATCGTTGTACAAAATAATTTTATACGAATAGCCTTGCTCCGCCAAAAATTTCTGCCTGTTCGAACCGAAGTCCTCGTCGGAAGTGCGCCGTGTTATAATCGTGAAAAATTTTGAAGTGCCGGAAAATTTTTCATTGGGCTTGTTCAAATTTTTCGGACGCAAAATTCTTCCCAAACGCTGCGCTTCTTCCTGACGGCTTCCGAACGCGCCAGAAAGTTCCACCGCCATCGAAGCGTCGGGCAAATCCACCGCGAAGTTCGCCACTTTCGAGACTACGATGACCCGATTTTTTCCACTGCGGAAATCCGCGTAAATTTTTTCGCGCTCGGCGTTCGGCGTTTTTCCAGTGATGAGCGGCACGCAGAGCAGCGCGGCGATTTCCTTCAGCTGCTTCAAATATTGTCCGATGACCAAAATCTTGTCGGCGGAGAACCTTTCCACCAATTCTTTTGCCACTTGGATTTTCGCGGGATTCGTGCTTGCGATTTTATGCTTTTCGCGAGGCGTGGCCACGGCGTATTCCAATTCGAGATTATCCGGCAAATTCACGCGCAATTCGATGCACTGCGCGCTCGCGATGAATCCAGTTTTTTCCAACTCTTTCCACGGAATGTCGTAACGTTTAGGTCCTACCAAACTGAAGACGTGTCCCTGACATCCGTCCTCGCGAACGAGAGTCGCGGTAAGCCCTACGCGACGCACGGCCTGCAATTCCGCCACCACGCGGAAAACCGGC
The DNA here is from genome assembly GCA_910584475.1 of uncultured Treponema sp. Lineage (GTDB taxonomy): Bacteria > Spirochaetota > Spirochaetia > Treponematales > Treponemataceae > Treponema_D. The sequence goes on from CAJUBD010000007.1 coordinate 131,462, forward strand.
GCGGGCAGCAAATGCACTTCGTCATAAATTATCAGGCCCCACGCCCTTTCGCGGAAAATCGAAAAATGCACAAACGGACTTTCTTTGTCCGGCCTCCATGTCAAGATTTGATATGTGGCGACGGTTACGGGCGCGATTGTTTTACTTTCGCCAGTGTATTCGGCGATTTGGTCGCGCGTCAAAAATGTCTTGTCGAGCAATTCGTCAATCCATTGATGCACGGCGGTAACATTCGTCGTAATGATCAGCGTGCTTGTTTTCAGCATCGACATTATCTTCATTCCGACAATGGTTTTTCCTGAGCCGCACGGAAGCGCGATTGTGCCAAATCCCGTTCCAGGTCTTTTGTCCGCCACGATTGACTCGGCAGCTTCTATTTGATATTCGCGGATGACAAGCGGATTTCCCGACAAAGTTTTTTCGCGCAAATTTATTTCAAGAGCCTCGCCTTCGCGCAAAGGAGCCTCGTCTTTTACAGGCCATCCGAATTCCAAAAGCTTTTGCTTTACGATTCCTCGGTCGGTGAGCGCGAGCAAAAAACAATTTTCTTTTTCGCAAGGCATTAAAAATTTTTTCGTGGCGGAATTGTTTTGTATTTGTTTGAAAATGTTTTCGTCCGCCGCTTCAAGGCAAAGAAATTCTTTTTCTTGCGAAATCGAATTTTTTTCGATTGGCGCAGAATTTGTTTCCTCCGAATTTTCAGGGTTTTCACCTGATGACTTTTCCTCAATTTGAACAAGGCGCAATTTTCCAAAACGCTCGGCAGTTTCGCAAATCCACACTTCCACATTCTGCGGAATTTGATAGCGGCTGAATTCGCGCAAAGTCTGGATTATTTGCCGCGTGGAAATCCCTGAACTAGCGGCGTTCCACAAGGAAAGAGGCGTTAGTCGGTAAGTGTGCAAATGTTCGGGCGAACGTTCAAGTTCCGCAAACGGAATGAGCGCGTTGCGGCATTCTTCAAAGCGAGGTGCGTGCACGTCGAGCAAAACAGCGCGATCACTTTGCACGATCAGAGGATTTTGAAACTGTTCGATTTGCGCCGCGCTATATTTTGAACTGGTCAATTTGCCTTCCGATATTCTCAATGGAAGCTTTTATGCTTGCAGAAATTTCCGAGAGCATCGTGCTTGTTTCTTGGATTTGCTCGGCCTCGTTCGTCATTTCAGTCATATCGACTTTTATCACATCCGTAGAATTTTGCAGCGTCTGCACTTCGCCCAAAATGAATTTATTGTTTTGCGTCATTTGTCCTGCCGCGAATTTTACGTCGCTTTCACCGTTGTTCATATCGGCGAGCGCGGCGACAATTTGCTTGGAGCCTTCCTCCTGCTCTTGCATCGCATTGCGGATTTGCGTGACGAGATCCGTCGTGGATTCAATTCCCGAGGAAATCAAATTAAGGGCTTGAGTCGTGTCGTTGGCAGCGCTTACGATTTCGCCAATTTCCGAAGTTATTTTGTTCAATTGGTCGCCGATTGTTTTTGACTGCGTTGTGGAAGTTTCGGAAAGCTTACGGATTTCGTCTGCCACGACGGAAAATCCTTTGCCCGCCTCACCTGCATGCGCGGCTTCGATCGCGGCATTCATCGCGAGCAGATTTGTCTGCGCGGCGATGTTCGCGATTATGATGTTGGCTTCTTGCAACGATTGTGATTCATCGGAAATCACCTGCACCTTCGCGTTCGTCTGTTCCTGATGCTTCACCGTGTTGCTAGTGTTCTGTTCAAGTTCGGTAAACAAAGTGTACATTTTCTCTACGGACTTGTCCACGGAATTTATGTTGCCAATCATTTGCTCGACCGCCGCCGAAGCCTCCGTAACTCCCGCCGCCTGATTTCCAATCATATTTTCAAGGCTCTGAATGCTTTGCGCGATTTCATTCACCGCGCCGGCAGTCCTGTTTACGCCGTCGGCTTGATCCGTAATTTGCAAATTCACATTTTTGATTTTTTCCTGAATTTTCAAAAGCTGCGCTTCGGTATGCTCGGAACCATATTCCAAGTCCTTTCCTGCCGTGGCAAGCAAATTTTCGGAAGTCTTTATGTCGCGGACAATCGAGTGGAGTTTTTCCGTAAATTTATTGAAACCTTGCACGACTTCTCCGATTTCGTCATTTGAAATTACGGCGATTCGTTTCGTAAGGTCCGCTTCTCCCGTCGCAATGGCGGCGATATTTTTGTTCACTTCCCGAAGCGGATGTATGGCACGCACAATCATAAATCCAATCAGTCCTGCCGCGAGAACGGTTGACAGCACGAACACTATTCCCAAAACTTTTAGCATCGCGTTGAGACCGCCAAAAAAATCTTCCATAGGCGCATAGACCAAGACCGCCCAATCGCAACTGCCGCCGATCGGCATATAAAAGCAAATGTATTTTGTCTTTGTCTCTGAATCGAAGTAAGTTCCGTGTCCTGTTTGACCGGCGCACATTCTTTCGATTATCTTCAGCTGCTCTTCGCTGGCGTTGTCACGGATATTGCGCTGTTCGCTTATGTCTTCAAAATCCGCGCTGGCAACATAGTCTCCGCTTTTCATCTCAATTACGCAAGGGTGGGAACTCTTTCCGATCGTCATTTCGGAAACGATCTCGCTCAAATGAATTCCATTGATTACGGAAACCAAAACGCCCTGCATCTTTCCGCCAGCCTTGTCGAAATACGGGAACGCATAGAACGTGGAAACATTTCCGTTCACAGTACTCCAGTTCGGCTTCATGATGTATGGCTTTTGAGTTTTTATTGATTCGGCCAAATATTCGCGGCTCGACAAATCCGAATATTTCCCAGTGGTCGTCCAGCCGACGCCTTTTTCATTGTATATCGCCATTCCGAGATAATCCTTGTCTTCCTTCGCAATCGCCATCATCATTTCCCATTTGTCGTGCATGTCGATTTCTGGACTTTTGATTTCTTCAAGCGATGCGAGCGCGGAAAGCATTTTGAATTCCTGCTCGTTTATCATGCGGATTTCAGAAGCCACGAGCGCGGTCATGTGCCTCATGTCGTTTTGGATGGACGAGCTTAATTCCTCGGAAGATTTTTGTCTTGAGACTAAAAGAAAAATTGTGTTTGTGACGAGTATTACAGCTACGACAGCAATTAAAAGTTTGCTTACAATGCTTTTCATTTTTCGCCTCGAAAAAAAGTAGATTACAATAATATTATATACCCAAGTTTCAAAATTGGCAAGCATAAATTTTATTTAAAAACCCATTGACAAAAAAATCCACATCTCGTACAATGTCATATATGAACATTTGTTCACATATTCAAATTTTTCAGGAGGTAGTATGAATGAAGCCGCACAGATGGCGCGACTTCATTCATCTTAAATTTGTTAAGTTGCGTCGCAACTTGCCAATCTTGTTATATACATGCGTTTTTCACTTCGTTGCAAAACGCACTAAAAATTCAAGAACAAAATTGCAATTTCGTTCTTGAATTTTTATAGGAGGTAGTATGCCAAAGAAAAATGCGCTTCCAGACGAAAATACATTGATTGAACTTTCGGAATTATTCAAAGTTTTCGGCGACTCTACGCGCGTGAAAATTTTGTTCTTGCTTTTTCAAAAAGGCGAATTTTCAGTAAAGGCGATTTCCGAAGAGCTGCGCGTTTCGCAGTCTGCGACGAGTCATCAGCTGCGGATTTTGAAAAACGCCCGGCTTGTAAAAAATGTGCGCGAAGGTCAGTCGCTGATTTATTCGCTCGCGGACTCTCATGTTGTTTCGATTCTGAATCAGGGAATCGAACACGTCGAAGAAAAAGATTAAAAAAAATGACGCAGAGACAATGCGCTATTTTTTAAAGAGGCATGACAAAAGTCGCACAAATGGCGCGGCGTTTGTCGAGACATGTTCGTCCAGTTGCATCGCAACTTATCGAACTTGTTATCTATATAACACATTGCGCTTGAAATCTCGCGCTACACGCTCGTGGCAAGTCATTTCATTGCGAATGTGATTAAAATGTTATAATTTAGGAGAAAAAAAATGGAACACGAACACGATCATGAACATCTTCACGAGCACGCGTGCGGAATAGAAGGATGCGCACATTGCCATGAAGAAAAAAACGAAATCACTTTGAGGCAAATCATCGCCGCCGCGATAATTTTTGCCATCGCCGTGATAGCCGAGCATTTGCCGATTTTTCAAGAAGAAAGCGCGCTTCTTTCTTCCAATCAAATTTTGCGCCAAATGATTTTCGCCGCGAAATTGCTTTTGTTCGCCGCAGCGTATTTGATTTGCGGAAAGAACGTTTTGCTCGGCGCGGTAAAAAATATTTTGCACGGGAAAATTTTCGACGAGCAATTTTTGATGAGCGTCGCGTCGATTGGAGCGATAATTCTCGGCGAATATCCAGAAGCCGTGGCAGTAATGTTGCTTTACCAAATCGGCGAATATTTCCAGGACAGCGCGGTGGACAAGTCGCGCGATTCCATAAAAAGTCTCGTGGAACTGCGTCCTGACAAAGCGTTCGTTTTGCGCGACGGAAATGTCGTGGAATTACGCCCGGAAGAAGTCGCGGTCGGCGACATAATTCAAGTGAAGCCCGGCGAGAGAATTCCTTTGGACGGAATTGTCGTGGAAGGGAATTCATTCGTGGACACGAGCGCGCTTACAGGAGAATCCGTTCCAAAAGAAATTTTCGAAGGCAAGGAAGTGATGGCGGGCTTCATCAACACTAACGGCTTGATAAAAATAAAAGTCTCAAAACTCGCCTCCGAATCTTCCGCCGCACGAATAATCGAAATGGTCGAAAACGCGAGCGCGAAAAAAGCGCATGCAGAAAAATTCATCACGCGTTTTGCGAAAGTCTACACACCGCTCGTTTGCTTGGGCGCAGTGCTTGTCGCGATAGTTCCGCCGATTTTCGCGAACGCCGAATGGACGCCATGGATTTATCGCGCGTTGATGTTCCTCGTAGTTTCTTGCCCGTGCGCGCTCGTGATTTCCGTGCCCTTGAGTTTTTTTGGCGGAATCGGAAGCGCGTCGAAGCAAGGCATTTTGATAAAAGGAAGCAACTACATCGAATCGCTCGCCTCGGCAAAGAGTGCCGTATTCGACAAAACAGGCACGCTCACTCAAGGCGTTTTCGTGGTGAACGAAATTCATCCGTCGCACAAATCGAAAATTTCCGAGGAAGAACTTTTGGCGATTGCGACTCATGCCGAAAAATTTTCCGATCATCCGATTTCCAAGTCGCTCAAAAATGCGCATCACTGCGAAAGATGCGATTCTGTCGTGCTCGGAAACATTCACGAAATCGCGGGCGAAGGAATTTCCGTGGAACTTGACGGAAAGAAAATTCTCGCGGGAAATTTGAAGTTGATGCAAAGCCAAAATGTCGAGCAAATTTCGCCCTGCGAAAAAGACGATTTCGGCACAATCGTTCACATCGCGATCGACGGAATTTACGCCGGACACATCGTCATTTCCGACAAGCCGAAAGATGAAAGCCGCGACGCGATTTCCATGCTGAAAAAACTCGGCGTGAAAAAAACCGTCATGCTTACGGGCGACAGCCATGACAATGCCGAAGCGACCGCGAAGATTTTGGGCATAGACGAATTCCGCGCGGAACTTTTGCCGGAAGACAAAGTCGGAATCGTAGAAGAGCTTTTGCAGGAAAGAATCGGCGGAAAGAGAACGAAATTGCTTTTTGCCGGCGACGGAATAAACGATGCGCCTGTCCTTGCGAGGGCGGATGTCGGAATCGCAATGGGCGCTTTGGGAAGCGACTCCGCCATCGAGGCTGCCGATGTGGTAATAATGAACGACAATCCGCTTCAAATCGCGAACGGAATAAAAATCGCTCGAAAGACTATGGGAATCGTAAAGCAAAACATCACGCTTTCGCTCGCCGTGAAATTCGCGATTATGGCACTGGCGGTTTTCGGAATCGCGAACATGTGGCTTGCGGTTTTCGGCGATGTCGGAGTGGCATTGCTCGCCGTGTTGAACGCGCTTCGCATCGCCCCGAAAAACAAAAGAAATTGACGCAAATTCAATTTGCCCTATTTCAAAAAGTATGATATAATAAATACAATGCGAAAAGTTTTTATAGTCGGGAATTTCCTCACGCTGTTTCTTGCGGCGGCGTATATGGTTTTTTCCGCAAGAAAAAAAAGTGAAAAGTTCAAGAATTTCTTTGCTTTATGCGCGATGGTTTTTCTCTGCGCGCTTTTCCAGACGTTGAATTTCTTCGCGTCTGGAAAAGCCTTCGGCATAATTTCACGCTGCCTGTATTTGGCACTCGATGTCTGCACGGTCGCCTTTATAGCGGCTTTCATAGCGTCGATTCCAAAATTCAATCGTATGAAGTATTGCCTGCTTGGATTTTTCGCACTTTCCGCAATCGCGTTAAGCGCGATACTTCGGCGCACCAATTTTACATGCAATTTTTCTTCGCCAATTTATTTGCTCATTATTTCATATATTTTTTATACGATTTTCTTCAAATTGGACAGGCTCATATTGAACTCAATGCTTACGCTGGCGAACGAAAAAATAAGTTATGCGGTCGTATGCTTTGACGAAAAGGGGAAATGCTTTTACCTGAACCGAAGCGCGCGAGCCATTTTCGGACATGAAAAATTTGCCTATGTAAGCGCGGAAGGCTACAAAGACAAATTGAAGCGACGCTATTCCAAAGATATGCCGGACTTCATAAAGCTCTCCCAAAGTTTCGAAATCGGAGAAGAAGAACACAAATACGAAACCGAATATAGAATCATCCGTGACAAAAAAAATCGGAAGATTTGCAGTTATCTCAAACTCACCGACATAACCAAGGAAATCGCGCTCATAGAACAGGAAAGATTTCGCACCGAGCACGACGCGCTGACAGGCATTTACAATAGAAACACTTTCTTCAAGTACGCGGCGGAAATTCTCCAAAAAAACATGCGGACACAATTTTTGCTCATCGCCACAGACATAATGGACTTTAAAATCATAAACAGCGTTTTCGGCGAGAATACCAGCAATGAACTTCTCAAACTTTCCGCGCGTCTGATTTCGTCAAAAAAATCGCCGAATAAAATTTGCGGACGGATTTCCGGCGACAAATTCGCGGTTCTTGTGGAAAAAGATTTTTTCGATATGAAAGAAGTCCAAAAGAACAACGACTTGTTGCAAGAGACAGTCAAAAAATTTAATTTCATCGTAAAAAATTATATTGGCATATACGAAGTCTCCGACCATTTCGAAAATGTCAAGACGATGTTCGACAAGGCGATGCTAGCCATCAAAGAAATTTATGGCGACCTTGAAAAGAAAGTCGCATTCTACGATACACCGCTTATGGAAAAGATGCTCAGCGACAGGCAGACAATCACTCAATTTGAAAGTTCGCTTGCCAAAGGCGAGTTCACGATGTTCTTGCATCCCCAAGTCGACGCGGCGACCTCGCGCATTATGGGCGCGGAAGCCCTCGCCAGATGGATAAAGCCCGGCAAAGGAGTCATCGCTCCTTCGCAATTTATTCCGTTGCTGGAAAAGGCAGGCCTCATCCATAAACTCGATCAATATATTTGGGAATTGGCGGCGAAGAAACTTGCCGAATGGAAGGCAAGCAACAATGAAATGTACATTTCCATAAACATTTCCGTAAAAGATTTCTACTACGGCGATGTGTATAAAATCCTTACTGGCCTTGTCGAAAAATACGGCATTTCTCCGCAAAAGCTGAACATCGAAATTACGGAAACAGTTTTGATGCAGAACATCGACATTCACCGAAACATATTGCAGAAATTGCACGACTACGGATTTACTATTGAAATGGACGATTTCGGCTCAGGATATTCTTCGCTAAACACATTGAAGAATCTCGAAATGAACATTTTGAAAATCGACATGGATTTCCTTAAAGATTGGGACCGCAACAAAAAAAATCGCAACATAATCGCTTCGATAATTTCGATGTCAAAAGCGCTTGGAATGACTGTCGTCTCGGAAGGCGTGGAAACGAAAGAGCAGGCGGAATTTTTGAAAGAAAGCGGCTGCGATATTTTCCAGGGATTTTATTTTTCAAAGCCAATTCCGGTCGACGACTTTAAAGAACTTTATGTGAACAGGAGCGCGCGCAATGGACAATATTGAAAAAATTTACTTGATTTGCGCGGTGATAGAGTTCGCATCTTTGGCGTTCATTTTCGTCCGCCTCATAATGTCAAGAGAGGCTTTTTTTAAATCGCATATTTCCCTAATCGGAGCGAGTTTGCTAACAATCCTGATTTATTCGTTTTTCATTTTTTCGCGCACATATCAAAAGGCGATGCTGTTCGACGGTCTGTATTTTATATGCACGGATTGGCTTTGTCTTTCAATGCTCACTTTCATCGTATTCTACTGCAAGGTAAATGTTGAATCAAAAATAATTTGGAAGATTGCGACCTGCCTGTGCGCCATAGATTCGATTTCGCTTTTCATAAATAATTGGACGCGACATTCTTTCGACTTGAGCGCAATCCAAATCGCGAACGAACACATTTATTGGCTTTGCGAATTCAAATGGCCGCATTATCTGCATTTGGCTTGGTGCTACACGATGATCGCGATTTCATCGGCTTTGCTGATTTACAACACCATAAAGTCGCCTTGGGCCTACAAAAGAAATTTTGCGATGATCCTCGCGGCATTCCTTCTACTGGTTTTCGTGAACGCAGTTTGCTATTCGCAAAATTTGCCAATTGATTTTTCTGTTTTCTGCTACCCGCTTTTGGCAATGTTCACATGCTATTACACCGTCTACAAAGTTCCGCGGCGCGTTTTGGGAAACGCGTTGAAACTCGTAAACGAAAGCGTGAACGACGCGACTTTATATTTTGACGTAAAAGACAAATGCGTCTACAAAAATTCCAAGGCAAAGCAATTGTTTTCCAAAGACGGAAAATTCGACGAGCAGAAGGCCGTTCAGATTCTCCGAAAAGCGCGGGAAAATCATGCCGATTCAAAAAACCTTTCGCGCGAATGCTTTATGATAAACGGCGAGGAATTGCAATTCGAAGTCGAAGCGGAGGAAATCAGCAATGAAAAAGAATGCCTCGGCTCTTATTTGAAACTCACGGACAAAACCGAGGAGACACAAAAATATTTGACGCAAAAATTTTTCGCGACCCACGACGAGCTTACGGGACTTTACAATCGCGAGCATTTTTTCGTATTATGCGATGACAGAATCGAAAACGATGTGGGCACGGAATTTCTGATGATTTCCACGAACATTCTGCAGTTCAAACTTTTGAACGAACTTTTCGGCGAGGAAATCGGGAACGAAGTTTTGGTCAACATCGCGATTGCAGCGCAAACTTTTTTCATTGACGACAGCATAATCGGAAGAATAAACGATGACAAATTCTGTTGTCTTGTGCAAGCGAAATTCTTCAATGAAAGTTCCCTTGAAGAAATCACACAGGCCGCGCAAGACGTGATAAAAGACTCTATGCATAAAGTCAATCTCCGAATCGGAATTTGCCATGTGCGCGGAATTGAGGAAAAGGCGCAAACTTTGTATGACAAAACGCAACTCGTAATAAAAAAGGACGCGAACAACTACAGCCAAAATTATGCTTGGTACGATTCGAATTTAATGGACGAACTTTTTCGTGAGCATCAAATTACTAGCGACTTTGAAAGCTCGCTCGAACAAGGCCGCATCCAAATGTATTTGCAGCCGTTTGTCGATATTACGGGAAAAACTTCAGGCGGCGAGGCGCTCGCTCGATGGGACCACAAACATTACGGAATAATCATGCCAGACGATTTCATTCCGATTTTGGAGCGCGCCGGACTAATGCACAAACTCGACACATATATTTGGAGGCAGGCCGCGAAAACGCTCGCCGACTGGCAAAGCAAAAAAAATCTGAACCTTCAAATTTCGGTAAACGTTTCCTCAAAAGACATGTTCTACATCGACATTCCAAAAGAATTCGAAAAGCTTCTCAAAGAATTCAAATTCAATCCGCGAAATTTGAAAATCGAATTTACCGAAGAAGGAATCACGAATGACAAGAAAAATGCGGGCGCGATTTTTGAAAGGCTGAAGGCGTTCGGATTTGAAATCGGAATTGACGACTTCGGGCACGGACATTCTTCGCTGAACATGCTCAAAGACATAAACGCTGATATTTTGAAAATGGATATGGTTTTGCTCCAGCAAGACAAAAATCCAGAGCGCAGCGAAATAATCTTGAACTTCATTTCGCAAGTTTCCCACGCATTGGGAATGCGCTTGATTTCAGAAGGTGTCGAGAATTCAAAACAATTGGAAATGCTCAAAAATCTAGGATGCGATTATTATCAGGGATTTTTATTTTCACACCCGTTGGCGGTAGACGATTTTGAAAAGAAGTATTTCGAGGACAATGCGATAAAAATTTAAGGATGTATGATAAAAGACCGCGCAAATGGGGCGCCACTTTCATCATGTCAAATTTTACAGTCGCGTTGCGACTGACCAAACTTGCGTATTTAACGTGTGCTCGTAGTTAACGCGCACGATAAAAACCCAATCGCGATTTTGACAAATCGCCCTTGACTCTTTATGGGAGGTACTATGCATCACAGTTTTAAGACAAGTGGCACTTGTTCCACGCAAATTGATTTCGACAAGGACGAAAACGGCGTTGTCACGAATATCAAATTTACAGGCGGCTGCGACGGCAACCTCAAGGCCATTTCAAAAATCCTTGATGGGTGGAAAGCAAGCGACATCGTAGCGAAGGTGGGAGGAAACCAATGCCGCAGCAAAGGCACTTCCTGCGCCGACCAGCTCGCTCGCGCCGTAATGGAAAATTGAAAAAGCGTCGCGGTAAAATGCGGCGAGAATTATACACAGATTCTCACGGCGCACGAGCGATGAAGTGAAATAAAATTCCGCTATGAAAACGGCGACAGCCGTATAAACGCGGACAAGAATGGATGGGACGCAGAAAAATACGCAGAGTTTTTTGCAGAACAAAACGCGCTTATTTGTCATTGTCGGGCTTGACCCGACAATCTATTTTGTACTTGTCCGCGCCGCAACAAGTTTGACTTCGAGTTTGTAGGTGCGAGTGCCTTGCCGAAAACTCGCGCATCCACTGCAACTTCTCACTTCGTTGCGAAGTTGCGTTTTTTAACAGTTCGAAAGTTGACATTTTTATTCACAGTCGCGAACCAATGAAGTAAAAATTATGCTTTTGAGAAAACGCGGTGTCAATCCTGCCGTGCGCGTAGGCCGAATTTTTCCTCGCGCTGATGGTTGTCGCTTCCAGCAGGCTCAATGTGAATCACGATGTCATAGACTTCGGGAATAGCGAGGCGAACATTCTCTTCTACTTGCTCGGAAAGTTCGTGCGCGTCGAAAACTGTTAGCGCTGGATCCACTTCAATGTCCAAATCGATGTCGAAAAACGAAGCCATTTTCCTGATGCGCGCGCGGTGCGGATTCGTAACGCCCGGGACTTTTGCCGCCGCGTCGAAAAGTTTTTTGTAAAGCGAATTGTCGACATTGCCGTCCATCAGTTCCAAATTGATTTGCTTGAAAATTCCCACGGCATTTTTCACCACCCAACATCCAACGCAAAGCGCGATAATCGGGTCTAGCAAAGGCTGTCGAAAAACAAAAGCCGCTCCAAGACCTAGCAAAATTCCGGCGGAAAGAATTATGTCGCTTTTCATATTCTGCGCGTTCGCCTTTACGATTTCGCTGTCGGCGATTTTTCCGTAATGAAATTGAAGCGCGGCAAGAATCGATTTTCCCGCAATTGAAGCGAGCGCGGCGTAAATTGCGAGGCGTGAAATTTCTTTTTCCCGAATCGGATTTTTCACGAACGAAAAAATTTCCGCCACTGATTTTATCGCGAGTTGTGCGCCCGCGTAAAAAATTATAAAGGAAAGAATCAGCGTCGCAGTCGTTTCGGCGCGCTCGTGTCCCCAAGGATGTTCTTCATCGCCCGGCCGCGAAACCACGCCACTTATCACGATTGTGACGAGCGCAATTAAAACGTCAGTGGAACTGTCGATGGCGTCGCCCATCACGGCGAGAGAAGAAGCGAGGTGTCCCAAAATCAATTTCGTGGCGGCAAGCGCGGCGTTTCCCAAAAGCGCGATGATTCCAGCGACTCGAATATAATGCGATTTCAAATCTGATGAAAGCATTTTAAAATTATAACACAAACGAGAAGAAAAAACAATGCGAAAAGCGATTTAAAGATTTTCGCGAAATTGATGTTTGGCACTTGCTCCAATCCCTCATGCAGAAAAACGAATTGGAAAAAGACTTGACGAGCGGCATAAAAAATTATATAGTAAAATTATGCTGAAAATCTATCTTGACAATTGCTGTTACAATCGTCCTTACGACGACCAGAGCTACGCCAATGTCTTTTTAGAAACTCAAGCAAAATTGTACATTCAAGAATTAATTCGCGAGGGAAAAGTTAAAATGTTTTCATCTTACATCTTGATGTATGAAAACAGTCGCAACCCTTTTACAAACAGGCGGATTTCAATCGCGAACTTTTTGAAAAATGCAGTGGTGTAGTAGATATTGACAAGTCAGAAGAAGTTGTTTCGCTCGCCACAAAAATTAAAGCAACTGGTATAAAATCCAAAGATTCGCTTCATATTGCATCAGCGATAATCGCAGAATGTGATTATTTTATTACAACGGATTATAGATTGCTGAAATATCACACAGAGAAAATCAAAATGAAAAGTCCTGCGGAGTTCATCACAGAATATGGCATCTTATCTTTAAAAGGGGGAAATATATGATTCCTGCTACAACTGAAATTCTGGAAAGAGGAACCGATTGTCTTGTAAAAAATCTTGGCATAGTCGAAGCAGAAGCTTTTATTGCGGCAGTTCAACGCGAAAAATTCGACTACACGAAATGGCATCAAAATGTGTTTGCGGAGGATATGACGCTTGAAGAAATCAACGCCGCCGCCGTAGAATACAGAAAAGCACATTCATAAGCTGAATGAAGCATGCGAAATTTTGCGGTTTTTATACTTGAGTTTTTCGTGCTTTTTCGCGCATCGCGCGGTGATTTTGACACGCTCAATCACCGCGCATTTTCTCCGCGCTTGGCAGAAATGCCAGAGTAGCGCAATAGCCGCGAACAAAATTTCGTTGTAACAATTTAGATTTCAACGAAATTGACGCGGACGTTCGGAATGTCAATCGACTTCACTTTTACACGGCGCGTTTCGTTCAAGGCGATTTTTTCGCGCGGAACGAAACTAGTTTGCTGCGCCAATTCAGGAATCAGGAAAACCGCTTCCTTGCCTTTGAAATCCACGCAAACCGCCTCGCCCGTCCAATCGGGATTTTGCAAAAGATAGACAAGTGTCCAATGCATTTCGCTTTTGCGCGAAGCCTTCCTGCAAGCAATGGAAGCTTCGTCGCCCGCGCTCAATCGCTCGAGCATCGCGTCTTTGTCGATTAAGTCGCGACCGTCCAAAAAAGCGCGAAGCTGCTCGTGGCAAAGCAAATCTCCGTAACGACGAAGAGGGCTTGTAACTTGACTGTACATTCCCAAGCCCAGTCCGGCATGCGAGGAGGGGGTAACGCCGACGCTTCTTCTGCGCATGCATTTTATCGTGGCGAAATCTCCTGCCAAGCCTTCGGGAAGCTTCGAAGGAATTTCGGGCTTTTCCTGACTCACATAGACGAACGGAATTTTATTAGCGAACGCGAATCGTGCCGCGCCTTCCCCTGCGAGCAACATCGTCTCCCGCACTAAGTCCGCGCTTTTTACGCGCGGTTCTTTTTCGATAAAAACCTTTTTGTTTTCGTCCAGCCAAATGTGAACTTCCGGCATATTGATGTCGACGCTGCCGTTTTTTTTGCGGCGTTCAATATTGCGCTCGGCAATTTGCATGAGAGAATTTAAATCTGCGGAAATTTTTTCGCGATCATCTTGACTTTCATTTTCAAGCGAAGAAAGATCTCCTGCCAAAATCGCGTCAGCATTTTTGTAAGTGAGCCGCTTCACATTCACAAGAGTTTTGAAAATCTTGCATTCTTCGATTGCGCCGTCATTGTCAAGCAAAATCCGAAACGAAAGCGCGTTGCTTTTTTCCTTGAGACCGAGCGCGTAGTCTTCAAGGCAATCTTCGCAAAGCATTCGCGACGCGCCCTCAGGGATGTAAAGCGTTCCTCCGCGATTCATCGCTGCCTTGTCAATCGCGCTTTGAGGCATCACGCTGCTTGCCGGATCTGCGATGTGCACCCACAAATATTTTCCATCGAACATCACGGCATCATCGGGATCGTGCGAATGCTCGCTGTCGATGGCGTAAGAAATGCCTTGAACCTCAAGCCGTTCTTCATTTGGCGGAGAAGCAAGCGAAAGTTGCGCCGACTGCGTGGAAAGCCCCCAACGCACGGGATGCGGATTTCGCGTGATGTCCCAGATTTTCGTTTCGAGCAAAAGCCGATGCGCGTTTTCAGGCGTTGGCGCGATTTTCAATTCCGACATCAATTTGGACTTTTCGGTTTTTCCAAGCGCGACCGCTTCCACTTCGCCCATAAATTTCGAATCGTTCGGCAAGTCGAGCGAGCGCGATTTAAGCCGCGCAATAAACTCCGAAAAATATTTCGCCTCGTTTTCCTTTTCATCGACCTTTTTTTTGAGCGCGGAAATTTCTTCTTGCGTTCGCGGCATAAAAAATATTTTTCCGTTTTTTAAATTTTCTTCGTCAAGCGCGAATTCAAGTCCGCCGCATAATTTTGCAAAATAAAAAAAACTGCTTTCCGCTTTCGCCGCGCCGTCAATAAGCCTGAGCAATTCTTCAAACGAAATTTTTTCGCCCGCGCTTTCTTCGTCGGAAGACAAAAGCTCGTACGCTTCAAGAATTTTTTCTTGCGCCGAATCATCGCAAAAATTCAAAATGTTTTCAAGCGAAACATTTTCGCCAGGCAAAGCGACCACATCTTTTTCGCGCACTTTTTGGCTTTCGTATTTCGCGGGCTTTCCGCTTGGCGTCGCGGGAGCGGCACAATATTTTATGACGAATTTTTCGCCTTCGATTTCCGTCACGACTGCGGCAGACTTTTTGTAAAGCACCGCCTGATTTTTTTTCAACATAATTATAATAATAGAATTATTTTTTGAGAACGTCAACTAAGTGCGAGCCTGCGCCGAGCAAATCTGGACGCGAAGAAACGCAAAGCGCATATTTTTTGAAAAGCTCAAAAGTTTCTTCGTCGAATGAATTCAACTCGCGCCGCATATAGTCGGCAGGACCGTCGGGAGAAAAAATTGCCACGCGCTCCAAACGCGCTTCTCTCGCAAGAAAATCAATTTCCTCGCGCCGTGAATACGAATACAAATCGCCATCGCCGCAAACGGTTTTAAAATCCCCGGTAATTTGTTTCGCCAAAAAATTTTCCTTGATTTTATTTTTTCCAAAACAATAAGTGAGAATCGCGTACTCGTTCATCACATAGCCTGCGAAAATCACGCCTCCAATTTTTATAACGCGCCGCGCCTGCGAGAGAGCGCACAATTTTTCTTCTTGCGTTCGCAAATGATAAAGCGGTCCCAAAAGCAAGGCGAGGTCGAAAGTTTCATCGGGAAGAAAATGCAAGTCGCGCGCATCGGCGTTCCAGCATTTTATGTTTTCGTGCTTCGCACGGAGAATGTCGAAATTCGTTTTCGTCAATTCGACCGCCGTAACATCGAAGCCTTCGCGGCAAAGCGGAATGGAATACGCGCCAGTGGCCGCTCCGACATCGAGGATTTTTATCTCGCTTGCATCGCGTCTGCCGTCCGCAGAAATTTGCGAAAGAAATTTTTTGATGTAATGCATCGTAACAAAAAATTCGACTTGACCGTGCCGCGTCTTCAGTCGATGGTCTTCGTTGAATTTCTTGTAGTAGGATTCGAGGGTCATAGAAATTTCACTTCGCATTAGTTTACGATGTCTGCTGCGCGTCAAAACTCTTGTAAACCATAACAACTTTTTCGCGCGCCTTTAAAAATGCGTTTACGATTTCTGGATTAAAATGCGTACCTGTTCCGCTTTTTATAATCGAAAACGATTCATCGAGCGACATTCTTTTACGGTAACAACGATCCTGAGAAATCGCATCAAAGACATCGGAAATTGCCATAGCTTGCGCGGCAAAAGGAATCTCGTCTTTTTTCAAGCCCCGCGGATAGCCATTGCCGTCCCAGCGTTCGTGGTGAGAATACGCCATGTCATAAGCGACGCTCGTCCATTCTTGCGTGCCAATTTTGTTCAAAGAGTTTTTCACCAAATCCGCTCCGCTTGTCGTATGCGTTTTCATTATGTCATATTCTTCGTCAGTGAGGCGGTCGCGTTTTTGCAAAATCGAATCGGGAATCGTAATCTTTCCGATGTCGTGAATGGCGGCGGCTTCCACCACCGTTTCAATATAATCCCGCGTAATCAAATGGGAATATTTCTTCTGCTTTTGGAGTTCTTCCAAAATCAGTCTAACGTAAGCGCGCGTCCGCTTTACATGTCCGCCCGTGTTCTTGTCGCGACCTTCAATCAAGTCGCTGAACGAATGAATTATTTCCTGCTGAAAATCGTTGCTCGAAATTATTTCAAGCGAACGGAACATAAAGAATTCCGTGAACGCGCTTCCGATACCCAAAATCAAAAGGAAAGGATTTAAATTTTGCACGAGCGCGACGACTCCTTCCATGCACACGAATCCCAAAATTGGAAGAATCTCATTCTTCGACATTTGGCGTGAAAAGAAAAACAAGAACATGAAAGCGAGCGCGACGCAGAACGCCGAATAAATGTAAGTGCAAGTGGAAGGAATTCCGTAAGAATAGATGAGTCTGCCGTGCCCCTCATACAAGACAGGAAAGCAGATGACGACGACGCACATCGCGACACAAGCCGCTCCCAAAAGATGGAACGCGCAATCGCATAAAAAAAGACCGCGCTTCGTCCGGACGCGACTTTGAACTGTGGCGAACACAAAGAAAAGCGTAAGCGTAATCCAAAAAAGCATCGTGATGATATAGCCTTTCGCGAAAAAAGTCACAAAAATCGGTGGAAGTTTATCCCTTTCGCTTATCGCAATCACCGAAACAAAATCAAAAATCAAATTCACAATCAGCGTACACAAATGAACGAAAAAAATCTTATGAACACGGCTAGAACGCGCGGCGGAATTTTGTGAAAAAATGTATGTGATGAAGATCCCCATCGTTATGAGAAGTCCCGCAATTTGGAATTCAATGTTATAATCCATAGTTCCATTTTACAACGACTTTGTGATTTTTGCAACTTCTATTTTAACGCCACAACTTTTTTTCATAAGCAAAAACATTCGTTAATTTTTGAATAGCGAAAAAGTTTCAAGTTTTTCGCTATTCAAAAAATGCGACTTCGCAATGAAATGAGAAGTCGCAATAGATAAACGAGTTTTGGAACAAAACTCGAGTTAAAATTGTCGCGCGAGTTTTTCGCAAATAAAAACAAGGCGAAAAACTCGTAAGCAAACCAAAGATTTGCGACACATTTTCAGTGGCAAACTTTAAACACTCCTTAATTTTTCAGCGACAATTTTAACCGTTCAATCAAAAACTCCCTTTTTCTGCGTTTGAAGTCCAAGATAATTTTCCTCCAAAAAGTCAAACACACAAAAGTCGCAAAACATCTTCCCGACTTCAAACGCCCTTTCTCAACAATTCTATGAAATCAAATTCATCATTGGTCAATCTGGACGCGCAGTCGGGAACTTTTTCAATAATCAACTTCGCGCCTACCGCTTGCAAAAAATTCTCAGCGTTTATATATGCCTGCTGATAACTAGTAGGCATACAACAATTGACAGCATTCCAAACGGCAATTTCAACTCTATATTTCATCATCACCTTTTTTATATGTCTTGCATCCTATCAAATTACTTTTTTAGTTTCTTTTAACATAAGCGGAACAGCCATTCTTTTTTTTTACAAAGCAAAATCGACAATGATAATTGCAAGAATCCGTAAAATGCAAGTTAAATATTTTGTTCACCATAAGTTGATTTCTCCTAATTGAAAATAAAACTAAATGATGGAGGAATTCCATTTTTCGTATAATGAAATTTTTTGACAAAGCGCAATTTTGTAGCACCGCGTATTTTTATCAGTTGCGCGATGCTGTCAAATTAACAATATCTTGAACTAACTGTCATATTCGGAGGAGTAGCCTTGATCCATATCCCAATCAAACGGAACGAAACCATCATAATCGTCATCCACATCAAGAAAATCAATTATGCTTCCATCGCATTTTGGATAATTTTTGCACATAACCATTGCAGTGCCGGATACAGGCGAACGAATCACAGTTGCTTCTTTAAAAAGATATTGCGAATCGCAATGAATGCATCTTATTTCGGAATCTAATTTGAAATAGCCGTAAGAACGCATTTCTTGCAACAAGAACCTTTCTCGTTCTTTGCCAGAAAGTATTAGTTCCGCTTTCTTTATTTTTCTTTCCGTCTTTTCAATCTCAGCAATTTCTTCGGGCGTTCTCGGAGAGAAGAAATGTTTTGCAGCTTCAATTTTTGACTCAATATCCAACAAGGCAAATTCTGAATTGCAATAACATTCCCAGTCATCAAATAGCATCATGTCCTTGGAGCAATTATCAAAAACAATTTTCGCAAGTTCAAGTTCTTTTGAAGAAACTTTTATCAAGTCGTTCCACTTTCTGAAACCGGCAATCCGCGCAACCAAATGCTGTGCCTTCATAAGCGAAAATTTTTCTTCATCTATTTCAAAATGAAAAAGAATGTCCTCAACATCAAAGAATTTTGGCTCGTATTTGTAATACGAAAATCCATCATCTTCAACGACTTCCGCGCGACTTTTCCAATCTCGGAAAAGATTTTTTGACTGTTGCTTGAAATATTCAAGATGAGTCATAAGCTTGCTCCTTGCGCGAAGAAACCATTGTCATTTCATTGCGTCGCCAGTATTTTTTGCGACAATAGCTCAACACGCTGGTTAAACCTATGATTTTGATTTGGCATGATAAAATCTTTGCACTGGCTGCCAGTTTTGCCAAGAAACTAATTTATTATAGCACGCCTTGAAAAATCTGTCAAGCAATCGTCCGCATTTTCTGAAAAATTTGACATCCATCGAAGCCAACACTAAGTACAAAAATCAAACTCAATTAAACAGCAAAAAGAAATTATCCTGCTTCAAATTGACTTTTTTCTTTCCGTGTGAAATTTTAAAGTCGCCAAGCAAAGTCAAAAAAGGCTCGTTGTCGTCGGGCGCGGTAATTTCCTCAATTTCCACCGAACGCGCGGAAAATTCAACGGAATATTCTTCCGAAATTATTTTGTACTTTTCCTTTGAAATTTGTATGGACTTTAATTTGCCATAAAATCTTTCACTGTTGATTTTATAATCACAAGTGATGTCCCGACCTTCAAGGATTTCATTTATCACAATCGGCATGACTTTTTTCAAAGTGATGTCCTTCTGTTTTGTCGGAAAAGGAACGGGCTTTATATTTTTCTCCCGCGCGCTAAACGCATTAACCAGCATTCCAATCTGCTCTTCTGACAACGAACGCAACGCTTCGTCCGCCAATTTTTCGTATCGCGTCTTCAATTTCTATCCCCCGCAAGCAATTTTAGATAAACAGCATACCCCGACACAGAGTATCGAGATATGAAATCCTATATACGAATCAAATCTCACGCATACAGTCGCACTCCTTTTTCAAAAACTTCGCGCTCAATATACGCCATAGATTTCCGCTTGTTGAAATTCTCAAGGTTGCTGACGAGCAAATCAACGGGACGTTTTTGAAACGGACTTATTGCAATATTCAACTTTTGCATTGCAATGAGCGGGCGGATTGTATCGTCTGGAATCACGACATAAATGTCGAAGTCGCTGTCCTCGCGCGGCATTCCATACGCGAACGAACCGAAAAGATAAATCGCTTCCGTCTCGACATTTTTTCGTATCACGTCAACAAGAACATCCAGCTCTTCTTTTTCCTTGTCAGTCATTCCGCTCCTCCATATTTTCTCCAAACAAAAAACGCCTCTTACATAATCGCACAAATCCGCAAAAAGCGCAACCACAAACAGAGGTTTCATGCCGTACATTTTCCAAAAGAAAAAGCATACACGCCTTAATGACAAAATCCAAATTCCGTGCTATAATTAAGAGAAATAATTTGCGAAGAGCGACAAATCGGCTTGGACGATTTTCCCGCTCCCGACGAATTACACAGGCGATATAAAACGGAAATCAGCGACGGACAAGACCTTAACAACAAGGAGGTGCGGACGTGCTTTTGTATCACGGAAGCAATGTGGCAGTAGAAAAACCTTTGCTCATTCCTGCACGGCGACTGCTCGATTTTGGCGCGGGGTTCTATCTTACTTCGGATATGGAACAGGCAAAGAGTTGGGCAATCCACACTGAAAAAAATCGCAAAGAAGGAAAAGCGTTAGAATTCTTAATGTTTGAGGAGGCGTTGTCTGTATGAAAAGACAAGACGCAAATACAATGGATTATTATGGCGGCGAAGTTGTGCGCTTGATAATTGACAAGTACGGATATGATTTTTCCACCGCATTGCGAGAATTCATATTTTCAAAGACCCACGGAATGCTGGAAGACGAGGAATACGGCTTAACATCGTATGGGGCGGGAGCCATTTTCGACTTGTGGGAAGCGGAAAAAGTCACGGGCGATCCGCGCAACTCAGTTTACATAAGGGAGGAATGACGATGAGCGAAGAGATGAAATTTTTTATATACTTGCTTGAAAATTACGCCTTCTACAAAAACACAAGCGCGGACAAAGTGTTGAGGCAATGGGACGAGCAAGGAATCAGCCAAAAGATTTTCGACAACTATTTGCTTTATCATTCAGAGCGGATAGAAAATGCCTACGAAGACATCGACAGCCTTATGCAAAAGGGCGAGCACGCGTGGTAGCAAGGGAGAAACGAATGACTGCCGAACAGTTGCGGAACTTAAATTTCATTCCTTCCATCTTCAAAAATCTGTTCCGCGCTCTGCCACCATCTTTTTGTTTCTTCCCTTTCCAGCTCTCTGTAGATTTCCGAAGAAAAGAATTTTTCATAGGCCTCTTTTAAGGTCAAATTTTCGCTTTGCTTTATTTTCATTATCACATTCGCCTCTTTTACTGGAAGAAGGCTTCTAAAATTGCATTGGTTTATTTCCGTCATATTTCCGTCGCTCCCGAAAATGTCAAGCATTCCAAAGCTTTTTCAGTGTGAAAAAGAATCTGGTCAACAAGGGCGAAAGTCCTCAACCTGTTTATAGCTTCATTTTTGTCCGAAAAACCATCTTCATACAGACCGATTGTTCCTTATTTTTCAACATTTGAGAAAGTTTCAACTTTATCAAATGTTGAAAATGCCATTTTGCAACGAAGGGGAAAAATGGCAAATGATAAGACAGTTTGCTTTGCAAACTGTTGTTAAATCAAACGGCGCAGTTTTAGCCGTTTGATTTAAACTTGCATAAACATTGTCGTTTGCGACCTTTCCAAAAACCAAATCATAGTCATGCGTGAAATTCGCATCTCTTCTGTTCCGAACCACAAAATCAAGAGAGCTTTCACTTGCGGAATCAAATTTCAAAATTTTGAGGTTTTCGCTTTGCAACAAATCATCATCGATGAAATACTCATTCACAAAGCCGCTTTTCTTTTTGCTTTCCCTCATTCTGATTTTAACCCAGCGTTCCGCCTGATTACAATCCGTGGTCGCATAAAAACACAAGCCGAAGTCGCAAGTGTGTCCGCTTTTGCGTGGCAATATTTTCGGCGTTTTTACGATTTCCAAACTTCCGTGATATATTTTCATTTCGATCTCTTCTCCAAAAACTCGTCAATCAGCGCAATCAAAAACTCCCTGCCTTGCGTGTGAAGTTCAAGATAGTTTTCCTCTAAAAAATCAAACACGCTGAAGTCGCAAAACATCTTCGCGACCTCACTTCCGCTGACATCCTTTTTCGCGGCGTACATCTCGGTGCAGAATGTTATGAATTCAAGCGTTTGTTGTTCCATAGTTTTCAAAAAAACTCCGTTAGTAAAGTATAACATAAAATGAGGGATTATGTAATAGAAGTATTGACATAGAAAAATATAATAAAATAAAGTTTTTTACATAAATACAAGGCGTTTTTCTTACACACAAAATACGTTATAATTTTTGCATGACTTACGGCTATATTCGCGTGTCTACGGACAAGCAAACTATTGAAAATCAACGCTTTGAAATCAACAATTTTGTCTAGCATTTTACATAATTCTATACTATAATCAAAATAAATATGTCAGACAATTTTATCTCCAGTTTAGAATCCCTTTCAAAACTACAGCTTATCCATCTGATAACACGAATATGCGATGAAGATAAAAGTATACAAGAGAAAATTATTGCCATGTGCGCAAAAACTGGAGGCTTGGCAAATGAAGCGCAAGAACGAAAATTTGAAAATCCTACTATAAATATACATAATGCTGCAAATTCTGCTATAAACCGCACCATAAATTGTGAGCCTGTTCAAAATCAAAATATAATTTCGCGTCGCAGTTCATCTGCGGAAAAAATTGCGCTTTTCAAATCATTGTTTAAGGGGAGAACGGATGTGTTCGCACAGCGTTGGCAGAATAAAATGGGGAAGAGTGGATATTCTCCCGTATGCAAAAATAAATTTGTCTATGGAAAGTGCAATTTGAAGACGGGGTGTAAAAACTGCGCTTTTAAAGAATATGCCCATCTTGACGACACATTTATTTTCAATCATCTTAAGGGCGATGACGCAAAAGGATGTGATGTCATTGGCGTGTATGCAATTCTGCCTGATTCCACATGCAATTTTCTTGTCATGGATTTTGATGGCGCAAATTTCAAAAAAGATGCCTCTGTCGTCATTTCTGTGTGCAAACGCATTGGAATTCCTTATTCAGTTGAAATTTCACGGTCAGGAGAGGGGATGCATATATGGTTTTTCTTTTCTGAAGCAATCAAAGCGAAGGTCGCGCGTAATTTTGGATTTGTGATTTTAAAAGTTGCCTCGTTAAACGCTTTCGACTTTTCGTTGTCATCGTTTGATAGAATGATTCCGAATCAGGATTTTGTTCCCTCTGGTAGATTCGGAAATCTTGTGGCGCTTCCGCTTCAAGGGCAGGCGGTAAAGAAGAATGCATCTGTTTTTGTGGACGATGATTTTGTGCCGTATGCAGACCAATGGATGTATTTGAGTTCTGTTGCGAAAATCAACTTGGCTGAATTGGAAGTGTATGCAGAAAATATAAGAAGCAAGTTCAATATTGTGCTGGATTCTGAAAAAGCCGTTGTTGTAGAAGAGGTTCCCAAAGCAAATGTACTATCAGAACAAAAAATAAAAATTGAAATTTCAGATGGAATTCATATTTTGAGAGAAGGTTTGTCGGATGCAACATTGTCAACATTGCGACACATTGCGGTGTTCAAAAATCCTGAGTATTACGCACGGCAAAAAATGAGGCTTCCTGTGTATAATATTCCACGCTTCATCGACTGTGCGGATAAAAATGACACGGAGTTGATTCTTCCTCGTGGATGCCTCGAAGAAATAATCGTTTGTTGCAAAGAAAGTGATTGTGAACTTGAAATAGAAGATAAAACGCAAGGCGGAGAGGCTGTTGCAGTTTCTTTTTATGGTGAATTAACTGATTTACAGAGCGAGGCGGTGACTGCACTTCTTGAACATAAAACAGGGGTTCTTTCTGCGGGAACAGGCTTTGGAAAAACAGTGATTGCCTGTAATATTATTTCACATCTTCAAAAAAATACACTCATTTTTGTTCATAGGGTAAATTTATTGCAGCAGTGGAAAAGGGTTGTCAAGGAATTTTTACATATAGACGCTGGA
Source organism: uncultured Treponema sp. (assembly GCA_910584475.1). GTDB lineage: Bacteria > Spirochaetota > Spirochaetia > Treponematales > Treponemataceae > Treponema_D. Next base: position 155,368 of record CAJUBD010000007.1, read on the forward strand.
ACAGTTGGCGGTGGTGTTGATAAGAGAACGGGGCAGATTGATATAGCGCTTATTCAATCAATAAAGCCCGATGAAAACGAAACGATGCCCGACTTTCTTTCGCAGTACGGTTGTGTGATTGTTGACGAGTGCCATCATGTCTCTGCGTTTATGTTTGAAAAGGTGATGAAGGCGGTACAGGCTGAATATGTCTATGGATTGACGGCGACTCCGTACAGAAGAGATGGACATGAAAAAATTATTTTTATGCAATGTGGACCTGTCAGATACAAGACAGATCAGAAAAAACTTGCTTTGTCGCATGGATTTTCCCATTATCTTGTTCCAAGATTTATGCCCTATTCATCCCTTGAACTTGAAAATAAAGACGGAAAAATAAACGATTGCTTCAATTTTATTGTGATGAATGAAAAGCGGAACGAAAAAATCTGCCTTGATGTGAAAAATGTGCTGGAAGAGGGGAGAACGCCGTTAGTGCTTTCGGAGAGAATCGAACATTTGAAGCTGTTGAAGGAAAAACTTGCGGGGATGGCGCAGCATATTGTTTTGATTTCTGGCAAGGGTACGGTAAAACAAAAGCGAGAGACGCTTGAAATGCTGAATGCCGTTCCTCAGAATGAATCTTTGGTTATTCTTGCAACGGGAAAATATGTGGGGGAGGGATTTGACCATCCCCGAGTTGATTCTCTTTTTCTTACGATGCCCGTTTCGTGGAAAGGGGTGCTGAATCAATATGTTGGAAGATTGCATCGAAAAGATGAAGGCAAAAAAGAAGTCAGAATGTATGATTATGTTGACTTTAAAATGCCTCTCCTTGAAAAGATGTATCACAAGAGACTGAAAGAATATAAGAATCTTGGATATGAAATAAAAAGTCATGAAAATGAAACCGCTTCAAATTATCTCTATTCAATCGATGAGTATAAAACTCCTTTTGAAAACGATTTGCTGTCAGCCGAAAAACACATTTTGATTTCATCGCCATATTTGTCAAAGAATGGAATTCACAGCCTCATTTGTCTTGTAGCATCAAGACAAATTGACTCAGAAAAAATTACCATTTTAACAAGAGAAATAGAAGATGACTCGTCCTTTTCCGTGATTCAGAGAAAGTTGACGCTTGAACTAATGGGTTACGGCTTTGAGGTTAAAAAAACACCCCATTTAAATCAAAGGCTTGCGGTGATAGATTCAAGAATTTTTTGGTATGCGAGCTTCAATTTTTTAGGCATCCCAAAAGAAGACGATTGTGCGATGAGAATAGAGGATGCATTTCTTGCGAGGGATATTCTTGAGGAGTTGTGAGGTGTACAATCTGCATTTCCTGAAAATAATCAACGCCTTCGCAATTCATCTCACTCCAAAACTTCGCCCATTACATCTTAAAATACTCAAACAAAAACAAAGGAAATGCGCACAAAACGGCGACGGATTTTTCAGGAACAATATATTCTTCGATTTGTTTTTTTAAAATATTCGACTGACAAACCGCCATCTTGTTTTTAGGAATTTCGTTCGCGCCCATGCAAATATAATTTGCCTTCATTACATGCTGATTCCGCAATAACAACCAATTTCTTTTTATCCTTTCCAATTTTTCATCGCTTGCGCTTGAATCATGGCAATCATAATCAAAAAACAAAAAGACTTGAGAAAAGTCGCCTACATTTAATTGACTCCAATTGATTTTTTCAGAATTTGACGATTTGGATTTTATAATGGAAACAATATCTTCGCCAGTTTCGGACACTCGCCTGTACAAACTGTATATGTTATTACAAAACGAACAAATTATATGCTCGCTCTTCTTCGGGAAATACAATTCTTCGAGAGTCTTGAAAAGTTTTCTTTCTCTTTTTTCGCCTTCAAAAACAAAAAGAATCATATCCCAAACGTTCCGCCCCTGTAGAGTTTTTCGATGTTGTGCCCTTCCCTCAATTCCTTTTCCGTGCAGTCGTGAAAAGCGCGAATTTCATTTTTTTCCAAAAGGAAGTTACAGTCTGGGCGAAGCAAATCATTGGTCAACAATTGAGTGTTGTGCGAAGTCATGAACACTTGACAATCAAGAGCGAAAAGTTTTTTGCATACGGCTTGTGAAAGCTTAAAATGATAAAACGCATCAAATTCATCAACAAAGACGAACGCCGCATCCTTTAAATGCGTGAGCCAAAAATACAACAATTCCAACGAATGCGTGCCAGTCGAAGCGACAAGGGAAAAGGGCATCGGCGCGCCCTTTATATAGCAGAACAATTGCTTTTCATTTTGGCGAGGAGTAACGAAAGCGAATCTCTGTTCGCTCACCTCTTCCATAAACTTTTCGAAGTCTTTGACAAGTTTCTTTTGTATTATGTATTCCTCTATGAGATGGGCGTTGCTTTCAAGTCCGATAAATTCCCTCTGTTCAAGACACCTGAACCACAACATAGAATTTACAAAGTTTTGCAACTGCAAGAGAAAATGCTCTTCTGACAAAGGATAAGAAGTGAGCAAAAAATTCACTATGGAAACATTGTTCGCGTTGCTGGCCAAACCCATTTTTACGCCGCCGTCCATAGCAAACATGCTTTCATTCAACTCAAAGCTTGAATCACCGCGCCTGAACACCTGCTGCCCATCAACAAGAAGCAATTCTTTTTTCAGCACACCTTGATATGTCTTTGAGTAATTGTATTCAACTTTTACATCACCAAACCGAAATGTATATTCAAAGTCCACCAACTGCCTTTGCGCTCCGGCGAACACAAAGTTAAAATAATAATCCGGCTTTTTCCATTTTTGCCCGATATGATTCACTATGTCGAAAATCGCAAGACCGAAATTGCTTTTTCCGCTCCCATTTGGACCATAAATAATGCCGTTTTTTATAATGTTGTCTTTTATGTCCGATTTATTGAATTCATAGTTCCGAACTTTTGACAGATCCCATTCTATACGGTTCTCAAATCCCCTGTAATTCTTGACTGCAAATTTCACCAACATAGACAACCTCGCATACTTTTAGTATCGCCGAAAAGCACAAAAAATCAATAACTGCCGTAATTTTTTTACGGCTATATTCTCAGCAATACTTTTCAATAATGTACATAATCTTACGTCCGCTACATACTCCTCTAAAACCATAACTTATAAAAACATATTTTCCAGTAGCCGTTTTTATCCGCGCCAATTCGTTCAATCAGGCAGATTTTTCGCCCTGATGTGGCACAACCTGTTTTTTAGTTCGTTGTGTTCGCCCATCAGAAGATTGCGGAAGAATTTTTCAAGGAACACGGGAGTTTCTTCAATTCCCGCCTTGAGATTCGTGTAATTCGCGCGGACAAGGGCGTTTCTAAAATACCATGCATTTTCAGCGAAAATGTCGTTATCGACAGTAAATCCGAGGGAACGAAGATATTTAATTGTAAAAACTGCCGTTGTCCTTGTGTTTCCCTCCCCAAACGCATGAATCTGCCAAAGTCGTGAGACAAAAAAGGCGATATGCTTTACGATTTCCTCCATGCTTAAGTTTTTGTAGCTGAACTTTCGCTCCTGCTCAAAGTCATAGTCCAACGCCGACTTCAACTCAAACGCCGCGCCATATATAACGGAGTCGCCGTCCAAAACCCATTCGCGCTTTGAAATATGAGGTTTTCCCAAAATTGCAATTTTGGGAAAACTACTCCAGATGTATTTGCGAGAAATGGCAGCTAATCTTTTATCCTACCTGCATTTCTCGAAGAGGCTCTCCCAAAAAACATCTATTTTTGGGAGAGCCTCATATCATAATCGCGGATTTTTCCCGCGCACTCAAAAATCCCTTCAAAAAGACGACCGTGGATTGCAATCAGATGCGAGGGAGAAAAATTGAATGACTTTTCGCTTAAGATTTGGGCGATTCTTGCGGAAACTTTGTCGGCTTCTTCAGTCCGCTCTTCAGAATCATCGGCGCGTTCCGTCTTTGATTCATAATATGCGTCGATAAGCGACTTTGCCTCTTCAAGGGTGATTTCGCCATCGATGCTGCGCCGCGCCGTGTCAAAAAGATACTTCGACGGAGTGAGACCGTCCACCTGTTGCAGCCCAATTGCCGTTGACCACGCATAAGACCTCTCTTTTTTTGCCGGCTCGGCGTTGCGGATATATTGCTCAAAATCCAGTTCGTAAGGGTGCTTGTTTTGCATAGGGGGAACTCCTTATATGGTGTTTAAGGTTTTGTTTTTTATATTTTTCGCTATATACTGCATCCATTCTTGCAAGCAGGGTATCCATAACAAATGGTTCTCGTTTATTTGCCATTTCTCTTTCCGCTCTTATTCAGAAAGGCGTATTTTTTGAGCTTTATCCAATCGTCTATAGCAATATGAAACCATTGATAAAATTTCAAGAGCATCTTGTTCCGTTATTTTCCAGCATATTTTAGGCTCATGAGCCTCTGGATTTCTAAACATACCGCACAATCCTTTTAAGATGTTACAAAAACCTTTGTGTTCGTCCTTTTCGGAAGGCGACTGAAAATTATTAATAATCAAGATTGGATTATTACTGAATACATATTCAACAAGTTGTGTTCCGTCCTTTGAAGTTCCAGACAAATCCCGAATTCTTTTCAACAATCCTTTTATAGCTTCAAAAACAGCGTGAAAATAATTGTCCTGCAATAATTCTGCTCTACAATAATTCAAAAGAATCGAATGACATTTTCGCCTTTCAAGTTTTTCCTTTAAATTGTTTGCTCGTTGTTGCGCGTCAGAGATAGTTTTCGCAACGGAAATTTCAGAAAAACTTCCGTCTTGATTATACCTTTTTCCAATGAACGCAAGGTGAAGATTTATTTGCTTTACTTTTTTCAAAAAATCATTTTCATTATTCACATATTGAGCAGGATGCAGAGCCAACTTTATAAAATCAAATATTTTAGTGTTTTTTTGTTCTGAATTTTGATAATTGCAAAAAGCATTATAGAGTCGTTTCCATTTTGTAAAAGACGGATCAGTATCTACAATACCTACTTGGGATAATAAATGTCCTATCTGACTTCCTGTCAATCCTGTTGCCGTGTCGCCCAGAACTTTACAAATACCTTCTAGAGTTGACATATCAAATAAATTCATTTTAGTACTCCACTATACTTTCTTTCTTAGAACCAACAACGTCAATCAGCGGAATCAAAAACTCCCTGCCTTGCGTGTGAAGTTCAAGATAGTTTTCCTCTAAAAAATCAAACACGCCAAAGTCGCAAAACATCTTCGCGACTTCACTTCCGCTGACATCCTTTTTAGCGGCGTACATCTCGGTGCAGAAAGTTATGAATTCAAGCGTTTGTTGTTCCATAGTTTTCAGACAGACTCCATATGTTAAAGTATAACATAAAACATAGAGTTGATGTAACAAAATTTATAAATTATAGGACAACATTATTGACATTAAACAAACAAAAATTCCGACTTCAAACACACTTCTTCATCGATTCTATAAAATCATAATCATTGGTCAATCTGGACGCGCAGTCGGGAACTTTCTGAATAATTAATTTCGCGCCCACCGCTTGCAAAAAGTTCTCAGCGTTTATATATGACTGCTGACAAGTAGTCGGCATACAACAATTGACAGCATTCCAAACGGCAGTCTCAACGCTGTATTTTATCATCAACCTTTTTATATGCTCTTGCATTCTATCAAACTGCCGCGTGGTGTAATAATGGCGAAGTTCGTTCACTTCGTCAATCAAGTCTTTTATATCCTTAATGTCATTGAATCTTTTATACAATTCCAAACAGTCTTTCATATTTCCGCTTCTGTAAATCAATCTTATAGCAAAGAACCTCACCCAATCTTAACAGTAGAATTAGCCACCCTCTTTTCCTTGCTTATATTTGTAGTATAGAATTTTTCTTCAAGACCATAAAGAATATTTCTCAAATCATTTTCATTCCGAATGTTAAAAGACTTGCCATCCATTTTTATACCGGGGCAATATTCACCTATATATGCAAACAAATTCTTTTTGTCCGATTCGGACATCAATTGAAATTTATCTGTAACGACAGCAATCTTTTTTCTATTAGGAATTTTCACATCTTGAACGCTAAAATTATTCCCAAGGTGAAAAATTTCATTCTCTAAAAAGGCTTTGACTTCATTTTCCGTTGCTATTCTATAAACATCAGTGATATTTGGAAATATATGAGATATATTAAAAAGATTCTTAAAATAGAGATTATCCAATTGCTTGTCATAAATTGCATCTGGAAACTTATTAAGCTGCAACAATCTCTCTTCTCTCTTATATTCAAAATTATCACCAAGCCTTATAAACTTTTTTTTCAAAAAAGATGATTTCCTGATCTTTTGGAACTTGATATAATCATCATCGATTTCTGCAATAAAATCAACTTTTGCCACATCCTTTGCATCAAGAGAATTGTAATCAACGCTCGTCTTATCAGATTTCATAATTTCCAGCGCATAAGGCTGCTTCGCAAAATTTCTAATTACAAGCCATTCAAAATCATCCGCAGCCACAGTTGGACTATAGTCGATACAATTGTTTTTCAAATCCTCCAATTTTATATCCGAAAACATTGACTCTGGTAGTGATGACAGCATTTTTTGATATGTTCCAGACTTTCCCTTTAACTTGCCGACAACAAACATCATTTTGAGCCTCCCATAAACGAAATAAAACAATTATCATTTATTCGTTTTAAATTTAAATTTTCAATTTCATTGCTACTTTTTGACACTTTGCCTTTCTTTATTAAGAAAATCCTTGAACCGCCAATCGTTTCGATATGATAAAAATGAAATCCAAACAAAATAAACAGAGGATTGAAATAATTACTTTTGGACAAATAAGCAAAGACCAACATCAAAGCATATATAAATACAAGGACTTCAAAAGAATTTATACTTAGTCCAACGAAAAAATAACCTAAATACACTGGCAAGAATTCATTGTCCGCAAGAGAAAAAGATTTTATGTTCGTCATATTTTCATCAGAGAATTTTTTTGACAACAAAAGAGAAAAAGCAGAAAGTAAAACAGGAATAAAAACCATAAATATTAAAAGTTTATAATTTTCATAAAATTGGGAATTCGTATCTTCAAAAACACTTCTCACGAAATAAACAACGCAAATCCAAAAAGTAGCGGCGACCGTGAAAATCATTTGCACAAACATCTTCAACAAATCTTTATATCCCCCTATCCAATTCCACCAAATGCACATAAAAATCCCTTGCGTACTTGTATTCTTGACGCAAAAGCCTGGCTCCATTATCCAAATATGCTTTCAAGACATCTGGAAAATATTCGTCATCAGGAATGTATCTTCCCTCGTTGACTTCAATCAATGCTTTGAAAAGTAAATCGTTCTCGCCGGTAATCGTCTGTCGGTTCAAGTCCAATCCCGAAGTGTCCTGCATTGAATCTTTTGAAAACCTAAAGCCGCTTCTCACGGACAACGCAATCGAAAGCTTCGCAAGCACGAAAGGCTGCAAATGCTCGCTTCTTGCGAACGCCTCGAATATTTCCATAGTTTCCTTTGAAGTTCTTGTCCTGAATGTCATAAATCATATCTCCGAAAAATATTCTTTTTCTTTTATAGTGGAACCAGTGCCGTCGTTTTCCAACAAAAAGGTCTTTCCAAGTTTTGGCTTCAGCAATTCAACATCTTCCCACACAATTTCTTTGTCCGTGGAAAATATGAAAACCTGCCCATCCAATTCGTTGAAAAAATGCCAACACCTTTTCTCATTATGATTTGCTGTTCGATATATGAAAGTTTAAGAATCAGACTAACATATGGCACGGCAACCGCATTATAAAAAGAAGAGCAATAAAAATAAGTGTAAAAGGAATAAATT
>CAJUBD010000008.1:0-110122 GCA_910584475.1 uncultured Treponema sp.
TGTAACCCTCTATCGCTCCACAGGCTTAGCCTGTGGATTTCTTATGGGATTAAAATATCCTGAACCAAAACTTTTTGGCGAGTGGGAAGAAGAACCATTGTTTTCTAATGATTGGGAAGACAGAAACTTAGAACTGCCCGTAACGATGTCCGTAAAAAACAAATACAATTCACGGGACTACCCATTGGCGGATTCAAAATTGGTGTCACAAAAATTTTTGGACATAATCAAGAAAGTGAATAAGGACTATGAAGCCCTTCCGACCCAGCTATATTACAAAGAGAAAGAGCCGATTTGGGACATCTATTATTCCATGATTTTCCCCGAATATGAGGCGTTCAATTTTGAAAAGTCGGAGTATGACACAGGTCCATACGGAGAAGATGTTGGCATAATTGACACACTTGTTTTGTCAAAAGAAAAACTTTCTCATGTTGATAGAGAGAATAACATATTTGCTTTAAAAGAGGCGTCCGTAGTCATAATCTGCACCGAGATTGCCAAGGACATGATAGAAGCCGCCGGCATAAAAGACGTGGCCTTTACGGAGCTTTCCGTCGAGTGAAGCGTGGAGAGTTTCCGTGGCAGATACAGGGAAACAAAGTGCTGTCCATATAGGCTCATAAAATTAAGGGGACAAAGAAAATGATAAAGGAATTATCTTGGTACATAGAGAGCGGGCGATTTACGGAAATAGTGGAAGAATTTGAAGAGAAGGCTGGAGCATACGCGTCCGCACTGTCATCTGGAAGCGCGGACATACAGGAACGCAAGGAGGCGTTCCGCGCGCTGTGCAAATGGCACATGAAGCGGAGCGGCTGGCGCGCAGACGAGGCGGAAACCTTTGACGCTATGTCCGAACTGTTTGACGGCTCGGAGATAAACCGCAAGGCGCTTGATAAATTTGAAAAGGAAGTCGTCAAAGCCCATATGTACCAAAAGCACCTATGGGAATTTATGGGAACTACAGGAAGCATGACGGTAATATCGAAAACCGCAATGAAGCGTGACGGCTTCACCTACGGCGACTATTTTGGCGCAGACGGTCGTCGTCACGTCCTCGCAGAAGCATAAAAAGATTTTGTTCAGTTTCTGCGCGCTAATTCTTTTATATTTCACGACTTACATCATCTCCTATTCGGAGAGGCTAGTCAAGCACCAATTATTAAATAATGAAAAAGTTCCTAACTTTTAGGTGAAAAACTAGGAACTTTTCGACTAAAAGCTTATAATGTTTTGGTTGAAAACCTAGGAGTTTTTTGGCAAAAAGCTTATAAGAAAGTAAAAGCACCAAAGACTGTATACGATCGGCGAGTATGCAAATCAGCATTCCAAAGAAAAAGATGAGATAATGCATTTGCTTGCAGACTTGAAGAAGAAACTTAATGTAAGCGATTAAAATTGTCGTCAAAATACTGCCGACAATTTTAATCCGAGTTTTCGCAGAAAACTCGGATTATCTATTGCAACTTCTCATTTCATTGCGAAATTGCGTTTTTAGATAATGCAAAAGTTGAAACTTTTTCATTATCTAAAATTTAAGGAGCGTTTAAATTTTGCGCCAAAATACTGTCGCAAAATTTAACTTCGAGTTTTGTTCCAAAACTCGAACATCCACCGCAACTTCTCATTCCATTGCGAAGTAGCGTTTTTTAACAGTTCGAAAGTTGACACTTTCTTCACTGTTAAAAATTAAGGAACGTATGAAAGTTATTTTTTCTAAAAATGCGGAAAAGCAAGTTACAAAATTGGACAAACCAATCCAAAAACGCATTTTCGATTATATGGAAGAAGTGGCGCGGCTTGACAATCCGCGAAGCAGGGGGAAGGGGCTTGTAGGTGATTTGCGCGGATTGTGGCGTTATCGTGTCGGCGACTACAGGATTCTCTGCCACATTCAAGACGACAAACTTGTCATTGGCGTTGTTGAAATCGGGCACAGAAAAGAAGTCTACGAATGACATTTCTTTGCGCGAAATTCTTTGAAAAAAAACATTTTTGACGATAAAAACCATTTTTGCCCTTGACAAATTAATATTTTCATCGTAGAATGTATAGCAGAAAGTTAGAGGCTTCGTAAAAGTCGCTTCTATGCTTTCGTTAAATAGGTTTTGGTGTCATTTCCAATCAAAAAAAGACACGGAGACATACTATGAAATATAGTATAGTCAAACGGCCAAATCCTTTGCAAAAGGATTCCGAACCGTTGTTCTACGCCAACCCAGTGTGGGATGGCCAGTGCTCGCTAGAGACGCTTGCAAACGAAACCTCGCTTGCCACAAGCCTCTCGCCGGCGGATGTCAGGGCATGCTTGTACAGTCTGCTCCAATCAATGCCAAATCACCTGAAGGCAGGACAAGCCATAAACCTCGAAGGTTTTGGAATCTTGCGTCTGAGCTTTAAGGTGAGCAAGGGGCAAAAAGAAGCTAAAGATGTAAGCGCGAACGACATTCAAAAGCTGCGAGTTCTTTTTAGAGCGAGTCCTTTATTAAAAGAAGCCTTGAAAGACACTCCGTTCACTCTTGAGCGGAACGCTCTTACGCTTCTGAAGGCAAGGACGTAAGAAAATTGAATTGAATTCAATTCGCCACTCCGAAAGGGGTGGCGTTTTTTTTATTTTTTGATATACGCGATAAATTTTTTTGATATATACCTAAAGGGGCGTTTGATATATACCGAAATGGTCGGATGGTATATATCAAAAACTTTTTCCATATATATCAAATTTGAATGAAAAGACAGAGAAAAACACCTTTGCCAAATGGCGCAAGGAATACACCAAGCGGCATACGTAAAAGACTGCGCCATAATCCAACGGATGAATGACGCAAGCATCTTATTTACTATGATTTTCAGGAATTTGAATCCTCTTCATAAGCCCATAAAATGAGTCTTTGCAACATACCCATAATTTGACCGAATCCATTGGGATCATTATACGGTCCTCCATTACAATATACTGTTCCACTTTGAAATGTGGTAGGGATTTCGTAGTACATCTTAGTAGGATAACATGTGCCTCCGTCCCCGACTTTTGAAAACTTGAAAGTTACATCAAATTTTATAGCAACAATACCTTCTTCTGCAATTTCACAAGCAATTTGCAATCCGTTTTCAGAACTTTGTATAACAATATTTGCAATGTCTCTTGAAGGGTTTCCAAAAAAGTCATTCACTGTCTTATAAGAACCGTAAATTTCATTGGTAGCGACAATTACGGAATTTCCCATCCAAGTTGGAATAGTGCCATTTGTTTTAGCGAAGCACGACAATGCCAGCAAAGATACCAGCAAAACCAAAATTTTCTTTTTCATTTTTCACTCCTTATGAAAAAAGTCGTAAAAAAACTGCTTTGTCATTCAATGAAGGAATGGCGCAGTTTTTTACAAAATTTAGTCGAATTCTTACGCCTCGGTGTGGCTTTGTTCAGAACCATCAAGCATACGCCAAGCGGCAGGAAAACAAACTTTTTTATTTGCTGCTATTTTTCCACCGCCTTTTTGAATTCTTCATACCTTTCTTTTACTATTCGCGCAAGTTCTTCGATGGACAAATCGTAAACAAAGGCGTATGCAATGCCGTACCACTGCCAGCCTTCCTCTACACCATTTTCGAATTCTGAACTGTTTGATATTTTTGCAGAAACCTTGTCCATCAAACCCTTGAACGCCTTCTTCGTGCAATCCTTGCTTATAATTCCGTACCCCCAATGATAGAAATAAAAGTAAACATCACCTTCTATGTCTTTTGGACTTTGGAATTTTTTTCCGTAAACTTCATTATACAGCCGAACAAAATTCATGCCATAATCCGCGTTGACTTTTTCAAGCAGAAGCTCGCATTTCAATTCGTAAAATTTGTCATCGTCTTTCAGCAATTCGCGCAAGTCGTTCGTGCGTTTTTGATTTTCCTTTGTCCCGCACAGCAGTGCGACCACTTCTTTTTCAATGCCTTTCATAATCTCATCTTCTCCTAATTTAGCGAGTATTTTTTCATACTGGTCGAAAAAGACCAGCCTTGTTTTATTTTCTTCAGAAAACTCTCCGCGAATGCTTGGAAAGAAATCCTGAACCAGCGACTTCACTTTGCCCTTGTCGGCTTTGCTTCTTACCGCGGGAACGACGACAAGCCATTTGTTCTCTTCGATTTGCTTTTGCTCTTTCCGATATTCTTCGTCGCAGCCGTCCGGCGCGTCGCGGTAAACTGGCGGAATGTAGACAATTTTGCAAACATTTTGCCCTTGCCTTTGAACTATGCGCACATAGCGCTGCAACTGGTCGGGTTCATCGGATGCCTCTTTGATTTTGCTTTCGATGATGACACAATTCTTTTTGTCACAGATGAGAATGTCGATTCTGCTTTCCCTTTCGCGCTTAAGTACTTTAATGTCAACGCCGCTTTCTTCCGATTCTTCTTTTGCCTTTTTGTATTCATTATCCAAATATTCGCACAGTTTCTTTTCGGTCACTTCGGTTTCGACAAAAACTTCATCGACATTCCACTTGGCTATTTCATCGTCGCTCAAACCAATCAAGCGGAAGAATTGCAGGAGGTTTTTCCTTCCGCCTATCACGAGCTTTTTCGGGTCGAGAATGCCGCGCAAAAGCTTGCTATGAACTGGCTCTTTCCAATCATCGTTCACTTCCCTCAATATGTTGAATTTTTCCTCATCGCCAAGCCCGTACTTTTTTTTCAGTTTTTCTCGTTCGTCCGCCATTTCCTCGCATTTCGGGGAAATCTGTTCCAAGAAGCAAGAAAGGTCTTTTAACGCGCCGTCGCGCTTTTTCGAAAAGGCTTCAAAATGTTTTTTTACTTCCAAAAAATCGTCCGCCATATTATTCCTCTTTCAATGCGCAAAAACTCTGGAATATCAAACCTGCCAAATTTCCGGAAGCGAATGCAGGACAAGCTTTGAATGCGCGTCAAAATCTTGTCCTCATTGGAATGGCAGGCAGAATCTTGTTCCAATAATTATTTATACCCCCGCCTCAGATATTAGGTACGCCGCCAATATAAACCAAAGAATTATTCCGATTATTCCGAAAACAATCTTGGCGATTTTTCTTCCTTTAGTTTTTGACTTTTTACACATCCAAATGATACAAGCTATTGGAAAAAAAATGACGACAAGAAAAAACTTTGTTATTCTTGCATTCATCTTTGCATCTGCTTCTGCTTGTGGTGAATTTTCATATTCGTTTTTACATTTCCTTGAACAAAAATCGCCATAGCCATGTCCATCTTCATAAGAACAACCGCACCATCTACAAGTTTTTATTGCCATATCATTTCTCCTTTACCTGCGTCCCTCAATGCAGGCGATATGATTTTCCGCCAGCCATACGGTCGGCGTTTGAAAACCAATGCAAAGCGAGTTTTGCAATACTCGCTTTGCAACTGTATATGCATAACATATCACGAATTACCGAAAACAGACACTGTACATTACAAGTATTTCTACATAAATTTTTATGAAATAATAGTATTCATCAGTAAAATTTTATAAAAATTATCCTTAAAATTGTTCCGTATGCAATCTTTAAGAGACATTTTCATTCAGAATTTGAAATTCCACAGAAAGCAAAAGGGAATCACGCAGGAAAGGCTTTCCGAATTGATAAATATGAGTCCGTCGTACATAAACGCGCTGGAAACGAAGTCCACTTTTCCGCAGCCCGAAGTGATAGAAAAAATCGCGCAGGCACTTTCAATTCCCGCATACGAACTTTTCAAGTACGACGCATGCCCGCAAAACGCGATGCGCTTCAATCCGCAAGAATTCGCAAAGAACATCAGCGATTCGCTTTATGAAAGACTGCGGGCGGACATTTACAAAAATGTGCAGGATGTGATACAAAATTGCTAGCGTTTTTTTCGCGACGAGTGGCGCGAATTTCCTTCTCGACCAAAGCGTTTTACCGCGATCAAATCAATGAAAAACAATTATGCTTCTTAAAGCATAATTGACCATAAAACATAAAAGTATTTGACATAACTCAACTCGCGCTCTATAATTCAAAAAGAATTTGCGCGATGAAACTTTGACAGTAAAATTAAATCGTCAAAATCGAGGAAATAAATTGAAAAAGATAATCGGAATTACAGAAATGCCTATTGCCGCGCGAGAAAAAGAGAGTCAAAAGAAAGCCGATGAAAATAATTTTTCAAAGGGCGGCGCGAAACTTTATTCTTACAAAACGCAGGAAATTTCTTGTAAAATCGGAAAGCAAAACATTTACGGAACGGCCTTTTTGCCTGAAACGCAGGAAAAAGTTCCGCTTGTAATCTATGCGCACGAATTATGCGCCACGCATCAATGGGGAGCGGGCTATGCAAAAGAATTGGCAAGGCGCGGTGTGGCTGTATATGCGTTCGATTTTCGAGGCGGAAGCGCACAAAGCAAAAGCGACGGCGACACGGTCGGAATGTCCGTAATGACGGAAGCGGACGATTTGGATGCGGTCATGCAAGAATCGGCGAAATGGGATTTCGTGGATTCAAGCCGCATCGTTTTGATGGGAGCAAGCCAAGGCGGCATGGCATCTGCGATTGCATCCGCGCGAAATCGAGAAAGGCTCGCGGGGCTGATTTTGCTTTATCCTGCGCTTCTTGTGCGCGACGACGTTCGCGAAGAATTCGGCAGGATTGAAAATATTCCCGAGCGATTCAATTGGAAAGGATGGATTATGGTGGGAAAAAATTATGCCGCCGATGTTTGGAATTACGACGTTTACAAAGATATGAAAAAATTTGAAAAACCAGTTTTGATTCTGCACGGAGACAAAGATGATGTCGTGAATTTTTCGTATTCAAAGCGAGCTGCGAAAAGTTATCCGAATGTCGAATTTCACATCATTTCAGGCGGAAGCCATGTATTTCACGGAGAGCATTTCAGTCAGGCCGTTGATTACATCCTCAACTATTTGCGGGACTTGCGCTTTTTCAAATAGCGCTACGCGACTCGCAAATTACGCCGGCGAATATGCCATGTCGAACGTTCCGCTCGCAAAAAAACTCAGCACGATATTCATCTATCTTTTCTACCGCCTTGGCTTCAAGCGGCGTGGTCGTAATAAGCCATCGGCTTGCATATTCACTGCGAGTCACTTCATTACGAAGAAGCTTAAAATGCAAAAGTCGCAATCTTTCGGATTGCCAACGATTTTGCGATTGGATTTTCTATGGAAGTGAACAAAATTGGCGGAAAAAAAATGAATTCATTTGCTTTTTTTTCAAATCTATGATATAATGAAAATATGGCCAGAGCGAAAAAGACTGAATACAAAGTAAAGCAGCAAATTGTTTACCCTAGCCAGGGTGTCGGAACAATCACTGAAATTTTCGAAAGGGAATTCAACGGCGAAAAAGTTTCCTATTATAAAATTTATCTTGAAGTTTCCGACATGGTTGTAATGGTGCCGGTGAGCCATGCAAAGGATTTGGGAATACGAGCCATCGTCGATGCGGAAGAAGCGACAAAGGCGTTGGATGTTTTGGGCGAAGATTTCGAGCCGATTACTTCGGACTGGAAATTGCGCTATCAAATGAATTTGGATTTGCTCAAAGACGGGACAATCGAAGGCATCGCGAAAATCGTGCGCTGCCTTTACAATCGCAGCAAAGTAAAGGAACTTCCGATTCAGGAGCGAAAGCTTTACGACAGCGCGAAAAAGCTCCTTGAAGACGAACTTTCGATTGCCTTGGGCAAAGAACTGTCGGAAATAGAGGCACTTATCCACGAAAAATTGGAGCCGCCGGGAGCCGTACCGAAAATCAAGCATCAAGTGATTCAGGACGACGACGATGACGATGTTTTCGACATGGAAGACGACAGCACAAAAGACCGCGACGACGATGATGATGACGATGAAGACGAGGAGGAGCAGGAAGAATCTCTAGAACGACGCGCCGAAGAAGAAAGCGAATTCGACGATGAGGACGATGACTACGATTGACGGGCGCGACACCGTACTCGTTCTTTTGGCGGCAGGTTCTTCATCTCGCATGGGCGCGACCGGAAAAAAGGAATTCCTCAAAATATACGACACAGAAAGCGATTCGCAAAAAAGCGCGGTCATTTCTGTGGCGGCGAAAGTTTTTTTTAAAGCGGCATCTTTTTCCACAGTCGCAGTCGCCTATCCAAAAGGCGAACTGAAAGAAACGAAAAGGGCGTTTTATTCTTCGCCGAAAACAAGCGCGCTTGCCAAAAATTTGAACGTGATTTTCGTGCCTGGCGGCGAAACTCGGCAAGAAAGCGTTTTTCGGGCACTGAAAGCCATTGAAAGGAATTGCAAAAAAAGCGACGCGAATTTGCCGAAAACCGTCTTGATTCACGACGGAGCGCGACCTTTCTTGTCAAGCGCGCTCGTTCAGGCTACATTGAAAGCGGCGCGAAAATACGGCGCGGCGGCACCTGCGCTTGAACCTGTGGAAACGCAAAAGGAAATCGATTCTCGCAAAAAAATCGTGCGCCACTTGGAGCGAAAAAATTTGGCTGCCGTGCAGACTCCACAAGGATTTCATTTTGAAAGAATTTTGCAATATCATCGCGCCGCGCAAAAAGACGGTCATGTCTACACCGACGACACAGAAATTTGGGACAAATATTCGCCAGAAAAAACGCGCGTAATTCCCGGCGAAAGCGCGAACATCAAAATCACATATCCGAAAGATGTGGCAGGATTTTCAAATGAAAAAAAATCGTGCGAAAGTAAAATGAGAATCGGACTTGGCTACGACTTGCACCGCTTGGCAGAAGGCCGCCGGCTCCTTTTGGGCGGAATTGAAATCCCGTTTGAAAAAGGCGAACTCGGACATTCCGACGGTGACGCGCTTTTGCATGCGATTACGGATGCCGTTTTGGGAGCGGCCGCGCTCGGTGACATCGGCTCGTATTTTCCTGACACTGACGAAAAATGGAAGGACGCGGATTCAAGGAAATTGCTCGCGACCGCGTGGAGCGATGCAAGAAAATCAGGCTGGCATTTGGAAAACCTTGACTGCGTAGTCAAATTGCAAAAACCGAAATTACTTCCCTACCGCGAACGCATGATAAAATCCATCGCGCAAATTCTAGACGTTTCCGCAGAACGCGTTTTTGTAAAAGCGAAAACCGCCGAAGGCTTAGGCGAGGTCGGAAAAAGCGAGGCGATAGAATGCCAAGCGATTTGCCTCCTTACGAGAAATTCGTGAGCGAAATTGCCCCGTCTCAACAATCCTGCAAGGTTTGCATTTATGCAAAACTCGTGAGTGACATTGCCACAACGGTTTTGTCCAACATCATGCGAGTTTGCGCAAAGCGCAAACTCGTGAATAAAGAAATTGCCTTTGCGTCTAACCCTGCGAGTTTGCACTTTGTGCAAACTCGTGAATGAAAAATTGCCTTCGGCAATTTTTCATTCTGGCATATCTAAAATCAACTGCACTTCGCCTTCGCTCAATTTCAATATGCTCGCAATCTCTTCAATTCGCCAGCCTTGGCGTTTTAGTTCCTTCGCGCTTTCGCGCTTTTTGGGAGTGACGCTCGAAGGTTTCACGCTCTTTCTCGGAGCGTCGGCTTTGGCTATTTCTTCGAGAGTCGTGAATTTCGTATCTATGGCATTAGACAACTTGTTCAAGCGTGCTTCACTGTTTATGATGCCGTCGCGATCACGCTGCACTTTGTCGATGTGGCGATCCGTATCGTCGAGTATGTCTTGCAAAGACTCAAGTTTGTCCATGGCAAGATCTATTCGCCGCGTGTTCTCCAAAAGCTTGTCGATATTGCTTTGGGCATCCTTGATTTCCTCGGGCAAAGCCATCGCCTGCCGCGAGCAAATTTCGAGCCGTCTTTCCAAATCTTTCAAATTGTCGAACGCCTTGTTGACATCAAGCGAAACCTGATTGATAGTCTCGCCCTTTTTGTCGATGCGGTCATATTTGATGTTAAGCGTGGCGAGTTCATCGGCAAATTTCCTGACTTTGACTTCGAGAGCTTGCAAATTGTCATCAGTGTCCTGAAGGCTTTTGATTTTCGCGTCGGTCTTTTCGGCGAGAGCCACCAAACGATTGTAATCTCGCTCCAGCTCATCGATTTGCACTTTGCCCGCCTTGAAAGCGTCGAGACGTTCGGCGGCATTTTCATCGAGTTCAAGAAGTTTGGCGTAATTCTTATTGTACGTATCGGCCGCCTTCTGAAAATCTTTCAGACGATCAAAACTGCCGTCGATTTCATTCATGCGGATGTCGAGTTGGCGTTTGAGTTCTTCCGCCTTGTCATAATTTTGCATTTGCGCTTTTACGGCGTTGAGTTCCTTGTTGAGATTGTCGATGCTCAGCTGCAGCTCGTTGCTGTCATTTTGCATTTGCATGACCAGTTCGGAATGCCGCTTGCGATCCGTATTGCTCGCCCTTTCAAGTTCGTCGTTTAGCGCCTTGATTTTTTTGTCGGCGCTGTCGCTCTGATTTCGCACACGGTCTTCTGTCGCCTCGAGCATTTTTTCATACATATCCTGAAGTTCGCTCAAAATCGAATCGGACTTTTCCTTGTACTCGCCAAGCGAATTGGAAGTGCGCGTGTCCAAATTTTCGACCACGTCCTCGATTTCCCTATGCCTGCCTTCGACCGCATCCTTGAAAGAGTCTACATTGTCGATGATTTCCTGCTGGCTTGAAAGCAAGTCGCTTTTGAAATCGTCCAAAGAATTTTCCAATTTCGACTGCTTGGAAAGAATGTCGTCCTTGAACCTTTCGAATGAATCGTAAAGTTCGTCCTTTACGTCCTGATTCTTCGCGTCAGAGGCGATTTTGAAATCAGCGAGCGAGACTTCAAAAAGCTTGTTCGACGCTTCAAGTTGACTGTGCAATTTGTCCTTCCAAGAATTGAAATCATGCAAAGCCGTGTCGATCGTCGCGACGCTGAGCTGTCTCTGCGTTTCGCTGTCGCTTTTGAATTTGTTCAAGTCGACCTCAATCTTCGCCATCATCTTTTCGACGCGTTCCTGAAGTTCGGCGGCATTGTCCTTAAGCCTTTCTTGTAAAATCTCGTCCGACGACTTTATGGACTCGTCAATTTCCGCCTGATACGCCTTCGTGAAATTCTCGAGAGCGGAATGCACGTCTTCGATTTGCATGTTGATTTCGCCTTGAATTTGCTGAATGCTCGCCGCCGCCTTTTTTATTTGGTCGTCGGATTTCTTTTCAATCAAAGAAAGGCGGAGCTTTATATCTTCATTATATTTCTCCTCGATTTTCTGTCTTTCATTTTCATAAGAATCTTGGAATTTCGCAATCTTGTCGTCAACACCTTGCTTCCATGCGTTCAAGGACTCGTCAATCGAATCGCCGCGCTTTTTCAAGTCCACCTCAAAAGAATTCTCGAACACGCTGAGCTTTTCGGAAGTCTTGGCGATGGACTGCTTTCGCAAATCTTCCATCGAATTTTCGATGCCTTGAATTTGGGAAGCGAGCACAATCGAATCTTCCTTGACTTTGCTTTGAAAATCCGCCTGCTGCTTTTTTTGGGATTCGCTGAAACTCCTGAAGTCATCTAGCACACGGCTTTGTGTTTCAGCCATGGAGTTGCGAAGCGTGTCCTCCAAATTGTCGACATCGTTCGCCAAAGTCGCAAGACGCTCGTATCTATAGAGCATATCCGTTTTATACTTTTCCAATTCGCTGTCAAGTTTGTTCATCGCGCTTATCTGCCGAGTGTCGTAAGCCGCTATCGCCTTTTTCACGGCATCTTCCAAACTCTTGGAAATATCGTCAAGGCGGCCGTTGGACTCATTTTCAAAATCAGTGATGTTGCGCTTAGTCTCCGCGTTCCAATCGTTGATATTTTTGCGGGTCGCCTTCGCCTCTTCCAATGCGGCGTTTCCGACCGACTTCAGATCCGCGATTTCGCTCTTCATTTCTTTTGAAACAGAAACGCTGTGCTCTTTCAAATCGGAGACCGACTTTTTGACGGCTTCCTGCAAATTCGAAACTTTTTCAAGAATATTAGTCCTGTATGTCTCGACTTTTTCATTGACAGAATTCTTGTAATTCTCAATGTGGACTTTCGCAGCGTCGGTATATTTTTCGAACGCGGCTTTTTCCTTTTCCTGGATTTTTTGAATAATATCCGAATAAAGAGAATCGTATTTTTGCTGCAACTCCTCAATCTGGGCTTCAAGATGTCCGCGAATCGCCTCGAGCGACTTACCGTTGCCCGCGCTTTCCCTCGCGAGTTCTTCGGCAGTCTTACGCGCTTCTGTCAAAGTCGCATTTAAATTCCTATTAGCCTCGACGAGCGATGTTTCGATATTTTTACGCGTTTCCGCCAATGATGCGCCGAAATTTTCATTGGTATCAGAAATCGCATTCTCGAGATTCCTGCGGTTTTCCGCCAAAGTCGCGCCCAAATTTTCGTTCGTCTCAAGAATGGACTTTTCGAGATTCCTGCGCGTTTCCGCCAATGACGCGCCTAAATTTTCATTGGTATCAGAAATTGCGTTCTCGAGATTCCTGCGATTTTCCGCCAAAGTCGCGCCCAAATTTTCGTTCGTATCGGCAAGCAGAGCTTCTGCATTCCTTCGAGCCTCAGCCAAAGTCGCATCCACATTTGAATTCGTTTCAATGAGCGACTTTTCTACATTCTTGCGTATCGCCGCCAAAGCCGCATTCAAATTTTCATTAGTCTCGGAGACCGTCGTCTCGACATTCTTGCGGGCGTTCTCCAAGGTCGCGTCCACATTTGAATTTGTCTCGAAAACGGATCTTTCGACATTTTTGCGAGTTTCCGCCAATGACGCGCTCAAATTTGAATTTGTTTCGGAAATGGACTTTTCGAGGTTCTTGCGGTTTTCAGTCAGAGCCGCGTTCAAAGTCGAGTGTGTTTCGGAAATGGCTCTTTCGAGGTTCTTGCGGTTTCCGTGCAAAGTCGCGCTCAAAGTCGAATTTGTTTCTGAAATGGATTTCTCGAGATTCTGCCTGACAGCCGACAATTGGCCTTTCATATCGGCGGAGAATTCATTCACCATTTGCTGGCTGGTAGTACGAGCCTCTGCCCTATAATCCTCGACGCGCTTTTTCATCTGTTCGTTCAAATGGTCGAACGCGATGTCCTCGAGTTCCCTGACTTTATTCGAAGCGTTCTCATAGATTTTAGAAACATTGGAATTCAAATCTTTGAGCACATCATCTTTTTGCTCGAGGGCCTTTTTCATTCCGCTTTCAAGTTCGCCTACAAGCGCGCGAATTTCCACCAAGCGTTCATCGAATTTTTCAAGCGTTTTTCCGGCGATGCCTTTCAAATGGGCTTCGCTTGTCTTTTCAAAATCCTTTACGAGCGATGGAATGCGCTTTGAAATTTTTTCGACGTTTTCCTGATTGTCTTGCAGAATGCCCTGCAACTTACTGACTACGGCGCTTTCGTTTTTCAGCCGCTTTAAATTTTCTTCCACGGAATTGGTCATTTCGGAAAGCTCGGTTATGGCCCGTCCGTATCCTTCCACTTTCTTTTCCACCAATTCAGCCGCCGCCTTGTCCTTCTGAACGTCGGCGAGAACGCGCGCGAAATCTTCCTTTTCAAATTCAAGCCGCTTTATGGTCGCGTCCGCTATAGAGACTCTCTCATTTAGCTCCACGCCATCTTCCTTCATTTTTTTTCGATAGTCGTCGAAATACTTTTCAAATTGCTCTTGACGCTTGTTTATGAAAAGCCTAATTTTTTCCATTTGATTGTTGTCTCGATCCAAATAGCGCATGAACCATGCAATGCCAGTCGAGACGACAACCGATATAAGAACTAAAATTATTTCCATATTTTCATATTTCCCCACCCGAAAATAATGCCATTCTATTATAGCACAAGCTCTTGAAAATGTCGATAATTTTTAAAAGAAACGTCCGCTTCTTTTAAATGCGCGCGAAAAATTCTTCTCCACAAAGGCTCAAGATACGCAGTCTTCATTCCGGCGTTTTTCGCGCCAACGATGTCATATTTCGCATGGTTTCCGACATACATAATTTCCTGCGGTTCAAGACCGAGCTGCATCGCCAGAATTCCGAACGTATATTTTGAAGGCTTGAGCGCGCCGATTTTTTCCGCCGAAAGGATTTTCTCACAATAGGGCTTGAGTCCCCACATCTCGCCTTTTTGTTCCGGCGGAAAATCCGAAAGAACCGCAATTTTATATCCAGCCGCTTTCAGATTCGCAAAAGCATCCTTGACATTTTTAAAAGGCTTTATATTTGTGAAATATTTCTTCAAGCCTGTATATGCGATGTCATCCAAAACTTCAGCGGCCTGCTCGGTCGAACATTTCATTCGCTCGCTCATCAAAACCGCCTGATATCGAAACAGATTCGGAAGCGGAGCGGTTCTGCGCAGCTGGCTACGCACGCGCGCAAAATGATAGAACACTTTGACATGCCGCAAAAAATGAAACACAATCCTTATGTTCAGGCGAAATTGCGGATACAGCGTTCCGTCGATGTCAAAGGCCACCGCCTTTATTCCGTCAATCATAGTTTTTGCCCCTTGGCGCTTGCAGATAATACTTCGCCGTAGTCCTTACCCTGACAAGGTGAACGAAAACATCTCCCGCACCGCTCGCCAAACAAGCGTCGCAAAATTCATCCAAAGTATATTCGATTCCGTCATAAAACACCACCGCCCTAAAAGAGCCAGTCACATCAAAATACGGAAATATCGCGGCGCATTCATTGAAAACCCTCGTATCGATTTTTCCGCTCGCATCGGTCTGCCTGATTGCCGCCAAATAAAAATAATCCGGATTCGTAGCGGCGAGCACATACAAAAGCTGCTTGAGATAAGTGATTCTGTAGCCCGCGTTTTTTATGTAGCCCGCCGTATTCAAGACGCCCTTTTCGGTAATCCTCGCGGCGAAAGGCTCGACAGTAACGTCGACTCCTGAATCTTTGTACAAAATGTTTTTTTTCGCGACCACGCTCAAAGCCGCCGCCGCCAAATTTCGCGTCCAATCCAACGCGCTGTTTATGTTATACGAGGCGGCTTTTATTCCCTGATAACCCGTAGGCTGCAATTTTACGGTTTCGGCGAGAAGCGGCTCGCGCCTCAAATAGCTTCCCGCCAACGGTTCCACGATTCCGTCCACAATCCATTTTACGAAACCTTGCGAACAAAGCGTAAGGCGGTCTTTGTTCTCTTCGGAAATGATTCGCGGCCTGCCAGTTTCAAGGCTCACAGGCTCTCCTCGCTCGTCGTACATCGCGTCGTCCAAATAAACGATGTCGCCCAAATTTTCACGAATCGACTGTATCATCACGAGCGCATCGTCATAAATGCCGTCATAAGTCTTAAAATTTTGCGACTCGCTTTGAGAAAGACTTTTCGCCGCCACGACATAATTCCATGGAAGAGTTCTTTTCGTGAGTTCATGGATTTCCGCAAAAGAAGCCGTATAGAATTTCTCAAACGGGATTCCCAGCGGAACGGCGCGCGCGGCATAAGAATCGAAAATTATCATGTCCGCGAAGCAGGATTTTTTTTTATTCGGCCTGAATTGGACATACACTTCGCTGTCCTTCGCAAAATAATATCGAATCAAAATAGGCGTGCCTGATTTTTTGTCGCGCACTAAAATCCAAGAACCGGCGGAATCGGCGGAAAAAATTTTCTCGCTTACCAAACGCGAGCCTCGCGAATCGTGAATGTCCACCATTCCATAAGAAGCGGGCGCGACGATTGCCAAAAACGCATCGTCTTGTTCTTCGAAGCGCAATTCAAATTCTATGCCGACGGAATTTTCATAGACTTCTGTGCCAAACGAACGCAGCGCGGAAAGCGGGCCTTCAAACCATTCGCGACCAATTTTTTTTCGGATTTCTGAAGAATCTGGAATTCCAAAAGAATTGTATTCGGCAAAAAGAAGCGGCACGGCGAAAAAAGACGCCGCGCAAAAAAAGAGAAAAAACTTTTTAGAAACCATTCTCATTCTACGACTCCGAATTTAAAATTCACAAAAGTTGCAACGCACGGCAGACCATGCCAACAAGTTTTTACACAAGCCTTACGGCTCGCTAACGAATTTCGCTTCGCGAAAGTTCGCTCACAAAAAGCGAAAAAACTCGCAGTATTCAGTCGCAAATCTTCGATTTGCTTACGAGTTTTTCTTTGCTCGCACCGCTCGCATTTTGTTCGCTTCGCTCGCAAAAGCAGAAAAACTCGCAACTATTAACTAATCATTATCAACTATTCACTGCATTACGCTGGCGGCATCTCGCTTTGTCCTACAGGCTCGGGGTCGGTCAAAACCGCGCCTTGCGCCAAATGGATTTGCCCCTCCACTTCGCCATGCGCCGTCCAAATTTTTCCGTTTGGAAGTTCGTCGGGATGCTTTCCTGCCGGCGCGTTTGAAAGAAGCAGCTTCAAGCGGTTCAATTGATTCACTTCGCTCGAGCCGGGGTCGTAGTCAATCGCGCTGATGTTCGTGCCGTGATAACGGCGACGCAATTCTTTTATCATGCCTTTTCCGGTGACATGATTCGGCAGACACGCGAACGGCTGGACGCAAGCGATGCTCGGAACGCCCGAATGGATTAGCTCGACCATTTCGGCGGTAAGAAACCAGCCCTCGCCCGTGATGTTTCCTAGCTGAACGATGTCGTCCACGCCTTTCATCAAATCGTAAATCGAACTCGGCGGCTCAAAGCGGCGCGACTTTTTCAAATAGCGTTTCATGTCACGGCGATACAATTCGAGGAACCATACGAAAAGCTTCGCGTTGCGCTCGGTCTTTTTCGGGAAAGCCAATTGCTCATGGCGGAAAATTCCCGTGCTGAACGAATAGAAGAAAAAGTCCGCCAAATCCGGCATGACGCATTCCGCGCCTTCGCGCTCGATCGTCTCGACGATTTCATTGTTCGCCGTGGGATGGAATTTCACGAGGATTTCTCCCACGACTCCGACGCGCGGCTTTTTTATCGGAAGCAAATCAAGCGAGTCAAAATCTTTTATGATTTCCTTCAGCAATTTGTGGTAGCCGCGAAGCGAAAGCGATTTGATTTGCCTTTGCGCGCGCAAATTCCATTTTTCATAAATCGCGTTCGCGCTTCCAGGGATTTTTTCGTAAGGACGCGTCCTGTAAAGGCATCGCATCAAAACATCGCCAATCATAATCGACATCAACGCCCTATGCAAAAGCGGCAACGTAATTTTAAAGCCCGGATTTTTTTCAAAGCCCTGCGCGCTCAAAGAAAGCACGGGAATATTTCCCCAGCCCGCGTCATTAAGCGCGCGACGAATGAAGCCGATGTAATTCGTGGCGCGGCAACCTCCGCCAGTCTGAGTGATGATGAGCGAAGTGCGGTTCAAATCGTACTTTCCACTTTCAAGCGCGCTTATCATTTGCCCCGCAACCAAAATCGAAGGATAGCACGCGTCATTGTTCACATACTTCAAGCCAGTTTCCACCGCGCTTGGATCGAGCGCGTCCAAAATCACGAATTTGTAGCCAGAATATTCGAACGCCTTCTGCAAAATCCTAAAATGAATCGGCGACATTTGCGGCCCGATAATCGTGTGCGTGTGCTTCATTTCCTTTGTGAAAACTTGTCGCTTGTATGCCGCAGTCTTAATTTGAGGACGAGTGTGGT
Source organism: uncultured Treponema sp. (assembly GCA_910584475.1). GTDB lineage: Bacteria > Spirochaetota > Spirochaetia > Treponematales > Treponemataceae > Treponema_D. The sequence continues at coordinate 17,602 of CAJUBD010000008.1, forward strand.
TTCGCTCGTGCGCCCTTACCGCCGCGATAAGCGAACGGATGCGAATTCTCACCGCGCCCAAATTGCTGCCCTCATCGATTTTTATGAGCGTATACATTCGACCTTTAGAACGCATGATTTCGTCCACCTGGTCGGCGGTTACGGCATCCAGTCCGCATCCAAAACTCGTGAGCTGAACCAATTCCAAATTCGGCATTTGCGAGACGAACGCCGCCGCGCGGTAAAGCCGATTGTGGTAGACCCATTGGTCGATTATTCGAAGCGGCCTCTCAATCGAGCCGAGATGCGCCACTGAATCTTCGGTCAAAACCGCGATTCCAAGGGAGCAAATCATTTCTGGAATTCCGTGATTTATTTCAGGGTCAAGATGATACGGCCTGCCAGCGAGCACGATTCCGTTTATTCCGCGCGTGATGATTTCTTCCAAAACTTCTTCGCCCTTGCGCTGAACCTCTTCGCGGAATTTTTCCTGTTCGCTCCAAGCCGCGTCGATCGCGCTCATCACCATTTCAAAAGAAATTTTTTCAAAATGCGGATGAAGTTCCTCGAAAAGCCTGTATCCCAAACGCGCCTTGTCATAAATCGGCAAAAACGGATCAAGATACAAAATAGAAGAATCCTGCCGCAAAGAATCGATATTGTTTCGCAAAACTTCAGGATAACTCGTAACAATCGGACAATTGTAATGATTGCCCGCGCCGGCATCCTCCTGCTTTTCATAAGGAGCGCACGGATAGAAAATGAATTTCACTCCCGCCTTTAAAAGCGATTCGACATGCCCATGCGAAATTTTTCCCGGATAGCAAACGCTTTCGGACGGAATGCTTTCCAAGCCGCGCTCGTAAACCGAACGCGTCGAGCGAGGAGAAAGGCGCACGCGAAATCCGAGTTTCGTAAAGAACGTAAACCAAAGCGGATAATTTTCGTACATGTTCAAGACGCGTGGAATTCCCACTTCGCCAAACGGAGCGTCCTTCAATTCCAGCGGCTTGTAGTCGAAAACGCGATTGGACTTCCATTCGAAAAGGTTCGGAATTTTCGCTTCCGCTTCGACTTCGAAATTTTTTTGCGAAGCGGCGATGACATTTTCTCCTTCCAATTCCGCGCCGCGCTCGCAACGATTTCCAGTGATGAAAGTGCGGGTTTGCGGCGTGCCGTTTTTGTCGCTGGTGCTGAACCTGTTTATCGTGAGCTGGCAATTGTTCTGGCATTTTCCGCAACGTCGCAATTCCAAATCCACGTGGAACGATTCTAGTTCCTCAGGAGTGGCAAGATTCGTCCTTACATTACGCTTCGCTACCGAGTTTTGCCGATTATCGGCAAAACTCGCGTCTGCTTCCTCTTTCTCACCAGGTTTAGGTTTCATCAAATCGCGCCATTGGTCGCTCGCTATCAAAGCCGAGCCATACGCGCCCATCAAGCCCGCCACGTCGGGGCGAAAAACATTCACGCCTGAAATTTTTTCGAACGCGCGGAGAACGGCATCATTGTTGAACGTGCCGCCTTGAACCACGACACGCGTTCCGATTTCGTTTGTATTGCGAAGTTTGATGACTTTGAAAAGCGCGTTTTTTATGACCGAATAGGAAAGTCCAGCGGAAATGTCGGCTACGGACGCGCCTTCCTTTTGCGCCTGCTTTACGCGAGAATTCATAAAAACCGTGCATCGGCTTCCCAAATCCACGGGCTTTTGCGCCTTGAGCGCGAGAGAACTGAATTGCTTCACGTCCATTCCCATCGTGTGCGCGAAATTGTCCAAAAAACTTCCGCATCCGCTCGAACACGCTTCGTTGAGCTGAATCGAAACAATCGCGCCGTCCTTCATTCGGAGGCACTTCATATCCTGTCCGCCGATGTCGAGCAAAAATTCCACGCCCGGAACGAAAAAATCCGCCGCGCGATAATGTGTGATCGTCTCCACTTCGCCGGCGTCCACGCCGAGCGCGGCTTGGAACAAAGCCTCGCCGTAGCCAGTGGAAACCGCCCGCGCGATGTAAACGTCTTTTGGAAGCCGCTCGTACAAATCCTTTAAGGTCTGTACGGCAATCTCGACGGGATTTCCGGCGTTCGCCGTATAAAAGCTCCAAAGAATCCGCCCTTCCAAATCCGTGAGCACCGCCTTCGTCGTGGTGGAGCCAGAATCCAAGCCTAGAAAAACAGGACCTTTCGTGGAATCCAAGTCGCCGCGCAAAGCCTTTTCGCTTGAATGACGCGCGCGAAATTCCTGCAACTCCTCGTCATTTTTGAAAAGCGGCTCGAGACGCTGCACTTCCTGAAGTTCCGCGCCGTCCAAATTGGAAAGCGAAGCGCGAAATTCTTCCAACGTGGGAAATTTGAATTTCACTTCGTCGGCAGAATTTCCATTTTCAAGCGACTCATTGTCATTCCAAACAATCGAGCGTTCGGCGGAAAAAGCCGCGCCCATCGCGACGAACAATTGCGAATTTTCAGGAACGATGATTTCGTCGTCCTTGAGTTTCAAAGTCTCCACAAATCGCTTGCGAAGCTGCTCCATAAAGTGGAGCGGCCCGCCCAAAAACGCCACCTTTCCGCGAATCGGCTTTCCGCAGGCAAGTCCCGAAATCGTCTGCGTGACCACCGCCTGATAAATCGAAGCGGCGATGTCCTCGCGGCGCGCGCCTTCGTTTATGAGCGGCTGAACATCGGTCTTGGCAAAAACGCCGCAGCGCGCCGCAATCGGATAAATCGTGTTCGCGTTGGCGGCCAACTTGTTCAAGCCTTCCGCGTCGGTCTCCAAAAGCGCCGCCATCTGGTCGATGAACGCGCCGGTTCCGCCGGCGCAAGTGCCGTTCATGCGCTGTTCCACGCCGCCCGTAAAATATGTGATTTTCGCGTCCTCGCCGCCAAGTTCAATCACGACATCAGTCTGAGGAATTATCTTTCGCACGGCGGTCGTAGCCGCAATCACTTCCTGAATGAAAGGAACGCCGAGCCACTGCCCCACCGAAAGTCCGCCTGAGCCAGTGACTTTTACAGAAAGCGGATGCAGTGCGCCACAAGGAAGAATTTTTTCCAAAGAATCCAACGCCTTGTTCACCACGCTGATTATCGTGGAACGAATGTCGGCGCGGTGGCGCTCATACGCCCTGTAGAGAAGTTCGTCGTGTTCTCCTAGGACCGCCACCTTTACCGTGGTCGAGCCAACGTCTATTCCGAAGCGAATCGGAACAGGCACTTTTTTAAAAACTGTATTTTCTGAAAATTCCATACCATTCCCAATTTTAGAAATTATAACAGAAAATTACAATTTTTTCAATAATCAAGAGAGCATTTTTTCTTATTTTTTGGCGGAAATACGAAATGTGTTTCCGACTGAGATTTTTTCTTTGTCCATCTCATCGTCAAGAGCGATGAAATATTTCCCCTCCGCAAAAACCATAAATCCCGAAGAAATTTTCGTGCGCCCGCTGAAAATGTCGACCCGCGTGCTTCCGTCTCGTGTAATCTGCGGCAAAACTGCGTTACGCATAAAAGCGGGAAGCCCATATTTTCCCGAAAGAGCCATGACAAAGCCCGCGGTCTTTTCGTCCACAATGTCGCCGTTCAAAATGCTTTCAAAAGAAAGAATCTCCGTTCGCGCGGCATCTCGCTGCTCTTCCGTCTCGCGCAGTTTTTGCGAAATGTCCGCAATTTCCGATACGGCGGCGCGAGTCAAATTGTTCGCCAATTCAACGGAAAGCTTTCGCTCTGCGTTCACGACCGAACGCATCGTGTTGCGGTTCGGAATCGATGCGGACTGCCTGTAAAGCGTGTCCAAATCGCCGTAAATTCCTTCAATTTGACTTAACGCGCCCATAAAAGATTCGCTTAAATTCGCATCAGAATCTACGATTTGCCCAGGACTGTATTTTTCGCCGACATCCAATTTTCCCGCGTCAGAAACGATGCCAAGAATTTTCGCGTCGCGGATAATCGGATCGTAAAGCGCGATTTCCGCTTCATAGCGATTCGTGATTTCCGTAGTGGCGGCACGACGCTCCTCAAATTCCTTGCGGCGGGTTTCCTGCAATTCGGTCCGTGAATTTTCCAGCATGTCTTCATAAGTCTGCACGAGACGCTGTTTTTCAAGTTGGTGAAGCTGTCTTTCGCTGTCTATCTGCTGGCGCAACTTTTCATCGCGAACGATGCTTTCTCCGTCATACGCCTTTAACTGCTCCGCGTACTGCGCGACTTCGGCATCTGCCACAGCCAAATTTTCGTCCAATTCATCGTGGGCATCGGCAATTTCTTTTTCGTAATCTTTCTGAATCTGCGCGCGGCGCGCCTTAGTCACGGATTTAGAAAGGCGCGTATTTTTCAAAAGCTCCAAATCGCTTTCCCTCTTCATCTCCGCCCTTGCAAGGCGCGCGTCAAGATTGCCTTTCAGTTCCACGCGGCGCTTCGTAGCCTCATCATATTTTTCTTGGATGCGACTGACTTGGTCAAACAAATTCTGCAAGTTCAAAGTCTCAAACGAGGAAAGGTTCACTTCAATATTTTCATTGCTCGCGGAGACACCATGCATCGTAAAAACCGTGACCAGCACGACCACCGCAAATGTCAAAAACAACGTAATCCACACCGACCACAATTTGTTTTTTCGAGTCTTGGAATATTCGGTTTCCAAATCGTAGACATCGACGCGCTTCGCCTTGCGCAACGCCCCCAATTCATCGCCCAAAAAGAGCATCACGTCTTTTTCCAAATTCGATTGCAAATCTTCTATTATTTCGTCTTCATTTCCCATATTCCGTTCCATCCTTCAGGCGCATTGCCGCGCGCGCCCATCCTTTCCAAAAACACTTCCGCAGCTTCTATGCCGCATTGCTTGAAAATTCTCCGCGAGTCCTTCCATTCGCCCGAATAATACAGGGCAAGCGCGTTTTCATAAACCTCGAATTTTTCGACAAGGGCGATTTGCTCTTCGTTGTGCGTGTCGAGCGGAAAGAAAATCTTTTTGCCTTGCGTCTTGCCCTTGACTTGAATCGTGTCGATTTCGTAGAATCTGTAGCGGTCGGAAAGCATCTTCACTTCATCCGCGATATATGAGGAAACGACGACCGGAAGACGGTATACCCGAGTAACGCCCTCAAGCCGTGAAGCCGAATTCACATTGTCGCCGATTACGGTATTCGTCATGTGCTCGTCGCTTCCGATATTCCCGTAAAAAACATTGCCCCCGTCGATGCCGACTCCAATGTCAATCAAAACCGCCTTGAAGACACGCTCTTCCGCTTCGGTGAGGCTGCGGGTTTCTTCTATCTTTTTTCGCTGGGCGATCATCTTTTTGCGAAGCTCTGCCGTAACATAAGTGATTTCCCAGCCAGCGTCAATCGCCTCGAGCGACTTCCTCGCAGAATCCTTGTATGTTCCGAAAATCGCCAAAATCGCGTCCCCGATAATCGAGCCAACGACTCCGTTCTGCTCGTGCACGTCGTGAATCACGCTGTTATAGTGAACGTTGAGCAAGTCGATGATTTCATTGCCCAAAGTCTCCGTGCGGTAAGTGAAGCTTTTTATGTCGCTGAACAAAATGGTAAGTTCGCGTTGCTGACCTTCCAAATTGATCGTGTGGTCGGAATATGCCTTGGACACGACATCCTTGGAAACGAATTTTTGGAACGTGGAAAGCAAATTGTTTACCGAAACAGAAAGCGAATTGAACGATGCGGCCAAATAAGTCACGTCGTCATTCGGCGCGCCGTCGATGTCTATTATGTCGAGCCTGGATTTTTGCTGCATGTCATAAAGGCTTTGCGTAATTTGCACGATGCTCGAAAAGACTTTCTTGAACATAAAAATTCCTAGCAGCAAAAAAATCCCTGTCAATAAAACGATCACCACGGAAATAATGAGAATTATTCCGTACGTATACTTCGCGGAGTCTTTTCTAGATTCGGCGCGGACGAGATAGACATCCCAGACTTCGGAAAATATGTACACGCCGTAAAATTCTTCGGAACCCAATTTGAAATTTACGCTGCCCTCGTTAATTCCGTTTTCAAAATCTGCGTTCAATTTATCAAGAGCCGCGTCGTCCGAAAATTCGGAAATCTCAAGACCGCTCGCGCTCGAGAAAAAAAGGATTCTTCCCGCCTTGTCGAAGCCCATCGCGATGCTGTTCGGATTTGAAAATTCTTCCGCGGCGGTAGCGGACATGCTTTCGAGGCATTCGTCGAGATTTTTTTTATAGGAATAAATCTGGTATTGATTGCTCGCGTTTTTATACATTTCCTTGAGCTGCGAAACCGTAAGCGAATTAGTCAACTTGATGACTTGCCTTTGCGTGAGCTGAACGGAAATCAAATTTGTCATGAAATTCGACATCAAAATCAACGATATGAAAATCACAAGAATTTTTAGCGAGATTGGAATAATGGGAACTTTTCCCACGCGCTGGAAAAATTGCTTTCTTGCCATCTTTTCTCCGAAATTTTAAATATATATAGGAAATCCTAAAAACTTCAATTTTTAGAGATAACTTTGAAATTGCGACGTTTTAAGCCCTAAAGATAACAAGACTTAGAACTTGCCCTATATTATTCTATCATTGCTTTTTAAATTTTGCAAGGATTTTTTCAAATGTTATTTACTTTTTTCCAAAAAGTGATTTATAATAGGGGAACTTCGATGAAAAAGAATTTGGTTTCCTCGGGCATAAAACTTTCGTTTCTCACGATGATTTCCCGCGTGCTTGGCCTTGTGCGCGAAATGACGAAAGCTCAGTTTTTGGGAACGGGTGCGCTCGCCGACGCTTTCGGCATCGCTTTTTTGATTCCGAATTTGCTGCGCAGGCTTTTCGCCGAAAACAGCATTTCTGTGGCTTTCATTCCCACGTTCAAAGGATATTTGGAGGGAGGAAAAAAGCGCGAAGAAACACGCGAATTCGTCTGCGCCACGTTCACGCTCGTCTCGTTTCTGACGGCGCTCATTGTCTGTGTCGGAATGCTCGCCACGCCGATTTTAGTGCGGATCTTTTTGAAGTCGGAGGAAAGCGCGCTCATCGCCGAGACTTCGATTTTGACGCGGATTATGTTTCCGTATTTGTTCGTGATTTCCGTGGCGGCGTGCTTCCAGGGAATTTTGAACGGCGAGAACATTTTTCTTCCGAGCGGCTTCACTCCGATTCTTTTCAACCTTTGCGTGATTTTCGGAACATACCTCCTTTCGCCGAAAATGGCGAACCCCGCGCGGGCGATGTCGGTCGGCGTAATCGCAGGCGGATTTCTTCAGGCGGCGTTCCAACTGCCTTTCGTCTTCAAATGCGGCTGGCACTTGAAATTCATTTCGCTCAAAAAAACTTTTTCAAATCCGGGAACGAAAAAAGTCGTCGCGCTGATTGTGCCTACGATAATCGGAATGGCTTCGTACCAGCTCAACGACTTGGTTTCCACCGCGCTCGCAGGACGTTGCGGACAAGGCGTGATCTCAAGCCTGCAATATTCGCTTCGACTGCAAGAATTGATTTTGGGAGTTTTCGCAGTTTCAATTGGAACCGTGATTTTGCCGGACCTTTCTTCGTTCGCAAAGCGCGGGCAATGGGGCGAATACAATTCGATGCTCACTTGGGCGATAAAAATCATCGCGCTGATTACGATTCCAATCACATTCTATTCGCTGATTACAGGGCGCGAAATAATACAGCTCGTCTACAAAAGCCGCCGCTTCGATGACGCTTCGGTCGCGCTGACCTTGAGCGCGTTCACATTTCACATCGCGGGACTTTTTTTCATCGCACTGAACAGAATCGTTTCCCCCGCCTTTTACGCGCAGGGCAACACAAAACTTCCGACGCTCGCCGGAATAATTTCGATGGCGGCAGACATAATCCTTTCGTTCGCGCTTTCGTTCAAATGGCGCGGCGCGGGAATCGCGTTCGCTTTGAGCGCGGCGAGTCTGGCGAACACGATTTTGCTTTTTGCATTTCTGAAAAAAATGCGCACAATCGATGTGGGCAACGTAGTAAAGTCGAGCGCGATTTATACAATAAAAATGATTTTGCTTTCGGCGGCGGCGAGCGTGCCCGCTTTTTTCGCGCATAATTTTTTCGTGCGAAAATTTTCTTCGCTCGGGAGATTTTTCGGAAACGGAATTCCACTCACTTTGACATTGATTGTTTTCGGTGCGATCGGCGTTTTGCTTTTGCTCGCGACTCGCGATGAAACTATCAGGAGAATTAAAAGAAAATGAAGAAAAAAACGAAAGACGAAATGCTTGCAATTTATTCGGCAAGGCGCAAAAAATTCATCGAAGAAATGAAGGCGCGGAATATCGATGCCGTGATTTTTGAGGACGGCGAATCTCACCGCGATGTGAATGTGCGATATTTTTGCGGGCATGCGAGCGACGCGGCTTTGATAATCAGCGCGGAAGGAAATTCCGTTTTGATTCCGTGGGATGAAAATTTGGCGAAGCGAAACGCGTACGTGGAAAAAATAATTCCTTCCACGCGCTACGAGCGAAACATGTTGCGCGCGATAAAGGCAGTTTTGGGCACGATGAAATTCAATTCGCAGAAAATCGAGATTTCGAGCGAAACTTCCTACCCGAAATTTTTGGAATATGTCGACGCGCTCGGAAACTACGACGTTCTTTGCCGCGAAAACGGAATCCACGACTTCGCGAAAAAAATGCGCCTCGTAAAAGACGAATATGAAATCGAATGCATAAAGGAAGCGGCGCGAATCGGCGACTTGATTATCGACGAAATCGAAAGGCAAGTGAAAAACGGAAAAATCAAAACCGAAACTGACGTGGCACTTTTAATTGAGCGCGAATGCAGGGCGCACGGATGCGAGCGCACGGGATTCGACACTCTCGCCGCAGGACCTTCGCGGAGCTTCGCGATTCACGCATTCCCGAACTACACGGCTTCTGAATGGCCGGGCAAAGGACTTTCGATTTTGGATTTCGGCGTGGTCTACGAAGGCTACACGAGCGACACCACGCTGACAATCGCAAAAGGAAAATTGAAAGCCGCGCAGTCCGAATTGATTTCGCTCGTAAAAAACGCCGCGGCGGAATGCCTTGAATTTTACAAGAAAGACATTCCGATAAAAATGGCGGCCGCCAAAGCCGACGAGATTTTCGCGAAAGCGCGCCGCGCGATGCCGCACGGCTTAGGGCACGGAATCGGACTTGAAATCCACGAAGAGCCTTTCGTCCGCCAGCGCGCCGACCCCGAAACACTTTTCCGCCCGGGAATGGTCGTCACGCTCGAGCCGGGCTTGTACGACGCTGAACTCGGCGGCGTTCGCCTTGAAAATGACGTCCTCATCACCGAAAGCGGAAACGAAGTGATTACGCATTCGCGCATAATCGAAGTGTAAGAAAGCGACATATTTGGAGAAAGGCTCGGCGCAAAGCGTAGAAATAAAGCAAATGAAACTTTCCATGGAAAGTATGATAAAAACCACACGAATGGCGCGACTTCTATCAAGTATGCAAACAGGTGTCCTATTTGCAACATAACTTTGCATCTCAAAACGCAAAGACGAAATCGGTTTCAGGAATATTTTTCCTATTTCCTTCTTCCGTCGCTCGAATAAAGATAGTCAAAGTAGTCCATGCCAGTGCTGTAAGTCGCTTCATATCCTTTGAGCGTCTTTTTATAACTTTCCATACTCTTCCAAAACGCGTAGAATTCCGCGTCTTTGTTGTAGGCCTCGGCATAAATCCGCGCGGCTTCGGCATCGGCCGCGCCCTTTATTTCCTCGGACTTTTTGTACGCTTCGGACGAGATTGTCTGCTTTTTGTTTTCGAGCTTGCCTAGCCATTCCGCCTTTTTTCCTTCGCCGTTGGAACGGTACGCTTGTGCCACTTGGTTTCGTTCTTTTATCATACGCTGGTAAACCGATTCAGTGAGCTCATCGGAATATTTTATCTGCCTCGGCAAAACGTCGATCAGTTCAATTCCATATTGCGGAATGAGCTTGTTCGCTTCTTCCGCCATTTGCCGCGAAAGATTTCGGCGACCCTTGGAAACGATTTCGCTTTCGGTGGCGACGTTCACAAGTTCGGCGATGTCCTTCGTATCCTCGTCCTGAGTTACATCCACTTCCGCTACGGATATTTCGTTGATGATGTTTGAACTGCGGACAATTTCGCTCAAACGATTTTGCGTAATGATGGTGCGCGTGGAAGAATCGATGATGTCGGAGAGCCGATTGTATGCGTTGCCCAGCGTAGTGAAATTCTGATAGAACTTCGCAGGATCCACAATCCGCCAACGCGAAGTCGTGTCCACGATAATGAATTGGTTTTCCTTCGTTGGAATTCGTTGCGGGTCGCCGTCGAGCGAAAGCACGAGTTTCGGGTAAGTCGTCACTTGATCCACGAAAGGCAACTTTATGTGAAGTCCCGCGTCGGAATGAGTGGCGACAATGCTTCCAAAGCGCGTTACCACGACTTGGTTTCCCTCTTCGACGATGTAAAGCGGTCCCGTCAAAAAAAACAGCACGAGCACAAGCGCGACCACGGACAAAGCCGTTATGAATCTTTTCATTTCTTTTGTCATTTTTTTCTCCAAAAATTAAGTAATGAGTAATAGGTAGTAAGTAATATTGGAAAACGCATTCGCGAAGAAGCAGAGAGAAAGGCAAAAGTTGCAAGCCTTCGGCTTGCTTACGAGTTTTCCTTTGCTCGCCGAAAGGCTCGCATTCTTGTTCTCTTCGTTCACAAGAACCACGAAAACTCGCGCTATTACCTACTACTTATTACCTGTTATCTAATTTAATTGCTTGATTTTAAACTTTTCACCGGCAAAATATTTTCCAATTCGCTGTCAATGAGTTCGGGCTTCACGTCGCTTCCGAAAATCTCTTCCATCGTTTCAAGATAAATTCGCTCGCGCGTAACTCGCGGAGAACGGCGATATTCTTCATAGACTGCGTTGAAACGCGCCACGTCGCCCTGCGCCATATTCACGCGCTCTGAGGCATAGCCTTCCGCCATTTGGATTTGCTTGTCGGCCTCACCCTGCGCCTTCGGAATCTCCGCGTTGTACGCTTCCTTGCCCTCGTTGATGAAACGGTTCATATCCTGAATCGCTTTGTTCACGTCCTCGAACGCCACTTGCACGCCTTCGGGCGGGATGATGTTTTGCAGCTTCACGGCGATGACGCTGATTCCAAGCCCGAGCGTGGAAAAATTCTCGTTCATCATTTCCAAAGCCTTCACTTCGATTTCGGCGCGGTCGCTTCCCATAACGTTCAAAATGGCGCGGTCGCCAACAAGCTCGTTTATCACCGAGCGCGAAATGTCGCGTATCGTCTGCTTCTTTTCATACACGCCGAAAAGCCATTGCCGCGGATCTACGATTCTGTATTGGATTATCCATTCCACGTCCACGATGTTCAAGTCGCCGGTGAGCATCGAAGATTCGGAAGTAACATTGTTGCGGTATTCGTTCGCGCGTCCCGCCTTGACGGTGGTAAATCCGAACTGCTCCGTCTGAACGACCCTTACCGGCACATTGAAATTCTTGTCGATTCCGAATGGCATTTTAAATTGAAGTCCAGGATCAGAAGTCTTGAGATATTTTCCGAAGCGAGTGACGACGGCCTGTTCCGTTTCGTCTACAATGTAAAAACTTGAGCCTAAAACTACAAGAAAAACCACGGCGAGAATCAACAAAATCCAAGTCGCGGGTCTCGCGAAAAAATTTTTCACTTTCGTCGCATTTGGCGAATTTTGATTTTCCATGATTATAATGTAGCAAATTTTACAAAGTTTGACTAGACTAAAAATTAATTGTAGAGAACAGAATCGACTAAATTTTTGAACGAATCATTTTCGGCGACGGCAGGCACTTTAAAATCATTGGATATGGAAAAAAGCCCGTCATCGTCCTGCATAATCACGGCCTGATTCGCGCCCCGACGCTTGCGTTGTAATAGTGGTACAAAGCCCGACTGCGATACCTTATGAGAACAAGAAACATCGACGCCCTGCGTCGACGTTTCTTGACTTGCGCTAGCCTTTTTTTCGCCGGTTTCGGAAGATTTTTTCGCTATCACGCTTGCCCGCAAAAGAAGCGACGCGCGAGGCTTGGAGTGAATTTCAACTTCGCCGGCATCATGCGCGCCATTTCCTTTGCTTCTGACTTTTTCGGCGTGAGCGAGCAAGCCGCTCTTTTTCTCGCCAACTTTCGCCCTCGCAGACTCTCCAGTCGAAATCATTATCCAACATCCTCCAAAATATCACGATTATATTATCGGAATATCTTGAGAACTTTTTACAATAAAAATTCAATACTTGAATTTAAACTTGCTTTGCGATAAAATATTTTGCAATGAAAAGTCGCATCGAAACAAACACAATTCTCACAGCGATTGTCATCGCATTGTGCGCGCTGATTTTCATTTCAAGCGTCATCGCGATCATCGCAGGAAAACGCCCCGGAATGAATTTGCGGCGAAGCGATCCGGCAAGCGTAGAGCAAATAAAAGGCGCGGACGACAATTTGAGCGCCTTCAAAGAATTCACGACGCTTCGCATAATAACCATGCCGAACGAAGACTCGCAAGGAAACGCTTCCATTTTGGTCGTGACTCCGTGGCTTTCTTACGAAGGAAGCGACAGCGCGTTTTACGAAGAATTGGTTTCGCGCAAAAGGCTTTTCACTTCGTTCTTCGTGGAATATTTTTCGAGCCGCTCGAAAAACGCGCTTCTCTCGATTGGCGAAAAAAACATCAAGCGAGAACTTCTGGACAAATTCAATTCGGAGCTGCGCCTTGGTCAATTGAGCGCGATTTATTTTGACGACTATATTTTTCTTGACTGAGACAACGCAACATTCAAGAAAATAATGTGTCATATAAATTAGGAGATATGATAAAAATATGAACAACCAAGTGACTTCGGCCGCGGCGCAAGTAATTGTCGCCGTCATTCCAATCGTAGGAATCGTGATTGCGGGAATAATCCTATTCTTCTATTTGCTTTGGGCGCACCATGAGGCGAAACTCAAGATTCGGACAGGCGTATATAAAAAAAGCGAATTCGACTTGAAGACTTTTTCGCTTTTGGCGGGAATCTTGCTTGTCGGAATCGGCTTTATATTGACTCTTTCGTTCGCCGTCATCGACGGGTTTTCATACGCCTTGCTAGGCGGACTTCTTCCGTTCATAATCGGCGTTTGTCTTCTCATTTTTTACAAGGTGAATCCCGATTTCAAATCCAAATGAAAGAAAGACGTTCTTTTAGCAAAGAACACAAGGCGGCATACAAAAGGGATTTTCTGCTTGTAAGGCAAATTCTTCTTGGCGACACTGAAGCGTTCGCCGAATTGATGTCGCTTTACAAAAACCGCGTGGAAGCGTTGGGGATGGGATTTTTCAAAAACCCTGCCGACACGGAAGATTTCGTTCAAGACGTTTTTTTAAAAGCCTTCACGAAACTTTCGCAGTTTCGCGGCGAATCGCTTTTTTCGACATGGCTCACTCGCCTGGCGTACAACCTCGCCGTGAACTCCGTAAAGCGGCGCGCCGAATATGTTTCAATCGCCGACGACGACATCCTTCCCGACAACGCGCTTACTCCCGAAGAGGCAAGGTTGCGTGAACTTACGAAAGAAGCCGTCCATGAGGCGATAAAAGAATTGGACGAAAAATACCGCGTCTGCATGGACTTGTATTTTTTCTATGACAACTCTTATGCGGAAATCAGCCAAATAACGGCCTTGCCTGAAAACACGGTGAAGTCGCACATATTCAGGGCAAAAAAAATCCTTCGGGAAAAACTCATTGCCAAAGGAATGATGGAATGAAAAATTGTGACGCTACGATGAAAAGATATTTGAGTCTCGACAAGGGGGAGCGCATTCCGCTTTCGTTAACGGCGCATTTGTTGACATGCGGGCGCTGTCGCAACGAAGTCCGCTTTTTCCGAAAGGCAGAAACCGCCGCCGCGAGCAACGCGCAAGTCGGCATCACTGACAAATCCATTTCCTCCGTAATGGAAAAAATCTACGCTTCGGAAGAACAGTCGGAAAACAAAGTCTCGCTTTCCAAATGGATTGTAGGCGGAATCGCGATAGTCGTGCTGTTTTTGGCTTTCGCGATTTTTTCGCGCGGAATAAATTCCACCTCGCTGAAGCTTTGCATTTACATAGGGTTTGCCGCATTGATAACGGTGTATTGCGCGCTATTAATACGAAGCAATATGGATTTTTTCATAAAGCTGATAAACGCGAAAATATCATCGCCGTCAATTTCCAAGCAAGTTTAGAGGATTTATCATTCTGCCGTTTTTGTAGACGGTAAAGTGAACGTGCGGACCTGTGCTGTTTCCGGTGCTCCCCACGCGTCCGATTATCGTGCCCGTAGTAACGTATTGTCCGACCTTTACATCGTTCGTGCGCACTACCATGTGCCCGTACAATGTCTTATAGCCCGACGAGTGATTTATGACGACATAATTTCCATAAGTGTTGTTGTATCCGATTTCTGCTACCCTTCCGTCCATTCCGGCATAAATCGGAGTCCATGAAGGACAAGCCATGTCCAAGCCGCCGTGCCAAGAACGCCTTCCCGTAAAAGGGCTCGGCCGCCATCCGAAATACGAAGTGAGCCTGTAGCGACCGTGAATCGGGCGGCGGAAAAGGTCGCCATTTATTTCCGCGAGCGTTATCGAATCCATTTCCGCGCCAGGCACGAAAATCGAATCTCCGGCGTTCAGCCGCGAATCCAAATTCAAATTGTTGACGAACGCGCACCTTTCCGCGTCGACTTCATACTTTTCGGCGATGCTCGCAGGGCTTTCGCCGTCCTTTTTTACAGTATAAAGGATGCCGCGCTCAGAAGGAATCCTGATGTATTGGCCTGGCTGAATGTTCCGCGTGGCTCGAATATTGTTCACGCTCACAAGCGTGTCAGTCGTCACATTGTAGCGTTCCGCGATGAAGCCAATCATGTCACCCCGTCGAATTCTGTATGTCGAATATGTCAGCGGCTGCATTTCATCCTCGGAGGACGCTTCCGCAATCTCATCGCCCGCCACATCTTCCGACACGGCGAAATTCGTTTCCCCTGACTGATAAAGTGCCTCGCGAATTATGGCATCGTTCGGCGCGCTTGGCAATTCAAGTCCGCCTTTGCCATTTTCAGGAAGAGTAGAAAAATATATAGTACTTCCCGCGACAATCGCGCCTACGCAAAATGTCACGACAAGATGGAACGCATTCTTTTTTAAAAACATCCTTACAATTCCGCTTTTCATATTATACCTCTCTTTTCAATTTTTTGCAACTACTATACGTATTCGGAGAACTAAAGTTTTCAAACACGTCCACCATTGCAATGTCAAATTTTTTTTACGCCAATCAAATATGTTTCAAAACTTTCGCGGCGGCACGCTTGCGGCTTGAACATTTTCGCGCTGAAAAAAACTTTGCGCATTCTCATAAGAATTTTTTGTTCCGCTCCGCCTTGAAAAATTTTCGCGGCGAAATTTCCGCCGGATTTGAGCATATTTTCGGCATACCAAAAAGCCATTTCGGCAAGGCTTTCCGACCGCGCCGTGTCCACAGTGCGGTTTCCCGTAGTCAAAGGAGCCGCATCGCATACGACTAAATCATAAGGACCTTGCTCGCGGATTTTCGTGCGGATTTCTTTTGAATTCAAATCGCCTTGGAAGAAAAACAAATTGTCGCCAAAGACATCTTTGCTCAAAGGATTCAAATCGCATGAAACGACTTTCGCACCTTCGCCCAAATTGCGCAAAAGGAACATCGTCCAACTGCCGGGCGCGCTGCCCAAATCCAAAGCGCAGATGTTTTTTTTGAGGAAGCCAAATTTTTCGTTTATTTCAGAAAGCTTGTAGACCGAGCGCGCGGGATAGCCTTCCGAAAACGCTTTTTGCGACCAAAAATCTGGCTTTTCATAACTGTTTTGCGCCATAATTTTATTTTCGGCACAAAAAGCATTTTGATGAGAAAATTATTTTTTATCGCGCCGTAAAGACTTTTACAGAATGTCCTTCCGAAAACGCGCTTACAAGCGAGCGCAAATATTCGACGAGCGCATCAAGAGGCTTTTCGCCCCTCGCCTTTTTTTCGGCGAACTTCTCAAAATCCTTGCGCGTCAAAACCGTGCTTTGCATTCCGTGCGAATAAGTTACGGCAATCACGCGCTCTTCGTTTTTGGATTGCGCCACAGCCTTTTGAATTCGCCTTTCGTGCGCGGCTTTGTCCACAGTTTTGAGAATGCGATTATCCGCCATTTCCAAAACGCTTGCCCCGAAATTTTCAGGCAAAAGCGAAATGCTTTCCGCCCGAATGAAAATCACTTCAGGCTGCTGCTCTTCGAGCGCGGTCTTGATTTCTTCCGCGCTCATCGTGTATCGCAAGAGCACCGCCTTCGCGCCAATCGACAAGACACTGTAAACGGTTTCCACCGCCTGCGGAGAATCGTCGATGAAAATCGCCACGGATTTGGGCGCGCCTTCTCCGAAAAAGCGGAGCGCGTTCGCCGTCTTGAAAATGTCCCAGCGCATGTCACTATAAGAAATCGTCTTGCCGTCGTCGAAAACCATCGCAGGACGGCGCGCGATTTTCTTGAAATTGCTCGCAAGCATCGAAGGAATTGTATTCAAAGTCTTGATGATATTGTTTTTCATTTTTTGTCTCCCTGCACTATTTGACACAATATCAAAAAGAAAGTTGCAAAAAATTCAAAAAATATCAAAGACAGACAAAACAAATCAACTCCTTATGCCAGACAACAACCGTCCGCCACTTCCCAACTACCGTCAATCGGCACGCTGTCCTTGGCATTGTAGGACAAAACGCCTTCGCAGTATATCATGACAGGATTCACATCCGCGCACTTCAACAATTTGAACAGCGAATCTGCGTCCGTAAATGCCTCGCAGTGACAGCGAACACATTTCACCACGACACAATCGCAAAGCCAATTTTCATTCAAAGATTTTTTTATGGCTTTTTTGACGGCCGCCAATTCGGAAGCATTCAACAGCACAATAAAATCGCTCGCGAGCAACATTCCGCCGCAATCCACCCTGTCTTGAAATTCAACATTTAAAATCCGCACAAAAATAGTGTGCGGATTTTAATACGAGTTTTGCAAGAGCGGAGGTTGAGCGTGTCGAAACCTCCTGCTTGTTGCGCCCAGTTGCGGGTTTCGCTTTGCTGAAAAAAAAACTCGCCTATTTATCGCGATTTTTCATTGCAAAATCGCGTTTTTAACAGTTCGAAAGTTGAAACTTTCTTCACTGTTAAAAATTAAGGAACTATTTTTCCGCATACATTTTCTTTTACAAACATAATCACTCCCGAACAAGCTTGTCAAAACCTTTTATCGCATCCCGCTCAAGAATTTCCTCTGCATAAGGAGAAGTCAAAAGTTCTTCCACAAGTTTCAAAATGCAGATTTCCCTTTTCGTCCTGCTTCTGAAAACTTTGAGACTTTCGGCCTTTAAATTTCTGTCGCCCGCATGACGATAATCATTGTACAGTTCAGCAAGCCGCGCACGAACGGCATTCAGCATATACTTTTTGTCCATTCCCAAATTCCGCTTTGCAACCATAAATCCTCCATTTTATTTTTACTGCCGAAGAAAATATCAATTTTATTCGGCAGTAAAAAAGTCGTTTCGTAGTGAAACGAGAAACGACAGTAAATGACGAGTTTTTGAAAAAAACTCGTGTTAAATTAAACGGCGCGAGTTTAGCCGTTTAATTTAAACCCTCCTTAATTTTTAACAGTGAAGAAAGTTTCAACTTTCGAACTGTTAAAAAAGTCGTTTCGCAGCGAAGCAAGAAACGGCAGTAAATAAGCGAGTTTTCAAAGAAAACTCGAGTTAAAATGAGCGACGCAAACCAGTCGCTCATTTTAAACGCTCCTTAAAAATTAAGTTCGCAGGAAATGTCAATTTCCGACGAACTTAATTTCGCCTACGTAAGCAGGCAATTCAATAAGCGAGTTTTTGAAAAAAACTCGTGTTAAATTAAACGGCGCGAGTTTAGCCGTTTAATTTAAACCCTCCTTAATTTTTAACAGTGAAGAAAGTTTCAACTTTCGAACTGTTAAAAAAGTCGTTTCGCAGCGAAGCAAGAAACGGCAGTAAATAAGCGAGTTTTCAAAGAAAACTCGAGTTAAAATGAGCGACGCAAATTAGTCGCTCATTTTAAACCTCCTTAAAAATAAAAAAACTCGAGTCCGCAACGCAAACTCGAGCCAAAAAATTTCATGACAACCAGACACAACAAAACTTGCTTGCCTGATTCAATTCTGAGACATTGAAAAATTCACTGCTAAAATAAATTCATCACTTTGTCGCCAAACTTGATTTCGACAATTCCGAATTTTAAAGACAATCCTTGCGTCGAAAACTAATAGCAAATTGACGATGCTTGAGAAGTACAGTAGGCGAGTTTTTAGCCAAGCAAAACTCGTATCAAAATCAGCAACAGCATTTTGATGCCGACTTTAAATGTTCGCCAAATTAAAAATTCGGCGATGTATATTTATATTATACACTATTTTTAAGCGGAATGCAATAGGTTAATTAACTTTTTTTGGGAAAATTTATGTTGTGGGGGAGTTTCATTCGGTTAATAAATTGATTGTACCCTTTTCTATGCGCCTTATCCTATTAGCTCCTGCTTCTTTTAACAAAGCCATAGCTCTTTCAGCCTTGCTTTCCCGAGCCACAACATAGGCTGTTTCCCCCATGTCATTTTGCACTTCAAGACTTGCATGCGCTTCTTTTAGTTTGGCAATGATTGCCTTAAGCATTTCTGAGTCGTTGCATTTTGCGGCAATCATAAGTGGCGTATATCCGTGCGCAAATTTCTTCGACACAACATCTTCATGGTTGTCAATCATTTCCTTTATGATGCCCAAAATGATTTCCTTAAACAGCGAATTAGATTTTTGATTTTCGTCATTTTTATCTTGTATAGGCTTAGAAATCGTAGACAAATTAAATTTCTTAAATTTTATATATTTTTTCAATGCCGCGGGAAATGCTCCATGTCCCTTCCCACAGAAAACCCGCATCTCTTTGTTTTTGTCGCATTTTTGTAAAAGTGAATGAAGTTCTTCCAATGTGCAAGAATAAATGTCACAATCAAATTCTTTGCGAAAAGTATTGAGTGCGGTTATATATGAATTACATGTATTGAATTTTACATGTCCACAGTCTGGCTTTATCAGCCAATCCATAAACGCTTGCTTTTCTTTTTGATTTTTGTCAAATGTGGCATTCGAATTATCAACAATACTTTTTACGTATTTGCAATGTGGATAGTCGCTGCACCCATAAAAAGGAAATCCCGTCTTGCCATTAAAACGAAGTTCCAATGTGCCATTGCCGCATGATGGACATTGAGAACCTATGTCTCCTATAGGTTTTATATTCGCATCTTTAGTCATTACTTTTCCGCAAGCAATGCAATAAATATGATCGTTGTTATTATATGATCCACAGTGCGGACACTTCATTTTTTATCTCCTATAATTTTACTTATTTATGTTTCGCAGTAATTCTAGTGCTTTTTGTATCGTCTCGCTGTCAGTTTTGTTTGCGCCAGCGATTCTTTTTAGTGCTTCTTCGCCATAGCCATTTTGTGTTATCCATTTGCCAGCAGACGCCTTTGTATCAAATGAATTGGGCTTCCAATTCTCACCATTATTCCTCATAACCTGTTTGACATCTTTTGGATCAAAATGTGGATTGGCGAATTGTTCGTAATATTTTACGAATGTGGACATGCCGACTGTCCGTATATATTCTTGCAATTTATCCAAATCACCTTTTTTTTCTTTTCCAGCTAGCGGTATGTGAACAATCGTTCCATGTATCTTTGGTGCAAAAACTTCGGCAGGGACTTTTTTCACAATCTGTATATCAAACTCTTTCATCACCTCATCAAATTCCGCCTCGTCGTATTTTGAGGTAAATTCCTTTTTAAGCAGTCCAATTATCAGTTCTTTTGAATTAGTAATTTCTTCACGCAAATTTTTGATATTCAGTGCCGAACGAATTTTCTCCGCAATAAATTCATGTACTTTTTCGCTGTCAAATTGCTTTTTACTGAAAAGTTCCACGAATTTCGCACCGAGTTCGCTATCTTTTTCAAATGGGATTTCAAGACAGTTACGTTCGTTTTCTTCATCGCTTTTAATAACATCGTAATCGTAGATGTACAACTTGTCGCAGACAAGGATGCCGATCTTAACAAGCTTTAACTGATTAAGATAACTGAATAACTGTCCTTGCCCTGCACTGCGAGAAAGCGTATGTTGTTTTAACTCCACAACCGCCACATCTTTTCCATTTTGCTGAATTACGATGTCCGCCTTTTTCTTTCCGACACCCATTTTCACTGGCTTCTGTTTGACAAATTCGCAATCACCACCATGAAGCATCTTTCGTAACTTTGACTCCCATAATGCCTGAATTATATCCTCTTTGCTGTATCTATTATTTTTAAAATCATCTACGATTTCATTCCAAACTTCCATATAATCCATTTTCAACTCCTTTACACTTTCTTCACACACGATGTATTTATTTTACATTTTTTTTATGCAGAATCACTTTTAGTTTTTCGCTGTCTTTTATTTTCTTTTCAAATTCATTGACCAAAACCCGAAGTCCTGGAATCGAATCTTCAAGATAAAGTCGCACCGACTGCAAGGCTTTTTTCAGTCCGTCATCTCCATAATCTTTTTGTATTTGCTCAAAATAATAACGCACAGAATCTTTGCTCATACTCATACCTAGACGTTTGCCTTCTCGCATACATAAAAAAGCATGAATATACATCATTGCAGAGTCAGAGTTCATTTCCGTTTCATCATGAATGGATTTTGCCACCCACTGCTTAAATTCAACGGTGGGATTTTTTAAACGAGAAATATACTGCGCCTTTTCGTAGCAAAGTTTTACCATTTTATGCGTGATTTCACCTTTGGGCATTTTCCTTTTCCTCTCCGCTTTTTCACTTCTCTCGCCGCGCGCGAATCCGCACATTCTCAAACGCGTCCATCAGTTCGTGCATTTCCTTCGTCGTGAGTTCGATGCATTTTTTGAAAAACGCCTCGTCAATTCCATAGAACGCTTCTGCCATTGCGCAGGCGATGGCCGCCAAAGTGTCGCTGTCTCCGCCTAGCGAGACCGCCGTCCGCGCCACGTCCTCAAAGTCGTTCCCTTCAAAAAATGCCGCGAACGCTTGCGGAACAGTTCCCTGACAACTTACATCGAATGTGTATGTGGGGCGGATTTCGTCGCAGGTTTTGCCCAAATCATAGCCGAATTCTTTTTCCACATATTCCTTGACTTCTTCCTTCGACTTTCCGTTTCGCAAAAGCCAAATCGCCGCCGCGACGCTCTCCGCGCCTTTCACGCCTTCCGCATGGTTGTGCGTAACTTCCGCAGACCAGCGAGCCACTTCGCGCGTCCGCCCCAGCGTTTCAAACATCCAGCCGACCGAACTTACGCGCATCGCAGAACCGTTTCCCCAGCTGTTGTACGGCTCGGTCTCTCCGTGGAAAAGCCATTTGCGAAATCGTCCGCCATAGCCCGCATCGGGATATTTTTCTCCCCAAAAATGCATCGACTGTATCATCGCGTTTTTCATCGTCCGCTCGTCCGCGTCCAAGCCTGCCTTCAAGATTCCATCGCAAATCGCAATCGTCATCACCGAATCATCAGTGAAACACGAGCCCTCGCAAAAAAGCGGAAAATCCTTCGCCTTGTAATTGTCGAACTCATAAGGCTCGCCGATGATGTCTCCCAAAATCGCTCCGTACATAATGCCTCCTTTTGGTTGGAAATTTATTTTCTTCATGCGTTTGCCCAGTTCATTCCCACTGACTTGACAAATTTACTTTTTTGTTCGCAACATCATAAAAAGCTTTTATAATGTTTTTATACAAATACTTTACACATTTTCACAAATAAATTCCATACGCCGTTTACGTTTTTATTATTTTCAACATCAATCCTTTACAAATTCTTTGTAAATTCACAAGTGGGATAATTTGCGCAACCCAAAAAAATGCCAAATGGACCTTTACGCCGTTTTAGTTCACCTTTGCATTTTGGGCATATCGCATCTTGTGTAAATTTGCAACGAGGATAATTCGGACAAGCCAAAAAAAATCCTCTTGCGCCTGAACGCAGAACCAATTCGCTACCACATTTATCACAATAAAACGCTCCGTCAAATTGCATAACGGTCTCCTAAATTAACAGTTGATGTATTTTATTGGTCTTCCGAGTTCAAATTGAATTGAACATTCTTTTCCTACCCATTCAGGCTTTGTCGGATTTCCTGTAAAAGCCCATCTGCCAAAAAGTTTAAACGGCATATCAAATTTTTTAAAAGTTTCTTCCAAACCAGTGCGGTCTTCGGTCGCAGGATGCCATTCTATTGGATTGAAAACAGCCTTGATGAGTCCGTCTGCAAAAGCCACGACATATTTTGCCGAATTCATTTTTTCCAAATCTTCTTGTGGAATAAACCAAAAACCTCGTGTCGCGTCATATTCCGAAAGCCCTCTCTTGCAATAATTGTTGTAACTTTTCGTAATATTTACAACCATCACTTTTTCGTTCCCGAAATCCACTTCATTTTGATTATTCATCTTTTTCTCCTCCGCCCAGCCATTCCCATGCCTAGGCACATTTATATTTCTCATTCACCGCAAACTGCGACGAATAAAATCCTATTTTGTTATTCTGCAAGCGTTCATAACTCTTGCAAATTTATTGCTTTGCGCGATCGTTTTATTAAACCACCGCCGTCTGCTAAAAGGCAAATCCGCAGCCCAATGAACCGACAACGCCGAGAGTGCTTTTGTAAGAAACGCCCAAGCGCAACAAATATCTATCATCGTTTATCAGCCACTGCACTTCACCGCCCGCTTTCCATGCGAATCCAGTGTCACTCGTACTTTCATCGAGTATCCCACGCCCCACTCCTCCGACCGCACACAAAATAAAACCATCGAAAAGGTCAACTCCAAATCCCACATTACCCGAAAATTCATCGAACAAAATGTCAAAGACATCGACAGAAAGCATAGTCACAATTGATGATTTGGAAATATGTTCATATCCAAAGCCACCTCCCCATCTTTTCCCAAAATCGCTTAACGGACGATCTATGCCAATGAACAGTACATGGCTGCCATAACCTCTATACAGATGGCTTCCGATATTTTCCCAAAAACGTCTCCACCCTCCGCCATTTCTCACTTTTCGGGAAGTGTAATTGTTTTGTGTCTTTTTTGCTTTTTGCGTTGTTTGCGTGTTTTCATATGCACTTACCACTCGTGCGTTTTCTTTTTCAAGCGCAGATTGCGCACTTTGCGCCATCAAATGACCTTGTGCAGCGGCTTCTTTATACCAATAAAGCGCTTGGCTTTTATTTTGTATTGTGCCTAAACCATTCTCGTAGCACTTGCCGAGCATATATTGTGCCACCGCATTTCCCTGCTCTGCCGACTTCTTGTACCATTTGAACGCCTGTGCGTAGTTCCTTGTTGTGCCAAGTCCATTTTCATAGCACAAACCGAGCCTGTGTTGAGCATCCGCATTTCCTTGCTCCGCGGACTTCTTGAACCACACGAATGCCTGCGTGTAGTCTTACTTTGTGCCTATGCCAAACTGATAAAATCTGCCGAGTGAATGTTGCGCATATGCATTTCCTTGCTCCGCCAATTTCTTGTACCACTCGATTGCTTGCGTATAGTCTTGCTTTGTGCCTATGCCATTCTCGTAGCAACGAGCAAGTCTACTCTGCGCCTCCGTATTACCCTGCTCCGCCGATTTCTTGTACCATACAAACGCCAGCACGTGGTCTTTCGTTGTGCCAATGCCACTTGCGTAGCACAAACCAAGATTGCTTTGTGCAGCCGCATTTCCCTGCTTCGCCGCTTTCTCGAACCACTCGAATGCTTTTTTGCCGTTCTTTCTAGTTCCCCAGCCATTGAGACAACACACCCCCACGACATACTGCGTGTGCGGAATCTCGAGTTTCGCGCTCTTTTCATAACGTTTGTAAAGTTCTTTCGCCTTCGCCGTATCGCCCGCCACATGCGCCGCCCTTATTTCGTCCCATGCACTGTCATCGTAGTTTGATGAAAACAACGAAAACTGCGGCGCAGGCGCATTCTGCGCCAAAGCGGCGGTTAATGAAAAAAGACAAGCGAGCGATAGCAAAAGTTTTCTTCTGTGATTCATGATTCCCTTCAAAAAATTTGTTTGCGCTTTACAAATTTGCTATCCTTATTTGCGCTCTGCTGCTCATCTTTATTGCCGTAAAAAAGTTTTGGAACTAGACACAAAATCAAGCAAATTACAACGAAAAACAAAACAAGCATACATAGAAAAGATTCAACGCTTCCAAAAAATTTTTTCACAAAGTCTTTTAACCATTTCCAATTCTTTCCCATAAAACAGCATACTTGTAAAACGAAATTCGCTCCAGCACACACGGCAAGCACAATAGAGCCGAACATCGTTATTTTTGTAACAGAATAATCGTAAGCGTCAAGCGAGAAAAAAGTTTTGCATTTGCCCTTCGTGTTCAAAAACACTTTGTACAAGTCGCCGCTGAATTCGTTTTCCAAAAGGTCAATATGCGCTTCCCAGTTTTTCTGCCAAAACGCCGAACCTTTGTTCATATAAACCCAAAGCCACGAAAACAAAAACGAAAAGAAAGAAGTGAGGCACAAATAAAACTGTTTCGTAACTAGACAAACCCCAGAAGGCTCTTCAATGCCAAGCACAAAGAAAAACGCTGTAAACGAAGCCAAAATGAACGCCCAATAATAAGTGCCACGCTTCCAAAACAAGTCTATTTCAAACTTGCGGATTTCGTGCGCCAACTCAAACGCTTTTTTCTTTGCTTCGCATTCTGTTTTTCCTTTTGGGAAATTCATTTTTTTGTAATATTCATCCATAAATCTTCCTCCAAAATATTGTATATGTTCAGAAACTGACAGAGTTTCTGAGCACACCCATTATTAAAAACTCTGTTCCATGCACAATACGCTTCGGATTTATGCGCTTTGTCCAATAAACAAAGCGTAATTTTATTTTCTGTTATTCTTGCACTGAAAGTCCTCCGAAAGTTTTCGAGTCGGAAAGTTCCTCGGCGAGAGAATCCGCCATTCCCACAACCTTTTTCATATTTTCGCTTTTTGAATTCGCGCCAAAACTTTTTATGTAATTGGCAACTTGCGTTTGCCACACATCTTTGTCGCAAGCGTAAACTGCAATGTACGAATACAAATACTGCGAAGAATCGCTTTTACTTTGACGCAAAATCCAACCATCGCTCGCCTTTGTAAATCCTGCAAATTTAGCTTTAGCGGCAGTCGCAGTAAGCGTTTGCTGCACATCCTCATCGTCACTCAAGACTCCAGCAAATCTTGCTTCAACCGCCTGATTTAATCCGCGTGCGATTTCCGTGGCATATTGAGCAGCGATATTTTCCTGCAAAAGTTTCAAGGCAGTTGTGTCCGTTTCGCTTTTTGCCGAGCGAGTTCCAGAAACAATCACATAAAAGCTGTTTTTCACTTTCGCGCCAGTGCTTGAACTTTCAAACGCAACATAGTCGCGCTCTTCGGCATACTGCATCCAGTCGGCGGGTGCAGGAGAGCCGAAAGCTGCTCCGTTCCAATCGATTATTTCAAACCTTTTAGATTTTTGAGAAACAGTTTTCTCAACTGATTTTTTTTCTACCTTGTCCGTAGAAGCACAACCTGTAAACACAGCAAGTACCGCCAACAAAACAAATACAACATTGAATGATTTTTTCATAAAATCCTCCTAAAAAATCAAGAGCGAAATTTTCAACAACCCAAAAGATTGCGACTTTCGCCAACAAATTTTTAATGTACGCGCAAGCACTTGTTTCGGCACGCACATATATAAAAAGATTGGAAAACCGCGACGCGTCCTTTCAACCTTTAAGTTGAAAACAACCACATCATTTGTGCAGCTGTATTCATACTTTCCAATGTAAAGCCTAAAGAGCGAACTGGCTTGGAAACTCTTCTTGGATTTTCTGCGAGAGCTTTGAAAATGCCGTTTGCAATGCGCGGGGCTTTGTCCATGCGAAAGTCTTTTCCTGAATTTTCGCAGAAAAAATCTCGCTTTCTTTAGTTCCGTCTTGTGCGATGAAAACTTCCATATCTGGATACAGTTCAAAGCCTTCGCTTTCGTTTCCGTGTAGGTTTTGCTCAACAATTGCGTGCACCGTGTAGAATCCGTTTTCTGTCACAGTAAGACCTAAGTCCTTGAAAGCTTTCAGCAAGGCCTTTTTTACCGCGTCCTCATAATCGCCAACAACACACAATCTGACGGTGCATGCGCGTCTCGCCTGTTTTGCCAAGACTGGAACTTTGGCGACCGCCGCCCTATCCTCGCTGTATGCCACCTGTTCTTTTGGACTTAAGATTGCTGCCAGTTCCAACGCTTCCAAAAATTCCGAACCTTTTTTCGCCGCGCCTTCAAAAAAGACGAGACTTTCAAGCGGAGGAGAATTTTTCGCCTTGTTCAAAAACTCGTAGAATTCCGATTTCGCTTGTTCCACCGTGGGCTTATAAGCCGTCCACGCTTCATCGCGCTTTATGTATGCAACGCAAATCCATTCCTTGCTTTTTTTATCGTAGTACGGAGAAGTCGTCCGCAAGGCGAAAAGTTTCGTGTTTGAAACAATTTGTGCGGTATGCTTTATGCTCTCGTTTTTTATCGTTGAATTCTCATCGGAAAAAATTGAAAGTGAAGTTTCCAAATTGGATTCCACTTGCGTTGAAATGTAGCGAGAAATTTCTTCCACTGCCGCACTTTGAGCCACTTTTGCCTTGCCTGCTCTTGCCACCTGCGCGATGTAAAGTTTTGGCGGAAATTCGCCTTGCAAGTCCAAAACCCACGCAGGAATCTTGCTTGCCTTTTTCGCGAAAGCGAACGCCGAAAGCACGAGCAACGCGCACGCAAAAACACTTTGTTTCATTTCGCACCCCTCATGTCGGTTGCGGGCGAGTACTGTATGAACGATGAGGTGGACTTTGGCGCGATTTTTTTTATGCAAGAAGAATTGAGCGAATTCATGATGCGGTATTCAAGCGGCGTATACTTGTACAAAGAGGGATATTCTTGCGGCATTGCTTCCATTTTGTAGTCAACTTCAAGATACACGAATTGTGACGACATCGCAAACATCGAATCATATACTTCCACTGCATCAAGAAATTCCTCGTAGTCTTTCGCCGCATAATTTTTGGAAAACACTTTTTTGTCAATCGCCTTCGAAATATCGTCCAAATGAATTTTGATTTCTTCTCGAACGATTTCGTTTCCGCCAAGTTGCAGCGAAATGAACGCGCTCCAAGTATATTTTTCGGAATCGTAATTTCCCACTGAAAAAATTCCCGCCGTCGTTACAGAAGAATCCGTACCCCTTTTCGCAATGGTCGTTTGGCTTTTTTGGATTTCTGCGAGCAAACTTGCGAGTTGCTTTTGCGAAGCCAAATCAATCCCAAACGATTCTTCTTGCGCTTCTCTTTCGAGACGTTCGAGCAAAGCGGCGTTTTCCGCACGTACCCTCAGCCTCGCATTTTCGGTCGGCTTTCCGTCAAGACCGAGTTCCGCCTTGCGGTAGAGCGACTTTTCGTTTTCGTCTTTCTTTTGCTCGTCGTACAGTTTTTTTGCCTCGTTAAAAACCGCCTGTTTCTGTCCGCCCACTTTTAACTTCAGCTCCATGTAAATCGACTTCTTCTTTTCCAGCAGAATGACTTTTTCTTCAAGTGTCATATTGGCATTTTGTTTGGAGCGCAGTTCGGCGGCTTTTTTGTCCACTTCGGCAGAAAGGTTTTCAAGCTTCTTCTGAGCTTCCAACGAACGTTCCACCGCACGTTGTTTTTCGCGCATTTCCTTTTGTTGACGACTCTGCAAATCATCCATGCGCTTTTGCGCAGCGGCAAGTTTTTGCTCCATCAAGTTTTTTTCCGCCTCTATTTTCATTGCCTGCGCCCGTTCCGCTTCATCAAATAACGAGGAAGAATTTCCAATTTTTTTAAGTCGCGCGTTCAATTCGTTGAGAGTGGTCGCAAGCGTGTTCACGTCCTGTTGTGCCAATGCGCGCTGTTCGGTAAACGAAGAATTCTCGCTTGTTCCGCTCAACGCGAATTTTCCAAGAGAAGTAAGTTCAACGCCCATCTGCGGCGCGAGGTTAAGAACTGTCTTCCCCAGTGCCTGTCCATACAAATCATTCACGCGGACGACTTCGCTCACGGTCGCGCTTGCCACTCGTTCTCCAGTCTGCAAATCTGTTACGGCACATGAAAATTGATATGTATTTTTTGTTTTGGTGATTATCGGAAACACTGCGAACTGTGCATTCAGAAGTCGTCCCGCTTCCAATGCGGTCTTTTGGTCAAACGCTCCCGATTCTTGCTTGCGCTGAATTTGGCGAATACTTTCGGTGTTGGAAACATCAATCAAAACAACGCCTATATAAAGTTTAAAATTCGTTCGAAGTGGCTCTGCCACGGCGGTAGGAAGCCAAGTCGCATCACCGCTTTCCACTCCGCGCAATGTCGGTTCAAACACAGCGAAGCGTTTTCCCGAAACATCGCTCTTTGTGTAGTATTCGGCGCAGAATATCGGCCGGCAAAGAACAGCAGACAATGCGAACGCCAAAAACAAGGCGACGCATATTTTTATCGCGCGTGTTTCAAGGGAAGCTGTTGCTTGTAAAGATGGATTTGCCTTTAGACCAAGCGGAGATTCCGAAAAAGCAAGATTGTTATACCCCCCCCCTAGTTATGACGGGAACTTGACAAAGCGTGGCAATCAATGAATAGTCGCGAAACGTTTGCAATGGGAAAAGATGCTTTGCATTTAAAAGCACTGAAGCAATCATAGAGTAATTATAATGCAAAAAACGATGCAAGTCAAGCATACAAATCAATAGTAGGCAAACAATATTCGGTGAAAGTTTTACAGTGTATCCTTGCGTGTTTGAATAATATGTTCGCGCCGAAACTTGCGCCGCCTGTTCGGGATCTTTTTCATAAATTCGCCTTCCTTGAATAAAAAGTTTTGAATAGAATTATACCGCAAACTATGAACCTTTAAGAAAAGTTAATTATCTTTTATTTGTGAATTTTTTTTACTGAAAAAAAGATGATTATTAAAACGAATACGTAGCACACTCCTGCCGCCTCGCATCTTCGCGAAAAAAAAACAGTTTCGCAAAGCGAAACTGTTTTTTCAAACCATTTATAAATTCCAAATTGAAACTACAGTCTTTCCCAATTCGCACTCAAGGCGTTTTCGCCCATCACGGCTACGATTTTGCTTCCGTCCTTGAGAAGCGAAACCGGGATTTCCGCGGAATCGATTTTCTTTCCGTCCACTTCGATGCTTTCGATTCCCTTGCAAACGTGCGAAGGATTTTTCACTTCAATCGAAATGTTCATTCCGCGCCAACGGCGTTCCACTTTGAAGCCGTCCCATTTTTTCGGCAGGCACGGGTCGAGCAAAAGTCCGTCGTACTGCGGGCGGATTCCCAAGATGTACTGCGTGATGGAATAGTAGTTCCAAGTGGCCGCGCCCGAAAGCCATGAGACGCGCGTGTTGCCTGCGCGCGGCGAATATGTGGAATACGTCGTCTGCCCGATGACATACGGCTCGCTTTGGCGGATTTCCGCGCGGTCGTTGTACGAGGCGGGAAGAGATGCCTTGCAATATTCGTAGGCTTGGTCGCCGTCGCCCAAAAGCGTTTCCGCCATCACGCCCCAGCCCTGCGTATGGTTGAATATGCCGGCATTTTCTTTGATGCCGAAATTGTAAATCACAGAGCTCATCGTGTCGCGCGGAGCTTTCCTGAAAGGCGGCGCGCACAGCATCAAGCCGTAAGGGGTCGCCAATTTTTCTTTCACTGCCTTCATCGCAAGCCGAGCCTGTTCCGCAGTGGCCGCGCCCGAAAGCACCGCCCAAACCTGCGTGTTAAAATAGACTTGCCCCTCGTCCATCGTTTTCGTTCCATAGACAATTCCGTCTTCAGTAATCGCCCAAATGAACCATTCGCCGTCCCAGCATTTTTTCTGAATCGCTTCGTCAAGCTTTTCGCGCTCACGCAACGCCCATTCGCTTTCCGAATTTTTTCCAAGCCGCTTCGCGATGTCGGCATACGTCGTCAGTCCGAGTCGCAATTGAAATGAAACGAAAAGACTTTCGCCGTGATAGCCCAAACGGAGACAGTCGTTCCAGTCGGCAAGCAATCCGCACGGAAGCCCGTCTTTTCCCATGCGCTCAAGGTTGAACAAAAGCGCCTGCTTCAAATGCCCGAACACGGTCGCCTCGCCGCCGTCCGCATAAGGAACGACTTCGTTGTAAAAGTCAAAGTCGCCGGTTTCTACAACAAACGCCGGAACTGAGTTGAAAAACCATTGGCAGTCATCGCAGCGGAATTCTTCCGCCTTCGGAGGTTGTTCATGCCCCGCGTTGAAGTCCTTTGAAATCACGGGAATCGCGCCGCCATTTTGACATTGACCGCTCAACATTCGCACCAGCCTCGCTTTCGCTTCTTCGGGAATCGCCGCGCTCACGCCCAAAATGTCTTGAACGCTGTCGCGATAGCCCAAGCCGTCGCGCTCGCCATTGTAGACAAGGCTCGCCGCTCGAGACCATGCGAACGTGATGAGACAATTGTACAAACCCCATACATTCACCGTGTGGTTGATGTCCTCGTCGGGAGTCGTCGCCTTGAAGCTTCCCAATTTCGCATGCCAATTTTCTTTGAGCTTTTTGAATTCCTCGTCGGCACGGGCAACGCTTCCAAATTCTTTGACGATTTTTTCGCCCACGAGATTCGCGTCTCCGATTCCGAAAAGCACGATGATTTCCTTGGATTCGCCAGGCGCAAGGCTGATTTCAGTTTGGACGCTTCCGCAAATGTTGTCGCCATAAGCAAGCGAGTCCGAACATTCGCCTTTGATGACGGCGAGCGGTTTTTCGTAACTTCCGTAAGTTCCCAAAAACGCTTCGCGGCTCGTGTCAAATCCAGTGAGCGGCGAATTGCAAAGCGCCATCCAAGAAAGCATCGCCTGAGTTCCCGGCTCCGCGTCCGGAAACTGCTCGAACAAATTTTGGTGCGCGACAAATCTCAAAATATTTCCGTTTCGCTCTCCGCGTGAAATGAAAATAGAATATTGCAAATTCACTTGATCTTCC
Source organism: uncultured Treponema sp. (assembly GCA_910584475.1). Classification (GTDB taxonomy): domain Bacteria; phylum Spirochaetota; class Spirochaetia; order Treponematales; family Treponemataceae; genus Treponema_D. The sequence continues at coordinate 48,823 of CAJUBD010000008.1, forward strand.
ATCGTGTTCCAATTGTTCGTGAGTTCGCAATATGTGAACGCGGAAAGTTTTCGCGCCTTGTCGGATTCATTCGTCACTTTAAGCCGCCAATATTCAAAAACCTGTCCGAGCGGCACGTAGTACAAAGCCTCGCTTTTTATTCCAGAATATTCAGAAGTGAATTTCGAGTACGCAGTTCCGTGGCGGCATTCGCTCTTGTATTTGTCGAGCGGCTTTCCGACAGGCTGCCAAGATGCGGACCAATAGTCGCCTGAATCGCGATCGCGCAAATAAAAATATCGTCCGGGCTGATCCATCGGAACGGAATTGAAACGAAGGCGCATGAAGCGACCCTGCGCACCCGATTTGTAAAAGCCGTAGCCGCCAGCGTTGTTCGTAATCACCGCGCCGTATTCCGTAGAACCCAAATAATTGCTCCATGATGTCGGCGTGTCCGGACGAGTGATGACATATTCTTTCGCCTCGTCGTCGAAATATCCGTACTGCATAATAAAGAAGTCTCCTTATGATGAATTACTTTGTCATTGCAAACGAAGCAATATATTTGGAGCGCAATCAGTCGCACAATGACATAAAAATTTAATTTCATTATTGCACTTTAAATTTTTTTATGCAAGTGATATAATTGTTTTTGTAAAAAATTTGAACAATTTTGGCAGAATTTAAACATCGCCCCTGAAAATGCAAACTCCGCCATCTAAAAGGAGAACTCAATACGTTCGACGACGCAATGTCGTTGTAAATAATAACACTACAACAAAAAAAGGAATTTGACAAAATGACACAAAAAGAAATTTTCGATTTTGCAAAAACTCAGCGCGAGGCAATGGGCGCGAACGACGCGCGGCGCGATGCGGACCTTGAAATTCCGTCCGACGTAAAATGCTTTTTCGACATTCGATATTCCGAGGCCGACGAAGTTTGCCTGCTCGACGTTTACAAGCCAAAGCGCGGCAAAAAAATTCTTCCTGTCATCGTAAGCGTTCATGGAGGCGGTTGGGTTTACGGCGACAAAAAATTGTACAGCTTTTATTGCATGGAATTGGCTCGGCGCGGATTTGCCGTCGTCAATTTTACTTACCGTCTTTCGCCCGAACATAAATTTCCCGCCGCGCTCGAAGACACGAACAACGTGTTCAAATGGATCTTAAAAAATTCTTCGCAATACAATTTGGACGCGGAAAATATTTTTGCCACGGGCGATTCCGCCGGCGCGAATTATCTTGCCACCTACGCCGCGATTTGCACGAATGAAAATTTCGCAAAAAATTTTAATTTTGAAATTCCTAAAAAATTAAAATTGAACGCTGTTTACTTAAATTGCGGAATGTACGATTTTGTTTCGCTTTCAAAAACTCTCGACACAAAAGCCACGGGCGGAGCGTTGTTTAAAAAAGGAGGCACGCGGCAAGAATTGATTTTGGCGTCTCCGATTTTTCATGTCGAAGAAAATTTTCCGCCGACATTTTTCGTAACTGCCGAAGAAGATTTTTTGCGCGAGCAAGTTCCGCCGATTGCAAAAATTTTTTGTGAAAAGCGAATCGAATTCAAATACAAATGCTATCGCGCCGAAAGCGCGCGTTCTGCGAAAGGGCGTTCAAAAAACTCGCAAAAATTGGGACATGTTTTTATGCTCGACTTGCACGACAAACACAGCGCGCCATGTCTTGACGAGCAGCGCGAATTTTTTCGCGAGCATTTAAGGACGTAAATTTCGCTTGATTTCGCCTTGAAATTGTGGTAAAATCATTTTATGAAAATCACTTCGCGACTTACCGTGCGCACTTATGAATGCGATTCTTACGGACATGTCAACAATGCCGTCTACGTGAACTTCCTTGAATTCGGCAGAATGGAATTTTTGCATGGAATAAATTTCGACTACAAAGGATTCATCGAAGCGGGATATTTTTTGTACATTTCGCACATCGATGTCTATTACAAGGCGAGCGCGTTTTTGGACGACAAACTCCTCATCGAAGTCGAGCCGATTGACACAGGCGCGGTTCGCGGAACGCTTCGACAAATCATCCGCAAAGAAGACGGAACTGTTTGCGTCGAAGCCGAAGTCACTTGGGCAAGCGTAAACAAAGACGGCCGCCCTTCACGCATTCCAAAAGAATTTATGGTGGAAGGCCTGAAGCCCTGAAGTCAAAACTAATTGCCCAAACAACTTTGCATCAAGTTTACGAAAAGATATATATGTTGGTAGACATCGACTCCCAATTCCTTTACAGGATGATCGGCGAAACGATCCAACTCTTTCCAGTTTATGATGACTTCGCCATTAGTCTTCGCGTAATCCTCAAGCAAAGTTTTCGTGGTCTTCGCGATTACAATCAAATTCTTCGTGCCTTCTATGCAAAACTTTTTCGCCTCGTCGTTCAAATCTCCGATGATGGTTCTTATCATGTTGCGGGCATCGCGATCGCGTTCAGCGCGAGGCAAATGGGTCTTGAGCCTGATCCCTACTTCCGCATCCTCGGCAATTTTCGCATCGAACGCCATAAGCGATTCGCTTGAATCGATGAGCCAATGATATGCGTTCGACATCGGTATGGAAAGCGCCTGCGTGGACCAAGTGCCGCGAACCAAAACCAAATCGCAAAATTCCCGCACATTCTTTTTTACGAAATCGAGCAAAAACGCCTTGTAGTAGTTGAGCGGCTGCACATATTCAAACGAGCCTAAATCCTTCCTTTCAAAATTCGTGCTGGTAACGGCAGTATAATTCGCCAAACGCTCCACTTGCGACGTTCCGAAAATTTGCTTTAAAAGTCCGTCAATCTTGTCGTTTTGCATCGCGGTGACAAGCGAGTCCAAAGTCTTTTGCGCGTCGCCCCGGATTTTGTCAATGTAGTCGTCGACAATCGGTTCCTCCGTAAAAGCATAGTCGGGAAAATAATTCGGATCCTTTGTCGCCACCTGAATCATCATTTCAAGCACTCTCGAATTCTTGACGGAATTTATGCGGCTTACGATTTTATTCCACACGCTGAGAGTGACAGGCTCGGAACCCTTCGTATCCTTGAAAAATTTAACCAAATCGCTCCAGTCTTCTTTTTCGGGAAAAACATAGGCCACCGCGATGAAATCTTTCAGCTCGTCGCCAATGTAGTCGGCATTTATTTTGTCAAATTTTGGAATCGCATTGAATTCGCCTTCGCGCAAAGTCGAATCGAATTTTTTCAAGAGAAAATAAAAGTCGTAAGTACAGAAACTTCGGAACATAACCATTTTTCTGTACAACGCTTCGATTCGGGCAATTTTTTCCGGAGAAAAAAACTGCAACATAGTCTCTATATTTTTCTGGATTTGCGCGCGGATTTTGTCCACCGACGATGTTCGCATCAATTCCTTTATCGCATCTTCCGAAAGCGCGTCTATCACGGCATGCTGCTGCTCGGTGAGAGAATAATTTACTATCATCAGCTTGAGACGGTTCGGATTGTCCTGCGCCATGAACATCGCTTTGGCAGGAAAAATCGCCTTGTAAATATCATAGAGGAATTTGGCGAGCGCGGGCTGCGCCTCTTCATTTTTGTAAAAATGAAATTTGGCTTTGGAAAGATTTTTCGCAATCGCCTTGAGTTTGCGTTTTTTTTCGGCATCGGCGTCATTCGAACCAAAAAACGAGGACAATAATTTTGCGAAAAAGCCTTGTGTCTTTGCCATAACTTTATTATCGGTTAAAACGGAAAAAGTGTCAAGACATGCGTTGGGCAGCCTTCCACGCATTTTCCGCATGCGGTGCATTTTTGCGCGTCAATCAACGGAATTCCGCCCAGCAATTTGAGCGCGTCGAATTCGCAAGCCTTTTCGCATTTGCCGCATTTTATGCATCCGTTTTTGCAGTTCTTCAAAATCGAAGGCTTGTTGTCGCTTCGGTTTTGGCAAAGCGCGACCGCGATTTTTTTCTGCGTTTCCAAAAGCGAAATCAAATGTTTCGGACACGCTTTCACGCAAGATCCGCACCCGATGCACAATTTGTCGTCAACTATGGGAATGCCGTCCGCTCCGATTTTTATCGCGGAAAATTGGCAAGCCGCCGCGCAATCGCCGAAACCCGAGCATCCGAACGCGCACATTTTCGTACCGTTGACAGCTTGGACTGCGGCAGCGCAAGTTTGAACGCCCTTGTATTCGCCGCGAGACTGGGCGGCAGAATGCGTGCCGCGACAACAAAGCACGGCGGCTTTTTTTACGACGCTCGCTTCCTTGCCCATAATTTTTGCGAGAGAAGCCGCCACTGCAGGCCCTCCCGGCGCGCACAAATTCGGCTCGGCATTTCCCGCCGCCACTGCCGCCGCATAGCCGTCGCATCCTGCGAAACCGCATCCGCCGCAATTCGCGCCCGGCAAAGCCTCGCGCACTTTGAATTCCGTCTCATTCACAGGCACGGCGAAAATCTTTTTGAAAACGCCGAGCAAAAGCCCTAGAAAAAAAGCGAGCGCAAACGCCACCGCAATCGTAATCAAAATCGTATTCATCAATTCACCTCGTAATCATTGTTTCGCCACAACACAAACTATTCCTTATTCACTATTAATTATTAATTGATTAACCCTTTGAATCCCATGAACGAAAGCGACAAAAGCGCGGCCGTTATGAAAAGGCTCGAATTGCCTTTGAGAAATTTCGGCACATCGGAAACTCGCATTCGCTCGCGGATTCCAGCCATTATCACCATCGAAAGCAAAAATCCGCCCGCGCTTCCCGCCGCGTAGACAATCGACTGCGCGTAATTGTAGCCTTTGGAAATGCAATTCAGCGTAACCGCGAGCACCGCGCAGTTTGTCGTGATGAGCGCAAGGTAAACGCCCATCGCGCTGTACAAAGAAGGCGCGGATTTTTTCAAATAGAATTCCACGAGCTGCACTAGCGAAGCAATCACCAAAATGAAAATCAGCGTCTGCAAGAACTTCAAATTGAGCGGAAGCAAGACGCAATAATAAATCGGGTAAGTGACCGCCGTAGCAAGCAAAATCACGAACGACGTGGCAAGTCCCATTCCCGCCGACTTTCCAGTGTCGCTCGTCATTCCCATAAAAGGACACAAAGCCAAATATTGCACCAAAATCACATTGTCCACGAGCATCGACTTCAAAAATATTTTCAAAAGTTCAGGCATAAAAAACTCCTTTTTTTTAAGTAATGGGTAATAGGTAACAAGTAATATTCAGCGTTTTGGTTTTTGCGATTTGTCGAACAAAACTCGCCTTACCTGCTACCTATTACATATTACCTTGCTATTTCTTCTCCGAAGAAATAGCAAGCACCACCGCAATCATAATTCCGAAAACGAAGAATCCGCCGGGCGCGCCCGCGAAAAATCCGATGGCGTTTTCTTCGGCGAAAACCTGAAAGCCCAGAATCTTTCCGCTGCCCAAAAGCTCGCGCACCGCAGAAATCGCCACGAGCACCCAAGTGTAGCCCAAGCCCATTCCGAGCGAATCCAAAATCGCATGTCCGACGCTGTTCTTTGACGCGAACGCTTCCACTCGCCCCATGATTATGCAGTTCACTACGATGAGCGGCAGGAACACGCCGAGCGCGTCCGAAAGGTCGGGCAAGTATGCGCCTAAAAGCAATTGCACGATTGTCGTAAACGCCGCGATTACAATTATGAATACAGGAAGCCGAATCGCGTCGGGAATGAGTTTTCTGAAAATGCTGATGATTATTTCGCTCATCAAAAGCACGAACATCATGCTCGCGCCCATTCCGATTCCGTTGAAAACGCTCGTGGTCACGGCGAGCGAAGAGCAAAGCCCGAGTGAAAGAACCAAAAGCGGATTTTCCTTTACGATTCCGTTCGTGAAAATTTTCAATGCGTTGTTCATTTATCCCCCAAAAATCAAATAATAGGTAATTGGCAATATTTATTGCGCTGGCTTTTGCGATTTGACTTGCAAAAGAAATTCTTACATATTGACAAAATTTCTTTCGCCCGCTCGCCTCACATTACCTACTATCTATTACTCATTACCTAATATAATTCCTAACAGCTTCGGCCGCACTTGAAACGAGCGCGCCCATCGTGCGCGAAGTGATTGTCGCTCCAGTGATCGCCTCAAAGTCGCTGCCCAAAACGAGCGGCATTTTCGCGCTTACGCCAGCGAACTGTCCGTAAAAGGTCGTTCCTTTTGAATTGCGGTAATTCGCGTCGACAGCCTTTTGCCCGAAGCCAGGAGAATCCGATGTGGCTAAAATATGCACGCCCGCAATCTGCAATTCTGGAGAAAATCCCGCCACCAAAGTAGAAGTGTCGTAAGTCGGCCCTGTGATTTTCACGGCATAGCCCGCAACGCTTCCGCCCTGAATCACTTTGTAAAAAGAATCGACCGTCGCGCTTGATTGCGGCGCGGAAAAATTTTCAATCCTTTCAAAACTTTCCGCCTCAGGAAAAATTATTTTCAGCGCAGTCTGTTCCTTTTTCAAGGCATGCGCCTCAATTTCCGGAGCGGTAAAATTGTTCACCACGGCGAGCGCGAGGCATGCCGCCGATGCATATAGCGCGAGTTTTATTCCAAGAACGAGCGCGTTTTTCATTTTGCCTCCCATAAAAAGTCAAGAGCGATTTGGCCAGAAACTTCGTCGCCAGTACAAAATCGCGATTGGCTTTTTAACGTGCGCGTTAAGCAACTTGTTGCGACGCGCACTAGTGTATAACAAGTTTGGTGAGCTGCGACGCAACTTTCCAAACTTTAGATGATAGAAATGCCGCGTTGTTTTAGCGGCTTTTCTATCATACCTCCATCGCGGACTTTTTGTAGCCGTATTTTCGCGGAGTGATTTTGTTCAAGAAAGGCGTGAGTGAATCCATGATTAAAATCGAAAACATAACGCCTTCAGGATAGCCGCCGAATTTTCTAATCAAAAATGTGATGAGTCCACAACCCGCGCCGTAGACTAGACGACCAGGCTTTGTAACCGGCGCGGTTACATAATCAGTTACCATAAAAGTCGCGCCAAAAATGAGACCGCCCGAAAGCAACGCCATCAAGATATCGCCGCCTGAAATCCAAGTCAAAATCACAGTCGTTGCCACCATCGCAAAAGGCGCACGCCAGTCGATTGTCTTCGTGACCAAAAGGAAAACGAACGAAATCAAAATCAGCAAAATCGAAGTTTCGCCGATACATCCGGCGCGGTTTCCCAAAAAGTATTGCAGATAAATTTCGCGGCTCGGAATGAATTCTCCGTTTTTCAGGGAAGACAAAACCGTCGCCGTGCTCACCGCGTCAGGCAAAGGCGTTATCCATGCGCTTCCCATCGTAACGGGAAAACTCACGAACAAAAACGCGCGTCCAGTCAAAGCCGGATTCCAAACGTTGCTTCCAAGTCCGCCGAAAAGCGACTTCGCCACGATGATTCCGAACGCCGCGCCAAGCACCGTCTGCCAAACGGGAATCGTCGGCGGCAAAACAAGGGCCAGAAGAATTCCCGTGATTATCGCCGAGCCGTCACAAATAGTCTGCTTTTTCTTCGCGAGCAAATTGAAAAGGAATTCAAAAAGCACCGAGGAAGCCACGCTCGCCAAAATCGTGATCAAGGCCGGCACTCCGAAAATCACCACGCCATAAACGCATTCTGGAATGAGAGAAATCACCACCGTGAACATCAGCCCTTGCGTTTTTCTTCCATTAGAGATATGCGGCGAAGAAGAAAGAATCATCTTTTCCATAATTACTTTTACTTCCTTAATTTTTATTTTGCCTGAAGCGGCTGAACTGCAGCCCTCGCCTTTTCTGCGGCAAGCCGCGCACGCTCCGCGTTTTTTCCAAGCCGAATTATCTGCACGAGACGAACCGTCGCGGGACAAACATAAGCGCACGAACCGCATTCTATGCAATCCATAAGTCCATATTTTTTCGCGTCTTTTAGAGAATCGGTTTTGACTGAACGGATTATCATCACGGGCGTGAGGCGCATAGGACAAACGTCGACACATTTTCCGCAACCAACGCAAGCAGATGTTTCAGTCGCGTCGATTTCGTCCTTTGTCAAAAACAAGACCCCGCTCGTGCCCTTGAGAATCGGGAACGCTGCGCTTTGCATTGAAAATCCCATCATCGGTCCGCCCGACAAGATTTTCGCCACGTTTTCTTGAATCTCAATTTCGCCGCCAATCAGGTCGCTCACCAAAGTTCCGATCGGCGCAATCAAATTTTTCGGCTCTTTTACGCCCAAGCCGCTCACAGTGAACGCGCGCTCAATCAAAGGCTTTCCTTCGCGGAACGCTTCGCTGATGGCGCAGACCGTGCCCACATTGCAAACAATGCAGCCTGAGTTGGCAGGAAGTTTTCCGGCGGGCACTTCGCGTCCAGTCGCCGCAGTGATGATGTCCTTTTCCGCGCCTTGCGGATACTTTGTTTTCACGAGAATCACTTCAATTGAGACACCTTTTTCATCGCGGACTTTTTTCGCCACGCCTTCAAGTTTGGGAACAAGGTGCGCCTTGTTGCTCTCCAAAACTATCCGCACATTTATTGCGTTCGCCTCGCGACCATTGCACAAAGCCACGATTCTCTGCACGATCAGAAGTCCGTCCATAACCTTTTCAGGCGTTTCGTCCAAGGTCTGTTCGTCCACCGTAAGATACGGCTCGCATTCCGCCGCGTTCAGCAAAATGAAGTCAATCTTGCAATCCTTTGGCGGATTCAATTTGACATGCGTGGGAAACGAAGCGCCGCCCATTCCGCAGATGCCCGCATCCTTTACGCGCGACAAAGCCTCTTCGCCCGAGCACGAAAACGGGTCGAGCGGCGGCATGAATTCCACACGATCTTCGTCGTCCGCCTGAATCACGATACATGGAACTTCTGCATTGGCGGTAGAAAGGTTCGAGACGATTTTTTTCACCGTGCCGCTCACGGGACTGTGAACGCTCGCGCTTACGAACGCCTCGCTTTTCGCGATGACCTGCCCGCGCGAAACCTTTTGCCCGACTTCGACAATCGGAACATTCGGCGCACCGCCCATCGTCACAGGAACATAAAACATTTTGGAAGCCGGAAAAACCTTCGTTATTTTTTTTCCTTGGCTCAATTCCTTATGCTCGGGCGGAAAAATCCCGCCTTTGAAAGTCCGCATATTTTCTCCTAATAAAATCAATTTGTGAAATTTCAAATTCGCAAATCAATTTTCAGTCCATTTTAGTGTCAATTTTTAACATTCATTAAAAATCAAGTCCGCATGAAATGTCAATTTTCGAGGAACTTAATTTCGCCCGCGTTAGCAACTTGTTGCGGCGCGGACAAGTAAAATAACCTGAGTTTGCGACGCAAACTCAGGTTAAAAGTTTACGCGCAATTTTAGCGTAAACTTTTAACGCTCGCAATGTCTATCGATACATTATATCACACAATCGCGAAAAAGAAAAGCACTTTGCAAAAAGTTTTGGATGAGAAATGCGAAAAACGCCATTGCTTCCTTGAAGGATTACGCGAACATCAGTTTTCCGCGCGGCTGGGGAATTTCTCGGTTTAAAGCTTTTGCTGTTTCAATCCATTCATCGATGATTTTTTCCGCATTTGAAAGCGCGTCTTGCGCGGTGTTTCCGTCCGCTATGCAGCCCGCAAGTTCAGGCACTTCAACGATAAACTTTTCGTCAGCTTCTGACCAATACAAAATCCGTTCGTACTTGTGCATCATTTCGCCTCCATTCCATATTTCAGAATCAAGTTTCGGATTTGCTTCACTTGATACGCCTTCGCATAATTGCCTTCAGGCTGAATGTTTATGATTTCACAAACGCCGGTCTTGTAATAGATAAAATGATCGCCTTTTATGCGGCATTCAAATCCAATACATTTTAACAAGTTCTGCAAATCCTTGAATTTTATCGATTTGTCCGCGCGTCCGCTCAAAACTTGCGAAAGAAGCTTTTTAATCCCTGGCATAATCCATTGTATCACACAATCGCGAAAAAGAAAAGCACTTTGCGCCAAATTACTTTAGGAAAATTTTCAGCAGCTTGCCGAAGAATTTCTTGTACGGCTGATAGCGCATCGGCAAATCCATCCAAGTCTTTTTGTCAATGATGCTCTTGTAATGGCTGAATGTCCTGAAGCCGTCCTCGCCGTGATACGCGCCCATGCCGCTTTGTCCGAATCCGCCGAAACCCATTTCGCTTGTCGCCAAATGAATCACCACATCGTTTATGCAGCCTCCGCCGAATCCGCAGCGCGCCATGACTTTTTTGGCAAGCGATTTTCTTGAAGTAAAGATATAGAGCGCGAGCGGATGTTCGAGCGAATTTATTTTCTGCACGGCCTCGTCAAGGCTTTTAAAAGTGAGTATCGGCATCACAGGTCCGAAAATTTCTTCCTGCATAATCGCGTCGGAAAAATTCACGCCGTCCATGACAGTCGGCTCTATTCGCAAAGTCCTTTCGTCGCTCGCGCCGCCGTGCACGACTTTCGCTTTTTCAATCAACGAATTGATTCTCGTGAAATGTTTTTCGTTGACTATTTTTCCGTAGTCAGGATTTTCAAGCGGAGCATTTCCATATTGGCGGACGATTTCCTTTTTCACTTCACGCAAGAATTCTTCTTTTATAGTTTCATCGCAATAGACATAATCAGGCGCGACGCAAGTTTGCCCGCAATTCAAAAATTTTCCGAAAACAATTCGCTTCGCCGCAAGTTTTATATTCGCGGATTTTTCCACGATGCAAGGGCTTTTTCCGCCGAGTTCGAGCGTGGCGGGAGTAAGGAATTTCGCGGCGCTCTGCAATACCGTTTTTCCGACGCTTTGGCTTCCCGTAAAAAATATGTAGTCGAACTGCGTTTCAAGAAGCGCGGAATTTTCGGCGCGTCCGCCTTTCACCACCGCCACATATTTTTCATCGAAACATTCATGTAAAATTTTTTCTATCACATCGCTCGTGGCGGGAGAATACGCGCTCGGCTTCACGACGGCCGTATTGCCGGCAGAGAGCGCGTCTACAAGAGGTTCGAGCGTCAAAAGGAAAGGATAGTTCCACGGACTCATTATAAGCACGACTCCGTGCGGCGAAGGCTTCTTATAACTTCTCGAATGAAAATTCGTAATAGGGGTAGTAACAGTTTTTTCCCTTGCGAATTTTTTCGTGTGCTTCAGCATATAAGACAATTCGCTCAAAGTAAGCCCCACTTCGCACATATAGCTTTCAAACTCGCTTTTTCCCAAGTCGGATTTTATCGCGGCGGAAATTTCTTCGCTGCGCTTTTCAATGCTCACCTTTAATTTTTTCAACGCGTCTAATCTAAACGAAACGTCAAGAGTCGCGCCAGTGAAAAAAAATTCACGCTGATTTTTTACGATTGTTTCAATCTGAGATTTTTCCATTGCATCACTCCATTCTAATCGCAATTTTCTTTAATTTTTTTCCATCAACAAATAATAAAATTTTTCCAATTCCTTCGCATTCATCAATTTCGGAACAGGATAAAGCGGATTCGCCTCCTTGTCGGCATAAAGCGCGAGTTTCGGAATATCTTCTTCGCGTATTCCTTTTAGCGTCGTGCCGATTCCAAATTTTATTTTCATATCTTTAATCGACTGAATGAATTTGAGCGCGGCACTTTCCGTGCATTCAGATTCCATGGCAACGCCCGCCGCCAAAGCCAATTTTCGCAACTTTTTGTAGACGCATTTTCCGTAGGATTCCAAGACGAACGGAAGCAGCGTCGCATTCGCAAGCCCATGCGGAATGTTGTACGCGCCGCCAAGAGAATGCGCCACCGCGTGAACATAGCCAACATAAGATTTTGTAAAAGCCGCGCCCGCATAAAAAGAAGCCTTGAGCATGTTTTTGCGAGCCTCTTTGTTCATTCCGTCAGAATAGGCAGTGAAAATATTTTCGTAAATCAATTTCGTAGCGCGAAGCGCGTAGTTCCGTGTCTCGCGAGTCGTGCTTCTGCCGATGAACGCTTCGACCGCATGAGTGAGCGCATCCATTCCCGTCGTAGCGGTCATAAACGGTGGCAGGCTCAATATGACTTTCGGGTCGAGGACGGCATAAGACGGAATGAGAGGGAAATCATTTATGGCGTATTTGTGCCGCGTCTTTGAATCCGTAATCACTGCCGCCAAAGTGGTTTCGCTTCCTGTGCCGGCAGTAGTCGGAACTGCCGCTACGATTGGAAGACGCTTTCGGACTTTCAGAATGCAGCCCATTTTTTCAAGCGACTGCTTTGGCTTTGCTACGCGTGCGGCTACAGCCTTCGCGCAATCAATGCTAGAGCCTCCGCCGAATCCTATTATCGCACGGCAACCTTTTTCCAAATAAAGTTCGCGAGCCTCTTCCACGTTGTCCGTGGTGGGATTCGCGACCGTTCCGTCATAAATAGCGTAGCGAATGCCGTGATGGTCGAGATGCTCCAACATCCTGTCGAGCAAGCCTAAACCGCGAACTCCCTTGTCTGTCACGACGAGTACGTTTTGAACATCGTTTTGCTCAAAGACCATCGAAAGTTTGGACGTGCTGTAAAAGACGCGTGGCTTTCTGTAAGGCAAAATAGGAATTGCCATGCGGAAGCAAATTTGAAAAATTCTACAGTAGATTTTTTTAATCGGATTCATATTTACATTATAAGGCAAATTCAAGGCGAAAACAAGTATATTTTGCGCGGCAAGAGAATTTTATCGTAACATTGCCACTTCCAAAATCCTTTAACTTATGGTATAATGAAAGTGAAACTGTATTCAGCAGCCATGACGGCGACCGATAAAACGGAGCGCCTTTCATTAGCTAAAGTTTGTCCGATTGTGTTGCAACCTGCCAAACTTTTTATAGGAGATTATATGAAAAAATTAGTTTGCGCTTTCGCCGCGACGGCGGCTTTGTCACTTTCCGTTTCGGCGTACAATCCGCCGGTCCAAGGCGAGAATTTATTTTATCTCTCTCATCCAGAAAGTCTGACGGGCGGCATTTCCACTGCCGGAGGCGGCATCCTTTCCGTAACGCCGGCAAGCACTGCGATAAATCCCGCTTTGGGCGCACTGGAAAAACGCATTTCGCTTGATTTGGGATACACAATGATGTTCGATTCCGTCGGTCCGGACAAGTACGGGCAGGCATTTGAAACTGGAATCATCGTTCCCACGGACTGGGCAAATTTCAGCGCGGAAATCGAAGGCGTTTTCGTTCCGTTCGCGAACATGCATTTGGAAAACAACATCAATCTAAAGACAAGCGCGTCAAAGCAAATATTGGACAATCTTTATGTCGGTATCGGAATCTTCGGCGGCGGATTTTGGGGAAGCGGCGGGGATTGGATGCTCGCGGCGAACATCGGGGCAATCTATAATTTCGGAGACATCGCTTTTCTAAAAAACTTGCGCATCGGCGCGAGTCTGAACAACATCGGAAAACTTTACAACAATGCTGATGTCATTGGAATAAATTCTTCGGCATTGAACGGCTGGCCGAGTTTTCCGACTTTCTTGACGATCCGCGCGGGCGCGGCGGCCGAATTGGTCCGCCTCGAAAATTTTGCGCTTGGACTTTCGCTCGACGTAACCACGCCGCTTTTTCAAAACATCATTTTTGACACCGGAGTTCAAATCGAAATCGCGCATTTCTTGCGGATAAATTCTTCGTGGCATTTCAACGCCCGCGAGACTTATAGAGGTCGCTCTTCATGGCTTCCGACTGTCGGAATTGTTTGCAAATTCAACATAGGAACGAATTTCTTGAAAAAAGATGACTGGTCGCGGAGCGAAGTTTGCCCTTCTGTGGCGTGGAAAAATGTTGACGGCGACATCAACTTGATTTCCGCAGGCGCGGTCGTTCGTCTAGGCGAACTGGACACAAGCGGTCCTGTCATTGAGATGGAATAGGTTTTCGGAGCGTGAAAATCTGATTTCGCGCAAAAATTTTATATCAGGAGTGTAAGATACAAACCGTCTGAAATATCGATGAGTTTGTATCTTCAAAGTTTGCGTTGCAAACTTCGTAATTAATAGAGGTACTTATGAAAAAGATTTTTTTGCCGGCTTTGATTTTTTTTCTCGCGGCCAATTTTTTCGCGGCGGAAACAAAATACATTTCGCCGAACAATGACGGCGTTCAAGATTCGCTTGTCGTAAATTTCCGCGTCAAAGACAAGGGAAAGATTTTCGGTTGGGCTTTGGTCATCGAGGACGCAAATGGAAATGTCGTTCGCACTATTGGAAACAAAGTCGCGCTGCCCACAGTTTTCAATATGAAAAACTTCTTCAAACAACTCAAGAAAAAAAAGAGTTCTATTGAAGTGCCGCCGACAGTGATTTGGAACGGCGCAATGGATAACGGCGAAACTGCGCCCGACGGAGAATATTTCTATTATATCACCGCGAGCGATGACAGCGGCAACTCGACGAAAACTGCCAAAGCGTCTGTCATCGTAGACAACACCGCGCCGCAAGTCCATATTTCAAATCCGCCGGAAGAGCAATATGTTTTCGGCGAGGGCGAAAAAATCAATTTCGGCATAGAACAAAGCGGTTCGGAAGAAGACAGATGGAACGCAACGATTTCCGATGCGAGCGGAAAAGTCGTGCGGAATTATGTTTGGGAAAACTCTGCCCCCGCCTCATTTAAATGGAACGGCACGGACGACAACGGAATCATCGTGCCAGACGGTGTCTACAAGTATTCCATAAGCGCGACCGACCGCGCGGGCAACACAAACGAAAATGCGGAAATCTCGAACATAATTTTTTCCGCCGAAAAGCCCGCGACAAACATTATGATTTCAGGCTCGCAATATTTTTCAATTCCGCAAAAAAGCAAAATCAATGCTGTAACTTTGGACGTTACAATTCCCGAGCCACGGGCGGGAAGCGGAAACGCGCTCGTAAATTGGAGCGTGGAAATTTTGGACAAGTCGGGAAAGGCTGTACGGACTTATTCTGGAAAGCAAGGAAGCACGATTCCAACACAAATCGTTTTTGAAGGCAAAAGCGATTCGGGAGCGCAAATCGCGGACGGCGAATATCTTGGTCGAGTGCGCGCCGAATATTTAAACGGCTACAAAACGCCCGCCGTAAATTCGCCGATTTTCGTTTTTGACACGACGCAGCCGTCTGCGACTATTTCCAGTTACGACGACATTTTCAGTCCGGACGGAGATGGCAGCAAAGACACGTTCACATTGCGCCAAAGCGCGAAAAAAGACGGCGGCGCGCCGGTACGGAATTGGCGTGGAAAAATTTTGGAGAGCAAAACAGGCGATGTTGTTTTTGAATACGATTTTGGCGCGAATCCGCCAGAGCAAATTTCTTGGAACGGCTTGGACAAAGACAAAAAAATTTGTGCCGACGGAAAATACGACTACGAAATTTCAGGAGAAGATTTGGCGGGAAATTCTTTCAGCACGAAAACCAAAACCTCGTTCACGTTGGACACTTCAAAAACTGAAGTAATGCTTTCGGCAAATCACCTCGCTTTTAATCCAAACGGCGAACGCAAAAATGTAACGTTTTCGAGCGTCTTGAAATCCAGCGCTGTAAAATCCTACAATTTTGAAATAAAAAATCAAAGCGGCGTTCCAGTCTACGCGCAAAGGTCAAACGGAAATGTTCCTGCTAATTTTGTGTGGAACGGAAATTCTTCCGATGGAAATATTTGTCCCGACGGAATTTATTTCGCTTCAATTTCGATTGTTTCGGAAAACGGTTCGAGCGCGCAGGCACAATCTTTGCCCGTTTCAATCGACACGGTTGCGCCGTTCGTGGAAGTCTCGCTTGAAAGCGCGATTTTTTCTCCAGACGGCGATGGTCGCAAAGACGCGCTGAAAATTACAACGGCGAATTCGACAAGGGAAAATGAATGGCTCGCGCGAATTTTGGATGAAAAAAATTCCGTAGTAAAAACTTTCGAGTGGAACGGATTTTTCGCGGGAAAACAAAATTCCTCTTTCAAGTGGAGCGGCAACACGGACAACGGCAACAAGGCGGCGGACGGAAAATATTCGCTCGTGATAAGCGCGAAAGACGCTGCCGGAAATTCGTTTGAAAAGAGAATCGATTCGATTGTGCTCGACGCTCGCGCTACTACGGCTTATGTTACGGCGGAGCGTTCAGGTATTTCGCCGATTTCAAGAACGGGGCTCACTTCGCAAAAATTCACGACGCGCCTTTCTTTAAACGAAGGAATCGAATCGTGGACATTTGATGTCGAAGATGCGGCAGGAATTTCGGTGCGCTCGCTTTCAAGCAAACAGGTCCAAATTCCTTCGCAATTGGTTTGGGATGGAAAAGATGCAAACGGAAAAAATTGCGAGGGAAAATTCACCGGGCACTTGA
This sequence comes from uncultured Treponema sp., assembly GCA_910584475.1. Classification (GTDB taxonomy): domain Bacteria; phylum Spirochaetota; class Spirochaetia; order Treponematales; family Treponemataceae; genus Treponema_D. The sequence continues at coordinate 65,101 of CAJUBD010000008.1, forward strand.
CCGTTAATTATTCCAAAGGAAATTTCGTGGACACGAAAACCGCGCCTTTCATATGCTCGGCTACGCCGCCGGTTTTGGGCGTAAAAACCGCGCCTGAATTTTTCAGTCCTGACAATGACGGTACCGATGACGATTGCCTCATTACGCTCGCCGGAAAATCCACATCGAAATTCGCGAACTGGAGTTTCGTCATAAATTATCCTGAAAGCACAGGGAAAAATTCCGCGTTCTGGAAAACTTCGGGCGGCGAAAAAATCACTCCGCAAATCATTTGGGATGGATTGAGCAACACAAGCCGCGAGCATGACGGCAAGGCAGAGCGAGTTCAGTCGGCAATGGATTATCCGTACACGTTCACGGCGACGGACGCGCTTGGAATGACGACGAGCGTTTCGGGAATTATTCCTGTAGACATTTTGGTGATTCGCGACGGCAGCAATTTGAAGATGGCGGTTCCATCGATAATTTTCCGCGCGAACAATGCCGACTTCAAGACGGCGGCGGAAGCCAAAGGAAGCCAAGTGACAAAAGAGCAGGCCGCGAACAATGTGCGCGTCCTAAAGCGCGTCGGCGATATTTTGAAAAAATTCCCGGACTACACGGTGACAGTCGTAGGTCACGCGAACAGGACAGGCGTAGAGGGCGAAGACGAAATTCTGCTCAATCTCTCCGACAAGCGCGCCGCGTTCGTAAAAGATTGGCTCGTGCAAAACGGCGGCATTCCAGCTTCGAGGCTTTCCTCGCAAGGCAAAGGAGCTTCAGAGCCAGTAGCGGCGTTCAACGACACAACGAATTGGTGGAAAAACCGCCGCGTGGAATTTATTCTGCACAAGTAAAATTGAAAAATCGACAGAAGTTTTTTGCAGGGCGACTTCACCTTGCAAAAAACTCATTCATATTTATTATTCGCTGATTTTTCGAGCCTCGGAATTTTAGGCTTAAATCTTTTTGCTCCAAGATGAAAGGCCCGTCCACCAGAAAATCGACCATGTGCAAAATCGCCTCGGTGTGCTCGGTGTGGCGGCATCCGTTTTCCGCGAGCAAGTCGGTTTCAAGGATGTAGCCCGTATAGCACCAAACGTCTTTTTGCGGAAACGCGGATTTCACGCGCTCAAGCAAAGCCCTGACGCACGGCTGATTTTCCACCTCAAATGGCTCGCCACCCAAAATCGTCAAGCCTTGTATGAAAGGCTTTGAAAGCGCGTCCAAAATTTCTTGGAGCGCGTCTTCGTCAAATTTTTTTCCGTAGTTGAAATCCCACGTTTCGCTTTGGAAGCAACCCTTGCAATGATTTTTGCAGCCGGAAACAAAAAGGCTCACGCGCACTCCGTCTCCGTTGGCGATGTCAATTTTTTTTATCGCGCCGTAATTCATATCGCCCCGCAATTTTAATTAGACACAGATACACACAGATAAAAAAGATTGGACACAGATTTTTTATTGTCCAAATTTTTATCCGTGTCCAATCCGCATTTATCTGCATCTAATTTTTTTTGTTCAAAAAAATCCGTTTACAACTATAAACAGTTATAAATGCAAAACGCGTTCTTTTATTTCTTGCGTTCTTCCCTGATTCCAATATTGAGTGCCGATGTAGCCGCAAGTGCGACGCGCAACGTTCATCGTGCTTTGGTCGCGGTTCTTGCAGTTCGGACATTCCCAAACGAGTTTTCCATCGGCATCGTGTACAATTTGGATTTGACCTGTGAAGCCGCACTTTTGGCAGCAGTCGCTTTTCGTGTTGAGTTCGGCATACATGATGTTTTCGTAAATGTGCTTGAGAAGCGCCATCACCGCCGGAATGTTGTTTTCCATGTTCGGCACTTCCACATAACTCACCGCGCCTCCCGGCGAAAGCGTCTGAAACTGAGATTCAAACGTGAGTTTTGAAAACGCGTCCATTTCCTGCGTAACGTGAACGTGATACGAATTCGTGATGTAATTTTTGTCGGTAACGCCATCGATTTCTCCGAAACGCTTTTTGAGACACTTGGCGAATTTATATGTGGTGGATTCAAGCGGAGTTCCGTACAAAGAAAAATCAATGTGCTCCTTTTCTTTCCAACGCGCACAAGCCTCGTTCATGTGGCGCATCACTTCCAGCGCGAATGGAGTAGCTTCTGCTTCGGTGTGCGGCTTGCCCGTCATATAACGGACGCATTCGCAAAGCCCCGCATATCCAAGCGAAATCGTAGAATACCCGTTCATCAAAAGCGAATCGATTTTTTGTCCTTTTGCCAATCGCGCCAAAGCTCCGTTCTGCCACAAAATCGGCGCAACGTCGCTCGTAGTTCCCATAAGGCGATTATGGCGAATCATCAAAGCACGGTAGCACATTTCAAGCCGCTCGTCAAAAATCCGCCAAAACGCCGAAAGGTCGCGATTAGAAGAGCAAGCGATGTCAACCAAATTGAGAGTGACTACGCCTTGATTGAAGCGGCCGTAATATTTTGGCTTTCCGTTTTCGTCAACATAAGGCGTGAGGAAAGAACGGCATCCCATACACGGATAGCAATTTCCATTTCCGTTCTTGTCGATTTTCAACTCTAGCATTTTCTTTTCGGAAATGTAGTCGGGCACCATTCTGCGCGCCGTGCATTCCGCCGCCAATTTCGTGAGATAATAATATTTCGAGTCCGGCTTGATATTGTCAGGCTCGAGAACATAAATCAATTTCGGAAAGGCGGGGGTAACCCAATATCCGCTTTCGTTCTTCACGCCTTGATAACGCTGGCGCAAAACTTCTTCGATGATGAGCGCGAGGTCAGATTTTTCCCGCTCGTTCTTCGCCTCGTTGAGATACATGAAAACTGTGACGAAAGGCGACTGACCATTCGTAGTCATCAAAGTCACGACCTGATATTGAATCGTCTGAACGCCGCGCGTAATTTCATCGCCAAGCCTGCGCTGCACGATGTAGTCGAACTGCTCGTCAGAATATTTTATTCCAGTCTTCTGCTCGATGTCGCGAAGCTCCTTTGAAATTTTCTGGCGGCTCACTTCGACGAACGGAGCCAAGTGCGTGAGCGAAATGCTCTGCCCGCCGTATTGACACGAAGCCACCTGCGCGATGATTTGCGTGGCGATGTTGCATGCCGTAGAAAAAGAATGCGGCCTGTCAATTTTCGTCCCGCTGATGACCGTGCCGTTTTGAAGCATATCTTCGAGATTCACCAAATCGCAATTGTGCATGTGCTGGGCAAAATAATCCGCGTCATGAAAATGAATCAAACCTTCCTCGTGCGCCTTTGTCAAATCTTCATCAAGCAAAAAGCGTCGCGTGATGTCTTTGGAAACTTCGCCCGCCATGTAGTCGCGCTGGACGGAAACCACGGTGGAATTCTTGTTGGAATTTTCCTGCTTCACGTCCTCGTTGTTGCATTCCAAAAGCGAAAGGATTTGGCGGTCGGTGGAATTTTCCTTGCGGTTGAGTTCGTGCTGATAGCGATAAGTGATGTATTTTTTGGCGATGCTGAACGCGCCGGCTTCCATAATTTTCGTTTCTACGAAATCCTGGATTTCCTCCACGCTAGCCTCGTGTCCGCCGTTTTCGCAAAGCGTCTGGATTTCAGATCCGATTTTCTTGATTTGCTCCTCGGAAAGCCGCTCGGCTTCAGGCACAGTCACGTTCGCCTTGCGCACCGCGTTTTCGATTTTCTCCACATTAAACAGAACTTCTTCGCCGTTTCTTTTGATAATTTTCATATAAACAAATTGAAATGCGTTTTGCCAAGCCAAACGTATTCCATCCTCCCGCATAGTCTACGCAAAGCACGCTATATCTAGTGTACCTGCCTTTCTAAATATACTACTAATAGCGTTTTTATGCAAGGGGAATTCACAAAGAATTTTAGAATTTTTTATTATTTTTACGCGACTCTCAAATGTGGCGGCGAAGCCGCTACCGAGTTTTGTCTGTTATGCAAGTCAAAAGTCGCACATTATAGACGTACCGCAATTTCATCAATAAATTCCTGCGCGGCTTTCGCCGCTACCCCGTTTTGTTTTTCAAACAAAACGGGCAATTTATAGACGTGCCGCAATTTCGTCTATGAACTCCCAAGAATTTACAATGCGCTTTGCCGCTGGGTTTGCGAGGCGTGCGAGGTCGCCGGTCATCGTGCCCTCTTCGATTACGGCGAGCGTCGCTTTTTCCAAGCGCGAAGCGAATTGCGCCAAATCGTCCGTTCCGTCGAGTTCCGCGCGTTTTGCAAGTGCGCCGGTCCACGCGAAAATCAATGCGACCGGATTCGTCGAAGTTTTTTCGCCTTTCAAATATTTGTAATAATGCTTTTGGACAGTGCCATGGCTCGCTTCGTATTCAAATTCACCGTTGGGAGAAACTAGGACGCTTGTCATCATCGCAAGGCTTCCGCACGCGCTCGCAATCATATCGCTCATTACATCGCCGTCATAATTTTTGCACGCCCATAAAATTCCGCCTTCGCTTTTCATCACGCGCGCGACAGCGTCGTCAATCAAAGTGTAGAAATATTCGATTCCCGCGTCTTCGAATTTCTTGCGGAATTCGCTTTCGAAAACTTCGGCAAAAATCGCCTTGAAATTTCCGTCATAAGTTTTTGAAATCGTGTCTTTCGCGCCAAACCAAACGCTCACTTTTTTGTCGAGCGCGAACATAAAACAGCACCGCGCGAAACTGCGAATCGACTCGTCCAAATTGTGGATGCCTTGGATTATTCCAGGGCCTTTCATTTCTTGAATCGTCTTTCGGATTTCCTTTCCGTCTTCGCCAGTGAAAACAAGTTCGGCTTTTCCTGCGCACGGAGTTTTGATTTCACAATTTTTGTACACGTCGCCGTAAGCGTGTCGTCCGAGGACAATCGGCTTTTTCCAAGAGGAAACATTGCACTGGATGTTCTTGACGAAAATCGGAGCGCGAAAAACAGTGCCGTCCAATTCGCCGCGCAGAATTCCGTTCGGGGATGGAGTAAGATGCTTGAGATTGTATTCTTCCATTCTGGCGGCGTTGCTCGTAATCGTGGCGCATTTTACGCCCACGCCCAGCCGCTTGATTGCCGTCGCCGCATCGCGCGTGATTTGATCGTCGGTGTCGTCGCGGTTTTTAAGCCCGAGGTCGAAATATTCAGTTTTGAGCTCCACAAAAGGCTCGAGCAATTTTTCCTTGATGACTTTCCACAAAACACGCGTCATTTCATCGCCGTCAAGTTCTGCTATAGGATTAAGCATTTTAATTTTCATTATAATTCTCCTAAAATTTATCGCGAGTTTTTGTGCTTTTTGTTTGCAACGCGAACGAAAATGCGAGCGTCGCGAGCAAACGAAAACTCGTTAGCAAAAACGCGAAGCGTTTTTGCGCCTATCATCTCGTTTCCATAAAAAACGGAAGACACAGCGCGGAGCATTCCGACATCCTTGTCTTCCGTTGAAAACATTCTAGCAAAAAAAATATTTTTTGTCAATTGCTTGGTTCATGCGAGGGTGTCGTGACCAAAATAAATTCTTGACCAACTAAACTTTTTGTGTTAATACATATCAGTTTTGATTTTCTGCAAAAAGCTCAAGTTTGCCTATTAAAACTTTCGACTTCGCAATCTCCGCGCAAACTTAATTTTTTTGCATGACGCGCGACAAAATTTCACCTTGAATTTTTGCAAAACCCGCGCTATAATATTTTTATGTCGTTCAGTTTTCCTCTTGTTTCGGTTTGCTTTTATGCGCTTTGGATTTTTGTAATTTTTCTCGGCGGAAGCGGCGCGAAAGAAAATTCATTTAATTCAGATTTCTTAAGCATTCGCGCCACGAAATCGCTTCAAGGCTTGGCGGCTCTGGGCGTAATAAGCCATCACATTTCGCAGATGCAAATTTTGACAAAAGCGAATGAAATCCAAATTTTCCACGACACGGGATTTTTATTCGTGGGATTTTTCTTTTTCGTCTCCGGCTTTGGCCTAATAAAAAGCCTCGACACAAAGCCTGGCTATTTGAACGGTTTTTTGAAAAGGCGCGCTTTGCCAATTCTCGTGACATATTATGTTATGAACGCGTTTTACATAATTTGGCATTTGATTTTAAAAACAAAATTTTCCGCGAGCGAATGGATTTGCAAAATTCTCGGCATTTCTCTTTTGAATGACAACGCTTGGTTCGTTCCCGTAATTTTAATTTTGTATTTCGCATTTTATTTTATTTTCAAAAAAATAAAAAATCGAAAAATCTGCTTCGCGCTGATTTTCATCGTAATTGCGATGCAAGTCGGATGGTTTTTGTTCAACAAGCATTTCGTCTGGTGGATAGGTCCTAAAAATTGGTGGTGGAACGCGCAAGGCTACACCGACTTTTCGAGCGCGCCGTGGTGGCAGCAAATCGGCGCGCTTTGGTTCGAGGGAGAATGGTGGGTCAATTCGTCGATTTGCTTTTTGCTCGGAATGCTCGTCGCGCAAAACGAAAAAAAATTTTTTGATTTCTTCGCGAAAAATTATTGGGTAAAATTCTTCACGCTGTTTGTGCTTGTCGTGATTTCAATGTGGATTGGGTTGTGGTCGCTTTACGGAATTTCATATTGGCGCGAATTCGGCGGCGACAATTCCACATGGCCGCGGACGCAGATGATTTTGATTCAAAGCGCACAGATAATTTTGTTCGTGATTTTCATAATCGTTTTTATGATGAAATTTTTTGCGGACAACAAGGCTACACGATTTTTGGGAAAACATTCGCTTGAAATTTATTTGATGCAGGCTCTTCCTCTCAGGCAAGGCGCGAATTTTTTCGATGCCGCAAAAATGAATTATTCGCTTGTCTCGACGAAATTGCTCGTGCTTTTGTATGTCGCTTCAGTGATCGCGATTTCAATTTTGTTCGCGCTCGTCTTGAAATTCTGTTCGGCGCGAATCGTAAAATTTTTCGGTAAAAAAAATGTTTGATACAGAATCTTTTTTGCGCTTCATCGCCTCAAATGTCGATCGCGGAGAATTCATTCAAAACTATCTTTCGGAGCGCGGCGTGCAAAGCGCCGTCATAAATGTAGACGGCCGCAGGCATATCTACGCAAAACTGCCGCGTTCGGGATACAGCGCGACTTTTCGAATGAAAACGATAATCGCGCATTACGACCGTTTCTTGCAAAAAGACGCGGCGCAAGTCGAGCCGCCTGAGTTTGGGGCGAACGACAATTCTTTTGCGGTATTTTGCCTGATGGACTTTGCCGCGCGTCTTGCGAAATTCAAATGCATTCACAACGTGCGGATTTTTTTTACTGACGGAGAAGAACTTGCTTCAAGCGAAGAAGGAGTGACCGCGCAAGGCGCATACAAACTTGCGAGTGTCATTCAAAAAGCCGGAATAAACGACGAGGACATTTACGTTTTCGACTGCATGGGTCGTGGCACTGTTCCCATCTTGGGCACTTCGATTCTTCCGCGTACCGTGTCCAACGCTTTCGCAAAAAAATACAATGCGCTAGAACAAGGCGCGAAAGCGATTTTGGCTTCGCTTGGCGGAGGTTGGCTGAATCTGCCGATTCCCTACAGCGACAACGCCGGATTTTTGGCTTCGGGAATTCCTGCAGTCGCGTTTACCATGCTTCCGCAAGACGAGGCGCAAAATTACATGTACGCTTTGCAAAATATTCCCGGACTTTTGGAATTTGTCCAAAACAGAATTCCAAAAATCTCGATGCCGCAAAAAGAGACGCTCAAAAACAATCTGCCGCAAACATGGCGCCTCATGCACACCGCGCTCGACAATTTCAAATCGCTTACGCCGGAAAGTTTTTCCGTCACGGCGAGAATTCTCGATGCGATCGCGTTGCGAAAAACTATTTAATCTTCATAGCGGAGATTGGGCATTTTCAAAAATCGAAATTTCCTTGACGCTCAATCTTCGATGGAAATATACAAGTCGCTGTTTTTCGCCTGCGCGGTGCAATCGTATTTTTCGCCGTCACTCGCGCACACCGCATAACGAAAATATTTTTGCTTCTTGAGATTCAAATCAAAGCCTGCCGCGAAACAAGTGTCGCCCTTATTTTTCAAATACGCGGCGGCAATCAGTTTGAAGCCGTTTCCATTGTCGGCGAAAATGAAAAATCCCGTGTTTGCGATCTTTCGCGAATTCGCGATAAGCCTGATATTGTCCTTCAATTTCTTTTGAAACGACGAGACGTCGATTTCCGTAGCGTTCGTTTCAAACGCCGAGTATGAAGAATCTTCTGGCAAAACATAAAAATACAAGTCGCTGTTTTCCACTCGAGTTTCATAGCCGTATTTTTTTCCATCAAGCGGAACGATCGCCGCGTATTCGTATTTTCCGAAATCTTTTGTAGAGGTCGCCTCCATCGTGGTTTTGTCATGCAAATATTTTAGCATGCCGTTTCCAAATTTTTGCCAACCTTTTTTTCCGTGGACATAGACATCAAAATCCGCGCCGTTCGGATTCGCAAGGTTCACCAAAACGATGTTGTCTTTTACGCCTTTGTGCGCCTTGATGTCAACTAACATCGCGACGTCCGCGCCTTCGCCATCATAAACAGGGACATCCTGCGCCACCGCAAGGAATCCCACACAAAGGAGCGTCAACGCTCCGAAGAAAAACTTTTTCATAATTTTCTCCATTCTATCGAATTTATTGTATGCATTCGGAAACTTCGATTCTCCGAATACATATTCCAGCAAATCGCAACTTCGCAAGTCTCTAGCATGAAAAGTTGCAAGACCTGAGAGGAAACTGACGGAGTTTTCTGACAAGTCTATTCACAAACATTATAAACCAAAATTGGCAAGTTGTCAAACAAAAATATCGAAGGTTTAAAATTTAAGGAATGTTTTATTCTTATTCGCTCGCCAAAAGCTTGTACACTTCCTGCGATGTTGAAAATAAAGGAGGTGTAAATGCCGCATTATTGTTACAACGACAAAGACATAAAGATTGATGTTCTTATGAAAATTGAAGAAGCCGCAAGGATTCTCTCCGGGCACTTTTCCAAACCATTTGACGAAAAGCTTTTCCAATTCTATAAGTCAAAAACATTTAAAGCATTGAAAAACACCGACAGCTGCATGTGGAGCGAAAGCTCGCCGTTCATCGCCGATAAATCTTTCGTGTGAAAATGGATTCCTCGGGCATGCTCGGAATAACAAGCGGAGTTTCATTGCCGGCTTTCAAAAATATGAAAAAGAAATAGCGACATTTGATGAAAAAATTGCAGAAATTTATTAAGAGCGGCGTCCAAAGCAATATGAATACCACCGTGGCAAGCCGCTAGTTTTCAAGACGCAGAAAATTATAGGACAAACTTTGACGAAATCGCCGACAACGCGAGTCTTATCGACGACTTCTTTAAATACGCGCGAAAAGCATTGCAACTTGACACGTTCGCTGTCGGCAGACAAATGGCGCGTTTTTAATATCCTCGAATTCTTCCTAATTGATAACGACAACATGGAATGCGCGAATGCTGAAAATTCATGCGAAGTTTTAGAGTTGTTTTTTCAGCATTCGCGACATCAATCAAACTACCTTGTAGTAGTGATTTCGTTCCAGCCGGTTACGATTCTGTCCACGACAGTCTTTGCGAGCGTCATCGACATTTGCGCCTTTGCCATCGCAGTCGTAATGTCGTGAATGTCGAGGCTGTCGGGATCGGTGATGAGCTGCTCTTCCATAGCCGCCACATTCGTCTGCTGCTTGTTCATCTGCGCCACGGCATCGGTGAGAAATTCGCCAAATGACTTTTCGTTAAGCCGCTGCCTTTCTTCCGCCGCCGAAGTGATGTTGCGATACGGAGCGGTTTGAAGCGGATTAGTATTTTGAACATTTTCAAAGCCCTTCATCTGAAGGACTTGCATTTCATTGATTTTCATTTTTCCTCCAAAAACAAAAAACTGAGGAAGTTTTCAACTTCCGAGTTTTTTGTTTTCGTCCGCGAGAGCGGGCAAGTTTATAAGCGAGTTTTGCGGTGCAAAACTCGTCGTTCAAATTGGCGACGATATTTCAGTCGCCCATCTCCACAAATTACCTTGCGATTTCCAAAGCCGCGCTGAACATATCTTTCGACCCTTCGATTACCGTCGTGTTTGCTTCGTAGGCGCGCGAGGCGGAAATCAGGTCCACCATTTCGTTAACGATTTTGACGTTCGGCATTTCCACATATCCCGCACGAGGTCCGCTTTTTATAGCGTCGGGATGGTCTGGATCATGGACGAAAATTCCTTCCGAAGTGTCTTTCACAATTTCGCGGACTTTTACGCCTTTGCCAGGACCGTTGTCCAAATTCGAGGGAAGATAGGGAGTGCGGAACGTGGGATTCGAATCGCTCACCGGCTGGAAAATCACGCGCGAGCGTTTGAACGCGCCGCCTTCCTGAGTGCGCGTCGTGGAAGCGTTCGCGATGTTGTTTGAAATGACATCGGTGCGAAGACGCTCCGCGCTCAATCCCGTAGAAGCGATGTTTATGCTAGAAAAAATTCCCATTGTTTTCTCCTTATTTTCAAAGATGAAGAAAGTTTCAACTTTCTTCATCTTTGAAAACGCGATTTTGCAACAACGCGAAAAATCGCAGCCCAATAAACGAGTTTACGAAGCAAACTCGAGTCAAAAATTCGCGCGCAATGTCAGCGCGGATTTTTGACATTCCTCCTAATTTACAAGAAAATCAAAAGTTTCAACTTTTGATTTTCTTGTAAAAGTCGTTTCGTAATAAAATGAGAAACGACAGTCTGATAAACGAGTTTTCGCAGAAAACTCGAGTTGAAAAACTTCGCGATATTTTAGCGAAGTTTTTCAACGCTCCTTTCTCAATCAAAATATAATCACAATGTAATTACTATCTGTTCGGCTGCATCGCAGTGCGCACTTGGTTGAATTCAAAATTCTCAAGCTGGCTCAAAAGCCTGTACTGCATCTGGATTTTGATGACGTTCATCGCCTCGGTCTCGATGTTGACGCTGTTGCCATTCGAGTTTTCCGTGGAAGCCCAGTCCACAGTGCGGCGCGGCTTCACCGAATCAGGATCGATTACATTGTGAATCGAAAGATGCTTGGAATTTGTCTTCGACAAATCGAATGAATTGCGGGCGTTTTCCTGCGACTCGAACGCGCGTTTCAATTCGCTTTCGAAATTCACCGTGGAACGCTTGAAATTCTGCACTTCGGAATTGGCGATGTTGTTCGCCGTAACCTGATAGCGCAGAGAATTCACGTCGAGCGCTTTTTGCAACAAATTTATTGACCGCGTAAAACTGTTCATACTATAATTTTCGGCAAAATGAAAAAAAAGTTTAGGCGCAAACCATTGCAAAAATTCATCTGTCGATCAAGGAAATCAACGCCGCGAAAGCCAAATACGCGAGCGTCAAAAACACGGTAAAAAGCGAGGGAACGCCGAGAGTCCAAAGTGACTCGATTACGGCCGGAAGCAAAATTGCGGCTACAAGAGCGAAAATCGAAAATATTTTTTTTGAAGACTTTATGTTCGTCCTTTGCCTTTCCAAAAGCTCTCCACATATTTTCGGCAGAGATGCCAGCATAAAAAAATAAATCAAAGGCTTTGCGAAAAGTGCGAAAAACGGATACGGCACGTCTTCGCACAGAATTATGAACGGAATGTAAATTGCGTAGAATCCAGCATAGAACGGAAAAATATTCGCGAGCCTGTCCTGCAAGGAATCTTTGCCGTCCATCAAAAGGAACGCGGCGGTCAAAACCGCAAGCGGAACAAAGGCTTGAGTCAAAAAATAATACAGGAAATTCATCAAAAAAGAATCTTGCGCCAAATAATAAAACGGCGAGAAAAAATATTTGTAAGCGCAAAAGACCGCCGAGGGAAAAAGCCCTGTAAAGGCAATCAGCGCGAATTTCGGAAATTTTTCAAAGCCTTGCGCGCGACACCAAATCAAAAATCCCAGCGGAAAAAGCAGGCACAAAAACAACATATCCAAAAATTATACAACTATTCCGAAAAAAATTCAAGCGTTTCCTGCGGAAAGTCCACGCCGCGCGGAATGCGGATTTCAGACGATTTTCATCAAATCTGCCCCATCGCGTAGGCATTCATCAAGACATCGTTGACTTTGCTTTCCCATTCGTCGCCAATCTCTTCTAAATGCTCGGCAAGCGCGTTATCCATCCTCAACATAACAAGCCTGTCATTGCTCTTCGATTTTATCGGATGCAAGGGTTTCGCATTTTTCAACTGTTCCTCTGTCAATGCCGGACAGTCTGACAAATCAATTTTTTCATCGGGAACGGCTATCTTTTCGTATTCTTCAAGCATTTGTTCTAAGTTTCGCAAAGTACATCCTCCATTCATTTTTTACCGCAAGACGCGCGGTTATAATCCTCCGTTTTCCGTTTCTGTCCGTGTACACGACATTCACGACTATTTTGTCATTGACCCTGCCTATCACTATGTACCGCTCTTCGTCAATCGTAGAATTTTTCTCATCACAAATTTCTATTGCGTTCGGGTCGCTAAAGACTTTCTGGGCTTCATCAAAGCTCAAACCATGCTTTTTGATGTTACACTCCGCTTTGTAATCGTCCCAATCCACATCTTTATCACGCATATTGATGAAATTTTATTACTTTTCTTGTCCTCTGTCAAGAATTTTTTTTCAAAACAAAATTATTCCGAAAAAAATTCAAGCGTTTCCTGCGGAAAGTCCGCGCCGCGCGGAATGTGGATTATCTTCGCGTTCGGAATGCCTTTCATAAAAACGTACTGCTTTTTGGCATAGCGTTTGCTGTCGTGCTTTATTCGAGCCTTGATTTCCTGAATCGTGCCGCCTTCGAAAAATTCCCTGCAGCCGATGGCTTTCATTCCTGGCGAATCGGGCGAATATGTTTTCGCCAAATCCGCAATTTCCTTTTCCAAACCGGCGGCAAACATTTTCTCTACGCGCGCGTCAATTCTTTCGTACAAATCCTCGCGGTCTCGCTCAAGAATGAGAATTTTAAAATCATATTTTTCACGGAGAATTTCCCGAGCGGCGAATTCCGCGCGCGGCTTTCCCGTCAGTTCATAAATTTCAAGCGCGCGCAAAATCCTGTACAAATCCGCGGGATTTATTTTCCGCGCGCTTTCCTCGTCCACGGAAAAAAGCCTTTTCCACATCGCGTCCGAGCCGAATTTTTCGGCATCGCTTTTCAATCTCGCCCGCACTCGCTCGTCGCCCGGCGGAGTTTTCGGAAGCCCGAGCAAAAACGAGCGGATGTAAAAGCCCGTTCCGCCGCAAACTAACGGAATCAAATTTCGCGAAAGAAAATCATCGCACAGAGAATCCGCACGCTCCACGAATTCCGCGGCTGAAAATTGTTCGTCGGGATTTTTTATGTCGACCAAAAAATGCTCAAGGCGCGAGCGTTCCGCCAAAGATGGCTTCGCGCTGCAAATGTCCAAGCCACGATAAACTTGCATAGAATCCGCGCTGATTATACGAAACGGACTGTCGCGATCGGAAAAAAGACGAAAGAGCAATTCCGTCTTGCCCGTGGCAGTCGGCGCGAAAATTACGAAAACTTTTTTATTCAAGTGAAACGGCGCGCCTAGTTCGCAGACTGGATGCGATAAGTAACGTCTTTTCCGAAAAGCTGCGCCGCCGCCAAAGACACAACCTTGTCGTGGTTTTCCTCGATGAGAGGATCTTTTACCATCGACATTTGGTAGGCGCGCTTGTTCGCCGCTACCGTAATTTCATAGATATTGCCATCAAATTTCACGAGTTTGTCCAAAGGAAAAATCATAACAAAAACTCCTTAATAAAAAATCAAGAGCGAAAGTCGCAATCTTTGATTGCTAACAATTTCGCCCTTGACAAAAGTCGCGCTATTTGTGCGGCTTTGTCATGCCCACATAAAGATAATAACATATTATACCATAAAGATAAATTCAAAGCAAGCGTTTTTCTCTCTTTCCCTATAAAAAAAAAGCATTTGCAAAACCGCCCGTTTAGTGATATAATGTTTCTATGAAAACAAAATTTCTTCTTTCAATTTTCATTCCTTTTTTTATTTTTGGATGCGCGAAAAAAACTGCGCAATTTTCAGAACATGCTCTCGAGCGTGGCGAAAACCTTGTCTCGCAAATCGGCGGAATAAGTCTCGGGCGGCTTGACCGAATCATCATAGAATTTTCAAACGAAATTCCGGACGGCGCGAATGTCGCGGATGCGATTTCGCTTGTGCCGCCGCAAAAAGGCTCGTGGAGCGTTTCGGGAAAACGTGCGAGTTTCACGCCGAGCAAGCCTTATCGCGCGGAGCAGAAAATCACTCTCATCGCCGACTGCACAAAACTTTTCGCGCTTTCACAAGAGGCGTTTTACGTCCACAAATATTTTACGCAAAGCGCGCAATGCAAAGTGCAGTTCTACTCTTTCGTGCTTTCGGACGACGAAAAAGATTTCACGCTCGGCGGAACTTTTTTCACCGACATTCCAGTTTCCCAAAAGCAACTCAAAAAATCTCTCGAGGCGAAATTCGGATTTTTCCAAAGACCAAAAATTTCATGGGAAGAGACGGGCGCAGAAAATCCATTCGCCGCGAATTTTACAATCGGCGGAATCAGGCGCGGAAAAAATTTCAAGACTTTAAAAATTTCTTGGAACGGATTTTCGTTCGGCGCAAAAAAACGTCGCGGAAGAGTGAACACGGACAAAAAGAATTTCAAGATTCCCGCAAAAAACGATTTCGTGATTTTCGACGTGAACGAATCGCAGAAAAACAAAATAATTTTGAGTTTTTCAAAGCCGCTTGATTCGGCGCAAAACATCAAGGCTTTCATAAAAACTGTTTCAAAAATCGAAGACGATTTCAGCGTGAACGTCAACAAAAATGTGCTCACGATTTACAATGAAAATGACTTTTCGAATTTTTCGGAAGTGCAAATCCAGAGCGGAATAAAAAGCGCGGACGGCGCGCTGCTCGCGCTTGGCGAAACTGTTACCACGAAAAACGAGGCGTGGAGTCTGCCGAGCGTCCAATTCGCGCAAAGCAATTCAAGCGCGGTGATAATTCCGACTTCGCAGGAAAACATTCTCGCCGTGCAGACAAAAAATCTGAGCGGACTTTTGATTCAGGCGTTTTTGATTCATGACTGGAACATCACGCAATTTTTGCAGAGCAATGACCTTGACGGAAACGATTCTATGTATCGCGTGGGCGAACCGGTTTGGGAAAAAAATGTTCCGCTTGAATGGAAAAACGAAATGAAAAACCGCACCGTGACGACGGGCATCGACATTTCGGAACTGACGAAAAAATATCCCGGCGGAATGTTCCAGATTCGCGTGAGCTTCAGAAAGCAAAACGTAAAATATGTCTGCAACAAAAAGCACGAGGATTTTTCAGACTTGCCTATGCCGGACGACACAATCGGAAATTACAAGTGGAAAGGCGAATCGAGTTATTGGGATTACACTGAAAATATGCCGTATGAAAAGCGGCGCACGTATTGGCAGTACGACGACGATCCGTGCCATCCCGCGTTCTATATGGCGAATTACAATAGCAGGATTTTGATTGAGCGGAACGTGCTTGTTTCCGACATCGGGCTTTTGGCGAAAAAAGATGTGGACGGAAATATCTATGTTACGGCGGCGGATTTGAAGACGGCTTCTCCAATCGGCGGCGCGGAAATCTCGCTTGTAAATTATGTGGGACGAACGCTTGCCACGGCGAAAACCGATTCCAACGGAAGCGCGATTTTCAAGAATCCTGACACGGAAGTGTTCGCGGTGTTCGCCAAAAAATCAAACCAAAATTCTTTCCTCAAACTTTCAGGCGGAACGGAATTGAGCGTGAGCCATTTTGAAACCGGCGGCGAAAAGGCGAAGAACGGCGTAAAAGGCTTCATCTATGGCGAGCGCGGAGTCTGGCGACCGGGCGACACGCTTTACCTGACTTTCGTTTTGCAAGACTTGCAAGGCACGATTCCAAAAGATTTTCCCGCCACGTTTGAATTGCAAGACCCGAGCGGCCGCCTCGTGGAAAGCCGCATCATAAAAGAAAACGTGAACGGCTTTTATCCGATCCAAACTTCGACGGACGAAAACGCGCCCACGGGATTTTACATTGCGCGAGTGAAAATGGGCGGCTCGGAATGGACTCGTCCGCTGAAAATTGAAACTGTCGTTCCGAACAAGCTTTCGGTAAAACTCGAAAGCCAAAGCGAATTGCTGACGGCGGGACGAAACACATTCACGCTGAAAGGCGAATGGCTTCACGGAGCGAAAACTCCGAATTACAAGGCGGATGTCTCTGTGAATTTTTCAAGGAGCGAAAACAATTTCGAAGGCTATTCAGAATATTCTTTCACGAATCCTCGCGCCGTCTTTGACACAAGCCGTGACACAGTTTGGGAAGGAAATCTCGGCGCGAATTCCGAAGCGGTTTTTTCGGCAGAACTTGAGTCCAGCGAAAATCTTCCGGGCAAACTTCGCGCAAATTATACCAGCCGAATTTTCGAGCCTTCGGGCGCATTTTCAACGGAAACGAAATCCTTCGTCTTTTCTCCTTATGAACGATATTGCGGAATAAAAACTCCGAAAGGCGATGCGGCGCGCGGAATGCTTTTGACCGACCAAGAACAAAGAGCGGATGTCGTCTTGCTCGACGCAAAAGGAAATCCGATTGAAGAGGCGGAACTCGACTACGCAATCTACAAACTCGATTGGAAATGGTGGTGGGAAAAAGACGCGCTCACAAGCGCCACTTATGTCTCATATGAATCGTCCGCGCTCGTAAACAACGGCAAAGTCAAAATAAGCGACGGCAAAGGCAGCTTTGATTTCCGCGTGGACTATCCTTCTTGGGGAAGATACCTTGTTTTGGTTTCCGACGGAGAAAAGCATAGCGCGGGAAAAATCGTCTACATCGACTGGCCGAATTGGGCGGGACGCGCGCAGGAAAACGGCGGAGACAGCGCGGCGATGCTCACGCTTTTGACGGACAAAAAAAATTACACCGTCGGTGAAAGCGCACAAATCAGTTTTTCTTCTGGAAGCGGCTCACGCGCGCTCGTTACGATAGAAAAGTCAGGCGAGGTTTTAAAGCAAGAATGGCTTGAAACGAAAAACGAAACCACTTCCTACAAACTTCCGCTCACGCAGGAAATGTCGCCGAACGTCTACGCGCACATCACGCTTTTGCAGCCGCACGCGCAAACTGCAAACAGCCTGCCGATTCGTCTGTACGGCGTTGTTCCGATAAAAGTGGAAAATCCTGCCACGCTGCTTGAGCCTGTCATCACGACGGCGGAAAGTTTCGAACCGCACAAAAATTGTTCGATAAGCGTTTCGGAAAAGCGCGGTCGCGAAATGACTTACACGCTCGCCGTAGTCGACGACGGACTTTTGGGCTTGACGAATTTCCACGCTCCGAACTTGCGCTACGAATTTTACAAAAAAGAAGCGTCGATGATTTCGAACTACGATTTGTACAAATATGTGATGAACGCGTATTCCGGAAAGCTCGAAACGCTGCTCGCGATAGGCGGAAGCGATGCCGACTCTCTCAACAACACCGCGCTCGATGCGAACAGGTTCACGCCCGTCGTAAAATTCTTTGGACCTTTCACGCTGAAAGCCGGCGAAAAGA
This sequence comes from uncultured Treponema sp., assembly GCA_910584475.1. GTDB lineage: Bacteria > Spirochaetota > Spirochaetia > Treponematales > Treponemataceae > Treponema_D. The sequence goes on from CAJUBD010000008.1 coordinate 82,672, forward strand.
AAGCTACGGAATTCGAAATGCCAGGATACATCGGCTCCGTCCGCGCAATCGTAATCGCAGGCGAAAAAGGCGCGTATGGCTCAGCGGAAAAATCAGTAAAAGTCAAAACCGACCTGATGGTTCAGCCTTCGCTTCCTCGCACTTTGGGCGTGGACGAAACAATTCAAATTCCTGTAACCGTTTTCAACGGAACGCAAAGGCAACAGAAAACTGTTGTAACTATGCAAGTCACAGGCGCACAAACAGTCGGAGAGAATTCCAAGACAGTCACGATCCCCGCTTCAGACAATGCGGTCGTCACGTTCGCAGTAAAAACAAATTCTCAATGTACGGCGGATTTCGCTTTTACGGCGAAAACAAGCAGAGCGCAGACAACGGCGAGCGCCGGCGTAATTGTCGAAAGCCGAGGAATTCCTGTTACCACACGGCAGACATTCATAGTAAAGCCCGACAAGACTTTTGACGCGAGCATTGAAAGTACGGCTCAAATCGGAACGATTCAAAACACGCTCGAACTCTCTACGCTTCCGCAAATGAACCTGAACGAAAGGCTTTCGGCTCTCATACGCTATCCGCACGGCTGCATCGAGCAAATCACTTCGGGCGCGTTCCCGCAACTTTATCTTTCTGGATTTTTGAAACTCACTCCAAAACAAATCGAAGAAACTAAGGAAAATGTCAATTCCGTTTTGAAGCGACACAAAAATTATAGGACTTCTTCTGGCGGACTTGCGTATTGGCCAGGCGGAAACACACCTAACGCATGGGGCACTTGCTACGCCACGCACTTTGAACTTGAAGCGAAAGGCGCGGGCTACGATGTCGATGAAAATTTCCTGAACGACCTTTTGGATTACATCGCGCAAAGCGCGTCATCGTGGAACATCTACGCGAGCGACAGATACGAAAACGGAACGGAAGTTCAATCGTACAGGCTTTTCGTTCTCGCATTGGCAGGTCGCGCCGACATCGCTTCGATGAATCGCCTTTCCGACGGAGTGGCAGGAACGCAAAACACTTCCGCTCGAATTATGCTCGCCTGCGCGTATTCTTTGGCGGGACAAAAAAGCGTGGCTTTGCGGCTTTTGCACGGCATCGAATTCACAAAGAACAAATTCCGGCAAACCGGTGGATCTCTCAATTCTAGCGTTCGCGAGCGGGCGATGTATCTTTTCGCATGCCTCGCCATCGACAACGGAGATGCCGACAAATTGGCAAAGGAAGTGGCGGAAACTTTGAGCGGAGACGAATGGCTTAGCACCCAGGAAATCGCATGGAGCCTCATTTCGCTTTTGCCGCTTTACAAGAATCAAGGAAGCGAAAAGGCTTCGTACAAAATCTCAGCCCTTGGAAAAACGATTTCCGGCGCAATTGAAGGCGCGGTCGCAGTGGAGGAAGTCGCTTCAAGCCAAGCGCAAATCCAATCCGCGCAAGTTGAAAACACAGGCAAAAGAACTTTGTACGGAACTTTCGTTTCGCGAGGAATTTCGATTCCCGGAAAAGAAAATCCGCGTTCGGACGGACTTTCGCTTGAAATAAAATACATCACGGATTCCGGGAGCGAGCTGAATCCCGCGAACATAAAAGTCGGCGATAGTTTCAAAATCAAGCTCAGCGTAAAAAACACGACGCGCGCAAACATCGCGAACATCGCTCTCACGATGCCCATCCCGACTTGCTGGGAAATCACGAACGAGCGAGTTGCCGCCGACGCGCTCGACAGCGCACAAACGCAGACGTTCACATACCAAGACATTCGCGACGACAATATTTTCACATACTTTGATTTGCGTGAAGGCGCGAGCAAGAATCTCACATTCGCGGCAACCGCCGTCTACAGCGGAGAATATTTCATTCCCGCCGTTTTCGCGGAGGCGATGTATGACAACGAGATTTCATCGATTGTGCCGGGAAGAAGAGCGAGCGCAGAGTAACTGACAGTCTAAAGTCATTCGATAATGCGAGTTTGCGCTTTGCGCAAACTCGTCGACAACTCGAAGAGTTGCCACCAATATTAAACGACAATAAAGCGAGTTTTTCCGCTTTTGCGAGCGAAGCGAACAAAATGCGAGCGTTGCGAGCAAAGAAAAACTCGACAGCAACTCGAAGAGTTGCTATTTTACTTTGGAATATAAATCGGCCATCTCTGCGCGCCAAGTCGAAGGCTTGTTTTTGTCTTCCCAGTCAATGGTTTTCGCAATCGTAAATTTTTTTGTATCATGCGAATTTTCGTAGCGAATCACCGCAAAACGCCCCTGCCCTATGTACGCCACCTGCTCATTCGGCGCGGTCTTTTCCTGCGATTTCAGCCTTTCCAAAACGCAGTCAAAATGCGTCGGCGCACCCGTGGATTTATCCGCGATGGCTTCCGACATATCAGTTATGGGCTTCCCGCAAGCAGGGCAAATTGTCTCGCGCGCCTTGAATTCGCGGATGGCATTTTCACGCGCAGCAATTTCTTCGGAACTTTCCACATTTAGTCCAAAATGTCGGCGAAAAGCGCCCCGCCCCTGTGAATTGCTCCATGCGCCTTTGTCGTGCGACCTGCGATTTCTTTTTTCGTTTCTTGTCATAACACACCGTCTTTTAATTTTTTCAGCCAAAAGTAAATTTCAATTCCTCTGGATTGTCAATAAGATTCTTGCTCAAAACAAATGCGATCCGATTTATCGCGCTGTCGACATACGACATATCGTGAATCTTCGTCCGCAACTCAAGCAAGCGAGGAGGAATTTTTTCCATTCCGTCGAATTTCTCGTCGACATTATGCGACTCGCATTTCAAGATTGTGCCCATTCAAATTTCCGAAAAAGCGTTTTCTATAAGGTGAACCGGAGCAACGCCCGGCATATCCACCACAACTGCGTCAAAGCGGACGATGCTGTTACTATATTTTCGATGTTTTTCCAGAAAAAATTTAGCACTTTCTATAATTTTGCGTTGTTTGGTCGCATTCAGTTCGTGCGCCAAAGTGTCGGCATCTCCGCCAGGAAGGGTCTTAACCTCGGCAAAAACAATCAAATCCTCCTTCGCGACTATTATGTCGATTTCACCGCACCTTGTACGGAAATTCCTCGCCACGACTTCAAAACCGCGTTCCGCGTAAAAACACGCCGCGCGCTCCTCTCCGGAATCGCCGATTCTCTTTCTGTCTTTAACCATAAAATGCCAAATCGCTCTCGCGGCGATAAAATAGAAATCTCATTTCTTCGCGTCAAATTTCACTACGAACGCGAAAATCTTCGCCACGGCTTCCCATGTTTCTTCGGGAATCGCCTGCCCAATTTCCTGCACGCTCAAAAAGTCGGCGAGCGCGGCATCCTCCGTGACAGGAATTTCTTTTTCAGCGGCGACTTCAAGCATTTTTTCCGCCAAAAATCCTTTCGCGCTCGCAGCGATAAAAGGCGCGCTCACGCCTTCGGGATATTTCAACGCCACGGCCTTTTTCATTTCGCGCATCACGCAAATCCCTCCACGGACGAAAGCGGAAAATCCTCCGTACCGAACGGCGAAAAATCTTCCGCCTTGATCACGCGCACTTCCACGCCTTCGCCGAATTCTTTAGCCAAATTTTCCTTCGCCGATTTTTCTTCAAAACCTTCGAGCGAAAAATGCACGCGGTGCACTTTTTTATCCTTAAAGTATATCACGAAAAATAAATTTTTTCCAGCGAATTTAAAATTCACCGCAACTTTCTCCGCGAGATTTTTTTCCAAGTCCAAACAAATCCGAAAAACGCCCGCGCCGCGAAAAGGCTTTCCGTCATCTTTCCCAATCGAATTCATTTCAAATTCAAACGGCAAAAAAATCCAATTCTTTTTTCCCTGTGATTTCAAAGCCTTGTGATTGAAAAACGCCAAAAAATTCTTCTCGAGATCTTCGCCTCGAAAAAAGCCGTTCGCGCCGAACTTTGAATTTTGAAAAACCGAATTCCGCAAGTTTGAATCCTGAAAATCCGAATCATTTTTTTCGCTGCCGTCTTGAAAATCGCCGCCAAGCGCGAAAGAAAAAAATCGCTTTATCTCTTCGGCGCATTGCGGCAAAAAATTTTCCGAATCATTTTCCAAGTCCGAGTGATTTTGAAACGCCGCGTTTTTAAATATCGCTCCATCGCTCAAACTGTCTTCACCGATGAATTTTTTTTCGGCAGGATTTCCATTGGAATTTCCATCGCCAAGATTTTCATTCAGATTTTCCTTGGATTTTCCATCGCGTGAATTTTTTTCGCCAGAATTTTTCCTTTCCCTTCCCTGAAAATCTCCGCCAAGCAGTTCCATGATTTCTTCGAGAAAATCTTCCGAATCAAATCCGTTTTGCTCCAAAATAATCGCGCTTTCGGCGGCATCGATTTCGCGCCCGCCAAATTTCGCGGCAAGACGGCGCGCCTTTTTCATCAAAGCGGCATCAAGCCTCGCGCCGCTTTGCATCAAAAATTGCAGGATTTTTTGCGAAACGCCGTCGGCTGGCAAACCAAAACTTGCCAAAAACGCGCTCGCTTCGGGACTTTGAAAATTGAAATTTTGCACGGAAATCGCGTTCGCGCCGCCAATCTTTGAGCCGCCGTTTTGCGGAAGCAAAAAAACTCTTCCGTTCGCGATTTTCACTTGCGCGCGAAAAGTCTCGCCAGATTTGAGCGCGGCATCGGATTTGACCAAAAAACGCCCGCCCACGAAACTCGCCAAATATTTTCCGCCGCCTTGATTTTGCAGGATGCGCACAAAAAATGAAGCCCCCTCCCTGACAGTCTGTTGAAAGCCAGAAAGGGTGCTTTGAGAATGAATCGCTACATTTTGCACTTCGCTCATTCGAGCAAAAATTATTTGGCTTCGGCCTGCGCCTTTTCCGCGGCGGCTTCTTTTGCGGCCGCGGCTTCATTGGCGCGAGCGTTGCGTTCGGCAATCGCCTTGGCAACCTTTCCGCCCACGCGCTGCTTGACCTTGGCGGCCTTACCAACCTTGTCGCGGATGTAGTAAAGTTTCGCGCGGCGCACTTTTCCGGGTCGCGTGATTTCCACTTTCATAATTCGCGGCGAGTTGATCGGGAAAATGCGCTCCACACCAATGTTGTACGAAATTTTTCGCACGGTGAAAGTTCTGCGCGCGCCTTCGTTTTTCATCGCAATCACAAGCCCTTCAAAAACCTGAACGCGTTCCGTCTTGCCTTCCACGATTTTAAAGTAAACTTTAACCGTGTCGCCGACATTGAACGGCTGCGCGTTTGGGCGTTTTTGCTGCTCTTCAATTGTCTTTATAATGTCCATTAGTTTCTCCTAAAATAATAAACAAAAAAAATCAAAGATTCTTTTTGCATTTTTTCGCGGAATGTTTTACAAAAACTGCTTCCGTCAAATCCTCAATCATTTTTTCGGCTTCCAAAGTGAGCGTCCCGTTCATTCTCGCCTCGGCAATCAAATCCGGCCGGTTCAAGAATGTCTTTTGGATGCGCTTTTTCAACCTCCATTTTCGGACTTTCTCATGGTTTCCGGAAATCAAGACTTCCGGCACTTCCATGCCCTTGTACACTGGCGGCCTTGTGTACTGTGGGTACTCCAAAAGCAAATCGGAAAAACTTTCCTCCGCAAGCGATTCGCTTGAAATCACACCGTCAATCAGCCGATAAACGGTGTCAACCACGACTTCCGCCGCGACTTCGCCGCTCGACATCACGTAGTCGCCGATGCATATCTCATCGTCTACATAACGATCGATGATTCTCTGATCGATTCCTTCGTAACGCCCGCAAATTATCACGAGTTCTTCTTCTTTGCTCAATTTTGCCGCGACTTTCTGCGTAAACGGCTTTCCAGAAGGCGTGACGTAAATCACGCGCTTTTCCTTTTTGTAAGCCTTCACACTTTCGAGCGCGGCTCCCAGGACTTCAGGCAACATCAATTGCCCCGCCCCTCCGCCATACGGACTGTCATCACAAGTGCGGTGCTTATCCAAGGCAAAATCCCTGATATTCACCAAATCGTAGGCAACAATTCCCTTTTGAACTGCGCGCGCCATGATTGAGCTTTCAAAATAAACGCGCACGATTTCCGGGAACAAGGTCAGCACGGTAAATTTCACTGGACTACTCCAGGATCCAGAGGTGCATCAGTTGGACGCTCTTGTTCGGAATGTCAACCTTTCCAACATGAGTTTCATTGAACGGCACGTAAACCGTCCTCGGCTTTTTGCTGGCGGTCAATTTGACTTCCTCTTTAAGAACATCGCAATCCTCGGAGAGCAAAACTTCCAAAAGTTCGCCCGCTCCGCCTTCCAATACGTCTGTGATTGAACCCACCACGCTTCGCACATTCGCTTGGCGAACGCCGTCCGTGGGCGCGACATCATTTCCCAATCCGTCTTCTTCCCCGAAATAAACCAGGTAACAATTTTTCAGATCCTCCACATACCATTCGCCCTCGTTCAAAGGACAGGCATTTTCGCGGGACGTCCGCAGCGCCGCTCCGTTGAGTTTTTTCGCCGCTTCAGGAGAATCCACTCCCGCAAATTTTAAGTACAAAGTATTTCCCGCAAGGCGCGCGTTTTCCACGGCGTATTTCGCAGAAATTCCTTTTTGTACAAGCGTAACTTCCTTCAACGCCGCGATATGCTCGTAGCGACCAGAAGCGCTTTCAATCCTCACTTCGCCCGTAAGCCCATGAGAGCCGCGGACAAAACCAACAGTCAAGTCCATCAACAATCAGTCCAGAATTTCAAGTCCGTAACGCTTGCCGTCCTTGCCAGCCGACGCGCTCAAAACAGTGCGCAACGCCTTCGCAATTCGACCATACTTGCCAATTACTTTTCCGATGTCGCCTTCGGCAACCTTGAGCTCCAAAACCGGCCCGCGTTCGCCAACGGCTTCCGTCACAGAAACGGCATCTGGCTCGTCGACCAATGATTTCGCAATGTATTCAATCAGGTCTTTTTCCATTCCAGCGCGCTCCGTAACTAGTTCGATTGACTTGCTTTAGAAAGACCGCTCTTCCTGAAGATGCTCCGCACAGTTTCCGTAGGCTGCGCGCCAACGCTCAACCAATACTTCGCGCGATCCGCCTTGAAAGCCACTTGCTTACCTTCCGCCTCGATGGGCTGATAAATGCCGATTTCCTCGATGCATTTGCCGTCGCGCGGCGAACGAGCGTCCATCACCACGATGCGGTAGCAAGGCCTCTTTTTCGCGCCGAAACGCTTAAGTCTAATCTTGACCACCTTTTCCTCCTGATAAAAATTTTCACACACAATTGAAGTTTTCACAAAACCGCAATTTTGGGAAAACTTCCCTAGATGTATTTGCGAGAAATGCCAGACAATTCTTTATCTTACCTGCATTTCTCGACGAGACTCTACCAAAAACATTTATTTTTGGAGAGCCTCAATTATGTGAAACTATATTCTACAAAAAATCTTCCTATTAGTCAAGTGAAAACCGCCCGAAAACCGCCCGAATTTTTCATATTATTACGCGAAAAAAAATTGCTTTTTCCTCTGTCATTGTCGTTAAACGCGGCGTAAGCCGTGCGACTTTGACCCGCCAATCGCGTGAGCGACGCGTGAAATAATTTCCTTGCAGAGCAACTGCGAAGCACTTGACACGGAAATCTAATCCACCACCAAATTACCTGGACAAAATACAAACGGGCGCAAAGATAATTCTCTCTACGCTTATTAAAATGAGAAAAATGACTTATAACGCTCGGGATTCAAGCAAAAAGCACGAACCCCGCCGGCAAAACTATCTGAGAGACGCGCTGATTCTTTCCAAAACCTTTTTGCGGTCGAGAGGCTTGATGATGTAGTTTTTCGCGCCCAAAAGGAGCGATTTCTTCACCAATTCCTCTTTTCCCAAAGCGCTGACCATTACGACGCGGGCATTTTTGTCAAACGCCATAATCTGCTCGAGGGCGGTGATTCCATCCATGCGAGGCATCGTGATGTCCATCGTAACGAGGTCGACATTAGGGCACAATTCCTTGTATTTGTCCACGCCGTCTTTTCCGTCGACCGCAGTAGCCACGACATCATAGCCCTCGCTCGTAAGGATTTGTCCGATTTGCTTCGCAACAAACATCGAATCGTCAACTACAAGGACGCGGAACTTTGTGCCGTCATCCTTGAGCCCTTCTGGCGGACGGTCATTAACTGAAGGAAAATCGCTAACAGATCTCATTTCTCATATCCTCCTTTTTTATTCAGCGCGTTCGCGAATAGCAACGTTCAATTCGATTTCACCACATTCAGAAATCAAAGGAACGATGAGCGCCTCTACGTTTTGGGCAGAACCCGGCAAAGCCGCGATTTCCATCTTTTCTCCGGCGAACAAAGTCGGCGGAGTCAAGTCGAATTTGAATCCCAGCTCGTGAAGTTTTGTCACCGCCTGAGCCGTAATCAAATTCGCGAGCTCGCTGATAGTGGCCTTCGCCAAATCGTCGAATTTCGTAAGAGTCTCGCCGTTCATTTTTGAAGCCACTTTCAAGGCGGTTTCAAAGGTCATGTCAAAAAGCACTCGCCCTTCTACATCGCCCGCCAAACCGACCAAAGCGGCCACGCCCATGACCGGCATCGCCACTGATTTGAGCGAAAGCTCTCCGCGCTTTACGTCAATGCCGCCAAGGACTTCTTTCAAAACCCTGTACGAGGTCTCGACAAACGGATTGATATACTCAACTCTCATAGCCTACTCCTTTTATTGTTTATTAAAATATGTTAAAGAACCTTCAGTTTTTTCACCCCAGTTCATACCACCTAAAATATGCTCGTTTTCGCCAAGGAACAAGATTCCATTGCCTTTGAGCTTTTCCTCAAAATCGCCAAGCACGGTCTTTTGCGCCTCCAACGGCAAGAACGAGGCGACATCACGCGCGAAAATTATGTCGGTCATAGGCAGGGCGTTGGAATTGTTGATGTCATGATACTCGAACATGACAATGTCCTTTATCTCCTGCTTGAAAGCATATTCGCCCGTAACGGTCTTTTGCACATAAGGAGAAAGCCAGCCTTGCGCATCGGCGAGCGGCACGGTCAAAAGCGGCGCGTTCGAAATGCTCAGCAAGTCCGTCTCGTGCGCGTAAATCCTGATTTTGGACATCGGATAGCGTTTTTTCAAGACGCAAGCGAGGCTGAACGACTCGTAGCCCTTGCCACAGCCCGGATTCCAAACGAGAATCTGCTTCGCGTTGTTGTCTGGCAAGATATTGAACAACGAGTCTGCGAATTCCTTCGTCCAAAACATTCCCGTATTGCTCGACCAAAACGGCTTGAGGAATTCATCGGCGTCCGTGGAGTTCTGAAGCTGCGTGCTTTCCGTTCCGCGGGCAGAACGCCACTCCTCAAACCTCCTGTCGAACCACTCCCTGTTCACGTCCGAAATATAAAATTTCTTCAAATCGGCGAGCGCGTCGATTATGAATTTCTTTTCGGTGTCGAAATTATTTTTTGGCGCGGATGCCTCCTGAGTCTCTGCAGGAGCGGCTTCCTCTGCGGGATTATCCTGCTGACTTTCCGCGATTTGCGCCGGAATCTCTGCGCTCACATATTCCCTCGCCACGGCGTCCATATCCGCCGCCGCCCTCTCATCATCGGTGATTTTTTGATTGAAAATCCGCGCGATGTCGAGCAACACGAAAAGCTGTCTCTCATATTCGACGATCCCGTAGATGAATTTGATGTTGATGTCGCCGAAAATCGGATGCGGCGGCTGAATCGTGCTTTTTTGAATGCCCACCACTCGGTCAATCTTGTCAACGACGACGCCGAAAGTATGCTCTTCGACAATTACAATCAACATGTTCTCCACTTGGTCTTCCGCGCGAGGAGCGACTTCGATTCCAAAGAATTTACGCAAGTCGATAATCGGGATGATGTCGCCGCGCAAGTTGTACACGCCGATCACAAAAGGCATCGTGTTCGGCACATAAGTAAAGCGGTTCGCCTTGGCGATTTCCTTTACATACATAATGTCGATGGCATAGTCTTTTCCCGCAAGCGAAAAAGTTACCATCCGAAAATCGGCTACAGCCACATTCGCGTTTTCTTCGTCAAACTCCTCATCCAAATAGTCAGTTCTTTGTTCTTTTACCGCTACATCTTCCATATTTTATGCCCTCTTTGCGTTAAGCTGCTGCGCGCTGAGTTCCTGCTGGACACCCAATTCCAAAAGCTGGCTCACGTCGATAATCAAAGAAACCGAACCGTCGCCCAAAATCGACGCGCCTGCAATTCCCGGAGAATTCGTAAACTGGTCGTTCAACGGCTTGATTACGACATCCTCTTCGCCGATAAGAGAATCCACCATCACGCCGATTTTCTTTTCCTGCGTTCCCACGATGACGACAAAGCAATATTTGTCGTTGTTCGTGCTTTTTATGTGGAAAAGTCGGCTCAAACGCAAGACGCTGATGACTTCGTTGCGCACGTTCATAACTTCGTAGTTGTCTATGGTCTTGATTTCTTCCTGCAAGACGCGCTGGCTTTCGATGACCGAAGTAATCGGAATAGAGTAAATCTGACGGCCGACGCGCACCAAAAGCCCCTGGATGATGGCGAGCGTAAGCGGCAATTTAATCGTAAACGTCGTGCCAGTTCCCAAACCGGAAGTGACGGAAACCGTGCCCTTAAGTTTTTCAATCATCGTCTTTACGACGTCAAGGCCTACGCCGCGTCCCGAAACATTCGAGATTTTTTCCGCCGTGGAAAATCCGGGAGCGAAAATCAGATTGTACGCTTCCTGATCGGTGAGAATCTTGTTCGGATGAATCAAGCCCTTGGAAATAGCCTTGTTGCGAACCTTTTCGACGTTGATTCCCGCGCCGTCATCTACAATTTGAATGACGATCTGGTTTCCTTCGTTGGATGCCTTCAAAAGAAGCGTTCCAGTCTCGTCCTTGCCGGCCGCGGCGCGGACATCCGGCTCTTCGATTCCATGGTCGACCGAATTTCGAACGCAGTGCATGACGGGATCGAGCAAATCATCGACGACAGTCTTGTCCAATTCAGTGTCTTCACCTTCAATGACGAGATTGACCTTCTTCTTGAGATCGCGCTGCAAATCGCGGACGACCCGCGGAAAACGGTTGAAAATCTGTCCGATAGGAACCATTCGGATTTTCATCACGCCTTCCTGCATATCGCTGACGACTTGACCTAAACTCTGCGTAGAAGAACGGAATTTCACGTTCAAGTCTTTTATTTCCTGTCCGACAGGATCGAGCGTCGTGAGAATGTCGGAATAATCCATGCGAACCCTGTCCACGACATCTTTTATGACCGCGCCATTTTTGATTTGCTCGAAATATTCGGGCAACTGATCGAAAAGCTTGCGGAATTTTTCTTTCGAGGCGGCGGAAATAGTCTGCAATCGCAACTGCATGTCGTTTAACTGGATGGCATACTGATTGAATGTAGCCTTCGTGATGACCGTTTCCGAAACCAAATTCAAAAGATAGTCGATGCGCTTCGAGTCTACGCGCAAAACAGTTCCCTGCTGAATGTGCGTTCCAGAAGCGGCTTTCGCGGGCGCGCTGTCTTTCGCGGGAACGGGCTTTTCCGAGGCAGAGGCTTGAGACGCAGGAGCGGAGACCTTCTCTTCTGTCTTTGAAGCCGCTTGCTCGGCTGGCTGCGGAACAGAAGGAGCCTGAGGCGTCGCTTGCGGAGACGCGGAAACGACCCCGCCTGACGGCTGCGCGACTGGCTGGCAGTCGGTGCTCAAAGTAACGTCGCTCAAAAACGAAACGTCTTCTATCGCGGCAGGCTCTTTGTCGCTCGCGATATAATACAAAACTTGAGGATAGAATTCATCTTCGTAAAGCGCGTCGAAATCAGGAACAGTCTTCAGCACCGTGCCACACGCCTTCAAAGCGACAAACACCTGGATTCCGCCTACGGAATTCATAGGATTGTTTTCGTCTAAGTGCACATCCACGCAGTAAAGTTTTTGCCTGCCTTGCAAACTGCGCTGCAATTCCTGATACTCGTCTATGGACAACGCGGGAACGGATGACGACTGAGACGCGACCGCAGGCTGCGGAGGAGCGACCGGCTTCGGCGCGAACTGCTGCGGCGGAGGAGAACTCTTCTTTTTTTCCGCGCCTTTTTCCGGAATGAAAGATCGCAGTTTGTCCAAAATGGCGCTGACATCTTCCTGATATATAGAGCCGTTTGCGCGCGATTCAAGCATCGCCTTTATCACGTCGATTGAATTCAAAAGCACGTCTACGACATCTTCCGTCACATTGATATGGTCGGAGCGCACTTCGTCAAGCACGTCCTCCACCGTATGAGTAAATGTGGTCAGCTCCGTCATCTCCACGGTGGCGGAGCCGCCTTTCAACGTGTGGGCCGCCCTGAATATTTCGTCAATCGCTTCATGATTTGTCGGATCGCTTTCTATCACGAGGACATTGCTTTCCAAAGTCTCGACCTGCTGTTCGGCTTCGGTAAAAAAATCTTTCAGCAACTCCTCGTTGTTAATATCAAGATAATCACTCATATCTTATTATTTTATACTTTATTTTTTATAAGTCAAGTAAAAAAAGCGATTTTTTTCAATTTTTTCATTTTTTTTATTGTCGATACTTGAGACTCTCCAAAAAAACAAATGTTTTTTGGGAGAGTTTCGTCGAGAAATGTGGATAAGATATAAGGATTGGCCGCCATTTCCCGCAAATACATTCAGGGTAGTTTTCCCAAAATTGCAATTTTGGGAAAACCTCGTTTTACAAATTTTATGTTATAATTAGAAAATCGAGTGAAGAAAGCGAACTTTCTTGCCGATACTATATAATGATGTTTTATTCGAAATCCAGCACGGGCAATTTGAAAAAGGCGTTCGTCCTTGTAGTCTCAATTTTCGGCGCGAGCCTTCTGCACGCGACTCCCTCGTTCAGCGGAGTGGCGGCAGGAAGCATCGGCGTAGACGGAAAAATCGGATTGAGCGAAGGCGGCTCCGATTGGACTTTGCCCATAGCCTTGTTCGGCGCGCTTCAGGCGGATTTTACAGATTGGTTCACGATGCATGCGGAAATCGAAATGAGAGCGAACGACTTTCCGCTCGATGACGTTTTCAACGGCAATGAAGTCATTTTCAAAGTGCACGAACTTTCCGCGATTTTCAGCCGAAGAGCCATCACCTCCACGCATTATTTTTCGATATACTTCGGCTCATACGAAGCTTTGGGCACGGACACTTTTTTGATGAGACAATTCGGAATAGACCAAATAAGCTCCCCTCTCGCAAAAAGCGTCACGAACATTTCAGGCGTTCCCCTGCGCTCTTCGACTGGCGGCGGAATATCCTATATCGCGCGGCTCGACAAAGCGCCTGTGGCGAACGGATTCTATCTTTACCTGAACCGTTACGACGGCGAAAAAATAGCCCTCAACCTTGACTACAGGCTCGCAGTGTCCACGAACATTTTCACGATGGACTTCATCGCGGGATTGGGCGCGCCGATTCGCGACAAAGGAGATCACGACGACGAATATGTCATCGCAATAAAGACGCTTACCTTGCACACGGGAATAAACATGTTCCTTGGAAACAAATACACGCATGGCCTGCTCATCCAAGCCGGACTGAACAATCTCGTCCTCAACGGACGCGACTCGCTGGATATCGACGAGAACGACATATCATTTTTCATCGAGCCTCGCATCAGGGCGAAGCATCTTGGCGTAAATGTGGCGGCATACGCCTTGAACCAAGAAAGCGTCGACGATTTGCTCTACCTCACGGACAAGGTCGGAGCGACCATAACATTGTTTTTCGACAACATAGAAACGAAGAGCTTTCCGATAGTCATTGGCACGCACATCATAGGCTCGATTGCCGACATAGGCATCACGGACTTGTTCGCCGGCAAAGGTTTTGGCGAGATGAAATTCAATGTTTTTCTCACGCCCTACATTGAACTGCCTTTCAGCAAAAACTCGAAGTTTGAGGCGATGCTACAAGTCGGAATGCTCGACGTATCAAGAAACTCGCGCGCGCTCAATTTCAAAGTCGTGGCGGGCTACAGAAGAGTATTCTAGGCTTGCACGAAATTCTAAATTTCAAATTTTTCCAGCCGGCGACACGCTTCCTCAACGTCCGCGCGATGTCCGAACGCATTGATTCTGACGAAACTTTCGCCGGCAGGTCCAAAGCCCGCGCCCGGCGTGATGACCACACGGCATTCATCGAGGATTTTGTCGAAGATGTCCCAGCTTTTTTGCCCTGCAAATCGAATCCACAAGTACGGCGAATTTCCTGTGAAAAAAACTTCGGCGTTTTTCCATTTGCGGACGGTCTTTTCGATTATGCGCGCGTTTTCCAAATAATATTCGATGACGCTTCGCATTTCGCGGCGGCCGATTTCATCGAGCGCGGCGAGCGCGCCTTGCTGGGCGATGTTGCTCACTCCGTTGAAAAGCGTCGTCATCAGGCGTTTCCAATCTTTGTTGACGGACGCGCCGCCTGAGAATTTCAAGTCTTTCGGAACTACGCTCCAGCCTAAACGCACGCCCGTAAATCCCGCCGGCTTTGAAAGCGACTGCACTTCAATGGCGCAGCGTTTCGCGCCTTCAATTTGGAAAATGCTTTTCGGCAAATTCGGATCAGAAATGAATTCGCTGTAAGCCGCGTCGAAAATTATGACGCATTCGTTTTTGAGGGCGAATTCCACGAGACGAGACAATTCTTCTTTCGTGCTCGCTTTTCCAGTAGGATTGTTCGGCGAGCAAAAATAAATGAGCGAATTCTTTTTCACTTGCGACAGGTCGGGGAAAAAATCGTTTTCCGCTGTGCAAGGCATGTAGACGATTCCTTCGTAGCCCGTGCCGCTGTTCGCGCCGGCCGCGCCCGAAATCACGGATCCGTCCACATAAACCGGATAACTTGGATCTTGCACGGCGACGTTCACTTCACGCCCGAAAAGCGTCTGAATTCGCGCGATGTCGCATTTCGCTCCGTCGGAAGGAAAAACTTCGTCAGGATCGATATTTTCGCCAGGATAAAATTCTTCGGCGATTTTCTTCCGCAAAGCAGAAGAGCCGTAATCCTCGCCATAGCCCGAATATCCTTGCGCCGTTCCAAGCGCGAGCGCGTAATCGCTCATCGCCTTGGCAATGTGCGGAGTGAGCGGCTCTGTGGTGTTGCCCACGCCGAGGCTGATTATTTTCGCGTCGGGATGGCTTTTTGCATATTCATTTTTGCGCCGCGCGATTTCGGGAAAAAGGTAGCCCGCCGTCAAATTGGCAAATCCAGGATTTCGCTGTAACATATTCCTCCAAAATACAGTTTATTAAAAATTTCAATTTTTGATAAACTGTATTTTGCCTGCGCGAGCAGGCAAGTAAATTAAGAGAGTTTGCGCTACGTCGCAAACTCAGGTCAAAAAAAGGCGCGCCATTTCAGCGCCTTTTTTTGACACTCCTCCAAAATTGCATTTTCTAAAAACTTTAATTTTTAAAAAGTGCAATTTAGCCTGCGTGAGCAGGCAAGTAAAATTTAGTTTTGAAAAAACGTCTAATTCGTCAAATGCTCGCGGGCAAGGCTGCTGATAGCGTCCGCCATTTTCATAAGCGAAACCTGCTTTTGCACCGCGCCCATTTCCCAACCGGCGCGAGGCATTCCGTAGACGATGCAAGACTCTTCGTCCTGCCCGAGCGTCCACGCGCCCTGCTTTCGCATTTCAGCAAGCTCTACCGCGCCGTCACGTCCCATTCCGGTCATAATCACGCCAAGCGCGCGATTTTTGTAAATTTTTGCCACGGACTCAAACATAACGTCCGCGCTGGGGCGGTGACCGTTGCGCTGCGCTTCGTGCGACAGGCGAATCAAATTTCCGCCAAATTTCTCTTCCACGACAATGTGGAAGTCGCCCGGGGCAATGTAAATGTGTCCGCCTTCAATCTTATCGCCGTCCTCGGCTTCCTTCACGCTCAAGGGGCAGATTTTGTCCAAACTTTCGGCGAATGCCTTGGTAAAGCCTTTCGGCATGTGCTGCACCACCAAAATCGGCTGCTTTAGATGAGGATCTATCATTTTGAAAACATCGCGCAAAGCGTTCGGACCGCCCGTGGAAATTCCGATCGCAATCAATTCAATCCTACCGCCGTCACGCACCGACTCAACCACGACCGGCTCTTTTTTTTCTATTGTATTGAAACTTTGAATTTGAGCGGCATCAAGTTTTGGCTTTTGAATCGGCTCGTCAATGTTCGTCGCCTTGATTTTCGCCACGGAACTCTCCGCCTGAAGCAATTTCCGCTGGCGTTGGAAAAATTCCGGAATATAAGGTTTCTTTCCTTGGCGGCGCGCGTAACTAGAACCGTAAGAGGCTATCAAATCGGTGAGGCGGTCGGCGACTTCGGAAATATCTATGGACACAGAGCCGCTCGGCTTCGTGATAAAATCTACCGCGCCCAATTCCAACGCCTGCATCGTGACCGCCGCGCCCCTTACGGCGATGCTAGAAAGGACGATTACAGGCACGTTGATTTTCCGAGCCTTGCGCTCCTTCAGGAATTCGATGCCGTTCATAATCGGCATTTCAATGTCGAGCACCATTACATCGGGCTTTATGTTCGGGTCGGCGAGACGGTCGAGCGCCATCTGGCCGTTTTGCGCCTTGGCGACCACCTTCATTCCTTCCGTTCCGTCGATGATGCGAGAAATCAAGTTGCGCATCAAGGCCGAATCATCACAAATCAATACCGATATGTCATCCATAAAAGAGAACCCCTTGTATTTGACTATATATTTGGCGCGACTTTATTCGGGATTTTTCTCGTACAAAGTGGCCCACTGCGTCTTGAGGAATTTGAATTTCGTGTTCATTCCAAAAAGCGATTCGGAGTGACCGATGTACAAGTAGCCGTGCGAACCAAGCGCGTTCCAAAAGTGATTTATGACGCGAAATTGCGCCGGCTCGTCAAAATAAATCAAGACGTTTCGGCAGAAGACGATGTCCATATTTCGAATGCCGTTGTCGTTTTTGAGATTATGGTAGTCGAATCGAATCGGACTCATCAATTCTTTGTTCGCCTGATAGCCCGTGTCCGTTTTGGTGAAAAACCTGTTCAAATATTTAGGCGGAATTCCGCCGACGCGCGCGGTAGGATAGAACCCTTGCTTGCCCACCATAAGCGATTTGAGAGACAAATCCGACGCGGTAATCTGAAAGTCATAAGGCGGGGGCAAAATGTCCTTGAGAATCATCGCCAAGGTATAAGGCTCTTCGCCAGTCGAACAGCCCGCGCTCCAAATTTTCACGGTATGGCTGCCATTTTTTTTCTTGTCCTCCAAAACATGCGGAATGACATAATTTATAAGCGCGTCGAAGTGAGGCTGATTTCGGAAAAACCTCGTCAAATTCGTGGTGACAGAATCGAGCATGACTTTCATTTCTTCGCGGTTAGAAATAATCAGTCTGTAATAATCGTCGACAGAATCAAGTTTCTTTTCACGCAAACGTTCCTTGAGACGGCTGTCCAAAATAGAACGATTCGTAGCCGAAAATGTTATTCCGCTTTCGTCGTAAATAGTCTTACGAAATTTATCAAACTGTTCATTCGTCAATAAATCTGCCATAATGAATCATTATATATCTATTCATAAAAAATGTAAAGACTTTTTTTATGACATTTTTTACGATTTCCCTATAAAATGTCTTCAAATTTCCGCAAGTCAATCGCTTCCGCCATGTGCTCCGCAGAAATTTTTGGCGATGCCTCCATGTCGGCGATAGTACGCGCTATTTTGTAGCATGCCGCGCTCGCGCGAGGCGAAAAATCGTGGCGCGAAGCGGCGCGTTCGAGCATTTCCCGCGCCTCGTTCGTGCAGACGCAGATTTCCCGAATCTGTTCGGGCTTCAGACGGGCATTTTTCGTTCCTTGCCTTTCGCGCTGGATTTTCGTGGCAATCGCGATTTTCTGTCGAAGCGCTCTCGTGGAATAATTTTGTTTCACCGCGGAATTTTCTTCGTCCGCCAAATCCACCTTTACACGCAAGTCGATTCTGTCCAAAAGCGGCGCGGAAAATTTCTTCCAATAATTTTCGATCGAGCGCGACGAGCAAAGGCACAATTTTTTTTCCGAACCGAAATTTCCGCATGGGCAGGGATTCGTCGCCATCAAAAGCTGAAATTTCGCGGGAAAAATAGTGGAACGCCCTGCACGGCTCAAAGTGATTGCGCCCGATTCCAAAGGAACGCGAAGCATCTGCAAAACGCTCGCCCGGAATTCCGCCGCTTCGTCCAAAAACAAAATTCCATTGTGCGCCAAAGAAATTTCCCCCGGGCGACAATTCGTTCCGCCGCCGCAAATTCCTTCAAGCGTGGAACTCTGGTGCGGAGAACGAAAAGGCGGCGTTCTTACGAGCGGCTTACTCGGCGACAAAAGCCCCGCAATCGAATAAATGCGCGTGGTGGACTGAGCCTCTTCCAAAGTCAAAAGCGGAAGCAGGCTTGAAAAACGCTGCATCGCCAAAGTCTTTCCGCAGCCAGGAGGCCCGAAAGCCAAAACATTGTGCGCTCCGGCGGCGGCAATTTGCAAGGCGCGAACCAAATCAGGCTGCCCGAAAATTTCTTCAAAGCCGCTTCCGGGAATCACCTGCGCAAAGTCGACTTCTTCTATTTTTTCGGAATTTTCAAAAAGAGACTCAAGGCGTCCTCCCCTATCCGCTTGCGTGAACAACTCCGAATTTGACAAAGCCGAAAACGCCTCGCGCAAATTTTGTGCGCCAAAAACTTTCATTCCCGAAACTTCGCGCGCTTCGCTGGCGTTGGCGGCAGGAACGATGCAATGTGAGATTCCGCTTGAGCGCGCCGTGGAAGCGGCGGCGTGAATCGCCCGTACCGGACGAAGCGTTCCTGAAAGTTCAAGTTCACCCATTACCATTACGGGAAAATCAAGCATTTCGGAATCTTGCGGAAAACCTTCATTTTGTCTCGACGCGCACAAAACCGACAGCGCCACAGGCAAATCGAAGCCCGCGCCTTCTTTTTTCAAGTCGGCGGGCGAAAGGCTTATCAAGACGCGTTCGACCGGAAATTCAAATCCCGAATTTCGAATCGCGCTTTTCATGCGCTCGCGGCTTTCTTTGACCGCGCCGTCCGCCAAGCCCACCATGTCGATGGCGGGAATGCCGCGCTTCAAGTCCACTTCGACTGTGACAAGGTTTCCCTCGTAGCCAAAAGGCGAAAAAGAATAGATTTGCATAAAATATTTTACCCCCAAAAATTGCAAAAAGTTCTGCGCTCGTGTCATTGCCATGCTTGACATGGCAATCTTTTGCATCAGCAGATTATCGGGTCAAGCCCGATAATGACATAGACCGCGGATTATCAAGGCGAAGCCATAATGACAGGTCGCTACGCGACCACGAGTTTCGCTTTGAGAAACTCGTGCAACTGGGTTTAATCTGGGTTAATGACATAAACCGTCGCAATATTGACCACATACATAAAGTATGAATTTTTGTGAGGTAAAAACAGTAAACTGCAATAATTTTTTGTTCCTTATGCAAGTCGAAGACTTGCTATCGAAGTTTCAAGCGGAAGCGACAGTAAATAAGCGAGTTTTCGCAAGAAAACTCGAGTTAAAATGAGCGACGCAAATCAGTCGCTCATTTTAAACGTTATTTTATGTCACGGAATTTTCCAGCGCGGGCAAAAGTTCGTCGTAATAATATCGCTCTGGAATGTGAATGTTGCCAGCCGTAATTCCGATGCGACGGTCGGCGCGGACTGATTTTCCATGGAAATCGCTTCCAGCCGTAACTAAAAGTTTCAATTCGCGCCCAAGTCGTTCCAAACGACGGCAGTCAGCCTCGCGCGCGCCGGGATGCCACGCTTCCAAACCTTGAACGCCGCGCGACTTTATCTCGCGCAAAATGTCGGCGATTTTTCCCCAAGAAACGTAAAGCGAAAGCGGATGCGCGATTACGGGAACGCCGCCTGATTTTTTTATCGCGAAAATCGCTTCGTCCAAAACCGCTCCCTGCCGCCCGATGTAAAATGGCGCGGACTTTCCCAAAAATTTGTCGAAGGCGGCTTGGGTCTTTCTCACAAGATTTTTCTTGACGAAATACGAAGCAAGGTGCGGGCGACCGAGCGTGTTTTCTCGCCCTTCGCCGCCTGAAAGCGAAACGAATTCTTCATAACTCACGTCGTGTCCAGCCTCAGCCATTCTCCGTAGAATTCCTTGGTTTCGCGATTTTCGCTCGTCTTGAAGCGCGCGCGTGATTTTTTCGAGTTCTTCGCAAATTGATTTCAAGCCCAATCCCAAAAGATGGAATTCGCCGCTTGGCCAAGAAATATTGATTTCGATTCCCGGAACAAAAATTATTTCGGCATTTTTCGCCGCGTCCTTCGCCTCTTCCAAACCTGAAAAAGTGTCGTGGTCAGTGAGGGCAAGGACAGAAACGCCGCTTTCTTTCGCGAGCGCGACCAATTCGGCGGGGCGCAATTCTCCATCGGAAGCCGTAGAATGTGTGTGCAAGTCAATCATATTTTTTTCAAAAATTCCCAATCATAGTATAGCATAAAATCGACTTTTATGATACAATTTCTGAATATTCAGATGACATTTTTTTGAATTCGAGGTTCGTATGCCCAAAGCAGTACAATATAGCAAAGGCTCGATAATTTATTTTGAAAACGACAATGACGAGCGAATTTTCATTCTCCAAAAAGGCGCGGTGGTTCTTTCTTCCACGGACATTGAAACCGGCAATCCTATGACCATACAATTGAGCATGGGCGAATTTTTCGGAGCGAAATCGGCTTTAGGACATTTTCCGCGCGAAGAGACCGCCACCGTCATTCAGGATTCAATTGTGATTTCGATGACCGTGCAGGAATTCGAAATGATTTTCAGCAACAACCAGCAAGTCATCTACAAAATGCTGCGTGTCTTTTCTGGACAACTTCGCGGGATGCACAAAAAGACGAAGACCCTTCTCGCGCACCAAGAGGAACTCGACCAAAAAGAAGGAATGCTTTCCGTAGCGCGTTCGTTCTATAAAGACGAGCAGCATCGGGCTTGCATGGACGTATGCCTGAAGTATCTAAGGCTTTTTCCGAACACCAATGAAACCGAGACAGTGGCAAGACTTTATGCCGACGCGAAACTGTTGTTTGAAAAGAGGGACAAAAGAAACAAGACGGAAGATTCGTCGCAGAGACTTTCGACCGCCGCAGGAGCGTTGGCGCATTTTTCGCTTCCAGCGTTCGAGCGTTTTCAAAAAAAATATGAAAACGGACAAGTGATAATTTGCGAATTTGAGCCGGGCGACTCGTTCTATCTGATTCAAAGCGGCGAGGTTCAGCTCGTCAAATGCGTTAACGGAAACATGAGCAAGCTCGACATCTTGAAGCCTGGCGAATTTTTCGGAGAAATGGCGATCCTCGACAATTCTCCGCGCTCCGCGACTTGCATGGCGGCGGGACCTGTTCAATGCCTCGAATTCAACAAGGAAAATTTTGAAGTGCTGGTAACCGGAAATCCGCAAATAGCAATCATTCTACTAAAGCTTTTCTGCAAGCGAATATACGACCAAAAGCGCAGAGTCAGGATTCTAACGATAAGAGATCCGCTCACGCGCATTTACGATGTCTTTTGCATATATGACGACATGGGACTTTCCACTCGCAAGACGGAAAAGTCGCGCTCGTTCAACATCAAGGCGCAGGACATCGTTCAGTGGTCAGGACTTTCTCCGGAAAAAGTTCAAGACGAACTGAACAAATTGGTTCTAAAGAAAAAGCTGCAAATTTTCGAAAACTACATGACCATAACGAACATCGAAGAAATGAAATACAATGTTGGATTGAAGACGCAGCCTCATTCTTGATTCGCATATTTAAAAATTAGAGTGAATTTATTTTGCAAAACGCTTGCATAAATTTCACAAATTTGATATAGTAAAAAATATGCCGACTTAGCTCATCCGGTAGAGCAGCGCACTCGTAACGCGCAGGTGGTTGGTTCAAGTCCGACAGTCGGCTTTATTGGAGCATCAACTAATTTCAGTTGCTGTTTTTTTTATTTTACAAAACATGTGAAGCAACCACCGAAGTGCGCGCGCGGATGCCACAGCGAACAGCCGCCACGGATGGCGGCGACAGCGCACGTAGGCGGCCTGAAAGAAGCAAGCACGACGCTTGCGACTGAAAGGGTTGGTTCAAGTCCGACAGTCGGCTTTTCGATGAAAACAGCGGCTAATTTTAGTCGCTGTTTTTTCGTTTCAAGTCCATTTGCGCAAAACTCGCAAGCAATGCGTAACTATGAATAATTGTGGTGGCTTATGTCATTATCGGGCTTGACCCGATAATCTGTTGTAAAAAGAGATTGCCGTGTCAAGCACGGCAATGACGCATGAAAAAAAATGCGCTTGAGGATTTCATAATTAAAAAAAATGAAGCAAAAACGAGAAAAGCAAAAATTCTCTTTTCTTTCTCTCGCGCAGGCGATTTTCATTTCCGCCGACTTCACTTCTCAAAATGACCTTGACAGCCACGCCAGCGCGTGCGCGTTCGGATTTTTGTTTTCCTTTTTGCCGCTTGTGCTGATGGTGTTTTCGATTTTGATACGCATAATGCACGCTTCAAAAGAAGTCCTGCACGAGGTGATCGCCGCGCTTCCGTTTCTTGAAGGCATTTTCAATTTCGACGAAATTTTAAGCTCCGTGAATTTTTCCAATTCAATGACAATCGTCGACATAGTTTTGGGCGTGTGGATTTTTTGGATGGCGCGGAATTTGTTCCTGTACATTCAAAAAGGCATCACGAGAATTTTTCACAAGGAAGCCGCGCCACGTCCAGTTTTAAATCAGCTTTTGGTTTTTGGCGGCGAGCTGATTTTGGTTCTCGGCGCGACGGTTTTGGTCTTGATTTCAATCTCATTCAAGACGCTGAGATTCAATTCCGCCTTCATCGCGCTAAAAAATTCTTTCCATCCGCATTTGCTCAATTCGATTTCAAAGACGATAAACATCGTGCCTTACGTTTTGATTTTCATTTTGGTTTTCTTTAGCTTTAGATTTTACACGGGAACAAAGCCTTCCGCGAAACTTTGCGCGCTAGCGTCATTTTTCAGCACGGGCATTTTCATCGCAATCGTAATTTTCCTGAACGTGTTTTTGGACTTCAAGCGTTACAATTTGATTTACGGAATTTTGGGAAACCTCGTAATTTTGCTTTTTGAAGTGAAAATTTTCTTTTTCCTTTTTTTCGTGTTCGCGCAATTCGTTTTCGTGATTCAGTTTTTCGACGACTTGCTTTTGGCGAAACTCTATCTGCTTCCCGACCACGACGAGACGGATTTGCTGAACGCGGTGAACCGCGCGCTTTTCATCAGGCCGGATTTCTTGATAGGAAATTTCAATTCGTCAAAAAAATTCGAAGCGGGCGAAACTATCGTGAAAAAAAATTCCTCGGACGACAATGTTTATTACATAATTTCAGGCAGCGTAAAATGCATCGCGGAAAACAACATTTCCTTCTTTGACCGAGGCGCGATGTTCGGCGAGGCGGCTTGCCTTTTGAACACGGCGCACAAGGCCGATTTCATCGCCAGCACGGAATGCCGCATCTTGGAAATTTCAGGCGCGACTTTCCGCCGCCTCATCGACTTGAACGGCGATGCCGCGAAAAAAGCCGTGCAAAAACTTTCCGCTATTTTCAACAGCGAGCGAATCATCAAATTCGGAAATTATTGAAAAAAATCGTTTTGAAAAAACTCGAAGTTAAAATTGTCGCGCCATTTTCAGCGGCAATTTTAAACTTTCAGCGCAAGTCTGTCGCAAAGTTTAAACGCCATGTCACATCATCCTGCAAACATTTTCAATTTCCCTGTCGATCCGCTCTTTTAGTTTTTTTTCCAAACTTGAAGCGTAGACGCGCGCGAAAGACTCTTTTATGTTCTCGGGGCTGCCGCGCTCATCGAAAAGCATCGAAGGGCGGATGTTCAGCACGGCGGCGAGCTTGTCGACCGTTTCGGGCTTCGGAAATTTCGAGCTGGCGCGCTCGATTTCGGCGATATAGTTTATATTGAGTTCGCACAATTCCGACAATCTTTCCTGAGTCAAGCCCATTCGCTTTCTGTAGAATTTCAGGTTCTGTTTAAAAGTTTCTCTAATACCCATAACCGTAGTATATAAATACAAAAAAAGCAAGTTTTTTTGTATTTTCTGTTAGACGCAAATAAAAAGGATTTGACAGAAAAGCGTTTTTTAGACTATATTTAACACAACCAAAGATTGTCTAAAAGACAGTTTTTGGCGTCTTTTCGCTGAAAAAGGCGGCCTGTGTTACAGGCAGATCCCAAAATCTTGGGGCGTAATTCTAGCGCATTGCGCTTAAAAAAGGAGAAATTTTTATGAAAAAAATTTCTAATCTCGCAGGAATTGTCGCGGCGTCGGCTTTGCTGTGCGGCATTTTCGGTTGCGACAACACGGAAACCATTACAATGACTTCCGCGTCAATCGAAATGGTCGGAGATCCGATTGTTACGGACAAGGCGGCGATTTTCCAATGGAAAAAATCTTTGGCAAATGAAATTGTGATTTCGCGTCAGGCTTCCGGCGAAGAGGAAGTGTTTATCGACTACGGATTCATATACAATGGAATCGCGGATCGCGTTTGGGAAGGAAACCCGCTCAAAGCCGGCGTGGAATACACATACCGCTTCTACAACACGAGCGACGTGTCGGCAGCAAGAAAGGCGTACACACTCGAAAAGAAATACTCTTGCGTGGAAAGAAAGGTTAAGTTTGCAAGCATCGCGCCCGCCGGTTCAAACCTCTCGCCCTTGACGGAAGAACAAGTCAAGATTACAAAATACGAGGGAAACGGAACTAATTATGTGTCTGTCTATGTGGACGAAAAGGAAGCGGGCGTTTGGCTAAATATATATGATAAAACCGATGACCGCTGGTATTATGACTTATATAATTTGGAAGTGGGCGGAATCAAGGCTTTTGAATACGATTCCTCTCATGCCTATGAAATCACAGTAGGCAAATGGTGGCCAGGCGCAGATGAAGACCACAAATACTACATTAACAAGGATACTGAAAAAGTATTCAAGCTTGGTAAAGATTCTAATTGACAGTGAGTAACCTCCTTGCAAAAGCGTTCGATGTCAGACCCTGACATTTGAAGGCGGTGGCTTTGGATTTTCCTTTGAGAATCCAAAGCCATTTTTTTAGGACAAAATGTCAAATCGTTTTCTTCGTTTAAAAAAGCATCGCCGTCGCGATTGGAAAAATTTTATATTCTTGCAAAATTCTTTTTCCGCCGGCATCCAGCAATTGCAACATTCTGCTTGAAGAGCCGCTTGGCGCATTCTGTCCGGATTCCCACGCTTCGACAGTTTTTGAGGAAACGCCCATCACGCTCGCAAAAACGCGCTGCGTAAGCCCAAGTTTTTTGCGGATGCTTTTTACGTATTCTTTTTCATATTTCGGAAAAGGTGCGACGGAAACCATTTGGCGTCTTCCCGCCGACTTTCCGCCTTTTTCGAAGATGTCAAATTCGCCTGTCGAATTCTTCCAGCATCACAAGCTCTCTTTTCATCAATCCATTATAACTCCCATTCAATGGGATGTCAACAGATTTTTCGTTCTGCGCAAATTTTTCCTGTAGACTAAATCGCAAAAATCTGTTACAATACTTTATCAAATTCAAACGGGATGTTCGGGAGCGGATTATGACGAAATACATTTTTATTACGGGCGGAGTCGTTTCCGGTCTGGGCAAGGGAATCGCGGCGGCATCGCTTGGCTTGATTCTCAAAAGCCGCGGCTACAAAGTCATCAACCAAAAATTCGATCCCTATCTCAACATCGATCCTGGCACGATGAATCCCTATCAGCACGGCGAGGTTTTCGTCACGGACGACGGCGCGGAAACCGACTTGGACTTGGGGCACTACGAACGCTTCACCGACGCCACTTTGAGCCAAAGTTCCAATACGACTGCGGGGCGCGTTTATTTGAGCGTTCTCAACAAGGAGCGCGAGGGCGGCTTCCATGGCGGCACGGTTCAAGTCATACCGAACATCACCGAAGAAATCTTGCGGCGAATGCTGCTTTCCACCGAAGAAACCGGCGCGGACATAATCATCACTGAAATCGGCGGCACGGTAGGCGACATCGAGTCACTTCCCTTTATGGAAGCCATCCGCCAGATGAAATACAGGGTGGGCGAAGAGAATTGCTGCTACATTCACCTCACGCTCGTTCCTTATATGAAAAAATCCGACGAACTGAAAACAAAGCCCACTCAGCACAGCGTAAAGGAATTGCAGGAACTCGGAATAAAACCCGACGTGATTATGCTGCGCACGGAACAGGCGATCGACCAAAACACGCGCGAACGTCTCGCGGCTTTTTGCAATGTCGAATCTTCTTGCGTCGTTCAAAATCTCAACGCGCGTTCGATTTACGAGGTGCCGCTCCAAATGGAAGACGAAGGATTGGGCAGCGCGGTCTGCAAAGTTCTCGGCTTGAAAAACATTCCGTCTCAACTTGACGAATGGAAAAAAATGGTGGCGCGTTTCAACAATCCCAAGCACAAAGTGAAAATTGCGCTCGTAGGAAAATATGTGGAACTGCATGACGCGTATCTTTCCGTAGTGGAATCACTCGTACACGGAGGCATCCACAATGAAGCCGAAGTGGAAATCGATTGGGTGAAGTCCGAAGACTTGATTGACGAAAAGGCTTGCGCCGCGCGCCTTGCCGCCGCTGACGGAATAATCGTGCCCGGCGGATTCGGCGACAGAGGAATCGAAGGAATGATTTGCGCGGCGCGATTCGCGCGCATGAAAAAAATTCCGTATTTTGGAATTTGCCTTGGAATGCAGATTCTAGTAATTGAATACGCGCGGAACGTCTTGGGCTTGGCTGGCGCGAATTCCACCGAAATCGAAAAAAACACGGGTCATCCTGTAATCGACCTAATGGGCGACCAAAACGGAAAAATCTTGGGCGGCACTTTAAGGCTCGGAAAATTCGAGTGCGCGGTAAAAAGCGGCACGCTCACGGAAAAAGCCTACGGCGCGAAGACGATTTGGGAACGCCATCGCCATCGCTACGAGTTCAACAACAAATACCGCGACGATTTGGCGAAAGCGGGACTTGTCATCGCCGGCGTGAATCCCGAGCGCGACCTCGTGGAAATCTGCGAAGTGCCGAATCATCCATGGATGCTCGGAGTGCAGTTCCATCCCGAATTCAAAAGTCGTCCGAACAAAGCCGGCCCGCTTTTCAGGGAATTCATACGCGCGGCAGTAGAGCGTTCGGAAAAATAGAAAGCATTGGCAAAAAGGGAAACTGACTTGGAATTTCGAGCGCGGTTCGTCACGCGTTTGCATGAGCGGAAATTATTTGACCCGTCGCTCGCGCGACTTGCGCATACGCGCGGCAGTAGAGCGTTCGGAAAAATAGAAAGCATTTCCAAAAAGGAAGCTGACTTGGA
>CAJUBD010000008.1:110222-154921 GCA_910584475.1 uncultured Treponema sp.
TTTGCATGAGCGGAAACTATTCAACCCGTCGCTCGCGCGACTTGCGCATACGCGCAGCAGTAGAGCGTTCGGAAAAATAGAAAGCATTTCCAAAAAGGAAGCTGACTTGGAATTTCGAGCGCGGTTCGTCGCGCGTTTGCATGAGCGGAAACTATTCAACCCGTCGCTCGCGCGACTTGCGCATACGCGCAGCAGTAGAGCGTTCGGAAAAATAGAAAGCATTTCCAAAAAGGAAGCTGACTTGGAATTTCGAGCGCGGTTCGTCGCGCGTTTGCATGAGCGGAAACTATTCAACCCGTCGCTCGCGCGACTTGCGCATACGCGCTAGCGTGGAGCTCTCGGAAAAATAGAAAGCATTGGCAAAAAGGGAAACTGTCTTGGAATTTCGAGCGCGGTTCGTCGCGCGTTTGCATGAGCGGAAATCATTTGACCCGTCGCTCGCGCGACTTGCTCATACGCGCTAGCGTGGAGCTCTCGGAAAAATAGAAAGCATTGGCAAAAAGGGAAACTGTCTTGGAATTTCGAGCGCGGTTCGTCGCGCGTTTGCATGAGCGGAAATCATTTGACCCGTCGCTCGCGCGACTTGCGCATACGCGCTAGCGTGGAGCTCTCGGAAAATATTTTTACCTTGATTTTAAATTTAACAAATTCGCATGCACCGTACACCCAATTTTCTGGAAAGGTTCATTGCGGTTTGAAACTTGCAGTTTTTTTAATATCACTCCTTAAAAGTTCAATTTCTCCTGCGCAAGCAGGCAACATAATAAGCGAGTTTCCTAAAGAAAAATTTGTTAAAAAATTTGCTAAAAAAAACTCTTTTGCTATTGACACGAATTTAAAAATTTTATAGAATATAAAAATCACGGGGGCGTAGCGAAGCTGGTTATCGCGCTGGCCTGTCACGCCGGAGATCGAGGGTTCGAGCCCCTTCGCTCCCGCAAAACCCATTCTTGTTTGGTCGCGATAGCGGGCATTGGAATGGGTATTTTTTTCGGGCAATAGCGCAGCTGGTAGCGCGCTACGTTCGGGACGTAGAGGCCGGCGGTTCAAATCCGCCTTGCCCGAAATTTTTTCATCTGGAAAACTTCTCGCTAAACATATTCCAAAAATCGCCGAAAATAAAACTATGAAACTCAATGTTGTCTTGCCGATTGTTGGCGAAGTGCTGAAAAGCCCAATCGTGATCGGAACGACACTTGCAATAATTCTCTATTTAAATTTCGTCTTTTTCGTGGCGCATTACAAAAAAAAGCCGCCAAAGCCTAAGAAGCGTCATGTCGTCGCGCCCGTGCCCGCAAAACCAAAGGAAAGCGAATCAAGCGACGATTCTTCTGGCGATGCCGCGTCAGAGACCTAAGAGACTTTTTGGCGGCAAGTTTGTATTTCCACAAAGAAGGAGCGTTGTAAATCGCGCCGTTTTTTCGCAACTGTTCCACTATTGTTTCGATATCGCCAGTCGTCCAAACATTCCTTCCAAAAATTTTCCTGTCGTCTTCGTTGAATTTGCGCTTTACAAATTCAAGCACTTCATTTTTTCCATAGTAATTTTTATTCTTCTGAATGAATTTAAAAACTTGGTTCGCATCTTTCGCGCCAAAAAATGGTGGTGACGAAAAATTCGCATTTCCCTCCTTGCTGTTGCAAATATCGCAGCCCGAGCAAATCGCCTGTTCGCCGCCGAGCGCATCGAGCAAAACCTGCCGCCTGCAAGTTTTGCTTTCGGCGAATTTTTTTATCACGCGCTCGCGACTTTCTTTTGGAAAATTTTTGAGCCTCTCGCTGTCGTCGAAATTCCAAAGCAAAATTGCTTTCGAGATTTTTTTGTCACGCCCCGCCCTTCCTGCTTCTTGAACATAACTTTCGGCGGTGGGGCTTGGCTCAAGGTGGATCACCGTGCGAATGTCAGATTTGTCCACGCCCATTCCGAACGCGCAAGTGCAGCAAAGAATCGCGTCATCTTTCGGGAAAAACCATTTTTCCACGGCGGCCTTTTCTTCACGCGAAAGTCCCGCATGATAAAACCGAACTTTTTCCAGCCCGACACATTCGGCAAGTTCGCGAGCCATTTCCTCACAAGCGGAGCGAGTCCCGCAAAAAATCAGCATCGGCTTTTTTTCAGCAGCGGCAAGTCGGCACGCAGCCTTTTGCTTCGCCCAAGCATATTTGACAAAATAGTGAATGTTCGGCCTGTCGCTTTCGCCGCGAACTATGTGCGCGTTTCCAGCGAAAAGCACTTGCGAAATGCGCTCCAAAATTTTAGGAGAAGCCGTGGCGGTAAAAGCCGTAACAAGACCGCTTCCCAAATCCTGAATTATTTTTCCAAGCGTCAGATACGCCGGCCGAAAAGTGTCGCCCCATTCGGCGACGCAGTGCGCTTCGTCAATTGCGATGTGCGCGATTTTGCATTCGCGCAATTTCGAAATCAATTTTTCGCTTTGCAAAACTTCGGGATTCGCAAGAATTATTTTTGCGCCGTTTTTTATCCGCCTGAAATTTTCTTCGCGCTCTTCCTCGCTTTGTCCCCCGCGAAAAACTACGCATTCAATCCCGCGCTCCTCAATTCTGCGAGCCTGATCGGACATCAGCGCGAGGAGCGGATAGAAAATCAAAGTGGGACCAGAAAGCAAGACCGCCGGGAGCAAAAAGCAAAGCGACTTTCCAGCGCCCGTAGGCAAAAGCACGATTTGGCGGCCGAGGCAAAAAACATCGGTGAAATCCGTGTCGAAATTTTCTTTCTGATTTTGTTCCGCCGCGCCATTTTGTAAATCCGCCGCCGCGTCCAAAATGTTTCCGACCACAAGCCGTTGCCATGGCATGAGATGCTGAATCCCAAAAACCTTTTTCGCGGTGCGAAGGATTTCGTCCTCGGCTTCAGTTTCATCGGCACAAAAAACCACGCCTCGCAATTCCTCCGGCAAATCATCTTGCTGGGGAAAAATTCTTTTTACGCGCCTAACTTTCGTCTGAAATCTTCTTTTAAAGAAATTCGATATTTTCACACAAATAATATATAATTTTTTGCGAACCTTTTAGAGGAAAAAAGAAAAAATTTAAAAAGTCATTCGCCGCGAAAGCGCAATTCTCCTTTTGCCGCGTTGCTTGCTTCTTTGAGAAAATTTCCAAATTCTTCTTCGGCGATTTTTCCGCTTATGAAAACCGCATCGGAAAATTCTTCGCGCAAATCGCAAATTGAGAAATTCCGCAAAACGCGTTCGAGATTTTTGTGCGTTTGATACGAGCATTCAAATGAAAAATTTTTTCGGCGGACGAATTCTTCTGCCGCGCCGTTTTTCTCCGCTTCTTCCAAGACGGATTTTACCGCGCCGCTGTACGCTTTGACCAAGCCGCCGGTTCCCAAAAGCGTTCCGCCAAAATAGCGCGTTATCGTCACCAAAATGTTCGTGAAATTCGAGCCTTTCAAAACGTCGAGCGCGGGTCGTCCCGCGGTTCCGCTTGGCTCACCGTCATCGCTTGCGCCGAAAATTTCCGCGTTCAGTCCGAGCACGAAAGCATGCACCACATGCCGCGCATCAAAATACTTTTCTTTTTGTGCCTTTAGAATTTTTTTCGCCTCGTCCTGACTTTGGCACGGAAACGCCTGCGCGATGAAACGCGAATTTTTTGCGATGCTTTCAGTTTGTACTTTCGTCTTGAGAATTTTCATCCTGCTTTTGTTCCGCTTCTTGCTCAACGCTTTCGCCGTCGCTTTCCTTTTGGCTTGAAGCAAATTCATCGTAGAAGAAATTTATCGAAAGAATCACGCTCGCAAAAAAAAGAATCGTGGCGCAAAACGAAACGAATCCAAACAGCGACGAAACCATTTGCGCCGCCACATTCGAGGAAAATTTTTTGAGAATAAAAAATTCGCTCGCGCCACATGCGAAAATCACGAGAGTCACTTTGTAGTGCGACATTATTTCAAATCCGAGGAATTTCCAAAATCGTCCTTTCCAAAATCTCAAACTCTGCGAAAAAATTTTTGAAAAATAATTTTGCGTTTCGTCATAGACTAGAGGCCAAACGAACGTGAACGGAAAATAAAGCGCGAGCGCAAGCAGGAAAAAAAGCATCGAATGAAAAAACATCGTCTGCATGACTTGCGGATGCGACGAAAGATATTCAAGCAAGGCTTGCGGCTGCGTGATTTGCGAAATTTCCTCGAACATGGCGGAAGTCGCCACGGGCACAATCGCGAGCGCGAAAGACAAGACGAGAGGCGCGATGAAAAACGCCGCGAATTTTTTTGCCCGCCGCTGCCTGAATCCTGCGAACAAAAAAGAAATCGCGACTGGCTGGTTTCGGATGAAACGCAAGTTGCTCAAAAAAAGTCCGTAGTGCAATACGAGCGCGCAGAAAACAAAGGACAGTTCCAAAGCAATGAAAAAAATCGTCGCAAGAAAATTTCCGCTTGAAGCGAAAACTGCGAAAAGCGAAATTCCTACGCCCATAAAAAGCGACGACGAGAAAACTAAAATCGCGGTGAAAACCATAAACATAAAAATCGCGCGCGGGAGCAAAAGTTTTGAAGCGTCGCGATATTTTTTTGCCAACGCGGTGAAACTTTTGCGCTTCTTTTCGTCAAAATTTACCAAACTTTTTTCGTCCATATTTTCTCCAGATTTTCTTTACATTCTGTCATCTTCGGGCATCGACCCAGAGATCTATTTTTGCAAACAGATTATCGGATCAAGCCCGATAATGACGCCTGCCATTTTCCCGCGACACTTTCAAGAGGCACGAAAACTCGCGCCAACTATCCAATATTCATTATTAACTATTCAGTCGCAAGGCCTCGCCTTGCTTACGAGTTTTGTTTTGCTCGCACCGCTCGCATTTTTTACGCTGCGCGTAAAAAACACCAAAACTCGCTCCAACTATTCAATATTCATTATTAACTATTTACTTCTATCGTTTCCACTTCGCGCGCGCTCAATTTGAAGCCCTGCGCCTTTATTCCGCGCTCCGCAAAATCGTCCGCCTTGAAATTTTCTTTTTGAATTTTCGTCCGCGCCTTTTTCGCATAGTTCAGCGTAAACTTGAATTTGTCGCGTTTGTCCACGTGCATCACTTCGCATCCGTCGGGCGCGGAAAAATAATCGCGGTTCATAATCCAGCTCATCACGCGGAAACGTTTGATGAAACACAATTTTGTTTTCGGGTCGCGATAAATCACCGTGAACAAAATCGCGTTCACTTTTTCCTTTTCGGCGTAGTCGACATGAACCAATCCCGCGCCCACGAAAAGTTTTTGCGGAACATCGCATACTGTAAAGATTCCGCTTTTTCGCATGATGAAAATTCTGTCGAAAGAAGTTACGCGCAATTGCTCTTCGCCGGAAGCGACTCCCAATCCCAAATAGCCTTTTTCGTCGTAGCGCAGAGGAAGGTCGCGCTTCGCCACTTCCTTCACGTCCACCGCGCCGAACTTCGCAATCTTCGTGTGCCGCTCCAATTCTTCCGGCTTGAATTTGGCGAGCATACCGTTCAAATATTCCACGGCGCATTCGGTGAGATGTTTCAATTTTTTCGCAATCTCTTTTAGCCTACCGTTTATCGCCGCCACTTCATCGCGATTTTTGTTGATGTCGAAAAGCGAAATCCTGCGAATCGGAATTCGCAAAAGTTTTTCAACATCCTCGTCCGTGATTTCGCGGAGCAACTCATTTTTAAAAGGCACGAAGCCTTCTTTCACCGCCTTGTTCACGGCTTCGGCGGTTTTCATCTGCTCGATGCTTTTGTAGATTCGCTCTTCGATGAAAATCCGCTCGAGCGTGCGCTGATGCAATTCTTCGGCGAGTTGCTCGCGCTCGAATTCCAATTCGTCCTTGATGATGCCGACGAGTTTTTTCGCATAATATTTTACGATTTCCGTGGCGGTCATCACTGTGGGCATATTGTCCTTGATGACGAGCATTTGGCACGCGATGGATTTTTCGCAGTCGGTGTAGGCGTACAAAGACTTTTCCACGTCGCTCGCATAAACGCCGCGCGGAAGCTTTATTTCGATTTGGCAATGGTCGGTGGTGAAGTCGTCGATTGCGGCGATTTTTATTTTGCCGGAACGGTACGCGCTTTCGATTGAGTTTAAAAGGCTTTCGCTAGTCGTATCCACCGGCAGTTCCGTGATGACGATCTTCTTTTCGTCGCTCATGTCGAATTTGGCGCGGGAAATTATCTTTCCGTTTCCGTCATTGTAATTTGAAACGTCGATGAGACCGCCCGTGGGAACATCAGGAAAAATCTCAAACGGCTCGTTTTTCAAAGCCTTGATTTCCGCCTGCAAGATTTCGCGCAGATTGTAAGGCAAGATTTTCGTCGACATTCCGACGGCGATTCCTTCCGCGCCAATCACGAGCGCGACAGGAATTTTCGCGCGGTAGACTTCAGGCTCCGTGGAACGCCCGTCGTAATTCGGAATGTACTTCGTGATGTGAGGATTCGTCACGAGAAATTCTTTGGCAAGCGGATGAACGCGGCACTCGATGTAACGCGGCGCGGACGCTCCGTCGCCCGTAAACATATTTCCGAAGTTGCCCTGCCGCTCGATGAAAATCCCCTTGTTCGCGAGCACGACGAGCGCGCCGCCGATGGAAGCGTCTCCGTGCGGATGATACTTCATGCATTCGCCGACGACATTCGCCACTTTTTGAAAACGCCCGTCGTCCATTTTAAAAAGCGTGTGCATGATGCGCCGCTGCACCGGCTTGAGCCCGTCCTCCAAATCCGGAATGGCGCGGTCGCGAATGACATAGCTCGCGTACTCTATGAAATTTTTGTCGAATAAGTTTTTAACAAATGCCATAACTTCCTCTATTTTTTTTCCGTAAAAAAAATTAGATACGGATTAACGCCGATGTATGATGAAGGGACGCAGATGAAGAATTTTATTCGTGTCCCATCTTTGTCAATCTGTGTTCATCTGCGTCTAATTCCTATGTGTCAATCTCCGCGTTGCTCAAAAGATGCTTTTCAATGAATTCGCGACGTTCGGGCGTGTTTTTGCCCATGTAGAAGCCCAGAAGTTTCGGCACGGTCTTCAACTGGCTGATTTCCACTGGGGTCAAGTGCATTGTCTCGCCCTGAATGAACTGGCTGAATTCCGTGGGATTGATTTCGCCCAATCCTTTGAAGCGCGATGTTTCCGCGCTCTTTCCCAACTTCGCCTGCGCCGCGTCGCGCTCCGCCTCGCTATAGCAATAAATGTTTTCCTTTTTGTTGCGCACTCTAAAAAGCGGGGTTTCCAAAATGAACACGCGGCCGCTTGTCACGAGTTCTTCGAAATATCCGAGGAAAAAAGTCATCACCAAATTGCGGATGTGGTAGCCGTCGTTGTCCGCGTCGGTGGCGATTACAATCTTCGCGTATTTTAAATTCGCCACGTCGTTTTCGATTCCCAGCGCCATCATCAGCTGGTAAAGCTCGTCGTTCTTGTAAATGTCGCTTTGCTTTTTACCGTACATGTTTTCAGGCTTTCCGCGCAAAGAAAAAATCGCCTGGTAGGAAGAGTCGCGCGAATGCGTCATCGTTCCAGAAGCCGAATCTCCCTCGGTGATGAAAATCATAGAGTTCGCGCCTTTTTCTCCGTCCGAAACGTGGAACTTGCAATCTTTGAGCTTCGGAATTCTTATGCTGATTTTTTTCGCGGCTTCCTTCGCCTTCGTTTTTACCGCGCTCAATTCCGTGCGCAACTTTTCGTTCGTCTGAATTTTTTCCTTTATCTTCGCGGCGGCTTGCGGGTTGTGATGAAGCCAGTCGATCAGCGCGGCCTGCACTTCGCCCACAATCCATTGTCGCACGTCCGTGTTTCCGAGCTTGTTTTTCGTCTGGCTTTCAAAAATCGGATCTTTTACTTTTACCAAGACCGCGCTCGCCATTCCTTCGCGCACGTCTTCCGCGCGAAAACTTTCCTGATAAAAATCGTTGATGCCTTTGACGAAGCCTTCCTTGAACGCGTTGAGGTGGGTGCCGCCGTCCGCCGTGTACTGTCCGTTCACGAAAGAAAAATGATTTTCGCCGTAGCCGTTCGTATGAGTGAACGCGAACTTTATTTGCTTGCCGACGCAACTTCCGATTGGGTACAGACTTTCGCCCTCGATTTCGTTGTTGAGCAAGTCGAACAGACCGTTTGAACTTTTGAATTCCTTTCCGTTCAGATGCAGCGAAAGACCCTCGTTCAAATATGCGTAGTTCCAAATTCTCTTTTCCACGAATTCCATATTGTAAGAGTACTTTCCGAAAATTTCCTCGTCCGGAACAAATTCAAAATAAGTGCCGTTCGGCTGCTTTTCCTTGAGATGTCCTTTTCGTTCCTTGACCAATTTTCCGCGCTCAAAAATCGCTTCGGCGCAGTCGCCGTCGCGCACGGAAACCACGCGGAAATACGAGGAAAGCGCGTTCACCGCCTTCGTGCCCACGCCGTTCATTCCCACCGAAAATTGGAAAACGTCGTCATTGTATTTCGCGCCCGTATTGATTTCGCTCACGCAGTCCACGACTTTGCCCAGCGGAATTCCGCGCCCGTAGTCGCGCACTTTTACGCGGTTGTCCTTGAGCGCGACGTCGATTCGCTTGCCGAATCCCATGATGTATTCGTCTATTGAATTGTCGATGACTTCCTTCAGCAAAACATAAATTCCGTCGTTTTGGTTCGAGCCGTCGCCGAGCCGTCCTATGTACATTCCCGAACGAAGGCGGATGTGCTCAAGCGCGTCCAAATGCTGTATTTGGCTTTCGTCATAAGTCGCAGATTTCGCAGTAGAAGGCTGCTTGACGGACTTGCTTTGTACGCTTGGCGTTGCCTTTGCGGCCGCAGACTTCAAGGACGAAGTTTGCCTGACAAGCCCGCCTTGCGGATTTGCTTTCGCCGATGAAATTGAATTTTTGGACGCGGCTTTTTTTGCCACAGGAGAAGTCGCGCTTTTCGCTGGCGTGGACTTTTTTTGCGAAGTCGAAGAGAGCGAAGCCTCTGGTTTTTGAGAAACCGTTTTTGGTGAAGAATCATTGTTTTTCAAGGCCGTGCCTTGATTGGCAGATTTTTTCGCCGCACTTTTCCGTGGGGTTTTCGCAAGCGAATTTTTTTCGCCTTCTTTAGATTTTGATTTCGTTTTCGAAACGGGTTCCGCCTTTTTGGAAACGGCGGCTCTCGCCGAAGATGCGGCATTTTTTGAAGCCGCGTTTTGCACGGCGAGCTTTTTTGAAGTTTCTTTCGCCGCCGAATTATTTGACTTTCCACCCATAACTTGCAATTATAACATAGGGTCATTTTTTTTGCAAGCGTGATTTTCTTGTATCAATTTTCTTGGCATCACGGAAATCAATTTTCAAATAGACTACCTGCGATGCGACGCAAGCGTCGCATCGACCGTCCTTGAACAAGTCGATTTTTTTTGCTAAAATGAATTATGGACACAAAAGAACAAATCCGCGCGGCGGTTGCCGCGGCGTTGAACCAGTTGAAGGCAGAGAAAAATATTCAAGCGGAGAAAATACAGGCGAGCGCGCTCACGCTTGAAACGCCACCAGACCCGAAAATGGGTGACATTGGAATTCCGCTTTTTTCGTTCGCGAAGATTTTTCGGATCGCGCCGCCGCAGATTTCCGAAGGCGTAGTTCAGATTTTGCGCGGAGCGGATTCAATTGAATGCGAAATCCCCGATGGCAACAAAGTCGAAATAAAGATTTCCTCGCTCGGAGAAATATTGAACGCAGGTCCTTATGTCAATTTCAAACTGAACAAGGCGAGCGAGACTTTTGCGATTCTGGAAAAAATCGCAGAGCAAAAAGAAAGTTACGGCTCGCTTGACGCGGCGGGAAATATGCCTCTTTCGGGACAGCGAATCATGCTTGAGTTCTCAAGCCCGAACACGAACAAGCCGCTCCACCTCGGACACATGCGGAACGACGCGCTCGGCGAAAGCGTCTCTCGGATTTTGAAAAAGGCGGGCGCGGAAGTTTTCAAGGTAAACATCATAAACAATCGCGGAATCCACATTTGCAAGAGCATGCTCGCGTACAAAATGTTTCACGAAGCGGCGGGCGACACCCCCTCCTCGCTCGGAATGAAGGGCGACCATTTCGTGGGCAAATGCTATGTGGAATACGACAAATATTCAAAGGAACATCCCGAAGAAAACCTGCAAGGCAAGGCGGAAGAAATGCTCGTCGCTTGGGAAAAAGGCGACGCTGAAGTCCGCGCGCTTTGGCAGAAAATGAACGAATGGACGCTGGACGGAATCAAGCAGACTTACGGGCGCACAGGCGTTTCGTTCGACAAGCTTTATTTTGAAAGCGACACCTATCTCAAAGGAAAAGACGAAATCGAGCGCGGACTTGAAAAAGGAATTTTCTTCAAGGCTCAGGACGGCTCAGTGCGTGTTGACATAACCGAAGCCGTGGGAAAAGGCAAGGATGGCGAGGATCATGAAAAAGTTTTGCTCCGAAGCGACGGCACTTCGGTATACATCACGCAGGACATCGGCACGGCGATCGCGCGGCACAACGACTGGCCGTTCAACCAAATGATTTACGTCGTGGCGACCGAACAGAATTTTCATTTTAAAACATTGTTCTACATTTTGAAAAAACTCGGATTTGAATGGGCGCAAAAACTTTACCATTTGTCTTACGGCTTGGTGAACCTGCCGAGCGGAAGAATGAAAAGCCGCGAGGGAACAGTTGTTGACGCTGACGATTTGATTGACAATTTGCATTCGGCGGCTTTGGAAGAAATCCGGCAAAAAGGGCGAGACAAGGATTTGGCGGACGCCGACGACGTGGCGGAAAAAATCGCGCTTTCCGCGCTGCATTATTATTTGCTTCAAGCCACGCCGATAAAGGACATGCTTTTCAATCCGGAAGAATCGCTTTCGTTCAACGGAAACACAGGCCCCTACCTGCAATATGTGACGGCGAGGATTTCTTCGATTTTGGAAAAAGCGAAGGCGGAGGGAATCGAAGGCGAAGTGAGCGAAGAGGCGGCGGCACTTCTTTCTGGCGGCGACGAATGGGAACTTGCAAAGCAGCTCGGCGCGTTCCCAGAAACCGTCTGCAAGGCGGCGCAGAACTTCGATCCCAGTTTGGTGGCGGCGTTCCTTTACGACACGGCAAAACTTTTCAGCAAGTTCTACCAGAACTGCCCGATTGTGAACGCGGAAACAAAGCCGCTCGCCCGCGCAAGGCTCGCGCTCGCACAAAGCACGCTCGCCGTGATGAAAAGCGCGATGGACTTAGTGCTCGTGCCTTTCTTGGAGAAGATGTAATTGCGAAGCGAAGCAATGAATAGTTGACAGTGAATAGTTAATATTTGAGGAAGCCACAGAAAAAGGTTTTGAGCATCCGCCTTGACGCTGACATTTTGGACGCATTCCGCAAAAGCAGAAAAGGCTGGCAAACTCGCGTGAACAATTTGCTTCGCCAAGCGGTCATTGGCGGGCAGCTGTGAAATTCTGAAAACTCATCTTCTCTCTTTTTGCGCTCTATTGACAAAGCGGCGTTTTCTGCATATAATGAAAATATGCGCTTGCAATTCACAGAAAAAAGCCAAACCTCTCTACCCCCCCCCATACATGCGTAGCGCAATCTCGTGAAAAAGACTCAATAGCAAACAATACAATTTCTCAAATTTGTCCGAAATCGCAAATTAAGCATATTGGAAAACTGACATTTTCTTCGTCGCTGAAAAATAAGGGAGAGATTCCATGCGCATAACGAAGGACTTGTTCAGCTCAAAAAGCGAATACGAAAGCCGATTGAAAATCACTCCTGAAAAGACCACCACCACAATAACAGTTTACGACGCGACTGGAAGCATAATTTCTTCAAGGACCATCGAAAAGGAAACAACAAAAGGCAGGTTCTCCGAAGCCGCGTACAAAGAAGCGGCCGAAAACCGCCGCTTTGAAATCCAAATGTATTGGCATCGCGCGGCGTACTTTTGGGCGTTCATCGTTTCAATTTACACGGCGTTCTTTTTTATCAGTGCCAATGCCAATGGCGGCAAGGACGACGCGAACATTCCACACTCACATTTGATACGACTCGGGCTTGCGTTCTTGGGATTTTTGTTTTGCGCTGGATTTTACCTCGTGAATGTCGGCTCGAAGCAATGGATAAAGAACTTGGAATATCACGAAGGGCTTTTGGAAGACGAATTCGCCGGCAAACTTTACAAGACTTATTTTTACGACACCGAAAAAAGTTTTTCCGTTTCCAAAATCAACGAATGGCTTTGCCTCGCGCTTATCTTTGCAAGCGGCGCGTTTTTCGTCTTGCAGCTTGTTGACTGCATACAAAAATGGTTTGCACCTTGTCCCGCGCTCTGCTTCGCGCTTTTTGCGGCTTCAATTGCGTTTCTTGCGATTTTCCTGCGCTTCGCAAAGTCGCGCCTTATGGGAAACAACGAAGCAAAACAAGAATTGAATTTCAAGAGGGCGGAATATGAGTAAGAAAGACGATATGAGCAAGGCTGTGATTGCGATATGCGGAACGGTGCTGGCTTTGTTCTACGCGGCGGCGAGATTTGGAGGGATTTGCGTGATGAAGAATTGTTGCTTTGTGACTGTTGTGATAACTGCAATATTATTTGTTGGCTCTGTCGTTGTGTATTGTTGCGATAGTTCTTGCAATAATTCTGAAAGCAACTTTTGCATGGACTATTCAAAACTGTATAAGACAGCAGATGAATGGAACAAGGCATATTGGATTGACATTTCAAATGCTGGAAAGAAAGTTCCCTGCGGAAAAACTATTTGTATGTAAAAGATGATGTTGACTTTTCAAAAGTGGATTTTGAAACACCAGGAAATATCGAAGAAATCCATTTTTGTGCGCCAAGATTGGCGATTTCTGTAGAACAAGCGCAAAAATTGAAACACGCGAAGATTTTTCTCGATGACGGAAAATCTTGCATTGAGATAAAATATTCAACTAACAAAAGTGCAACCAATAGGGTTGGCGCTGGCGAAGGCATTGATTGACTGAAATTACATTTGATATGTTTGACAAGTTTTTCTTTAATTTGGCAATTGCTTTCGTATGAAAGTAAATATATTAATTTTAAGGAGTTCGTTATGAAACGAGCATTTTTATTCTTCGCGGCGATTTTTGCCGTAGTAACCGTAAGTGCGCAAAGTGAATTGGATGAAGAAAAGCCAAAACTTGAGCAGTCGGTATCGGAAGAGATGAAGTCTTTGCAAACGGCATATTCCCTTGCGGAATACGGCTATGCGAACACTTCTTCTTCTGCGCTTATCGGTGCGGCTGAAATCCTTGCGCAAATTCCGACTCAGGAACTCGGCATAACTCCGGAACAGAAAGGAGAAAAAGCCGAAAGTGAAAAGCCCGCAAGCGAAAGCGGATTCACCGCAGAAAAACTTCTTGAAGACGGAAAGAAATTTGCCGGCAAAGACAAGACTATGCTTCAGTGGGCGGCAAAGGTGGAAAAGTGGCTGAAGAAAAGCGGAACGCGCGGCGCGGTAGGCGGACCGAAATATGACTATAGTTTTGCATATGGCTATAATGGAACTACACGATATAAGATTCCGTTCTATGCGGGACGGTTTGCGGAAGTCATGGTGCGCTCTATCGATTATGCAGATTTGGACTTGTATATTTACGATGAGAATTGGAACTTAATCACAAAAGACACAAGTTACAACTTGGGATGCTATGCTAGTTTTGTTCCAAAATGGACTGGTTCTTTTTGGATTGTCATAAAGAACACATCCCCATGGGACTGCTGCTACGGAATGTTCACAAACTAAATTTTCAAAGCTTGCGGAATTTATATGCATTCAAAGAGTGCAAAAATTTCCGCAAGTTAAGGATTTCAAAATGAAACTAAAAGCAATTGCCCCTATTATTCTCTTTGTCTTATGCGCAGGTATGTATGCGCAATCAGAAAATGATGCGAGTTATTTTTATTCAAAAGGAAATGAATTCTACGATGCTGGAGACTACGATTCTGCGATTGAGTATTACAAAAAAGCAATTCCGCTTTATGAAAAGAAATATGGCGTGAATAGTATGTCCACGGCAAGTTGTTATAGTTTTATCGGATATTCATATTTGGAAAAGGGTGAAGATGACAGTGCAATACTGTATTTGAAAAAAGCAATTGCGATGTATGAATCTCCGCAATGTGATATTCTTGGTGCTACAGATAAGTATTATGAACTTGGTGGAATTTTTTTTCGTAAAGCCGAATACGATTTCGCGATTGAGTATTACAAAAAGGCTTTGCCGCTTTGTGAAAAAAAATACGGCATGAATGATATGTACACGGCGAATTGTTATAGTTTTCTCGGCTATTCATATTTAGAAAAGGGTGAAATAAATGCCGCACTTCCATATTGTCAAAAGGCACTAAAAGTTTTTGAAAGTTCAAATGACAATATTTATTTTGCCGCAAATGTATACCACTATATCGGTACTGCATACGATAAAAATGA
Organism: uncultured Treponema sp.; assembly: GCA_910584475.1. Classification (GTDB taxonomy): domain Bacteria; phylum Spirochaetota; class Spirochaetia; order Treponematales; family Treponemataceae; genus Treponema_D. The sequence goes on from CAJUBD010000008.1 coordinate 124,670, forward strand.
AGAATATGACAAAGCAATTTCATATTATGAAAAGGCACTTGTGATTAGAAAAACAAAAGAAGGAAAAAACGAAAAAGAAGAAGCAAAGTTGTACCGCAGTATAGGAAGATTGTATGTAGTAAAAACTGATTTCAATGAAGCATTGAAAAACCTTGAAAAGGCATTCGAAATTATGGAGAGAATCGGAGCGCAAGAAAGCAGAGATTTTGTAGGAATGTGCGACGATATCGGTGCATATTATTTTGAAACAGGCGAGTTTGAAACCGCGCTTGAGTGGAATGAAAAAGCCTATGACCTCCTTTCAAAATTCTATGATAATGATATTGACATGAAAGAAATTTTACTTACAAACAGAGGCGCAGTATACAGGTCGATGAATAATAATGAAGAAGCCGAAAAGTGTTATAAGATGGCATTGGAAATTGCCCTAAATATTTACGGAGAGAACAGCAGAAAAACAGCAACTTGTTATTTTAACATAGCGGATATTTACAAATCGAAAGGAGACTATGACAGGGCGATTTCGCATTATGAAAAAACGATAGAAATAATAAAATCACTTTTTTGGGAAAAACACGATTTAGTGGCAAAATCTTACAACTCCATAGGTCGAATTTATAGGTCAAAAGATGACTATGACTTGGCATTAAGTTATTTTAATAAAGCAGTGGAAATGTATGTCTCTCTTTTTGGAGAAAACAACAGATTAGCCGTGCAATACTATTCAGACATTGGAAGCATCTACTCAAATAAAAAGCAATATCAAAAGGCTTTTGAGTGCTACTATAAAGCGTGCAAAATTGTTGAAAAACTTCCTGGCGACAATACTGACTTGATGGCAGATTTATGGGAAAGTTGTTCAATAATTAAAAGTGCTGAAGGAAACAGAGAACAAGCCATAAAAATGGAAAAAATTGCCCTTGAACTGTACAAGAAAAAATATGGAGACTTGAATACACAAACATCAAATGCATATATGCAACTTGCCATTTCCTGTGCGGGTAATCTTAGAACAGAAGAGGCTATAGAATATTACAGAAAAGCCTTTGAAGGTTATCGAGTGAATAGAAATTATGCGTCGATTTTGTCCAACCTAAAGATGATTATAGAAAATGCGCGTCTTTATCGTCTTGACGAACACCCTGAATTTATCAGCGAAACTTTGGATCTTTTTTCACAAACCCTTGAATGCACTCGCTTTGATTTGCAGTCGATAAAGCAGGAAATTCTTTTTGACTTTCTTCCTTTGTATTATTATGGCGTTGACTTTGAGGCAAAAAACGGAAATCCGTATAAAGCGTTTGAATATTCGGAATCCTTGCGAAGCCGGGGATTTTTGGATCAAATTGGAACAGAGGCGGCATTTAAACTAAACGGCATAACGGACGCAGAAAGAGCAGATGCGAAAAACCTTTTGAAGCAAATTTCCGATGCGCGAAACAAAATGGAAACGCAAAACTCGCTTCCTGACGAAGAGAGGAATCAAAACTTGATTTCAAAGGCAGTCACAGAACTTTTTGACGCTGAAAAGAAACTTGAAAATTTGGAAGAGTCCATCAGCAAACGCCTTCCTAAGTACACGCAGCTTCGCAATCCGAAACCAATTTCGGCGAAAACGGCACAAAAATGGTGTGGCAACGGAAAGGTGATTTTGGAATATGTACTGAAAAATCAGGAAATGGAGAAAGCAATAAGTTCAGAGTTCAATGAAAAATACGATTTTAAATCATATTGCATTGTCATCACAAAAAAAACGATTGTGGCAATTCCGCTTGATGAAAGTTTTGATTATGCGGGTGCGGTTACAAAACTCCGTGAAAACATCATCCCGAAAAACGCGCGTGCGAAACCTGCGCCAGAAGTTGTCTTTGAAGATGTTCGAAATGAATTGTATGAAAAATTGATAGAGCCGGTGATTCCATATATAAAAGGGAAAAGTCAAATTCTAATTGTGCCGGACGGAAGCCTTTCATTTCTTCCATTTGATGCGCTGCGGAATAGCGAAAATGAGAAAATGCTGTGCGAACAGTATGCCGTATCGTTGTCTCCGTCTGTTTCTGTGAGCATGATTTCGGATGCTTCCCGCGCAAAAGAATTGAAAATGCTTGCTTTCGGCGGCGCATGGTACGATTCAACGCTTTCTTCGGAAGAACATCGGCGGACTTTTGACGAAACGGATGCAAGCAGAGGACAGAAGCGTGGATTTCAACTGATAAATTTTGAACTGGAATATTCTGACAATGTGCAAAAAGCGGCAATATATAAGGCGATTCAAGAAAACGGTCCTGCCGAATATTTCAATCAGAAGAACTTACGATGGATGGATTTGCCCGGAACGCTTTCTGAGTTGAATTCATTGAAAGGAAACATTTTTACAGGAAGCAAGTATCACGAATATACGCAGGAAAATGCGACGGAATTCAATCTGAAATCTCTTTCAAAAGATGGCACTCTTGCAAAATATTCTGTATTGCATTTTGCTTGTCACGGATATTTTGACAGGTCGTTCGCGGAGTTGTCAAGCATTTTATTTTCAGAGGTGTCTGGAAAGTTGGGCGACACTTCTTCTAACGATGGGTATCTGACTATCCCGGAAGTTTCTGAGCTAAACCTTGATGCTGATATGGTATGCCTTTCTGCCTGCGAGACAGGGCTTGGCGAAGTGAAAGTTGGAGATGGAATGACAGGTTTGAACCGCGCGTTTATGGTTGCGGGTGCGCGTCATGTGGGCGTAACGCTGTGGAGCGTGGACGATGAGGCGACGGCGGAATTTATGGCGAGTATGTACAAAAAAGTTGAAAGGAACGGCATGACTTATGAGCAGGCATATCGCCGCACAAAGGCTGAATTCCAAAGGAGCGAAGATTATTCGCATCCGTATTATTGGTCGGCGTTTGTGTTATATGAATAAATATAAGGAGATATATTTTTATGTCTATGCATTGGAAACGGCGCAGAAATATTTCCCGCAAAGAATATGACGGTTGCTTTCAAAAGCACGAAGTACAAGCAGGTGCGGGTCAAGCAGAAAACAAAAGCAAACTCGAAAAAGCCTACGAGCAGGCGGCAAAAATCCGCGAGTTTGAAATCAGTCTTTACTGGAAACGCGCCACTTATTTTTGGGCGTTCATTGTTTCAATTTACACGGCGTTCTTCAGTGTGCAAAAAGAATTTCATTATAATGAAGATAATGTATTCATACATGGCACAATTCCTTTGCTTGTTCTTTCTGCTCTTGGATTTTTCTTTTGCCTTGCATGGCTTTGTTCGAGCTACGCTTCCAAGCATTGGCAGGAAAACTGGGAAAATCACATCGACTTGTTGGAAGATTATGTTACAGGCCCGCTTTATAAAATCTATAGTGCGGGTAGGTCATTCTCAGTTTCAAAAATAAACATCGCGGCGGGGTGGGTTGTCTGCATTTGTTCAGCAGGACTGCTTGTATTTGAGATTGTCGCGTTCTGCGAAAAATTGAATGGTTTGTCGCGCCTTTGTTTTTTCGTTGTGATTTTTGGACTTGTCGTTGGCGAAGTGGTGGCTTTTTGTGTGTGGGCAAAGGGCAACAATAAGGATTCAGATGAAATAGAATTTGACCGCAAAGTTTATGAGAGTGAAAAATGAAAGAGAAAAGTTTGCCCATTGTGTTTTTTGTTTGTATGGGAATATTGCTTGCATTTTTGTACGGTATAGTTGAATTGGGAGGATTGGGAATGGAAATATGGGAGAAAGTGATTGTTTCAATAATTATTGGAGGAATTATAGCATTTGTAGGTTTTGCAATTTGGAAAACTCCAGCTTCACGCAAAGACGCAAATATCTATTTTGATGAAACCCTGCTACCTCCTGATGCAAAAAATATTTTTGTATTGAAAGAAAACTTAAACAGCAAAACAACAAAGACGAGTAAGATGGCGAAAGAAATTGATGCAGACGCGGTAGTTTATCTTTGCGAAGGATGTCTTGAATTTTTCGATTTTTCCACAGCCTTAAAGTATATTTACTTTGCTTGTGCAGAACCAAAAATCGAAAAATCATTTTACAAAAAACTTGTCGAAGATGATGTGCGAATTATTCTTTGCAACGGAAACTCATTGAAAATTGTTGACAATAAAGGAAAAACTTTAACTGAAGTTTCTTCCTTAACATAAGCAAAAAGATGCGTCGAATAAAATCAATGTTTCATGGGAAATAAATATTTTCACAAAATAAACAAATAAAAGGAGTAAAGGCAAATGTATTGTACTAATTGCGGAAAGGAAATCGAAGGCGGGGCGAAGTTCTGCCCTGAATGCGTGGCGGCGATAGAAGCGAAAACTGCTGTACCTTCCGAATGCTCACGAAAAAGCCGAACGGTCGCGGCACTACTGGCATTCTTTTTGGGGTATCTTGGAATCCACCGCTTCTATGTGGGGAAAGTGGGAACTGGAATCTTGCAGATTCTCTTGACATGCTGTTTCGGGCTTGGGGCAATCTGGGCACTGATAGATTTCATCATCATACTTTGCGGAAACTTCAAGGACGGAGAGGGCAAGTTCGTCTCTTCATGGGAAGCGAAGTATTGACAAGAAAAAAGCGGCAAGACTTCGGAAAATTTTTTTATACAGGAGAAAATCATGAAAAGGAAATGCGCACTTTTTGCAATCTTGGCTTTGTCCGCGAGCCTTGCGTTCGGCGAGGTTTTGGTGGCGGTGGACGGAGTGAGCGCTTCGGATGTGGTAGATGTTTTCATCGAGAAAATCGGCGAACTTCCGTTCGGCTATTGCCAAGTCTATTTTCTGCCGAGCAAAGAACCATTCTTTAAAACTTATGACGGATATGATGACAGCCATGAATGCTATTTTCTGACTCTTGAAGTTCCATTCGGCTCTATTTGCACAGACAATTTTACCGAACGCTCGGAACGATACAAAAGCCCTTTCATCAAGCATGACATAAGGTCACAAAAAGGACGTTTGGGATTTGCCAACGAGATGGTTTCGGCCATAGAATCCTATCCGACGGATTTTGAGATTGACGAGAAAAATCCCGACTATGCAGGAGAAGAGGCGGCGGCATTCAAGAGGCTTATGAGTCGCCTGTCCGAAGAAGAGAGGACCGCCTACAAGCGGCTTATGAATTTCTTTGAGCAACTGGCGAAAATGCTGAAATGAATTGTTTTGCGGGAATCGCGCAAGCGCACGAATCAATTATTTCCTTAAAAGTTAAGCACCTTAGGAAATCTCAATTTCCGAGGATGCCTAATTCGTCCACGCGAGTTTGCAGAACTTCGCCGCCAAGAACGCGAATCGCACTTGCTTGGCATTTTACTTGCCCATTTTCAATACATCCTTTTTGCATAGGCTTTCGCCTTTATCAAGTCGTATATCTTGTTCGGCAGGACTTTTGAACTTGACACAGTGGCAGGAATCATTTTTGAAACTCTCAACGCCTCCGCCACAAATTGGGAGCAAAAGAACGCGTTTTTGATTTTGAACGGAATGTGGATCATTGCCAATATCAAGCCCATGAGATTGTATTTGTATTTTTTCTGATTGACCTTTACACGATAAATAAATTTCTTTATTTTCTGATATACGAGTTCAGTGACTTTTATGCGGTAAACTGTGCCGTAAATTCGCCCCTTATTTTTCGGCAACGAAGAAAGTATCAACTTTCGAGTTGCTGAAAAAGTCGTTTCACAATGAAATGATAAACGACATAAAATAGTCTGAGTTTTCGCAGAAAACTCAGATTAAAATCAGCAACGCAATTTTAGTTGCTGATTTTAAATGTCCGTCCTTTTTCCGCCATTGTTCGGTTTTTCAATTCTGAATCCCTTTGTGGAAAAACTGTAGAATGTGTCTTTTTCCTCGCCAAGTCCTATGGAAGCGTGCGTGAATCCTTTTCCAGTGAGGCAATAAAGAAAATAAGATGGCTTGTCAAAGTGTCGTGTGAGAAGAATGTTTATGAATCTTCTTGCTTCTTTGTTTAAACGCTCTGCTTTTTCTTTGTTTTCTCATATGTTTATTTCATCTTGATATTTTTAATCTTTACATTTTAGACAACAGATTGAAATGAAAGTTGCCATTCATAATTCCATTGCTTTTGTTTTTCTTTTTTCTTGAAATGTTGTATAATAGTTTTTCGTTATGGAATCTGCATTACGATTGTTTGCAAAAGCCTTCCCCCTCCTCGCATCCGCGCTGTTTGTTTCTTGCGTTCGCGTTCCCGAAATGTCGCGTGAGGAAATCGATGCCACCCGAGAAAAAAGCAACGAAGAATTTTTTACCGCCACGGTTTCAAAGCCTTATCGCGGCGAGGAATTCGCGCCGGGTTTTGTCGGCGGCGTTTAGTACGACAGCATTATGGGCGACCCGAAGACTTTCAACCAACTTGTGACGGAACGCGACGGGCAGGACGCGGGTTTTTACCTTGTGAATGTCGGCTCGAAGCAATGGATAAAAAACTAGGAATATCACGAAGGGCTTTTGGAAGACCTTGTAAAATTTTTTATCAAATGGCTGGCAGAATATGACACTCTAAAGGAGGAGTGCAATGTTGGCTAAAATAAATCAAAAAGAATGCGTCTTACCGCATCCCTTTTGATTTGAAAAACTTTGCCCTCTCCAAAATCGCGCCCTATTCTTTTTCCAAAACTTCATCCGCCAATTTTGCGAGCGCGAACGACAAGTCCTCTTCCTCCAAATCCTTTGAAAGCGATTTCATGTCGCCAACGACGATTTTCAAAAGTTCCTCAATCGAACGATTCGTAGCGGACGCGTTTTCAGGAACGATGCCAGTGAGCACGCCTGATTTTCGCAAGGCCACAGAAGTCTTCAGAAGGCCAGGCTCGCCTTCGAGCGCGGAAATCAAATATTCGAGCGTTACGCGCGTGCGACTTTGGAGGAATTCCTTTTTTTCGTCTGGCGGAAGCGATTCGCTCAAGGCGCGCAAGGTCTTGAATAATTTTATCTGGCTTTCAAAATCGCGCTCGCTTTCCTCGCTTTTCAAAATATTTTCGACGGCAGGAACAAAACTTTGCATTTTTTCCAACGCCGCGTCAAAGGCCATTCTTTTGGCGTTTTCTTTTGCAGCCTCCACATCTTCCGCCAATTTTTTCGCGGCTTCCTCGGCAGCCTTGCGAGAAGCCTCTTGCTCTTCCTGTAATTTTCTTTCGGCTTCTTCAAGCGCGGCTTTTTGCTCCGCCAGTTTCTTCGCGGTCTCCTCGGCTTCCTTTCGGGCGGTCTCCTGTTCCTCCGCGAGTTTTCTCGCGGCTTCCTCGGCGGCGGCTTTTTCTTCTGCCAGCTTCTTCGCATTTTCCTCGGCTTCTTCAAGCGCGGCTTTTTCTTCCGCCAATTTTTTCTCGCTTTCTTCGACAGCTTTACGCGCGGCTTCCTGTTCCTCCGCAAGTTTTTTCGCCGTGTCATCCGCATCGTCAAAGGCTTTCGCTTGTCGGGCGGTCAATTGCGCGGTGACGGCGGCAAGCTGCGCCGCCGATGCCGCTTCGAGAACGCGCTGCGTACTTTCTGTCATCCGCGATATTTTTTCCGCGTACGCAGTCGCAGCGACGGGAATCTCAGAAGCGGAATTTGTCTCATGATTTGTTTTTGGCAAAGATTCTTTTTTAGAATTTTCAATATCATGATTTGAAGATGGTTCATCATCAACATCCGCAATCTCGAAAACATCATCGTCCAAACTTAACTCTTCATCAAGCAAATTCATATCTTCCGAATCGCTTCCTTCGATTTCATCATGGCTGTCAGCAATTCCAAAGAAATCCAATTCTTCGTCATCGTCAATCAAATGAGATTCTCCGAAAGCATCCAAATTAAAGTCATCCGCATCATCGTCTGATGAGTTTTCTTCGACTTGACTTTCAGCGACAGTTTCTTCTTGAGGAATTTTTCGCTCAGTTTCAGCGAGCGTTTCGAATGAATCAGTTTCTCCGGCTTTCTCCTGTGTTCCCTCCATTTCAATTGTCGGAGCGGCAGAAACATTGGCGACGCCGACAGACAGAGCCAGACGTTTGGCGGAAATTTTGGCGATATGATTATTCGTATCATACGCCAAAGCCCTGTTATAATTTTCAAGGGCCTTGTTCATATTGCCGAGTCGCTCTTCTATCGATGCGAGCGAAACCAAAGCCTTCGCGTCATTCGGATTGGCAGCGAGGTATCTGTTAATGTAGTTCTCCGCCTTTTCCAAATCGCCTTTCTGCTTATAGCGATTTGACGCATTGCTCAAATGTTTTTTGTATTTCGAATCGCTTGACTCGATCTTCTTGTAAGCCTTTTGCGCGCGGCGTTCGTCATTGGTACAGATATAATATTGTCCCGCCAAATCCAAAGTTTCCAAATCGTTTTTGTCTTTGTCGATAAGTTCTTTAATATCCCTGCTCGCATCGACTATCTTCTGCGCGCTCAAATTTATGGACGCGGACTCCTTTAAAAGTTGCTCATCGTCAGGAAAAGCGTCGCGAGCCTTTTGAATCGCATCGAGAGCCTCGACATTTTTGCCCTGCGCCTCAAGAGAATGCGCGAGCGCTTTTAAGACGGACGGCTGTTCGCCTTCGATTTGAATTGAATCGGCATAACTTTTTTCGGCGGATTCATAGTCTGATTCCGCCATATAAATGTCACCCAAAACAGATTGAAGACGCGCGTCATTCTCGTTAAGGGAAATGCCTTGTTCGGCGAGATTCTGCGCATCAGTTACGCGCCCGATTTTCAAAAGCAAGTTTGTGTAGTCGGCGTAGGCTTCGCCCCAACCCGGCTTGTAGCGCAACGCCGCTTCGTATTCTCGAATCGCGCAGTCGGTATTGCCGAAATTCTCATAAGTCTTCGCCAAGTTCAAATGCAAGATCGGATGGTTCTGGTCAACCTTCAAGCCTTTTTGATAAGCGGCAATCGCGCCTTCGTGATCGCCCTTTAACTCGTAAATCACGCCCAAATGGTTATAGGCAAGCACATCGCCTGGATCCAATGTGACTACAACCTCAAAGCAATCTATGGCGTCTTCGTATTTGCCCATCAGCTTGTAAGTGAAGCCCAAATTATAATACGCGCTTTCCTCTTTCGCGCCGGCTTTGAGAGCCTTGTTCAAAATTTCTATGGATTCCTCATAACATTTTATGCGGCGGAAAATTCCCCCGAGCGTCAAAAGAACATCGGCATTTTGAGGATCCGTTTCAAGCAATTTCTGAAAAACAGGAAGAGCCTTTTCATCCTCGCCGCTTCTTATATAGACATTTCCAAGCCGCGCGAGCAAATCCATGTTCCCAGGATTTTCCTTGATCAGACTTTTATAGAGCCGCGCGGCGAGCGCATAGTCGTGGGATATCACCGCTGAATTCGCGCGATTCAAGAGCAATGAATTTACTGACATAAAATTACCTCCTGCCTGGCCGAGCATACACTTCGTTTGAAACGTTTCCGCTTATGTGCTCATCCAAATTTGAATATGTGGAAACGGCAAAGTAATAAATCGCGCCGTTTTTCAAGCCAGTCAATTTGAACTGACTGATGTTCTGGACTTTTATCGGAGACGGGCCTTGGTCGGCATCCGTTCCCAAATATTCGCCTGGACGATTTCCGTAGTAAACATAATATCCGCCGGCGTTTTCGTCCACCGAAAAATTCCAGCTCAAATCCACGCCGCCGTCTTTCGCCCGTGCGCGAAGTTTCAATGGAGGAGCCGGAAGCGGAGTCTGCGAATAGTTGACTTTTATTTCCGTAACCGAAGGCGTTCGCTTTCCGCCGCCGTCAGGGAAAAGTTCCGCCGCAATTTGAAAGTATCTTCCGCTCACGCCAGAAATTTCCTCGCCGTTTTTCACCTGCTTCCATTCAGGAAAATTTTCATCCCAGCCAAAATAATTTTCTCCCGCGCGGACATAATAACGAATCTCGGTTTGTGGCGGAACGTTTTCGACAATCGAAAGGCTGTTCAAAACCGAAGCGGGCGTAGTGGCGAGCGGCTTTGTGCGAAAACTTCCGCCGTCAATTTTAAACCGCTCGTAATTCAAATTCTTCGGATTGGAAGAATCCGTAACGCGACGAGAAATCTTAAAATCGTCGATGAGACCGACGAACGAAGAGCAAATATTTATCGGGGCGACTTCGCCGAAAATTGGCTGGAAAATCGTGCCGCCTTCGCGACCGCTTTCCGTTATGAATTTCAGCGACTCGACTTTTCCGTCAATGCGATATTCCAGAAGCCCACTTTCCTCGTCATAAGAAATTTCATGGCGCGTCCATTTGTCCGGAATGAGCATCGTATAACTTTCCAAGCGAACTTCCCCGTTCTCGGAGGGCGCGCCTTCAAACAAATTAGTGAAAGTCCATACAGCGCAATTGTTTATGAACGCGCATTCGATTTTTTGAAAAAAAACGTAGTAGTCGACAATTCGCGAGGAATGCCATTCAAAAATCACTTCGCCGTTCTCCGACGTGGCGGGACAAATCCAAAACTCAATCGAAAAAGAACCGCCACGGTTTTTCGTGCCGAAAACCGAACCAGGCTTTCCGAGCAAAGAAATTCCGTCTCCGTTGCCTCGGCTCAAAGCCGCGCGTTTTCCCATAATCGATTTCGACACGCTCAAAAGCGAATTTTTTTCCACGGTATAATTTCCGCTCGAATCGGAAAAATTGCCGTTTTTGAAATCTTCGAAATCCAAAAGCAAGTCGGTTTCCACGGAAACTTCGTGAGCGTTCGTGGCAAGCTCCACGCATTCGTAGCCGAACCTTCCCATTCCGCGCGCGATTCCTTTTGCCGCTTCAAATTCCGGCCAGCCGTTTTTTCCGCCGAGCGTCACCGTCTTGCTTTCCGCGAAAAAATTATGCGCTACGACTAGACAAAGGAACGCAAAAATTGTTATCATTTTTCTTAGTTTCATAAATTTATTCTCCATGCGCAACGCATGCGCACTTTTGTTTCATTATGAATTCGGAAATTTCGACACGAGAAAAATTGCATCAAACCGCACTCAAAGCGCCGGAATCCAGCGGAGTCTATCTTTGGAGAAATCCGCAGGAAACCGTCATTTATGTGGGCAAGGCAAAAAATCTCAAGAACCGCCTTTCCTCATATTTTTCCGGCCGCAAGGACATCAAGACTCGACTCCTGATTTCCCGCGCCAATTCAATCGAATACATCACGACAGCAAACGAATACGAAGCGTTTCTACTGGAAAACAATTTGATCAAAAAATACACGCCGCGCTACAACATCAATTTAAAAGACGGAAAGTCTTATCCCGTGCTCCGAATCACGAACGAAAAATTCCCCCGCCTTTTCAAGACGCGCCAAATGGTCCAAGACGGCTCCACATATTTCGGACCGTTTCCCGATGTCACCGCGCTGGACACTTTCATCGACACTCTCTACAAACTTTACCCGATTCGCCGCTGCAAAAAATTCCGCGAACGCGAATATCCATGCATGTATTACCACATAGGGCGTTGCAAAGCGCCGTGCTGTGGAAAAATCGACAAACAATCGTACATTTCATTTTTCGGCGAAATCGCAAAACTTCTTGAGGGAAAAGGAAAACAAACCGAAGATTCCCTTTCCGCCGAAATGAAAGCCGCGGCAAAAGAATTGAATTTTGAAAAAGCGGCAAGAATTCGCGACGGGCTGAAAGCGCTTTTGATAATGCAAAACCAAAACATCGTGGAAGACTTTTCCGCCGAAGACCGCGACTACATCGCGCATTGGCGCGAAGGCGAATTGGTGAGTTTTACCGTCTTGAAAATCCGCGAAGGAAAAGTGCAAGGACGCGACAACTACCGCGCCGAAAGCCTGAACGAAGACAACGAGCTTTTGCCAGAATTCATGAACGCGTATTACGAAGAGGAAAAAGATTTGCCGCCCGCGATTTATGTCCCCTCCCAAAGCGGCTTGGAATTCATTTCGCGCTGGATAAAAGAAAAATTCAATTCGGACACGAAAATAATTTTGGTCACGGAGCGAATGGAAAACGCCGCGCGGCACAAGGCGGCTTTGGATATGGCAGCGCAAAACGCGCACGAAGATATAATCCGCCGTCTGCGCGAACGCGGAGACACGCCCGCGTTGGAAGAATTGAAAAATTGCCTCGCGCTTCCTCGCCTGCCCGTCCGCATCGAAGGCTTCGACATCGCGCACATCGGAGGAAAATTTCCTGTCGCCTCGCTCATCAGCTTTTACAACGGAAATCCCGACAAAAAAAATTACCGCTACTTCCGCCTGAAAACCACGGACGGCATCATCGACGATTTCGCATCGATGCGAGAAGCCGTAAGCCGCAGGTACACGCGCCTTTTGAACGAGCAGGCGGAATTGCCGGACTTGATTTTAATCGACGGAGGAATCGGGCAAGTGAACGCCGTGGACGGAATTCTGCGCTCTCTGAATTTGGAAATCCCGATTGCGGGACTTGCAAAGCGCGACGAAGAAATTTGGCGACCGCACACATCTGAGCCAATCTGCCTTCCAAAGAGAAGCGACGCGCTGCGCCTCTTGCAGAGAGTCCGCGACGAAACTCACCGCTTTGCCACGAGCCGCCGCGCCACGCTTCAGACAAAAGAAAACACTGTGAGCATTTTCGAATCGCTTCCAAGCGTAGGAGAAAAACGCTCGCGCGCGCTCACAAAAAAATTCGTAACTCTCGAAAACCTTGCGAACGCGCAGGAAGCTGAAATCGCAGAATGTCTGCACATTCGCGCGCAAGACGCTGCGCAGATTTTAATCGAAGCGAAAAAGCTTTTTTCCGAGCAAACCGAAAGGAAGGACGAGCAAAAGCGTTCTCTCAAAGAAGCCGCGAGTTTTCGTGCTTCTTGTGAGCAAAGCGATAAGGTGGTGTCTTGCCACCGACGAATGCAGCCTTTCGGCGAGCAAACGAAAACTCGTAAGCAAGCCATAGGCTTGCGATGTACGACAAAAGAAATCGCCGCGCACAACGAATACATTTCTGCGCTCGCGGATGCGGCGGGGGAAGAATAAAAAAGGGAGAGGAACACGCGTACATCGACAAACCGCGCTCCCCTCCCCAACCACAACATATCATGCAAGGGCATTCAATGCAATAACCCACAGTTTCGCAAGGCACAAATCGCAAGATCCGCGCCTTGCTACCGCGTTTGCGCCGCGCAGCGTGTCGCATTATTCACTATCAGCTATTCAATCTCCACTTATCACGCCTTCACTTCGTTTTTCAGTTCCGCGCCGCTTTCAAACGCCTTGGCATTTTCAAGCGAAACTTCCGCGATGTTCGCGAGCGCGTTCGTAGTCAAGAATGCCTGATGGCTCGTAATCAAAACGTTCGGGAAAGTCAAAAGTCGCGCCAATGTGTCGTCCGTGATTACGGCCGCCGACCAATCGCTGAAAAAGTACTTGCTTTCCTCTTCGTAAACGTCAAGCGCGGCACCGCCGATTTCATTGTGCTTGAGCGCATGGACGAGCGCCTTGGAATCGATGAGCGCGCCGCGTCCAGTGTTTATCAAAATCGCGTCTCTTTTCATCCGCTTCATATTGTCGTGATTCGCGATGTGGAAAGTTTCCTCGTTGAGCGGACAATGGAACGAGAGCACGTCGCTTTGAGAAAAAATCTCAGGAACGTCGACATACTCAAATCCTTTTTTATCCGCCCATTCGCGGTTCGGAAATTTGTCGTACAAAATCACTTTCATTCCGAAACCCGACAAAAGTTCCGCCATGACTTGCCCGATTTTTCCCGTGCCGAAAATTCCGGCGGTAAGTCCGTGCAAGTCGCGCCCTGTCAAGCCTTCCAAAGTGAAGTTGCCAGTTTTCGTGCGAAGATAACTTTGAGGAATGTGTCGAGTGAGCGCGAGCAGCATAGCCACCGCATGCTCGGCAACCGCATAAGGCGAATAAGCCGGAACGCGCACGATTTTTATTCCGGCATCCGCCGCCGCCGCAAGATCCGCATTGTTGAATCCCGCGCATCGAAACACGATTAGGCGAACGCCGTTTTCCTTCAAGATTGAAATAACTTTTTTGTCCGCGATGTCGTTCACGAAAATGCAAACCGCATCGAAACCTTTTGAAGCCATCGCAGTTTTTTCGTTCAACTTGAAGTCAAAGAAATCAATTTCGAATCCGAAATTTTCGTTGACCGCCGAAAAGCTTTCCTTTTCATAAGAATGCGTGTCATAAAATGCAATTTTCATTTTGATTTTTATCTCCTTGAAAAAACGAAATAAAAAATCGCGCGCGTTTAAAAATATTGTCAAGGATATTGACAATATTTTTAACTTCGAGTTTGCGACGCAAACTCGTCCATTAACTGTCGTTTCTCGTTTCACTATGAAACGACTTTTTCAACATTCTCGGAAACCGAAGTTTCCTGCGATGTTGAAAATTTATTGTACAATTTTCATTTAAAAATATAACAACATTTTAAATTGTCGTCAAGAATATTGCCGACAATTTTAACTCGAGTTTTGTTCCAAAACTCGCTTGTTACACTTGCCCGTGCCGCAACAAGTTGCTAACGCGGGCGAAATTAAGTTCCTCGGAAGTTGAGACTTCCTGCGGACTTAATTTTTAAGGAACGATTTTTTTGAAAGGCAAGAAAAAAAAGCAAATGCGAAACTCTTTTGTGTTTTCAATTTTTTGAACTTTAGTTTTTCCTTAGTTTTACAAGGATAGCTTTCACGGCGCAAAAAACCAGCACGAAGCAAATCGAGCCGAACACCGCGCCGAGCGTGTCCGCGACCCAGTCGAAAAACGAACATTCCCGACCTGGCGTAAAACTTTGATGGATTTCGTCGATGATTCCGTAAACTGAAGTGACGACGATTGGAAGCGGGATTTTCTTCATGCGATTTGTTCCACAAGCGAACGCCACCCAAAACGCAAGTCCCGCGAAACAGATTCCGTGAACAAATTTGTCGGCGAATAGAAACGAGGGCATTGCGTCAATCTTTTCAAGCGAGGAAAGATACCAACTCGCGGCAAAAATCAGCGCGGCTGGAATCCATTTTGCGATTTTCAAAACAAATCTCATCTTTCAATATTAAATCTTTTTTCGCTGTCTGTCTAGCGTTTTGTCCGAATTTTTGTTCGCTTGCATGGATTTTTATTTCCCAAATGAAAAATCAGTCGATGAAACAAATGCTCCGCAGCAAGCCCAATTTCGTGCGATACGGATTTTGAATATGCAGGACGCGCGTTCCATGCGTGCGCATATACATAGCCCGCCACTTTTCCGTCAAGTTCGCACACGAAATAGGGAAATCCTGCCGAAATCTCCCTGATTCGCTCCTTCATGGCATCCACGGCAACTGCTTCGGTTTCAAAAGTAACATCGGTATGCAAAACGAAATGATTGTATATTGAAGCGATGTCCGAAGCGTCGGTTTCCGCATCCACCGTTCGGACGTGCGCATTTTGTTTCGTTCGGTTTTCCATAAATTTTCCCTTGTCGCAAATTCTCAAAACGAAATTATTTCTTCGTAAAGTTGAATCGCGAATTGGTCGGTCATCCCGGAAATATATTCAATCAGACATTTTTGGTATGACTCGTCGGAGTGAATGTCGAACACTTGCGGCGTTTCGTAGCGCAGCGTCTTTTTTTTGTCGGCGGCGTAGTTCGTGTATTTTACGAGCCAATCCTCGAAGTTCGCGTTGAGCTTCGGAAAATATTTCAGCGCATAGGAAACGCGTCCGCGTTGCGCGTAGATTTGCGCGCGCTGCAAAGTCTCATAAATCGTGGTGATTACGTTTCGCGCGTATTTTTGGAATTCCACCAGCCGCCAATGCGTATAGATTTTCGTGAAATTGAATTTGTTCAGTTCGAGGATGAATTTAAAATACTCGTCGCTGAAGAAGATCCCTTTTTGAGGTGAACTTTGCTCGCACAAATCCACAATCATGTCGTTTATCAAAACTGTAGTGTTCACCGCCTTTCCGCTTCGCAGCGATTTTTTTCCCTTGCCGTCAAAGCCGAGCGTCGAGCCAACGATGTCGCGCAACATTCTGTATGAGCCCATGTCCAAAATATGATATGCGCGCGCATCTTCCAAGTCGCGTCCCAAAAAAGAAATCTTGTCGGAAATTTTCACGACGCATCCTTCCCAAGTGAACGGCTGGATAAGCCCCGGCCTTTTTATCGAATACAAGTCCAGCGCGTCATCGCGAGGTCGGATTCCCTGCTGATGGATTTCGCCGCAATGACAAATCAAGCCGTCGCGTACGGCATAAGTCAAGTCGAGAGTCTTCGCGTTGCCGTCAGGGTCTCGCAAAGTTTCTATGTAGTCGGCGAAAAAAAGGCTGTTGCGTTCGTGCCAGAATTTCTTCGGCGCGTTCTCTCCTTCTTTTTGCTTCAAAAGCGAATTCAGGCATTCTTCGCCGAAATGCCCGAACGGCGCGTGTCCGATGTCATGCCCAATCGCAATAGCGCGCGCGAGTTCCGCGTTCAGCCCAAGATATTTTGAAATCGTCGTCGCCACGGAAGCCACGTGGTTCACGTGTTCCATTCGCGTACAAATGTGGTCATTGTGCGGCGCGAAAAAAACTTGAGTCTTGTGCTTGAGGCGGCTATAAGCCTGGCAATGCAAAATGCGCGTGTAGTCGCGTTCAAACTCGCTGCGGATTTCGTTGCCCCGGCTGTAGAGAGAATTTTCGCGCCTCACGCTTTGTTCCCATTTCGGGGAGTTTTCACGACACGCTTCATCTTTAAAAGAATCTTTCATTAAAATCAAATATAATAGAAAAAATGAAAAATGTAAATGGAAAAAAAATTTGCTTTGACAACCACATTGTGAATGATTTGAATGGATTGCTTCGTCGCGTAAGCGATGACGTAAAATAAACTTCCTATAGCAAAACGGCTATAGCCGTATTGCTTCGTCGTACGCTCCGCTACCTCCTCGCAATGACGGAATTTGAGCGCGGCAGCCAACGAGACGGTTTCGTGGTTTTTGCGAAGCAAAAATGGGAGGCTTACGACAAAAAAGCGGCAACTGCAAAGGAGAAAATCAGTTGCCGCCCTGGAGGTTTTGTTTTTGCAAAATTGACTGTATCTATAAAATAAGCAACTTTCGCGAAAAATGGTTACAAAGAATCACAAAGAAATTGAAAAAAAATCTTTGTGGAAAAGCAAGACATTTTTCAAAAACGCCTCGTCGTGGCTTACAATGACGAGCGCGGCGGAAAGATTTTTCAGCGCGTCCTCCAGCGCGAGCACGCTTTTCAAGTCAAGATGGTTTGTCGGCTCGTCGAGGATGTACAAATACGACGGCCTTTGGCAAAGCGACATAGCAATCGCTATTTTTCGGATTTCACCAGGACTTGCGTCAAAAATATTTTCGCGTTCCGCAAGCGAATCGGGATTTGAATTCAGGCGATAAAGCGTGGAAAGTACCGCGCCCTTTTCTTCGTCCGAAAGCAAATCAAAATTTTCGCAAAGCCTTTCGCGAAAATTTTCATCCGTGATTTGCGGCAGATAAAAAATATTTTCCGCGCGACCTTTTTCTTTCGCTTCTTGCAAAATCGCTTTTACCAAAAGAGTTTTTCCGCTGCCGTTTTTTCCGACAAGCGCAATTCGCGCTCCGCGCCTTATGCAAAAGGACTCGACGGTTTTTCCGTTCGCGAGAATCGTTTTTGGAAATTGCAAAATGTTTTCGGGAATATCGCGCGCACCAAAACGATTGGAAGTTTCAAAATCCATCCCCGCGTTTGAAAAGGCAAAGCCCGACTTTTTCGAAAGCGGCTTTTTTATTTTGTCGCGCCGCTCGTTTGCCCGAGCAAGCAGGCTTTCAAAACGCGCATGGGTATCGCCGGCCGTCCTGTCCTTTCCGCTCAAGCGCGCCATGTCGATTTTGCTTTTCGCATCGTGGTCGCCTTTTTCGATTGCGGATTTTTTTACGCACCCCGATGAACGCGCGGATTCCTGCCGCCATTTTTCCACGGCGTTTTTTATTTTCCGCGAGTTTTGATTTGCGTCTTGCCATTCATTTTTAAGCGAGGAAAATTCCTCCGCCCGCAATTCCAAGGCACGGCTCAAATTTGAATTGTAGATTTTCGCGCAGACTTTGTCCTCGCCGTCAGCGAACGCTTCGCTTTCGCGAAAAAGGAAAATCGTCTGCTCGCAAAGCGCGTCGGCAAATTCTCGGTCGTGGCATACAAGAACAATTTGCGCGGCGGATTTTTTCAAAGCGAAAATTATTTTTTGCTTTGTCTCGCCGTCAAGGTGGTTTGAAGGCTCGTCCAAAAAAAGCACGGCTGGATTTTCCGCCAACGCCGCCGCAATCTGAACGCATTTTTTCTCGCCACCTGAGAGTTCTTCCCAACGCGAGATTTTCTCTTCGCTCACGCCGAGCACCGAATAGAATTTCCGCGCCTCGTTGTCCCCTCCCCAAAAGGACGAGAAAACGCTCTGCGGAATTTCACGGCATTCCTGTTCCACATAAATTGCATCGCCTGAGATTTTTATTTTTCCCGAAGAGGGTCTGAGAATCCCCGCCGCCAATTTCAAAAGCGTGGATTTTCCGATACCGTTGTTGCCCGCGATGCAAGCGCATTTCGCGTTCGTGGCAAGCGAAAAATTCTGGAACAAAATCTGTCCACCGAATGAAAAAGAAATTGAATTGATTTGAATCATTTTGACCTCGTATAAAATTTAAGTAACACACATCACAAGTTTGCGCGAGCAAACTTGTTAAGTAAGCCTCAGGCTTACGACTTTTGCGGATTTGATTTTATTTAACGAGGCATTTTACACTGGCTTCTCCTAAATTAATTATACGACGAAAAACTTTTTTCTGCAAGCGAAAACGAGCGGCGAATGATTCCGACAAAATGCTTTCTGCGTTGGAAGATTGCGCAACAAAGAAAAGCAAAAGAAATGGCACTCCTTAATTTTTAACAGTGAAGAAAGTGTCAACTTTCTTCACTGTTAAAAACGCAACTTCGCAATGGAATGAGAAGTCGCAGTGGATGTGCGAGTTTTGGAACAAAACTCGACGTTAAAGTTGGCACAGCATTTTTGTGCCAACTTTAAACGCTCCTTAAATTTTTAAAATAATGAAAAAGTTTCAACTTTTTCATTATTTTAAAACGCAACTTCGCAATGAAATGAGAAGTTGCAGTGAATGCGCGAGTTGCGGACAAGTACAAAATAGATTGTCGGGTCAAGCCCGACAATGACAAATAAGCGGGTTTTCGGCAATGCACTCGCCCCGACTAACTCGAAGTTAAAGTTTGCGGCGATATTTCGACGCAAACTTTAAACGCACGATTTTAGCCGTTCACTCTAAACGTTCGCCTTTACCCTTTCATAGCCATACACCGCGCGTTCGCCCAGTTCCTCCTCGATTCTCAAAAGGCGGTTGTATTTCGCCATGCGGTCGCTTCTCGAGGCCGAGCCAGTCTTTATCTGCCCCGAATTGGTCGCCACCGCGATGTCGGCGATTGTCGAGTCCTCGGTCTCACCGGAGCGGTGCGAAGTTACGGTCGTGTAGCCGTGCCGGTGCGCCATCTCGATTGCGTCGAGCGTCTCGGAAAGCGTTCCGATTTGGTTCACTTTGATAAGGATTGAATTGGCGCAGCCGAGCGAAATTCCTTTTTTCAAATATTCCACATTCGTGACGAAAAGGTCGTCGCCCACAAGCTGGCATGTTCCGCCCAGTTTTTCCGTGAGCAGTTTCCAGCCTTCCCAGTCGCCTTCCGCCATTCCGTCTTCAATGGAGTCAATCGGGAATTTCTGCACGAGCGATGCAAGGTATTCCGCCTGTTCCGCAGAATTGCGCTTCTTTCCTTCCGCGCCTTCTTTCCAAGTGTAGTCGTAGATTCCGTCATGGAAAAATTCCGATGCGGCGCAGTCCATCGCAATCTTCACATCGCTTCCCGCCGTGTATCCCGCCGCCTTGATTGCCTTGACGATTGTTTCAAGCGCGTCCTCGGTGCCTGAGAGCGCGGGCGCGAATCCACCCTCGTCGCCGACCGCCGTGGAAAGTCCCCGGCTCTTCAGCACGGATTTGAGCGCGTGGAAGATTTCGCATCCCATTCGTATTCCCTCGCGGAAACTTTTCGCGCCAACAGGTCGAATCATGAATTCCTGAAAGCAGATTGGAGCGTCAGAATGCGCCCCCGCGTTGATTATGTTCATCATCGGAACGGGAAGCGTGAAGGGGTTTACCCCTCCTATGTAGCGGTAGAGCGGAAGACCGACAGAATTCGCCGCCGCCTTTGCCGCCGCAAGCGAGACTCCTAGAATCGCGTTCGCTCCAAGCACGGATTTGTTTTTCGTCCCGTCAAGCGAAATCATCTTGAAATCCAGCGCGCGCTGGTCGAGCGCGTCTATTCCCACGAGGGCGGGCGCGATGATATCATTCACATGTGTCACCGCCTTTTGCACGCCAAGTCCGCCGTAGCGTCCTTTGTCTCCGTCCCGAAGCTCGAGAGCCTCGTTTTCGCCGGTGGATGCGCCCGATGGAACGGAAGCCCGACCGAACGCTCCGCCCTCCAACTCCACATCCACTTCCACCGTGGGATTTCCGCGAGAGTCCAAAATCTCGCGTCCAATGATTCTTTTGATTTTGCCGCCTTCCATATTTTCCTCACTTGAAAAAATTTCGCACGCAAAAAGCGTGCGTTTGTTTCGCCTTTTAAAATAACAAATCAAATCGCCATCGGCAAGTCCATTTTAAACTTGCAAAAATGTTTCGCCTTAAGCATTTGTCGCAAAAAGCAAAAAATGTGTTATTTTATAGTTGTTATGGACATTTCCGAATTGCAAGTCTTTTGCGCCCTCGGAAAGATAAAATGGCAAAAGCATGCTTTGGAGCGAATGCATGAGAGAAACATAACTCGCGGAGGCAATACATTGCATTATGAGCGGGCGGCATAAATCTCGTGCCCTACGTTTTTCATGATTTTTCGTAGCTTTCGCAATCTTTCATAATTTCTCCCAAAATGAGCAGGTTTCGCAAGAAATTGTGCAACAAGGCGTAAGTCTTGCCACACAATTTGATTTCTCACAAATTGCCGTCGGCAAGTCAAATTGACACCTTCGCAAACTTGTCCGCAATGGCAAAGGGCAAGGACTGCAATCCCTGCGCCCCGCCACACGCCATCCCTCACAGCCTTTTTCATCACATCAAAAAAAACGCGAACCGCGCGGGCAAATCCAGTCAGCCCATCACGCGGAACGCCCCCATGTGCCGCCTCCCCCCATGTGCCGCCCCTCCCATACCTTGTTTTTTGCCCCTCCCCGATGCGCGTATTTTCCCCTCCCCGCGCCCCTCCCATCGCCAAAAACCGCCTAAAATTTAAACGTGCGTTACAATTTTAAACAATGGGGCGGGGCGCAGTGCCCTGCCCGCAAAAAATAAGGAGGTTTTTTCAATATGAAAAAATTGATTGGTTCAGTGGCTGTCGCGGCTATGCTCGCTACCGCCGCTTTCGCGGAGCTCTCCATGGGAGCGTGGTTGCGCACGAATGTCATCCCTGTCGCATATAATGGTAAAGACATCAAGGCGGGCTGGGAAAACTCTTGGGGTTGGGGAGTCAGGAACGCACGCCTCAGCTTCAACTTCACTTCTGACGACGGAAAGGTAGGAATGCTCTACGACCTCTTCGGTGACGGAGCGAGCGGATTCAGCGCGGGCGACTATCGCGCGATTTGGTATCAGCCAGTAGACTGGTTCAAGGCGATGGTCGGACACATCGACAATGGCTACACAATGCGTGGCGACGTGTGCTACGGCTCATGGAACTGGTTTCGTCCATGTAACTGGTATTATGATGACGAAGGCTTGACATTCGGTCTTCCTAACCGCGATGGTTTGCAGTTGGAATTCTTCCCAGTCGAAGGCTTGCAGATTTTGGCTCACCTCTCGCTTAATCCTAATGGAGGATTTGCCAACTTTACTGACCAGATTAAAAACAGTCTCGTGGCCGTTGGATACACTATCGGCGACATCGGTACAATCAAAGTCGCTTATGTCGGTGGTTACAGCGATGTCAAGGCTTCCGAACCCAAAAAAGCTGGATACTATGACAAAGACGGTAACGCCATTTTACCAGACAGCGATAAGTTTATACCTGGACTTATAAATGGTGAAATTACTTATATTGATAAAGATGAAGAAAACGGTGTTTCTGCCCGAAAAACCTTCGGAAACGCGCAGGTGGGATTCGACTTGAAAGGCATCGAGAATGTTTGGTTGACTGTCGGCGCGAAATTCAACATTGCCGATGGCTATAGCGACGGCGATGAAATCGCGAAAGTGGCTTTGGGCGGAAACTTCCAGCTTACAGACTCTTTCGGGCTTGCGGCATCCATCGCGCTGAAATTGCGTGACGCGGTTTCACCGGGAATGCAGGCGGGCGTCGGAATCAATGTGGGTCTCACGGACGTGCTCGGACTTGCAGCGGATATTCGCTGGAAGGGCGACCTTAAGGACAATAAGCACTGGATTTCATTCATGGTCGGCTTGAACTGGGCGATGTCCAGCAATGGCGAAATGGGAATCGGCTTCCAGGGCACGACGAACGGCAATGGTTTCATCGGCGATGGTGGTCTCAAGGCGGCGGAGTCGAAGTCTGACGCGTTCTGCTTCGCGGTGCCTATCAGGTTTGGTCTGAGGTTCTAAATCACGCATAGCGTAGTGTCGGCGGAAGCCGTGGCTTGCTAGAAAAAAAGCACTTCCCGTGCCTCTTCGGGAAGTGTTTTTTTTGTGCTCTTGCTCGCGCGATGTGGGAAATGCGCCTTGTGGCACGAAGATTGAGCGTGTTGCTGGGGCGCGAAGTTTACCCCCCCCCCGCATTTTTTTTACCACCGCGCTGTATCAAATCTCGTCTTCAAAATATTTCAGCGTAGAATATTCGTAAAGCGTTTTGCAAATGCTGTCGCCGAGATTTTCTTTGGCCTTTTTGAATTCCTGAATGTAGCGGAGCATTTTTTGTTTTATCCTAAAATCTTTTCCGCGCAACATGTCAAATTCATTTTGTCGTAAATGCGGAATTTTTTCCGCGTCAATATAACTTTCATTTTTAATCAGAACCGCCTTGGAAAAGTCAACGCCACAGCGGTTCATTTTGTCGGTCCAAAAAACATGCGGATGGTTTATGTGGGAACGGAGCAGAATTGCGAAACGCAAGTCGCCCACTTCAACAAGAATTTGAATGTACGGGCGAGTCTGCTTTTTTTCAATTTCAGGGAATTTGTCGTTGGGAAAATCCGAATAAAACAGGTCGGACAAAAAAAACAAACCTTTGCCGTTTTTTCACATTCACTCCGTCTCTCCAAAAACAAAGGCTGCCCAAAAGGGCAGCCTTTCTCGGTGAGCCTTTCTTTTGTTTTACTAGGACACGCTCTATGTCCTAATCTTCTTTGGGGCTTTCTTTTTACACACGCCCTATGTGCTATTTAAAATATATCACAAGTCCGAAAAAAATGCAAGGAAATTTTTGCGATTTTGCGAATTTTTGGAAAATTTGTAGGGCGCATTTGCGGGCTTCTTCGCGCACGAAAAATCCGCGCGGCTTTCCATTCTGCCATCGCCATCTTGATTTTTTTTTTATTATGTGGTATACAATGACTATGCCGATGACAGATATAAACTTGAGAATACCGTCCTCAATAGAGCCTTTTTTGAAGAACGCCAATGAAAGAACGCGCCTTGCCCAATACGCGATGCTCTTGTTGCCATATGTTTCGGACAAGACCATTTCTTATGGAAAGGCGGCGGAACTGCTCGGAATTTCCAAAATCGAGGTAATGGAAATTTACGGTGCGGCGGGTGTTCCATATTATGATTGCGATTTTTCCCAAGTGCTCGTCGATTCCTCCGCGATAGATTTCGCGCTGGAGGGGAAATGATCGTAGTTTCCGACACAACGCCTCTGATCACGCTTATGAAAATCGACAAATTGGAGCTGCTCGAAAAATTGTTCGGGGAAGTCTTCATTCCGCGGGCGGTTTTCAGGGAATTGACCGCGAACGAAAAATTCGCGGACGAGGCGAGGAAAATAGAATCGGCGACATTTTTCAAAGTGCGCGAAATTGCGGACAAAAAATCCCTCGACATTGTGCACAAGATTTCCGGGCTTGACCTTGGCGAAAGCGAGGCGATAGTCTTGGCGCAGGAACTCGATTCGGACTTGATTTTGATTGACGAATTTCGCGGAAGGCTCATCGCCTCTCAAATGAATTTGCATCTCACCGGCACTTTGGGAGTGCTGTACAATTCCTACAAGAGGCATTTCATCGAGCGAGACGAAATCGAAAACTGCATCGAAAAAATCCGCAATTCAAACATAAGAATCAGCGAAAAGCTTCTGCGCGAATTTTTGGAAAATTTGTAGGGCGCATTTGCGGGCTTCTTCGCGCCGAATTTTGCAAACAGCGCGAGCAAGCGCTCTTGCTCGCGCGATGTGGGAAATGCGCCTTGTCCTGAAGGCTATTCCTCTTCGGAGTACTCCTCGCTGTCCTCGCCCATTATCTGGAGGTAGACCTCGCGCTGGGCTTCAATGGCGTCGTCGCTCAGCGCGGCGGCGAAAGCCCTCGCCTTCGTGCGCGTGAAGTAGAGCTGCACCTCGGTGGACTCCTTGGCGACGTATGTGCCCATGTTCTTCTGCTCGTTCTCCGCGCCCTTTATTATGAGGCAGAAGTACGGGGAGTCCTTCTTGAATTCGTAGCCGAATTGCACTCGCGTGTTCGCGTAGTTGTTCATCATCGACTTGAGGACGCCCCACTCTATGTAGCAATTTCCCTTGCCGTAGATTTTCCGCGTCTTGGAATTCTTCTTGCGGACGAGACGCTTGCCCTCGTAGTCATCGAGATAGCGCGAGAGCGCGTCGGCTATCTGGTAGCGCGTCTTCTCGTCGAAGAGGATGTTGAAGATGGCGGACTGGTAGTTCACCTGGATTCCCGCCATTTCGGTCTTGGGATTGAAAATCATCTGTCCAGGTCGCGGCTTTATGCCCATCGCCATTGTGCCGGTGGCGAGTTCCACCGTGTCGTAGTAGATGTACTTTTCCTTTCCGAAGATAAAATACTTGAAGACGTTTCCCGAGGAGCCGAATTCCTTCTGCTTGGCCTTCTTTTTGCCCTGCGCTTTCTTGCCGGGATTCTCGTTCTCGACGTAGCCGTCCTTTTCTGCCTCCCGCGGCGAGGCTTCATTAAGGTATGCGTCCTGCGCGTATGCCGAGGATGCCGCGAGCAGGATGAGCGAGAGGACTTTTGCGATGGATTTCATTTTTTCTCCTGATTTTGAATTCTTGCGATGAACAAATTGATTCGCGTGAGGTAAAAAAGCCTTTTATATCCACCTTGTTTTTAAGCAATGAAAAAAATGTCAATTTTGAGTTGCTTAAAAAGTTGTTTTGCAACGAAGTTTCAAGCAGAAACAACATTAAATACGCGAGTTTGTGCGACAAACTCAAAGTCAAAATCCGCACGCTATTTTAGTGCGGATTTTAAACGTACATAAAAAACTGGCACGAAAAACCGTGCCAGTTACAAGCCTCCGAATATACGGAGGCGCATATTCGGATTTTTGCTAGATGTAAAACCGAATGGACTAGAACAAATATTCGACTTTCACAGGAATGGCGAAACTTACGCTGTCGCTGTCAGCAAATGAAGCGATGCCAACTTTGTTGCCGCCTCCGAACGGAATGGCGACTTCCGCGCCGATTCCGCAGATACCGTTGGAGAAGCCTTTCGTGAAGAACGCGCCGATGGTAACGTTGCCAGTAGTGTCTCCCACTTCAGGGAAAGTCAACTGTGTGCGCGCATCGGCTTCAAATCCGAGACCGTTTCCAAAGTCGTATCCAACTCCGACACCAATCTGAAGAGCGGCGCCGTCTTTAATGCTCACGGCAGCAAGAGCGTTGAGCGTGAGAGCGTCGAATCCGCCGTTGTATGCCGCTGAAACTGTTACTGCATCCCTGTCGAAGTCAGTCGGAATGAACGCGCCGATTGAGATGAAGTTGTCCTCAATCATGAGCAAATCAACAGCAGCGTTGATTACGCCGTAGTATGCAGGATCTGTAGCACCAGCATACTGTGCCTTGATTGCAATAAGGTCGTCGATTTTGTAGCCCACCGCATACTGGCTTACTTTGAGCACGTCCACAAAATCCTGTGTGCCGTCCATCTTGAAGCCCGCCGCGATGTAGAGACCTTCAACAGGAGTGAGCGCGATTTCCGCGCCGTGCATTTCTCCGCCCGCACCGAATCCGCCGTATCCACCGATTCGTCGGAACGTAAAGTCTTCGCCTGTCCAGCCCGCGCCAGTTCTCAGCCAGTT
The DNA here is from genome assembly GCA_910584475.1 of uncultured Treponema sp. Taxonomy (GTDB): domain Bacteria; phylum Spirochaetota; class Spirochaetia; order Treponematales; family Treponemataceae; genus Treponema_D. The sequence goes on from CAJUBD010000008.1 coordinate 150,910, forward strand.
GAACTGTCCGAAGACTGCGTTCACGCGGAGAGTGTCGTCCTGAATCATTCCGATGGAAATCTTGAGCCACTCCCATGGCTTCGCCCAAACATTCGCGACATCATGGATGCCTGGCACTCCGCCATCAGCATTAAAGCAAAAAACGAATCCGATATTCTCGGAATTGCCCGCCACTGTGATGCCAACGCGAGGATTTACTCCGCCCCAAGAGTTTGCTTTCGTCATCTTTGCGTCGCCATCGTAGCCGATGGGAGACCAAAGTCCGCGTCCCCAGCCACTGAGACTGATTTCCGCGAAGGCGGAAGTGGCGACCAGCGCCGCCAGGACCGCCGTACCAATCAATTTTTTCATATTGAAAAAACCTCCTTATTTTTTGCGGGCAGGGCACTGCGCCCCGCCCCATTGTTTAAAATTGTAACGCACGTTTAAATTTTAGGCGGTTTTTGGCGATGGGAGGGTTAGGGGGGAGGGGAAGATACGCGCGTCGTGGAGGGGCGGTGAAAAGGGCATGGGAGGGGCGTTTCGCTCGGGAAGAAAGATGTGTGGGAGGGGAATGTTTTGTGGCTTGGAGCGCATCTGGGGGGGGGGCACATGAGGGCGTTCCGCGTGATGGGCTGATTGGATTTGCCCGCGCGGTTCGCGTTTTTTTTGACGTGATGAAAAAGGCTGCCAGGGATGGCGTGTGGCGGGGAGCAGGGATTGCAGTCCTTGCCCTTTGCCATTGCGGACGAGTTTGCGAATGTGTCAATTTGACTTGCCGACGGCAATTTGAAACGCGCGTGACGGCTCAATCTCTGCGTTCTTACCGTGCAAACTTTGGACAACGCGCGTCCTTGTGCCGGAAATTAAGCGTTCCCAGAAAATGTTTTCGCAACGAGTAGAACCGCAAAAATTATGTGTAACCTTGCGGCTGTCCGTGAGTTTATAATTTGGAGAATATATGAAAAAGATAATACCCTTTATGGCGGTGGCAGCACTTGCCTTCTCGCCGCTTTGGGCGAAGGAACGCGCCAAAACCGCGAGCGAAATCCCCGACAGTTATGACGAGATTTCATCTGACGAAGAAATTCCATCCGACGAAGAAAATTTGTCCGATGAAGGAAGTGGCAAGGAAGAAGACGACCCTTACAGCAAGGAGAAACTGCGACCAAAGAACGAACGCAACTTTGGCGAAAAACTCTTCGGTCTCGATCGATTCCAGCAGGTGGATCGTTTTTCACTCTTCGCTAAGTCCTCGGTGGGCACTCTGCATTTGAAGAAGAAGGCGTCGCTCATCCACAGGGAAGGCACGGACATCGGAGGCTTCTACTGCTACTACGACACTTCGGCTTATGCCGTGCAGTTCGACAGAAAGGCACGCGCCGCGCTGATTTCGGCAGTGAACCAGTATTTGGACGACTTCGCGAACAAGAAACTAGACAGGAAAGCAAAGCAGAAGCGCACGGAGAGCATTTACGGCACGGCGGAGGCATACGAGGAATACGGAATAGCCACAGCGAACCTGAACCATGCTGCGCGCCCGAAAGTCTGCTTTGGCTATGAGTTCATAAAAGGAAACCCTTACTTCTCCATATATGCGAAAAAGGCGAAAGATCTGAAGTACGTCAAGAGGAGCGGCGATGACATCCGCATTGGCGAGACAATCCCGCAGAGGTACTACTTTACAAAGGCGCAGGCTACCCGTCTCGCTGAATTCTTGAGCGATGAAAACATTGACTCGCTGTGCGCTACCACATCCTACGATGAGGAAGTGGAGATGGACGAATACAGCGGGGAATGAGCGACCCTTGCAGAGCCGCGGACAAAAAAATTCCGCTTGCAAGCACCGCGATGTTTGCTTCTTGCAGTCGTGCGGCTCATCTAGATTTCGCATTGGCAACGAGTTTCCAGACAAATCATTCTTGTCTTTTATTTGGGGATGAAATGTACGATTTGGAAAGGTTCTTGACAGAGCAGGAAATGGACTATGAGCGCGCGCTCTCGGAAATCCGCGGCGGCTGCAAAAGAGGTCATTGGATTTGGTACATTTTTCCGCAATTGGCGGTGCTAGGCTTCAGCGAAACCTCAAAATACTACGGGATTTCGGGAATCGAAGAGGCGCGCGAATATCTCGCGAACGAAACCCTGCGCTCACGCCTGCTTGAAATAAGCGGTGCGCTCCTTTCGCTTGAATGCTCGGACGCTTGCAAAATAATGGGCGAAATCGACGCGAAAAAACTCCACTCGTCGATGACGCTTTTTGCCGAAGCCGCGCCAGAAGAAGAGACCTTTTCCAAGGTGCTCGAAAAATTCTTCGGCGGAAGAAAATGCGAACGAACTCTCGCGCTGATTCGACACGAAAAATAAGGCGCGAAAGAATATTGGGGGCGTTGCGGGGAACTCCCCGCAGAGGGGGTAGCCCGCAACGAAGTGCGGGCAAGGGGGATACTTCCCCCTCCTCGCAAAAAAATTACACTTTGCTTTCCAAAAACGCGCGGTAGCCTTTGAACGATTCGTAGATGTCCACTTTGCTCGTAATTTCCCACGGCGAATGCATGTTCAGTACGCCCACGCCAGAATCGATGACGTTCATTCCGTAGTTCGCCATGATGTAGGCGATTGTACCGCCGCCGCCCGCGTCCACTTTTCCCATTTCAGTCATTTGAAAAGACACGTCGGCATCGTCGAAAATCTTTCGGATGCGAGCGATGTATTCGGCGTTCGCGTCATTGCTTCCGCTTTTTCCGCGAGAGCCCGTGAACTTGTTAAGCGCGATTCCGCGGCAAAGGTAGCAGCAATTGTTCTTTTCCATCACTTCAGGATAATTCGGGTCGAACGCCGCGCTCACGTCGCTTGAAAGCATCTGCGAATTGGCAAGGCATCGGCGAAGGTTTAACTCGCTGTAGCCGCCGAGCAGGTCGTACACTTCCGCCACGGCGTTTTCGAAAAACCGCGAATGCATTCCAGTCGCGCCGACGCTTCCGATTTCCTCCTTGTCAACGAGAAGGCAAAGAGCGGTGCGTTCTGTCTGCGGCAAGTCTTCAATTGCGCGGAACGAAGGATATGCGCACACGCGGTCGTCCTGTCCGTAAGCCATAATCATGCTTGAATCGAATCCGTAGTTTTTCGCCTCGCCTGCCGGCACGGCTTCCAATTCCGCCGAAACGAAGTCGGCTTCCTTTATGCCGTACTTTTCCTTTAGAATTTTCAGCACGTTTTCTTTGACGGGATTTTTATTTTTCTTTTCTTTGGAATCCTTTTCAATTTTCAGCGGCATGCTTCCCACGAGAATGTTCAAAGCCTCCCCCTCCACCACTTTGCTCGCCTTCTTTTCCAACTGTTCTGCCGAAAGATGAATCAGCAAGTCCGACACGCCGAAAACCGGCTCGCCCTCGCCGTCTCCGATTGAAATGCGGATCTTGCTTCCGTCTTTTTTTACCACCACGCCGCGCAGCGAAAGCGGCAATGTAACCCACTGATATTTTTTTATGCCACCGTAATAATGCGTGTCAAAAAAAGCAAGCCCGTCGCTTTCGTAAAGCGGATTAGACTTGATGTCAAGGCGCGGAGAATCTATGTGCGCCCCGAGAATGTTCATTCCGTCCTTCAAGTCGCCGCTTCCGATTTGGAAAAGCGCGAGAATCTTTTCCATCGCGCAGACATAAACCTTGTCGCCGGCATGCAATTTCTTCCCGGACTTTTTCAGTTCGTCAATCGAAACGAACCCGTTCTTCTCCGCGCGCGCCTTGAAATATTCCACGCATTCGCGCTCCGTTTTATTGGCAGAAATAAATTCGCGGTATTCCTCCGCAAAATCCATCACAGATTTTTTGTCGTCGTATTTTTCCCAAGCGTTTTTGTGTTCCATAATTTAAAGTATAATGAAAAATACGAAAAGATTCAATCGCGGATGGAAGATCGAATGCAATGCGACGGAATGGATTTACTAGCCTCCCTCTATAAACTTCAGGCCTTGACCACGGCTTCAGCACGAAAATAAAATCCTCGCTCTGAAGTCGTCGTCGTACATGCA
>CAJUBD010000009.1 GCA_910584475.1 uncultured Treponema sp.
CATAGGGAAGGTAGTTCCTGCCGTCGTCGTCGGGAATGTCGATCGAATAGACGAAGGCCTTTTCCCTTTTGTGTTCGACAAGCCCGTATTTGAACAAAGTTGAGAGTTCGTTCTTTTGGCGTTCGAGCTCGGCGTTGCCCTTCGTGTCGGAGAGCATCATTGTGCTTTGAAGTTCCTCCGCATTGTCAAGCCGGGATTGCTTTAAGAGTTCCGCCCAATACGGACTGAACTTGCGCTCTTTTAAGAATGTCTCAAAAGTTTGGTTTTTGACATAAAAGGCGTCGCCGTATTTTTTTGACGCGACCTTCATTCCGATTTGTTTCGCGTCGCCCTCGTTCACGGAGACGACGTAGGCGCCGTAGCCGTCGAACGACTTTTCGGTTCCGCCGGTTCCGTGGAACGCCGCCATTTTCTGCACAAGTTTTCCGCCTTCGAGGATTGCGCGCATCGCGCCTTTGTCCGCGATGACCTCGATGTTGGCGACCTTTAATTTTTCAAGCACGAAGTTCGCGGCGATGGATTTCTGCCTTCGGCTCTGCATTTCCTCGAATTCTTCCTCTTCGAAAACCATGACATCGGTCTTGTCGATTTTGTGGAATTCCATAGCCCCGTCGCATGCCTTAGAAAGCTCGTTTTCGTTTCGGTCGTCGAACACCGTGCCTATTTTCTTTTCCGCGATCAAATTGAGGGACGCGTCATAGACTTTTGAGTTGAATTCGAATTCGTCCTCCGTGGATTCCACCACGAGTAAGCGGCCCGTCGATTGCTCCTCGAAAATCATTCTTTCTTTTTTCATTTCGTTCTCCGACTTGTTTGAATTTTCTCTTCCTCCTTGTTCTCTTCCGCCCGCAAGCAGCCTGTCGAGTCCCGGCTCGAGAATTTCGTCCGTCTGTTCGTCTGAAATTTCCGCGTCCAGTTTTTCAAGCGCAAAATTCGCGGCGACTTCCTGCACGGTGCCGCCTTTCCAATATTCCGCTTCGAGCGATTTCACGTATTCGTCCGAATAAAGGTTTTCCGGGATGACGGCGATCACTTCCTCGCCTTCATTGATGCCTTTGAGTTCGGCGAGGACATAATGCTCGCCCGTCTGCAGCTCCATTGTTTGCGCGAGGACTTTCCTGCAGGCGTCGCCGTTGTCAAACGTGCGCACGTTTTCCGCGAAAAGGGTTTCGTTGTAGAGGTCAAAGACATTCTGCCATTCTGCCATTTCCTCGTGGGTGTAATGCCCTCCGTCCTTTTTCGGGAGGTATTCCTCCACGACGCCTTCGAACGCGTTGCCTATGCCTTCGATGAGCATGCCATCGGGAAGCGTGACGTTCACGTCGCCCGTGAAGTATTCGTCAAACCATTCGCTCGCTTCGTGTATCGCCCCTGAAAATTTTTCCATGCTTCCGCAGGGAATGTCGTTGTTTATGATCTCCCTTTTTGGCGAAACTTCTTCATAGCTGCCGGTTTCGATAATTGAGACCCTGTCTGCCTTGATTTTGTTCAGGAACGCCTCTCTTGATTGTGTCTGTTTGTTTTCCATTTTCTTTTTCTCCTTGATTGATTCCAATGTCGTTTATCGCTCCATTCCCACGTTCTGGATGGCATGGCGGTCATGTTCCGCGCGGAGCGGCGTTGCATCCGAAAATGAGCACATGATTTTCGCAGCCGCGTTTAGGTTCTTGATGTCGTAGTGTCCATTTTCGAGCGAGCCGTTTTTTCCATGCGACAGGTTGAACGATGTCCAAACGGCGTACTTTCCGTCCGCGCCTTTCGCCATCACGCAGAACAGGTTTCTGTCCTCGGGATTGCGCGAGCGAGGCAGGACTTTTTCCATGCTGTATCCATCCAGCCCTTGCGTTGCATCAAAATTCCTCTCTGCCATATCCATCGCTTTTCTCATCTGCTCGGCGAATCCGGGGTACGGAGGATTTTCGAGAAAGTCGCGTTCCTTGAATTCCATCTCGTCAATGTGATAGTTTTGCGAAGGTCTGTGCTCGCCTACGTCGATTTGCGGACACGCCAAGCCAAGTTTCTTTCCAACCGTTTGGAGCGTGTCGCCTATGTTCAGTTCTGTCTTTGCAAGGGTTTCTCCGCTCGCGATGCATTCCGCGTGTCCGCCGTAGTCTCCCGCGATTATCGGCGTTCCCTTGTACGAGATGAGCCAATCCGCAGGACTCTTCCGCCCATAGGAAAGGCTCGCCTGCGAGGCGGAAACTCCGCTTGTCATTCGCCAGTTGTCAATCCATACCGAATTCAGGCTTCCTTTTGCGAACGCGCCGCCTTTTGTTTCTATGATTGACTCTTCCCAAGTGTCGAGAACCTTCTCCAAATTTCGGATGTCCTTAGAATACGGATGGAATTCCTTTTCATTTGCAAAAAATTTGCCAAGCCTTGCCTCAAGAATTTCAAATGACGGGTATTTGTCCTGCGCCACATCGATTCCTAATTTGTAGATTTCGTCCATCTGGTCATCGGAAATTCTCTCGCCGCGCTCGTCCTCGATTTTTTCCGCAATCGCGTTTCCTGCGAGCGTTCCGAGGACGAAAGTCTTTTCCGCGTTCGCGTCGTTTTCAAGTTTGTAAAGGCTTTTGATTTCGTCCGTGTAGAAATTCAAATCCTCGATCGCGCGAGCAAGTTCCCGAGCCGAAAATTCCTTTCCGAAGAAGTTCTCGACATCTTTCACAGTTTCCATAGTTTCCTCCAATTTTACGCGTTCCGCGCAGAGCTCTGCCTGTCGCAAAGATGATGCCTGATTTCCATTCCGACCTCGCCTTTCTTTTGGAACTGGTCGCGAATCACCTTGTGCGCGAGTTTCAGTATGATGTCGCCGTCGGGCTGTTCGGAAAAACTTTTCCAAACATATATGAAGTTGTCGTAGGTTTCGACATTGCTCAGGAAAGTGAGCACATAATCCTTTAGCGTGAGCCGTTCACTGAGCGAGCTTTCGAATTCCTTTTTCGTTTCGGAATTTATGCTGTTTATGGCCGCGACCAAGTCGCTCCTCTCGATTTTCGATTCGTAGAATCTTTCAATATCTCTGACTTTTTCCATACTTTTTTTGCCCTTAGCGTTCCATGCCCGCTCGTTGCTTTTTTGATTTTATGATTCCGCCTACAACTAAATGCTTGTTTGCCTGTTCATCCAATACAAGTTTTTTTTCATGCGATTTTTCTTTCACGGAATTTACGATTTCTGAAATTTTCACTCCTTGCATTTCTTTGGATTTCGCGGTGGCACTCAGAGAATCAAGATATTCCTCATTGAACAAGAATGGCTGGTTTTCCTTTGTGACCGCCTTCCTTGCTTTTGCCGTCGCTTTAGTTTCGGAAACATCTGTCTGGAAATTATCGGTCAATATTTCTTTTTCCGATTTATAAATTTTGCTTTCTGTCGCATTGTCTTTGGAATTGCCTTTATCTGTTTTTGCAAAAGTTGTTTCAAGACTTTCTGTTTCACCGTCAAGCCAGTTTTGGTAATTCCTGAAGCCCGCCTGCTTGTATAACGCCATTTGTTCTACGGTGATTTCACCTTGCTGGATTTTTCTATCGAGCATTTTTTCAAATCGCTCTTGCCTTATCTCGGATTCTACTTCCCGCATCGGGCGTAGATTTGAAACGATTTCGTCGCACAACTCTTTTCTCTGTTCCTCCAAAGGGGGAAGCACCTCATTCTTCTTGTTGAGTTCATCGCGCAACCTCGCAATGATTGAAGGCAACTCGAATTTTTTCATCTCAATTTCTTTTTCAATTTCTTTCTTTTTCTCGTTCATTTTGCGAATGCAGGAAGTCGGACCTTCATTGTCATGATAGCCAAGTCGTTCAAGTTTTTCGCCGACGGCATCCAATTTTAGCGAGTTGCTGTTCATTTTCTTTCTTGAATCGGCAATTTCCAATTTGAGCCATTCAGGAACATTGATGTTCCTATCCTTGTAGTCCTTCTTTAAGTTCTCGCGGTATTCAAACTCTTCCTTCGCCTCCTCGAATTTCTTCTTGAATTCTGTTCGCTTTTTGATGATTTCATCCAAAGATTTGATTCGCAGTTCCGACTTTTGTAATTCGGACTTCAGATTCTTCGTACTTTCGTCCAGAATCATCTTCGCACGCTTGGCGGGATCCTTTATCAGGTCGAACTTCAAATCCTCCGGATTGATGTCCTCTACGTTGAGGTTCTCGCCCTTGTAAGTCCACAGGTCGTTTATGCGGCTTCGCTTCTCGTCGTGCTTTTGATACAATACCGAATCGATGCTGTCGTTCATCACGGGATAGACGCAGTGTACATTGCCTTGCATGTTTCCCTGCCGCCAGATGCGCCCTTCGGCTTGGATTGTTTCCGATGGATTCCAGCCGAGCGCACAGTTGTACATCACGAATGAATTTCCGTTTAGGTCTATTCCTTCTGAAGTGTTTTTGCCTCCGATTATTATTTTCAGCTTGTCTTTTTCATCGTTGAAACGCTCCGTGATTTTTTCCTTCTTTTCGACGGAATTGTTTGTTGAGCCGTTTATTATTTCCACCGAATCTTTCGGAACTCCATGCGCGACAAGATAGTCCTTGACCATTCCGTGTGCTTCTTGACCGAGCGGCATATACATAAACTGCCCTTTTTCATGATTCGTTCTGTACATATCAATGATTGAGTCGCAGACGAATTTCAGTTTCGGCGATGTATCTACGAGTTTTGACATCGGAGGAATGTCGATTCCTGGATAGCGCGACTTGTCCGCCAGTGCCGGAGCGACCAACGCCATGCGCATCGCATTCATTGCGACTATCACTGCGGCGGACTTTCCCTCCTTGACTTCCATCATAAGTTCGGTATCAGTCTCAATCATTTTTTTCTGTATGTCGGTCAAATCCAATTCCTTGACATGCGTGAATTTGTTCGGACGGATTATGCCCGCCTCCTCGCCGTCCACTTTGTCGATGTATTCGGTAAGGATGTTCTGCAATGCCGGAAGTTCTTTCCAGTCTTTCATCACTTGCTTATAGTCTATCTCTCCCCTTGAGTTTACGGCCATCTCAAGCTTTGTATGCGCGAACTGAGTAAGAAAGTCACGGAGCGAATAAATGCCGGATTCTACTAGGCGCTGACGGCCGACATAGGAAAGCATAGAATACACCTCAAGCGGAGAATTCGTGAAAGGTGTGGCGGTCAAAAGAAACACATTTCGGTTATCATTCTCGCGTTGCACGATTTGTGTCATGGCAAAAAGCTTCAGCGCGCGGGCGGATGGCTTTCCAGATGGGATTCCGCTGAACTCTTGGCTTTCGCCTTTCTTTTTTGGGCGCGGCACTGTCCACAAGTTCTTGAAATTGTGCGCCTCGTCAACCGTGATGTTGTCGAAGCCGCATTTCTCGAAAAATACGAAATTCGAATTCTTTACCTGCGAGGCAGAGCCTATCGTGTTCTTTATCTTGTTCGCGCCTTTCGCGTTCTCCGTGGCGTTTCCATCAAAGTCCTCCGAAAGCAGCTTCGCGAAATCCTCGTACAGCGCGTTCTCGCACGATTCGTCGGTAAAAGAAATGTTCTTCAACGCCTCGTAGGTACAAATCGAAATCGAATTCTCTGGAATGTTGAGCGCGTTCGGATTCTTGCCGTCGCGGAATTTTTTGAGTGATTCCTTGTTGAAGTTGTAAAGGTCGTTCACTTGCACATTAGGAAAAAACTCTTTTATGTCGTTGTACCATTTTGTGTAAACGGAATTTGGTACGATGATTAACGGACGCTTGCTCCGTCCAAGCTGAATTTGGTTGACATTGGCCACGATTCCAGCCGCCGTCTTTCCCACGCCGACATCATAAGCCAAAAGACCGTTGCCCTTGTTGCTCAGAAAAGATATGCCCTTTATTTGTTGGTCGTACAGCCTGAATTTGTCGCCGCCCTTGAATGCGCTCATTCCGTCCACCGCGAGCGGAAGTTTCGAATAGTCAGGAATTATATAGGAATTGAAGCGACGGTTATATTCCGCTTCCACTTTTTTCCGCAAATCTTCAGAAAGTCCTTCATGAAGATATTTGTCGAACAGCCTGTCTGCGGTTTCGGCGCGAGCTATGCGCTTTTCATCGGCTTCTCGCTTCTTTTGCATTTTTTCATAGGCCACATCCTCGTCAGTCATTCCGACAAACTTGTATGTCGGTTCGGCTTTCACGGGTTTCTTGTCAATGTATTCGACCACGTCGCTCCACGAAACATTTTCAGGGAAATCCTCGCGCGATATGTTCGCCATCGCGAAGTCGATATTTCCGCGATAATAATGCTTGTCAGTTTGAGCCTGCGCGGACTCGCCGCATGCCCACAGGATGAACGATTCCTGTAGATTCAGTTCGACAGTTTCGCCATTGTCGTATTTGTGTTCAATTTTGAATTCCTCGGCGAGCGTAGTGTTCACGCCTAAATGCAGGCTTTCCATCGGAATCACCTTTGGCGCGATGCCTTTCAGAATTTCGATATTTTTTCTGTAAAGTTCAAGTTTTCTGGTATCATGTTCTTCGAGTTCGCTCGCCTTTTTTTCATATTCTTGGATTTTCTTTTCGATGTCGCCAGAAAGGAAGAGTGCCCTATGTGTCCATTCGTCAGGTTCGATTTCGACATAGTTCGAATTTTTTTGAAGTTCCTTTCTCTCGTTCTCATCAAGTTTCGCGAGATCTATTTTCCCCTCCCAGTCGATGGCTCTCCAAATCTTGAATTCGACCTCGCTGAATTCCTTTCCGTAGAGCCTCGCGAACTCCCGTGAGGTCATGGTGTCGCCCTTTTGCTTTCGCGGGAGATTTTCTTGTTGCAGATTTTTCTGGCTTTCGGTCGCCTGGACTTCGCCCGCGATGTCGCGCCCTGCCGCATTCGTCTGGCTTCGCGAAGCGACTTGCCCTTGTACTTCGCCCGACAGCCTTTCGACAAGCGCGCCCCAAATTTTCCTCTCGCCTTCCGAAAGAATTTCTATGTTGTGTTCGTCCGCCTCGAAGCCCGCGCGGAAGTCGCCCAGCAGTTCCGACGCGTCAAGGTACGTGCCGTTATCGGTGTCGAAGAGATAGCCGTCGCCGTCTATTTCGAGCCAGCTGTCCATCTTCGTCCCTTCCGCGATTTTTTCCACGACAATTGCCTCCTCGGGCGCGAGCGGCTCGACTCCGCGCCAAACGCAGGCTTCCCGTCGCAGCAGCCTGAGTTCGGGAAGGCAGGCTACCAGCGCGGCTTCGACTTCCTCCGCGACGGCAGCGGCTCGCTCGTTTCGGTCATCATGTTCCTCGCCGTCGAATTTTTCATCATCCTGCGATATCAAGTCATCCGCGAATTCCCCTGCGTTGAAATTCTCCGCATCATCGATCAACTCTTCCAGCAGCCGTTCCGCGCCGCTGGCGAAAATGACGGACACTAGGTGGCTTCCGTCCTCCGCGTGATATTGGAGCGAGAAACTCTTCCTATCCCACTTCGAACCGAAGTTTTTTTCCGAGAGCGTGTCCGCGATTCTTTTCAGCATGGATTCTTCAAGTTCCTTTTCGGTCACATACTCGTTCGCCTCGACCAATCTTTTGATAGTGCTGGCGGCGGCGTTCCATGTGTAGGTGGCCGTCTCACCGCCCAGTATGTCTGGCTCTTGGCGGTCAAGCGTGATTTTTATTCCCTTCGCGTTGAATTCCACATCGTATCGGTACGGACCGCACCTGCTCGATGTTCCGAAATGCCTCTTCAAGCGTTCCTCAAGTTCCATGACGGTGCCGCCCTTTTTGAGGAAGTTCTGGAAGTCGAGCCTTGACTTCAACGGGAGACGCCTCATTTCCTCTCCAAGGAGGTAGCCCTGCGCGCGCCTGTGGATTTCGGCCTCGGCTGCCAGATGCCTTATCTCGAGTTCCGCGATGTCGTCCTGCCAACTGCGCGTGGGTCTTTTCCCGTAATATTCCTCCCTGTGCGCTTGCATGTTTTCCGACGACAGCCTCATGCTCTCCTCGCGTATCCGCCTCAGCGTTTCCGTGCCGAGCCATTCGTAGACTTTTTCAAGTCGCAGGATCTTCTCGTGGCGAAGCCGTCTGTGCTCGCGCTCCTTTCCTCGCAGGGCTTCCCTGTTTCGTTCTTCGATTCGCGCCCGCTCTTCGTATTCCGCCTTGAGAGTCTCCGCCTCCCGCGCCTTTTCCTTGCGTTCCGGGTCGAGCGGCATCATGCCCGCGACTTCCTTTTCGAGCGCGTCGATTCGGCTCTTGATTTCATAGGAGGGCTTCGCGTCGTGTAGAGCCTTTTCATACGGGAACAGTTTGAAGAGAGGGTTCTCGGCGAACACGGCTTTTTCCTTTTCCTTGATGCCAGCGGGAAGCTCGGTCGCGGATTCCGCGAATTTGGGTTCAGGATTTTTCCGCCGCGCGGCATTGTCTGGGTTTACTTCTGCCGCCCGCGCCTTCGTCTCCAGCCAGTCGTAGTCTACGACAGTGATTTCGTCGTTGTCGCCAATGCCGCCCTTCGCGTTGTTTGGAAATTTATCCTGCCTCAGATCCTCAACGATGTCGGAAAGTGTTTTGTTGATGTCGTCGCTTGAAGCATCGATTTCGCCACCGTCGATTGTCTTGTAGTCTTCGTCCAAAATGGAATAGTCGTAGCCGTCGTCCGTCTTCTGCACGCTGACATAGCGGTTCGCTATCTTGACGGCAAGCTCCGTTTCCTTAGTTTTAATATCGTTTTCAGAAATTTCGGTTTGTGCGTTGGGTCGGTGGATGCTGAATATTCCCGCGATTTTTTTGATTTCATCTTGGACGGTCAGCCCTTCGTGCGGCACGACATATTCCTCCTCCCTGCCGAAGCGGTTCGTGCGCGTCTTTATTTCGCCGAGCACTTTCATCGGGAATTCCTTGAACATCCTGCCGCCGCTCAGCAACCCCGCGTTGTATTCCTTCATGCGCCTGAGCCTTTCCTGCGGCAGGCGCCCGTGCCTCTTCCATGTCTCGAAGACCACGATGTCCGTTCCCACTTGTGTCGTCGGGAACACCCCTTCGGGAAGCCTGTACGCGTCCACCAGCGCGCCGCTTTCGGCGATGATTTCTTTTTGGCGGTCGCCCGAGCCGTTCAAAAAGCCGCTCGGCACCACGAACGCGAGGATTCCGTTTTCGTTGAGCGAGTCAAGGCCTCTCTTGATGAAGTATTCTTCGTGGCGGTCGAATTCCTTTCCCTCGCCCTTGCCCTTCCATTCGTTCGAGTACGCGCCGTAGGGAGGGTTTCCGATTACGATGTCGTATTTGGGAAGTTCGGCGTTCGCGTAGTGGACGCGCCCCGTTTCGTCGAAGAACTGCGCCTGGAACGCGCCATGTATGACGGTCGCGTTCGGGTGCAGGATTCTCGCGATTCGCGCGGATGTCTCGTCTATTTCCCGCAGCGTGAATTCCTTGTCGCCGTCGCGGTTCTCGGCGAAGCGTCCGATTCCCGCCGTCGGCTCGAGCACGGTCCTCGCGTTCGGCGCGTAGTGCTCGGCGATTTTCCAGACGGCGTCGATGACGTTGCGCGGCGTGTAGAACGCGTTCAGCACCTCGCTCGAAGTGCGCCCGTCCTCGCCCGCGATTCCGCCGCCGCCCTCGTACTGCGCGAGAATGTTCAGGAATTCCGCATTCGCCCTGATTTCCTCGTCCGTGTGGCCGCCGAGGATTTCCCTGCAATGCTCGCGGATGATGCGCGTTTGGCTCGGCGTGTGCCTCTCGTCGGGGAACATCGTCTTTCTGTTGAATTCTTCCGTTTCTGATTGGACGGAATTTTCGGGCGTAGTTTCGGGCGTGGCGTTCGCGACTTCTTCCGCGGCTTTTTCTTCTGCGTTTTCTTCGGGAGAGATTTTCTTCGTTGTTTCCGCTTGGTCTTTATCCGCTCTTTCCGCGACGATTTCCGCCGTCTTTTCTTTCCGTGGATTTTGTTCGTCAGGGGCCGGCTTCTCGGCTTTCCGTTCCTGCTCGGCGGGCGAGCCCTTCATCGCCGCGATTTTTCGGTCGAGTTCCGCCCGCCGCCTTATGAGTTCGGCGAGCTCGTCCACGGTGGTCTCATTGCCCGGATTTTCGGTTTCCCGCGTTCTTGGCATAAGATTTCCCATCCTTTCGTCGAGCGCGGCCTTGTCGGTCAGCCTTCCGCGCACGATGTCGTCCGCTAATTTGTACAAATCGTCGAATTCGATTTCTTCCGTGTTCCCGTACGCATAGTTTATCCCTTGCAGGATGACTTGCTTCACGAGATAGTGTTTCATTTCATAGCCATTCTCCCTTTCGATGGAATCGTCATAAAATTCTTTGGCGTCATCCAGCGCCTTGCCGAAGTCCAGCCTCCCGACCGAAAAGCCCAGCCTTTCATAGAATTCATTGTTGTAGGCGACCTCTTTTTCTTCTTCGTCGGGCATCCTTTCGGTTTCGTCGTTGTCCGCCATTTCTATCAGCCCGTTCGCGAACGCGATTGAGCCTTCGTTCTGGTACGCCCACCATTTCTGCTGCCTCTTGCTCCATTTGAAGCCCGCTTCCTTGATTTCCGCAAGCATTTCGTTCGTCATCGGTTTGTTGAACGTGATTTCAATGCCCTTCATCCGCGTGTTTATCGCTACGGAAAAATTCTTGTCCTTGTAGTCTCTCAGTTCCGTCATTCCCTTTGCCTTGTTGAAAAAAAGGGCGGCAAGACCGCCCGGATAAAATTTGTCAGTGTGACATTTCCATTGCGATGGGGCGCAAAAAGTCATCCTTTTCCTTTGTTTGCGCTTGTGCCTTTCGCTGCTCTTTTTTCAATTCCGAGTTCATCTGTCTCACGATTTCGGCGGACTTCTTGTCGGCGTTGAAGAGCAGGTTGTTGAGATTGCCGACGTCTTGTCTGAATTCGCCTTTCTTCGCGAACTGGTTGTCGAGCACCGCAGAGAGGTTCTTCTTGAATTCGGTCGCCACCTCGGGGGTGCATTTCAGCAGCGACCGCGTCCTGCACGCGGCCATATATTTCCCCAAGTATTCCTCCGCGTCAGGAGACGTGATTTCGATCGTGCGGCGCGCAAGCCCGTTCCCGCCGTTCTCACGGCGCTCGCCCTGCGCGGCGGAAATCTTTTTGGACGCGGCCTCGATTACGCGCTCGGGATGCTCGGTCTGTTCGGGGAAGAAGAACTGCGTCGTCCCTATGCTTCCGTCCTCGCGCTTGAAGTTGTAGAAGAACCCCCTTTCGCCTGCCTTGATGCTGGTATGCGCCGCCTCGATGCTGCTCTTCGTGGCGACGATCGTGGAGTAGTCGGCCGCAGGGTTGTTGTTTGCGACGATTTGGAGCAGAATCAGATCCTTCGCGTATAGGCAGAATCCGGTATTCGCGTTATAGATTGGGCGCGCGGCGATTTCGCCCTTCTCGTCGGGAAGAAACGGAGCTGTGCCGTTGTCCATCGCCTCGCGAATCATCTTGGCGTTATGGTAGGGAATCCAGTTGCCGGAGAATTTCCTCTCCGACACGCCGCTCTCGAACGGTCGCTCGGGATTGAGCTCTGTGGGCGTGGACTTTTGCTCCTGGGCGTTGGTTTCTGACGTTCGTTCGGGATTGAGTTCCGCAGGGGCGGAATTTCGTGAATTTGTTTGTGAAGGCATTATAAGTACCCTCCTTAAAAAAGATTAGCGATTCTCCGCCGCACCCAATGCCCTAGGAGTTCCGAACTTGAGTGCATCTTGCAGAAAGCCGTAGGCGACCAACGGTCGCAATTCATACAATTTTCATTTTGTAAGAATATCAATATATTAACATTCTTTCACTTTTAAGTCAATATTTATTTTTAATATATTTAAATATTGTTTTAATATGACATTTCTGTTATGATATAGTTATGAGGTACAACATAACAGTGCGGATTCCCCAGAATGCGAAAACTTCTTACACGCTTTTCGCACAAGGATTTAAGATTGCAGTGCCATGCAAGGAGGACAACGGGGAATTCGTCGAATTCAAATTCCTCGGAGAAACAGCAATAGCGTTGTTTTACACATTTGCGGAATTCCGAAGGGCATACATCGTTACTGGTTGGGAAAGCGTATCGGACGGCGAGAAGCTTTTTCTACCGGGAATCAACTCGCCGCTTTGCCTGATTCTCAAAGCGAAAGGACGAAAAATAGACGACTTGAAACATGCGCTTCGCTGGCTCGTCAAAGACGATGATTGCAAGGCTTTCAAGATGCCGCTTCTTTTCTGGCAACGACTTTCCGCCCTGATACTGAACGGCAGAATAAAAAAAATCGACGTGATGAGACTTTTGAAAAAATGTATGGAGGAAAAAAATGAACATAACCAAGGAACTTCTTGAAAGTATGGGAATCGTTTCGATGTCGCTGTCAAACGGCAGGGAGGATTTTCTGTGCTTTCCTCGAAAAACCGACGGAAAGATGATGGAGTTTTCCATCTTAAATTCTGAAAGATTTTCAGCATGCGGAAATATGGAATTCAGAGCGGCATTGAAAACCAAAGAAAGCGTGAAAATTTGCGCGGCGGAAATTGAGGTGGAAGAATCGGGAGTGGACTGGTGCTTGGGAAGAGTTTCGAAAACTTTCAACGCGGAAATGGAAAAACTTCTCGAAAAATTTTCCGAAATGGAATATCGAGATAACAAATATGGTCGCAGAAAGGAAATACGAGTTCCAATAGGAAAAGGCAATTATGCGGCGTTTGGTCTTTCATCGCTGGAACAAACGCTTTTTATCACCGGTTTGAAATTCGCACAGCCATGCGCTGTGATTGACGTTTCTATTCACGGAATCAAAATCATAACGACGGTCCGCACTAACGCCGTTTACAAGAATCTTGAAAATTTCAACATAAAAATTTCGTTTGTGAGTCCAAACGAAACCGCAATACTGAAAGCGCACAAGGTTCATTCCAAATTGGACAAGGCGGGTGAGAAATTTTTCGCCACATACTCCTGCCAATTGCTCGAACCGATCCATCATGTATGGAAAGAGCGTGTGATAAAAATGATTGAGGTTTCGGAAACGCCCCGCCCTTGAAATTATTTTCCGCTTGCAGTAAAATATGACAATATTTATTTTTCGGGGAACAAAATGTTGAAAAAAGTGCCGGAAAGAATCACATACGCCCAAGAAAAGTTAATCGCGTTGATTGAGCAAAGGAAACTGCGCCAATGGTGTATGGACAACGCGCTCAACCATTCGGCGTTCTACAGAATCGCGCTCGGCGAGGCGCAGCCGACATACAGGACGGTCGCCTCGACATCGCATCTAATCGCGCCGATTGAATGGCTTTTCTTCACGGATGAAAAACTTCCATTCTCACCTAAGATTGTTCCACAATGGAATTGCGAGGACACATGCGCTTTTGTCATAAAGCACAAGAACGACTACCGTGAGGTGGCGAAGCGATACGGAATAGGCGAGAACGCTATGTACAACTTGTGCGTTGCCCGCAGGACGAAGCCCGGCTTGACATTCATACGTGAGTGTTGCAAGGATACGAATCCAATCGAATTCTTCACTGCCGGCAACATACGGGAAACCAAGATGTATGAGGAAGGCTTTTATCCAGACCGTGGCGACATAGTTAACATGCTTGAAAATCCAATCTTCGTGCTCTCGAAAAGGCAGTTCGCAAAAAAAAGCGGCAACATAGTAGGCTGTCCCGTCATAGCGCAAAGTGAAACTGGAATCGAGCTGAAAGGCTTGGCGACGAAGGGCTTCGTGGTATGCGAAGACCTTCGGACATTCACGCTCGGCGCACGTGCGCGACCGAAATTCATTGAGACCGCGAACGAAAAATTGATAGAAAAGACACTTTCTTCTGTGCGCAAAATTTTCGAGGACTGACTTTTTTTTTCTTTTCCATAGTTTTTCCATGGTGGCTTTCGGAGAACCATACCGAGAGGTTCGTAGAATGCCGAACTCCCGTGGAAAAACTTGTGGGAAAGCGGTCTGAACCATTTCAAGCTTCTCTTGTCCCTCCTGTCAAATTGTCTGGAAGTCCATTTCGGGCAGTTTCTTTTTTCTTGTTTTGACTTTCATCGCTTGGGACATTTTCGCCGTTTTTCGACACGGAATCTGTTTCCACGCTTTCATGGGCAATTTTGCCTATGTCTATAGGGTCTCCGTTCGGGCTTTGGTAGTTTCGCCCGCTTTTGATTGTCTGCATAGGGCTCAACGCAGCGCCTGCATAATGGGAAATCATCCTGCCCGCTGTTCCCGCCACGCCGCCATTCTTTTGATAGTTTTGGAACTGTCTTTCTCTGACATTCTCTTTCGCCCTTGACGAAGCTGATTCTTTTGCGCTTGCGATTTCTTCTCCGTGTTCCTTTTTGTAATCATTCCATTTCGCGTTCGCCTCTTTTCTGCCCGCCCGAGTGGAAGTGTCTATTCCTTCCGTCGCCTTTTCCTTGAAATTGGATTCGACTTCTCTCTGCGCCGCCTTTCCGGCCGCGCTTCTTTGTTGCGCTTCTCCGACCTTCACTTTCGCCGCGTTCGCAAGTGGAGATGCGGCAGTGCCAGCGACATTCTTCATAGCCGCCGCAGTTCCCACGGCAGTGCCAACCGCCGCCATAAATTCACCCATCGAAAGTTGCGGCTGTCCCGTCAAAAGTGTCATAGCAATTTTCGGAGCGTTGGAAGTAAGCATAAATGAAAGCACGGTTGTGAACAGCACATTTGTTATAAGCACGAAATTCGTTCCGCCTCCACCAGGATTCAGTTGCTGGAATGCGAAGTCCAGCCACATATACATTATGAAATTCAAGCAAATAGTTATGACTATTATTTTTATGAGAAAGCCGGTAAACACAGGAACGAGTTTTTTCGGCAAATCTTTTGTTCCGTCGAAAAGATAGAATGGAATGAAGAACGCGCCGATTCCCTGTATTATCGCGAATTCAAGCAATGTCATAGTATATTGTATCGTGGCAAAAGCAACCGAAAGCACTATGCACACTCCGCAGAAAAAGCCTATCGCTATATTTACCAGAAGTTCTATGGCAGCTCCTATCGAATCGCCTACGGCGGCGAAAGGATTCCTGAATTTGAATTTGCTTTTCCCTTCTTCGTTTTTAAGTTCCGCCTCATCTTCATCGCCAGTTTCCACAGAAACGCTCTGCTTGCATTTTTCAAATATGATTTGGGCGGTAATCATGCCTATGTTCATAAGCTGCGATGGAGCGATAAAAGGAGTGTCGTTTCCCTTCTTGTCTTTAAGGTAAAGGCTCAGACTGAAATAGGCGTTAGTATAGTCGGTCGTAGGCTTTCCGTCCTTGTCCGTGGCCACAAGAACTTTTTCTATTGCCGCGAGCGTTCGAGCGCCCCACATAGATTGTTTCCCGTCTGAACGTCGGTCTCTCGCCTTGGATTCAGCCGCGTTCATTTTGTCCCTTGCGGATTCCGCGGAAAAGCCGTATCCACCAAGACCAATCTCATCATCACTGTCGCTTTTCAGCGGTGTCATCTGCACGACCATTTCGCCGCTTTCAAGCGAGTTAGAATTCAAGTCCTCCTTTATCCGCTTCGCGAGATTTCCGAAATTATCTGCGATGACTTTCGCTCCGCCACCAGCACGTTCTCCAACTTGATTAGCAATCAGCATAATTCCGTTAGTCAATGGAACATAGCAATTAATTAGCAGAATGTATATGAGCCATTTGTATATGGTATCCCACAGCATTTCTTTGACACCAATTCGGGCGTTCACAAGCCTGAACGCGGTCCAAGTTAGTCCAATCGCTCCGATGACTGAGCCATATTTTCTTGCGAAAGAAAGAAACCATCCGAGCACGCCGCTAAAATACGACAGAGCCTCAATAATAGGTAAATCGAGCCATCCCATATCAATTCATCTCCATTCCCGCGCTGAATCTTGCGCCGTAGTCACTGCTGACGCTTTCGCTGATTTTTTCGCGTTCTACTTTGCTCGCGGCCTTCGCTTCTTCTTTTGACATGTCGGCAAGCATCTTCTTCGAGGAAAGCCCTACTGCCTGACGCAAGGCTATTTTCAAGTCGGAAAGCTGTCCGCTCAGATTTCGCAGCAACATCATGCTCGCTTGCCCAACCGCACCTTCGGTCGGATTGCCGTCCGAATCCAATGTTTCCATCGCCGCGCTCACTATTGCATTCGTCTTAGCGTCTTCCTCCTCGACCTCCATTTGTTGCGCCGACTCCTCTGCAAACGCAATCGCATTTTCTATGGCGGTTTTTACTTGATTTTCGGTTTGAACCGCGAACCAAAAATTTCTCGGACTTATGCCATATTTTGCCATAATAGCCATCCCTTGTTCTGCCGTAACGCCTTTCACAGCCGCATCGGCGGCCGACTTCATATTGTCCGACATATAGCCGCATAAATCCGCCGCCGCAGTAAAGACATCCTTGTTCTCATCGCCCATTCCGCACAAGTCCGCAAGCGAATAGCTGATGTTGCTTCCCGGAGCCCTTATGACGTTCGTAGTAAGAGCATTCCTTACCGTCCTTGCCTGAGTGAGCAAGCGGTTCACGCGCCTGTTCGCGTCGCGGATGTCGTTCCTGATGTCGAAATCGCCGTCGAAGCGAATGTTGTCCCAGTCAATCGATTTAGCCCTTTCCACGGCTTGCTGTATCGACCTGTATTGGTTCTCGATTTGCGTTATTGTGTTCATCACCATATCGTAGTTGGCGTAAAGCGTGTCGATTGAAGTCATCCAGCTCGACAGATTCTGCATAAGGTTCGCGTTGTCAAAGACGGGATAGCCTTGCGATTCTGCCGAATATATTCCTAAAGCGAATATCGCCACAGCGACAAAAAGCGTTCTAACTTTTTTCATAAATTTCTCCTGTGCAAGATTGTTGTTTTTCATACCGCCGAATTTTCGGCAATAATTTCTCTGTATTTTTCCCAGTTCAACGAGCGCACATCCCTTCCGAGTGCCTCCTGATTTTCGCGCACGCCCTCGAGAATTTCGAACGCAAGTTCCTTGCCCGTATTTTTTCCGTGGACTTTCTCAATGTCATCAAGAAGTTTCTTGTCGCTTGATATTAGCGCAAGTTGGAACGCGTCAAGGTCAAGCCTGAACATACGGCAGCCGAGCGGATTCTTGAAGTAATAGTCGCGTTTCATCTGCGCGTTGCTCAGCGCAATTATTTCGCTTTCCGTAAGCCCGAAGTCCGCGTAACTTTTTGCGAGCGCGGGGTTTGTGGCAGACTCGTCGGCAAGGTAGATTTTCGTGAGACACTGCTGGTCGATGGTTTCCTTGAGCGACGACTTGGACGCGGCACTTACTTCTTGTGTGGCGAAAATACAAAACACTTTTTTCTTTCTCAATGTGCGAAGCCATTCCTGAATGAACTTCGCGAAAATCGGATGCTGCAAATAAAGCCATGCTTCGTCAAGGAAAAGAAAAGTGAGCGGCTGCTTTTCTCCAGTCGGAACATTCCAAAGTTTTTCAAGGTAGCGGAAAATATACATAAGCGCGGGCGCGACTGCCTTTTCGGATAGCCGCATGAGGCTTCCCATTTCAATTGACATCAATTTTGAAAGGTGTATGTTCGTATCGCCCGCATCGAATATGCTTCCGAACTGCCCGCCCTCGCAATACGGCTCGATTCCAAGTTGTAGCGTGTTCTCGCCAGTTCGCGGGTCTTGATATGTCGCGGTGTACTGCTGGAAAGTGCTCAAGTCCTTTTTCGGTTTTTGAGACACAAGACGGAGCGTTTCGGTGATGACCTTGCTCATAGCGGGAGTGCATTCTATGTTCTGCTGCGCCAACAACCCCTCGATGAACTGTTGACACCATAGTAGGCTTTCAGCGAATTCCTCGGCCGTGCACTCATCAGGATTTTTAAGTTCGCTCAAAGGCTGGAACGCGACCGAATCCTTTCCTGGCTCGATATAGATTCCCCCACCTGCAACCATAAGCGCGCGGCTTGAAAGCTGCTTGTCTATGCAAATTATGTTCGCATCAGGATATTTCGTAGCCTGCGCCATGAGAAGCTAGAGCAGCGTCGACTTTCCCGCGCCAGTCGGACCGAACACAAATGTATGACCCACATCGCGAACATTTAGGTTCAAGAAGAAAGGCGTTCCGTAACTTGTGGAGCATGTACACAGAGGCATTGAGCTTCCGCATGTCTCCTCGGTGAAATCATTCGTGGCGTTTCCTTGCCACGCAGAGGAAAGCGGGATTATGTTAGAAAGATTCTGCGTAGAAAGAAGCGGACGGCGCACGTTCGCATAGACATTGCCAGGCATCATTCCGAGCCAAGCGTCGAAGTTGTTCAATGTTTCCTCGATTACGCCGAAGCCGCACGAGCGTACCACTTGCTGAAGCCTCCTTGCCTTGTCCTTTGCGCGCTCAAGATTTTTGTCCCAGCACATCAAGTTGCTCGTGTAGTAGCCGAGCACATAGCGCCCCATCGTAATGTCCTCGTTCAGTTGCCCCGCTTCCGCTTCCAATGCCATCGCGCCTTGATCCTGTTTGTCGATGTTAACATTCAATGTCATTTCCGTGAACATAGTGGCGGCCGTCTTTCTCCGTGAGTAATACCTGTCTTGATATTTTTTCGATTCATGCAGCGACTGCTCCTTTGAAAGCGGAATAAAACGCGTCGTCCATCGGTACTCTTCCATCGTGCGATTAAGACCGTCGAAGATTGCAGGATAAGTTCTGCTCGGAAAATCCATAATCGAAAGCACGGGAACATATTTGTCGCCGATTTTAAGCGGCATCGATGTTTTTACATTCTTGTCACAGATGTAGTTGTCGAGGAAAAAGAACACTCCGTCAGGATAGACAAGGCTTTCCTCTTCAATGCAGACGCATGACTTTATGTAGCTGAACATTTCGGGATTATTCAAATGATGAATCCACAATCTGTTATTCATCGAACCCATTACCTTGTCGCATTCATCAAGGAAATTGTCGCATTCCTTTTGGACTGCGGGAAGATTCCGTGTTTGAAAAAGAGACTTTCGCCTGCTTTTCGCATCCATCTTTTTTCCAGAGGACTTGAAAAAAAACGCGGTCGTCTTTTCGTCGATGTCGGGAGGAAGCTGATAGATGAAGGATATGTAATACTTGCTAGTATAATGCTCGCCGAATTTTTGGAAATTCTCCGCCCTGCGTTGGTCGATGAGCCAGCCCGCAAGATTCTTGAACTCGCCCGCAGGATATTCGCGCGTCTTCACGCGGCGCACGTCGAACTGCACCGCCCAACCGTCATCGTGGGCAAGCGACATTATGCTGCGGTTAAAGAGAGCCGCCACGCCCGCTATGTCGGAGGCCGATGAACTTTCCAAGTCAGGATATTCCACTTGGTAAGTCGTCATCAACGCGCCATCCTTTAAAAGACATACGCTCGGCTCAATCATAAATGCGTAAGGCAGCCAATATTTTAGCTTGTTCTGCTTTTCCTTGAATTGCGACATATCCATATACGGAATTTTCATGATGCCTCCAAAAAGTCGGGAATCAAAATTCGCGCGAACAATATCTCAAGTGCGAACGAATCTTTCTTGCACAGCCTTTTTGCCACAATATACAGTACAAGACCAATCACTCCGCTCCAAACGCTTACTGTCGTCATCATAATTATTGTAAGCATCATTATGGCGACTATTGGCACGACCCCAATTCCCATAATTACGTTCGGCTCCATCAGAACGCGGTGCACTGGAGACTCGTAGTCATAGACGGTAACTTCGTTTTCCATAATTTTCAATCATCCTTTTTGCATGGGAATGTGGCGGATGCTCATCGCATCCGCCACGCCATTCTATTTCACGCCTTCCCAAAAGAAATCCGTGATGGCACTCGCGGACATTATGATTATCACTCCTATAGCCCACGGCACGAATGTCTTGAACACCTGTATTCCGCCGCCATTTTGGAAACCTGCGACGGCAAGTATTCCGATTATTATGAGCGCGATGATACAGACGATTTCCACCCATGACGATGTGAATATCGCGAGGAACTGTTCGGAGAACGAGTCGAGCGCGTCTATTCCTGATGATTCCGCCGACACTGCGAATGTCGGCGACAAGGCTACAAAAGCCACGATTGCCAGCATCAGTGCCAGCTTCCAGTTGATGTTGCGTCTGTCGCTTTTTTCAGCGAGGACAGTTTTGAATTGTTTTTCCATAAGGACACACCTTGACAGAATAATTTTTTTCCTAATGATTCTTTTAACCCTAACGATTCAAAATGCGGATGACATTCACATTTTCAAAAACTTAATATTGAATTTCATAAATACAATATTGAAAACATAACAATTCAAAAAGCGATTTTTTCCCTTCAAAACCTCCTTTTCATATCAAGTTGTTTCCCTCGAGATCCTCCAAGAATGTGGAGGAATCCGCCTGATGGGTTTCCACTATTTCGTTCACAATCGGGCCTTTGTCTGTGGGAATCATATGCACCAAAAGCTGCACAGACTTCGCCACATCCGGCAACTCGCCGACAATCACCTCACGCAGAAGGTCACGAATTCTTGCAAGCATTGTAAGCGCGGAGTTCGCGTGAATCGTCGTGATTCCGCCTGTATGTCCAGAGTTCCATGCCTTGAGAACCTCGTTCGCCACATCGCCGTATCGAAGCTCGCCGAATATGATTCTCGACACATTACAACGAAGTGCGGCTCCCACCGCCTTAAGGCAGTCTTTTCCTGCCGCCCAAATCGGAACAACGTCGCGGGCGTGGCAGGTTATCTCACTGGCATCTTCGACTATGTAGAATCGGTCATCGGGCGTAAACTCACACATCTTTTCAATTATTGCTTTTACAAGTGTAGTCTTGCCGCTTCCTGTTTCCCCGCCTACGACAATGTTGCTTCGCCGCCTTATGTGGTCGGTCAAGAGGTCGAGCCTTTCTTTCGTAATGCGTCTTTCTTTGAGGTAATCGTCAAGCGTGAAAACTTTCTCGCTCGGTCGCCTTATGAAAAACATCGGCCGTTCTGCGGCTCTTGGCGGAAGTATTCCCTCAATACGACAGTTCCACTTCGGAAGTACGCCTTCTACTACAGGATTGCCGCCGTCAATTGTAACGCCCAGTACCGCCGCACTCGCGAGAATTATGCGCCTCGTAGTCGCGTCGTCAATAACAATGTCGGTGAACACTTTTCCCATTCCGATGCCTTCAACGATTACGCGTCCCTCATGTCCGATTGCTATGTCTGTCACATTCCTGTCTTTGACAAAAGGCATTATCGATGCCATATCATTTTCAAGATTCGACAGCCATTTTTCTTGCTTCACCGTCTGTGCGATTCCACCGATGGATGCTTCCGTCATTCCTCGCCCCCTGTGCGCTCATATATGTCAAGCACCATAGACTCGAGCAAGCCTTTGTGACTTCCCTTTAGGCTGGCCGCGCAGTTTTCAAGGAATTCCTCGAAGCGTTTTTCTACGGCATCCTCGCTCGCGAACGGCCTTTCTGGAAAATACCGTATCTGATGTTTTGCGAGTTCCATAATTATCATAGCGGTCAATTCCACCTTGTTTTCCAAGTAGCCTATTTTTCGATTGTGCTGCGTGATGGTGTGGTTCAGCAATGTCGCGTCGGAAAGTTTGTTTTCGAAATGTTGCTCGCAAATTTGCCGTACAAGTTCCGATATGCCGATTCCCTTTTCGACGGATTCAGCCTTTATCATATTTTCCAATTCCACCGTAAAGCGGATTCTTATCGGAGAGGACAATTTTTGCTCCATAGGCTTGCTCATTTTCACAACACTCCTTTACGCGAACAAGTCGTAGTTTGCGGGAATCACTTTCATAACATCGATTTCTTTCACTGCTTCAAGTGCGCTTTTTTTACTTTGTCCGTTTCTGAGGATTCTATTGCTCGGAAGCCTGTGCACGGTTCTCATCAGTTTTTCGAATTTCGGGATGGGCAGAAACTGCTTGTTCTTGAAGCGTGGGTCTTCATAATATACGACTTTTTTACCCTTGTATGGCGGCTTTCCCTCAAGAAGCACGATGCAACGAGAAAATTCCAATTTTGTCAGTTCATCGGGATTCACCAATGACACCGACACTTCTTGGCTCGAAAGGTTTGCGCTCATCGCATTTGTCATATTCGCCGAGATGTTGTCCAAAAGTACGGAGCGGTTTCCGATGCTTTCGGAAATCATCCGAGCGTCTTTGATGTTTCCCGATGCGTAAATTATTTTCGTCTTGCAGTGGTCGAGGAACGGATGGTTCTCGCCGTACACGTCAACGATTTGGTTTATCGACTGCGAAACGATGAAGAACGTCACCCCATAGCCAGCGAGGATTCCCGCGTTGAGCGCGATGTCGGGAAAATAGCCAAGCACAGGAAATTCGTCGAGCAGGAACAGGCACGGATTCTTCAGCTTGACGGAATTCGCGTTGGTCGTGCCGTCGGAAAATTTCTTTATCATGAAGGTGATGAGCATCCTGAACACAGGGGCGATTCGCTTTATGTGGTTGTACGGAACTATGAGATAGAGCGAAATCCCGTTCTTTCCGTTAACGAAGTCGTCCACGGAAAAGTCGCTGTAGGCTGTCGCGCCCGCCACAAGCGGGTCTTGGAACAGCGAGATTTTCGAGAACACGGTCGAATATGTGGAGGCGCGCTCCTTCGGATGCTGGATTTTCGAGCGGTTCGCGGCCTTCGTTATT
This sequence comes from uncultured Treponema sp., assembly GCA_910584475.1. Lineage (GTDB taxonomy): Bacteria > Spirochaetota > Spirochaetia > Treponematales > Treponemataceae > Treponema_D. The sequence goes on from CAJUBD010000009.1 coordinate 22,540, forward strand.
ATGCCGTCAAGCCGCGCGCTTTCTTCCATCTCGCCGTTCCTGTTCCTGAAAACATGGTGCGTATCGACCATTTCCCGGAGCATTTCCGCGCCGCATCCGCCGCCATCGTCGCCTTCCCCCGCGTCCTCGTCATCCATGCTCGCTTGGGAAAAATTTTCCAGAACTTTCGCCATGTTCTTTTCCTTCCACGGAATCTTCGGCGAAAAGCGCACGTGCATGACGACGCCCGAAAAGATGTCGCGGGCGGTGTTGTTGAAAAACTGTGTCGCTCCGTCTGACTTTGCGCTTTCCGCGCCGAAGAAGATTTCCGCGATCATGTCCGCCCATGCATACGCGGTGTCCGGGTCGTCGGGAATCTCGTGCACGGGATTGTAGTGCGCCGTGCTTCCTTCCGCGTCGAGCGGGCGGAACGGAATCACGACGGAGAATTTGCTCCTGTAGCCCGCCGTCGCCTCGAAGTTCTCGCCCTTCGGGTCGAACACGACAATCGAGCCGCGCCCCTCGATTTTTTTCTGACTGCTTTCCTTGTCACGCGTCCAATAAGGAATTCCGTAATTCAGGCAAGTCGGTATGATCGTCGAAACGCCCTTTCCGCTTCTCGTCGGCGCGATCATCCAAGTGTTCGTCGCTCCCGAATGGCACACGAGCGGCGCGATTCTTTCTTTTTTCGTCAGGAAATTCTTCCGTATGTGCAGGACGAGGTTTCCCTTCTTCGGATTGATTTTCGAGTACACGTCGGCGTTCGCCAATTCTCCGCAAACCACGCCGTATTGCTGCAAATGTCCGAGTTCCTTCAAGTCCTTTATCGTCGCCCAACGCGCCGTTCCGTGGATGTGCTGGTTCTTTTGGTGAGAGTTGAGAATGATGCTCGTAACTATGAAAATCAAGAACGCAAGAATTAGGGAGAAAATCGCGGGCGGCGCGGCCTTGAAAAAATAGTACGAATACACATCGCTCAACGCGAATTTGAACATTCCCAAAATGAACACGAGGGGATTGTAAAGTCTGTATCCAGACTTGAAAATGAACAGCGGCCTTCCGATTACGGACGGGTCGTAGTTCATCATCGGCGCGAATTTTTGAGTTGTTACGAAAATCCCGACTACTGCAATACTCATCGGAATCAGGAAGTTCAGAATCCTTAGCCAATAGTATTTTTTGTAGCTTTCGGGGTCGCCACGGGAGAATTCCTCTTTCTTTTCAAACACAAGCGATTCCTTGTCATGGGCAGGCGGGAAATGCTTATGTTTTAGTATATATTTATTTTGCAAGAATGTCAATAATTAAATATATAATTTAATTCAAAGAAAATATATATTTTCTTTGAAAAAGATATTGACATATTCAAGTTGTTGTGATACAGTTTAATTATGGGACTTGGCAATTGGGGCGGCGCGCGAAAAGGAGCTGGCAGGAAAAAGGGCGAGATTGAATACACGACTCTCTCCATCGCGTTGCCAAAAGATGAGGCGGAAATTCTGAAGAAAATTGCGAAGGAGCAAGGTATGACTGTGAGCCGTTTCGTGAGCAAATATCTTGGACTGGAAACAGCGGCGGAAAATGAAAGAAAGTCGAAAGCCATGCTTCCAGATAATATTACTGGCGGGAAACGACTTTGCTAGGAGTTTGAAAATGATTTTTACTATTTTCGCACTTTTGCTTTCGCTGTTGTTGGGATTTATAATATTCACGCCTTATATTTTTGTGTTCATCGCAACCATAGGACTTGCGAAGGCGGCGGCATTCGAGACTTGCATTGAAATCGCAGCATTAGTCTGCCTCGCGGCTAAAGCTTTGTGGGAACGCTCGAAGCCGGTTTCAATTGCCATCGTGGTTCTTGCATCGCTTGCGGTGATTCTGATGTTCGTCGGAACTTTTCCAAACGTTTACCAGACGGTATGCTTTTGGTTTGACAGCCTTTACGACAAGTGGTTCGGCTGGGCATGGTGATTTCAAAAATGTCCAATTGGAACGACAAGGATTGAAAATGAAAAATTTAATTCTTTTAAAATCATTCTTTCTCGCGTTGCGAGGTCAGATAAAAAAATTTACAGGAGGTGAAAAATGAATGAAAGTGAAAATTTCGCCGCGTTCGTGCAGACTGTGTGGCCACGCGTTGTGTTCGTCAAGACGAAAAAGAGAATCACGAAGGAAAATTTTTCGGAACTTGAGGAAAGCATAATCCGAGACGACGACACGCCCGACCTGCGCGACATCGAAGGCGGCGCGGTTATATTCCCGCTTTCCGTCACGAACTATCCTTCCGTGCTCCGTTCGATGACGGCGAGCCAAGCGGGATGGTGGGCGATGTGCAAATGCGACAGCGTAGGTTGGGAAAAGAACGACGAGAACATCCGAAGTTGTCTTTCCAATTTGGAAATGGACATGTAGTGTCACGACCCCTTGACAAAGTTTGATGGAGGGGACATACTTTCACAAAGATTCAAATCAAGCCCAAAGCCGAAAAAACATTCAGGGGCAGGATTCGCAGGTCGGATTCGCACGGCACTGAAAATCCATTTTTAATGGGCGGAAAATTCCGCTCGAGGAAGCATTATGTTGAAAAGTTTTTCAATGAGAAAACTTTTGGTCGCCATATTCTTTGTGGCAGTGTGTTCGAATCTGTTCGCACAGGAATTCAACGCGGATAGATTCGCGTTCGAGGCTGTGATTGCGGCATCAAAGGATAAGGGAGATGGCAACTACGAAATTCAGTTGCTCGACTTGGATTCGAAAAGCGACAAAACTTGGTTCGTATATACATGGAACGCATCAAAAGAAAGTGGGAAGAAAATTTTCAAGAGCGTGACCTACTACCAATTCAAGTGCGCGTTCCTTGCGACTTGTGAAGAGGCAGACGGAAATAAAAATCTTGTCTTGAAAATTGGCGACAGCATCGCCTCACGGCAGGTGAACGCGGACGGCTCGCAGATAGAGGGTGGAACCGATATCCAAAAAATCGCGTACAACTGGTCGAACAGTCCAACTAGCAGAATGAAGAATCTCAAAGAGATTGTAGACGCAGTGGCGAAGAACATCACTGACGCGCTCGCGCGACAAGACGACGGACGCTTGGACGCACTAGTCGAATTTCTCTGCGACAACGGCAACCTCGCCCACATAGACACCGACACGCTCGGAATTCTTGCGACAAGACACAAAGAACTTTGCAGCGTTCCAGCGGTGATTGCGCGTCTCAAGACTGAGAAATCCGAAATGTGGTTCAAGGACTACCTCGAAAAAATTTCCGACGCTCCGTTCAGAAACACGTTCAAGCTTTTCACAGTAAAAGAAAGCGATGTGGCGGAATATAAGTACCGTGCGGAATTCTACTGTCCTGTGTACAAGGTATATTCGTACACAAAGGAGGACAAAGAACTTGCGGAAAATTTGGCATACATAAACGGTGATAGGGAAGAGAAGCCCCCAATGCAACGGCGGAAGGAAGCGTTGCGACAGGCAAACATGGGTTCGTCCAATCCTGTCCTCGTGAAATTCTACACCAACGACGCGAAGTTCATCGACTTGAATAAGAACGACAGCGTTGAGGTCAGCGGAAAATTCAAGAAATTCAACGCTCTGGGACTGGTGCAAGACATTTTATCAATAGATGTCTATGAATGAAAGATTGAAATATCTAAAAAACTTCTAAATTAGGCGAAATGATTCAAAATAAAGCCCGCCCTTTGAGGCGGACTTTATTCGTTTCAATCAATTTCTTAATCTTGATTTTTCGAGCAGTTTCTGGTCTCGTACACAATCGGAATCTTGACGGCTTTTTGAGTCGAGCCATTGTGCAGAATCAGCACCTCAAGGTAGCCGCCGTTTCCAGTTCCCGTAAGGGTCTTTTCAGGAGACGCGCCGTATGTGGCGGTTACATGATCTGTCAAAATCCGCGCGCCTATATCCATGTCATGACCGCTGTAGGCTTGAACATACCAGTACGCTATGCTCTGGAACTCATCCACCGTGAAGAACCTCTCGAAGCTCCTGTCGCGCTTTTTCGCGAACCAGTTGCTGTACGTCGGAGCCGCATCGTAGCCGCCCTTGTTGTCGTCGTACCAGTAGCAAAGATATTTGTGTCTGTTCGCAGTCGCGACCATATCTCCGCCATTTTCGTTTATGTACGAGTTGGTCTGAGGCGCGACCAGACCATACCAGTCGTCGTCTTTTTTGTTTTGGAAGCCATAGTTGTCCCTCTCCTGATGCCAATAAAGAACGGTGTTCCAGTTCTCTATAAGGTTGTAGGCGCGGTTTTCGTCCACGACCTTTATCCCGCCGTCGTTGTTCGGACAGTAGACTGGCTTGTAGGCTTCCGTGACATTGTATCCGTAAAGCAACTTGTCTTCAGGAAAACTGACGCTCACGATACGATTGTCTCCGTTGTCAATTTCCTTTGAAACGGAGATTCCGTTCGTGCCGTTGACCACACTGACCTTCTGTATCTGCCCGTTCGCCTTTTTCTCGGCGAGCGTCATCTTCAGGCTCACGGTTTCGCCGTCGCCAAGCACCAAAGTGCCGTTCTCGTAGCGGCTGAAATTGCCATCGCTGGACACGAAGGAAATCAACGGCGTGAGGCTGGCGTATTGGAATTTTGCCGTAACGGTCTTTCTTCCGATTTCCTCATTGCCGTTGTTCGGATTCGTGGCGGTTACGGAAATGGAAATGTTGTCCTTGCTCTCCGTCTTCGGCGTGAACGTTATCTTTCCCGTGCCGTCACCATTGTTCTCAAGAACATAGTCGAAAAGATTTGTGGCGGTACTTGCCACCTTTATTTCCGCGTCCACAGGATTCACTCTGAATTCGACACCCGCGCTTTGTTCGGGCGTGATGGTAAATGTGGTTTTTCCAGACAGGCTGAATTCATAATCCCATGCCGTCCTGACCGAAAGTTGCCCCTTCGCGCCTCCATCGGTGAGGCATACGAGGCTCCCGCTTCCTTCCTTGATTCCTTCTAGTTCGACATAGCCCACGCCGCTTTCATCGCATCCCAAATCCCTGTACGCGAAGTAATCCTGCGCCTGGCTTATCGTCCATGTCAAATTTGCGTTCGGTGGGCTGACTATGTATTTGTACTTTTTCGTGTGGAAAGGCTGTACCCGCGCTGCCGTAGATTCAAAGGAGAAACTTTTTCCCGCCTCAACGACCACGGTACATTTTGCCACAGACGGGCTATCGGGAAGTTGCGCGATTACGTCGGCCTGTCCCACATTTATCGGATATATCGTCACTGACTTTCCGTTTCCCATAACGCGGCAAACTTCGTCGTTTCCGACATTCTGTACGCTCCATTCGATGTCGTAATAGTCATTTGAACTTTCGGAATTTTCAATCGTCGCTTTCAAAGCGATGCCAGAACTTCCCTTCAGTATTGTCATGTACGTCTTGTTCAAAGTGAGTACCTTTTCAGCACTTCCCGGAACGACCACGTAGAACTGCAGGTCGCTCGCCGCCTTCTCGTGCGAGCATGTTATGAGCGCCTCGCCCGCCTTGAGAGCCGTGATGTAGATTGACTGTCCCGCGATGGTTCCGTCCGACTTTATTCCCGCTATCTGCACCACATCGGTGTCCCCAGTCGTCCATTTGAGGTTGTACTGATCGCTGTTAGTGATTCCGCTTCCGCTCAATACCGCGTTCAGGGTCGCGCTCTTTCCTTTGTTCACGGTGTAGATTGTCGAGGCCGATGTGATGTACGCGGCGTTCACCTCAGCCTTTTTGACATAGACTAGCATTTCGCTTTCTGCTTGGACGACCCCCGTTCCAGACGCGACAAGTTTCGCGCGGATTGTAGTGCTTCCCGCTCCAACGGCAGTTACCTGCGCCGTGGCCTTCGTTCCAGAAATTGAGCATACGGAAGGATTGTCCACGGAGTATTCGACATGCGTGGCGACTTTTGTATTCGGAATCTGCATTGAATAGAATTTCACGTCGCCCTGCGTTATCGTGGCGTTTGTCGCGGGGAATGCGAAGTCCGAGTATTCCTGCACCGTAACGACAATCTGCTGGTCAAAGGCGGCTTTGGGATGCCTTATGGTTATCGTGCATTGTCCCTGTGATTTTGGAGAAATCGTGCAGACGTTCGCCGAGTACACGAAGTCAACCACGTCGTACACGTCGAGCGACCAACTGAAACTGTACTTGTCAGTGGCAGTTCCGTTTATTAGACTCGCAGTTATCTGCTGTGTGGAGTCCGTCGGCTTCATGTTGACGATGCTCGCAGGAACTGAAATATAACACTCGCTTTCCTTGATTTCGTCGCAAACCACGAGCAGCTGCGCAGAATACGCGGCCTTCGGATGCGAGACTGTAATGTATGCCGTTCCCGCTTTCAACGCCCGAAGCTTTCCGACCTCGTTCTGTCCATAAACTGCACAGATTGAACTGTCGTTCGATGTCCACTCGAAGTCGGAATAGTCTCCCGCGCTTCCGCCCACCAAATCCGCCGTGACATTGGTGTAGCCCGAACCGACATTCGCCGTTATGACGGACGATGTTAACTGGATGTATGGGCTTGCCGCCGCCGCAATCGGGTCAACACATTGCGCGATGATTTGCAGGGGATACTGGCAATGGCTGTTCTTCACCGTTATGACCGAAGTTCCTATGGAATTTCCTGTGAGAACAGCGGTCGCCCCCGTGGCAGTTACGCCGACTGCGGATGGATTGGAAGATGACCAAGAATATCCGTCCAAAATAACGCTGTCCGAATTCTTCACCGAAACGGAAACGCTCCTCGTGTTTCCCTCGCCGACGGCTACAACATTTGAGCTAGTCGTGAGATAGGTGAAGCCCGCAAGTTCCTCCGCGCTGTTGCCGACTACGATCAAGACTTTCTTGGTAATGTCGGTCTTTTTGTGCGTGATGGTCACTTCTGCCTGTCCGCCTGAAACTGGTTTTACATAGGCGATTCCGTTAGTTGACTGGCTTGAAATGCTCGCAATTTCTTCATTGTCGATTTCAAAGGAAAATCCCGAAGTGTCCGCCCCATCGTAGTTCACCAAAATGGCTGTGAGCTTTTGCGCCGCGTCGTCCTTGAGCATCGTAATCACGTCTTGCGCCGAAATGTAAACCACAGGCGCAGCATCAGGAATGACATACTCGCTTCCGACACGGACATAGATTTTAAGCGTGTTCTGGCTTTCCTCGTGTGCCACTGAAATCACAGCCTCACCTTCAGACACCGCCGTCACCGTGGCTCTGCTGCCGTTCGGAACGACTTTTGCCACGCCCTCATCGCTCGACTCCCATTTTATCTGTGAATGCTTGCTGGTAGGAAGGTTCACTGCCGTTATCGAGACGTTCGCGGTCTTTCCCTTCTCTTCGATTATGACGACGTTCTGCCCCGTCGTGAAATAAACTTCGGATTCGGTCTGTCGCGCCCCTTCCGGCAGAACAGTGATGTCATAGTCGCAGGAATAGCCTTCGACAGAAACGGTTGCCGTCGTCTTTCCAGCCTTGAGCCCCGTCACTATTCCTGTGAGCGGGTATTCGCCCCTGCTCACCGAGGCCACGGACGGATCTTTTACGGTCCATAGTGCCGATGAGAAGTCGTAGTCATCATAGTTTCCGTCCTCATCCACGCCGTCAAACCCGACGGCACTCGTCATACAGTACGCGCTTTCACCGACATTGATGTTGTAATACAATTTGTCGGAATAAAGAGCCTTCATGCTGTCGAGCGTCTTTTGGTCGTCGGCCGTCATCACGAGGACTTTCTTGTCCGCGTCCGCCTTGTTGTGGCTTATAGTAATGTTGGAAATCGTGCTTCCGCTTCCGAGCGATGGCGCGGCTACATTAGCCACGTTCGCGCTGGCGGAAATCTTTATTCGCGGATTGTCGCATTCCCACTTGATTTCGACGTCGTCGCCTGCGCTCTTGTTCTCGCCCTTGAGCTGCACGGTATACTCCGCGCTCGAACCGTTGAGGATTTTCAGGAGTCCGCTGCCGGCGAAATATAGCGGCTCTTCGAGAATCGCGTCCTTGCTCAAAACCTTGACCAAAATTTCCGTCGGATAATGCACTTTCGGATGCGAAATCGTTATTATGGCAGTGCCCTCGCATTTTGGCTCGATGAAGGCCTTTCCGAATGCGTAGGTCTGCATCGCGCTCCTAGCGTAGTTTACAGTTCCGTGCGCCGTGTCCATCGATACCACGTCCTTCGCACTTCCGTCCGCCGCCGTGCTTTTTATGCTCCAAGAGAATTCGCTCTCGTCACCGTCTTCCCCGCCTTTGAGCGAGATGTTGATTGAAGTTCCTTCCGCTCCGACTTTCGTGCGGATGTAGTTTTGGCTCGTCGTGATGTAGTAGCTCGAATCAATTGCGTCGGTGAGGTGACCGTTGACAATCACGAGAACTTCCCTCGTATAGGCAGCTTTTTCGTGCGAAATCAAAAGCTTGCAAGAGCCGTTCGCCTTTCCTCTGAGCACCACTTGCTTTCCGACCGTCGAAACGATTTCCGCGACGCTCCAGTCATCAAGCGAATATTCATAGGCATCAATATCGTAAGAGCCTGCCGTGATGTTTTCGAGTGAGCATGTCAGTGTATGGGTTTCCTCCCCATACAAGTTCACGACAGTGCTGGAGGGGTTTATGTACACGTTCTTCACCACAGTCAGGACGCGGCACAAAATTTCCAGCGGATAAGCCGCGTCGGGATGCGTCACGCGCAAGGTGCATGTTCCGCCCTTAAGCGGAGTTATTACCGCCTTGTTACCGTTGCGCTCCAACCCTATTGGACAAGACGAATCCTCGCTGACAATTTCCCAGTTGAACTGACTGTCAAGAGAGGAATCCTTTCCGTTCACAAGCGAAACCGTGACAGTCTGGCTCGAATCGCCCTGTCGCATCGTAACGATGTTGTTTCCTGTAGTGATGTATGGAACTTCCGTCGCGTCGGCGAAAACATAGATTCCAATATAGTACGGATAAGTCGCCTTTTGGTGGGTTACCTTTATTCTAGCGTATCCTGAATCTTTTGCCGTTATCATGCAATACTGGCCTGTCGGCTGAATTGAGCACACGCTTGCGTTGTCGCATGTCCAAGTGTAGCCGTCTATGTCCGCCGCGCTTCCGCCATACAAAGAAACATATACTTTCTCTGTTATTCCGGGCGCGGTTTGCAAAATTGAAGTGTTCGAATAGATGTATGGCTCGATGGTTTCCTCGTAGTTTTCCTCAAATCCCGAAACCGTCACTATGCAAGTAGCGTCATAGCCATCGCAGGAACAGCGGAGAGAAGTCTGTCCTTCCTTCAGCGCGGTTATCGTAACTCCCCACGCCGATTCCGCGTCGCATTTTATTACGGACGAATCGTAGCTCCAATTGAGGCGGGCATTCTTCTGCTCGTTCAACGGCTTTATTGAAACCGCCACATAATCCATACCACCCACTTTCATCGAAAGCGAGCTTTTCGCCAACGTGAGCGATGTTATCGAAGTTCCGCCTTCTCCCGAACTGCCCGAATCAGAGAACATCCTGCAAGTCGAAAGAAGCACCGCAAGCACAATCGTCGCGGAAAATAAAACTGTCTTTCTGCAACCCATGTTTTTCCTCCAAGAAATAAAAAAGGTTTTCATTTCGTCTTTTCGTACAAAAACATAATCTTCAGAAAAACATATTCATTCACGCAGACGAAGTTTTATGATAAAGTCAAAATCAGAATGATTCAAAAAATCTTTTCATCTAAATCTCACATATTTTTTTGTGACTGGATTCACTTTGACCGGCGGAAGTTCCAGCGCGACGTTTGTAATGAGCTTTATTTCCGTGCCTTGCCTTATGGTTATGGTAGGCTTTATGTCAAGCGCCCTGTCCACAATCTTCGCGCCAAGCTTCGACACTTCTGAATATGTGTCGTTCAACGCATTTTGTGTATATATGTTGTCGCTGTATTTTATCTCCTCGCTCATTTCGGTTTGGATTATCGAATAAAGGGCGACAAGTCCCAAAGCTTTAAGTGTCTCAAACGGATGGTTGTTCACGCGCCCTTTGTAACCGCTCGCGCCTTGTGCGCTCACTCCGTTCATATTTCCGAGCTGAACCTTGTATCCGTCGGGCCGGATTAGAAGATTCCACGCCACCTGCACCTTGTTCTGCCCATAGCTGACGGATGAGTTGTATGTTGCATAAAGGAGAGTGCCTTCCGGAATCAGAAGGAACGATGAATCATAACTCGAATAGACATTTTCCGTAACGCGCGCAATTACAAGTCCTGGATTGTCCGTATTTATCGCCGTCTGCAATGCGCCGGAAATCACAGTGCCTTCCCAAAGCGAACCGTATGAAAGATATTCGCCGTTCCCAGCATTTTCTTCCAAGCCATTGTTGAAAAACACTTCCTTGTCAGATTGGTATTGCCGCGCGGACGACATGCCATCACCGCCATAATTTGCATAGGACTGTCCACCTAGCATTGTCGCGCCTCGCTCCAAAAGTTGCTCGGCGTATTCTTCCTTTGACAGTCCGTTCCCATACCCTGTCTGCTGCCGACCGTATCCGCCGTTCATCATCGCGGACACGATGTTTTGGTTGTTCCCATACTGCGCCGCATAATCCTGACCCGCGATTCCCTCGACCTTTCTAGGCGACCTAGAATTCCTTGTGTCAGGGCGTTCGTGGCGGGATGACGATGCGCCTTTTCCCGAACTCACTGGAGCGACTGGAGCGGGAGACGGCTCAGGCTGCGTTTGGAATGCGGGTGGAAGCGTTTCGAGAATCTCATCAACGCTTCTTAAATCTTGGTCTTCATAGTCGCTTGCCTTCGTTTCCTCAAATACAATGTCCTCCTTGATTTTAAGTTCAGGAACATACTTTTTTCCCGCCTTGTTCAATTCCGCGTAATCCGACTTTCGTTTTTTGTTGGACTTGGAAAATATCGCGACTGTACCCATTATGATAAGGATGGCGAGCAAAATTACGGCGACGATGTTTCCGATGTTAAGCTGCCGCGCCTCGTCTTTTTCTTCTGGAACGCCGAGTTCCGGCTCTTCATCGTCAAGATTGGCCTCGTCCATTTCCACAAATGTGTTTTTCACGGCATCATCAGTCTCTTCGAATTCAACCTTTTCATTTTCACTCATCATTTATTCCTTCTCTTCCTCCGAGACCGCTTTTCGCCTGGACTTTTTTTTCTCGATTATGACTTTCTGTTTCCCAAGTCTCAGAGTAGCCTTGTTTATAAGGCGCGGAACTATGAAAGTATTCTTGTGCACAGAATAGTTGGCTATTTCATTCCGTTCGTTGAAGAGAACTGGAAGCTTCTTGTGAAGCACCGTGTCATCCACTACAATGTAGGTTTTTCTGCCGTCATCGTACACGCGCTTCGGCAAGAATTCGGGCTTCCTGAATCCGTACTTCATCTTGTAGTCGAAAGACAGAAATTCGGGATTCGTGACAGTGACATACTCGTTTTCAACGCTCACGCCGCTCGCCACATTGTCGTTGGCTGTCGTCGCCCATACATTCCTTGTCTGCGGATACTTGAATTTCACCATAGCCATGTGCGTGTCGGAAAAGGACTTTATGCGGAAATGGTAGACGCGCCTGTCCGTAATCACCACCATACTTGAATCCAACTTCGAATATGCGGGCTTTAAAAACAGATGTTGTATGTTGTCGCCAGTGTACGGATTTTTCGCCACATTCGCGGTAAGTTCCCAAACTTCCTCGTCCTCCGAAATCAAGACGCTTCCCTGCACGAGTTCTCCAGGTTCAAGCATTATGTCGGTGAGGTGGTATGGCTGCGCGTAGATTTCGTAGACAAAATTTTCATTGTACTGATAAAAGAAAGTTCCGTCCTTGTAGCGCTCTGGACTTTTCGTCGCCCTTTCTTCGCTCGCTTTTGTCGCGTCCGTTCCCGTCAATCTTTTTATGTCCGTTTCGGATTTCTTTTCCTCAGGAAGATATACAGGTCTTTCCACGAGCACCACGGTTTGCTCAATGTCTTGGACTTTCATCTCTTCGGCAATCAAGAGTTCATGAATTTCTTTCTCATTTTTTTCCGCCTCTTCTGCGGCGGAAGCAATTGTTTCGTCGCCCCTCGCATCCGTTTCTGTCATAGTTTCCAAGTCAACTGTTTTGCATGACAAGATTGCGAACAAGGCAAGAATCAGTCCTACGATAAAAAATTTGCTTTTCATTTTAATGCAACTCCTTAATATCGAAATTCGTAATGTATATTCCAAGCGGATTGTCCTTTATGTCCTCTTGAACTGGGTCAAGCATTGCCACCGTCATCACGGCTCTATAGCGCGCCGTATTTTCGATTTGTCCTGACAACACGCGGGTCGTGACTTTATAGTCAAGTTGGTAGGTGTCTTTGGAAAGTTTCATCGGTTCGGTTTCAAATTCAACTTCTCGCGTACGCGTTCCGAATTCCTCGTAAGGATTGCTTTCTTTCAGCAGTGTAGAAAATTTTGTTCCTGTCGTTGACGTAAGCAAATGGTATGCTTGCTCCACATTTTTGCGGACGACCGCCTTGTCGGTGGAAAGAGAGTGGAAGCATTCGATGAACTCGCGAACATTATAGGAAACGGCGACTTCGGGAACTTGGAAATTTTGCCAATTTTTGCGCGACACTTCGCCGATGTATCGCGTTTCGCCAAAGTCATTCATTGTGACAAGCACAGGTATAGAGTCGGGACGGTTTATCGCGAATACCGTGATTCCGATTGAAAGGAAAAACGCGAGGCATGAAACCACGACGACGAATTTCAAAATTCGGTTCTCATTGATGACTTGTCCGCAGATGAAGTCAAAGTGTTCAAGCTGCGGGTTGAACGCGGTGGAATTCTTTCCGCTGGGATAATAGTTTTTCGATGACAAATGTACCTCCTTTTGGGCAGGCGGACGCATTTGTCATTTTAGCGTAGAAATGTAATTTTTGTCAATATTGTTTTTTATTCTAATTTAATATTGATAAATAAAAACATCAATGGACAAAAATATCTTTGTCGCTAACCTGTCGCGAAATTTTTCCTTCGCCGTTTTTGTGCGTATCACGAATCGAAACATTCTTCCCCTGCAAATTTTCTTTATGCAGTTGCCACACTGGAACATAGATTCTTTTTCCGCCCGACTTTATCACCAACGCATCGTTCCAAGCCTCGTCCTTGTCGAATGTTATAACTCTTTCCACTATGCCTTTCAGCGCACCACCGTTATAAAGTTCAAGCGGTGCTCCGTCCTTGAGATATTCTTCAAGATAAGTGTTGTATCTTCCAGAAACGCGCAATGTTTCCTTCCAGCCTTTTTCAAGCATATATTCTCCGCTTTGCTTGTCGTGCTTGGCGAGCCTTATTTCTGCGAGATGGGATAGACGGTTCGCGATTTCCATAGAAATATTGCTTTGGGAAATTTTCTGATCCATATCCACAAGCGACTCAATTTGCTCGTCAATTTCAGTCCATCTGTTCGCCTTGTGCAAATTAAGCTTAGCGCGCGCTATTTCCACCTTAGTTCTTTCTCCGAGCATAACGGTCGCCGCGTTCATACACATCAGGCGCATCAGCACGATTGTTTCCCTGTTGAAAAAGACATCCTTTCCGTTCTTGTCCTTGCCGTTTATGACGACATGTGCATGACGATGCTCCGTGTCGGAATGTATCGCGCCTCTCCAAATAAGCGAATAACCTGTATGTTTCTCTAGCCGCCTTATGAATGATTTTGCGAGTTCCTCCAAGTTCACGTCTTGATTTTCTGGCGATATTATGCATTTGAAATTAAGGGGAATTTTTTTCTTGTCGTATTCTTCCTCTGTCATTCCGAAAAGAGCTGGCTTTTCCACAACCTGTACCTTGTCCTTTTGGGGCATATAGTGCCGAATGTATTCATTGTGGCTCGCCATTGAATTGGAATAGTACATCTTGAATGCGACACGTTGGCTCTGTTCAGGAAACACAAACGCGTGTCCGCGACCGCCGCCGAATCCTGCGCGAAAATTTTTCCGCCTGTTCGGACTTCCGCCGTACCCTTTTAACAGACGGTTGAACGCTTCGAGGTCATCCTTCACATAAATCGGCTTTTTCCATTTGAAGAGACTGTCCTCTGTGTGCGCGTTTTTTTGCGGAGAACGGTTAAAGATATTTTTAATTGTGCGCGGCGACATTTGCCTTACCTTTCCAAGTCGCTGTAATATTCCAGATTTTTTACGGAGACAATTCCAGACCTTGAACAAAGCCGTCTATGGTATTGGTATGAATTCAACAGTTCTTCCAGTTCCTTGTTCGGTCTATTTATGCGAATGCAAGGCAGCATAAGCTCATCAAGCACATTTGCCACATTTTCCGAAGGAATCTCCTCGACTACGGTCGGCTGTGAAACTTGCGCCGTCCTCGTTACCTTTATCCACGAAAGAAACGCTAAGTATTTTATTTCCTTTTCTGTCCGCGTCTTCTTTTTTTCAGCAAAGCACAAAAGCTGCAAATATGGAACGCAGTTTTCTCCTTTCACTTCAATGACAAGTTCCCGAACCAAGCCCAAAAAGAAAGTGAAGAAAAATCCGCGCCTATTGTGAACAATCTTGTTCCACATTTCAAGCAAAAAATCGCAGACGGCAGTAACATCGCCCGCTTCGCAATTTCCGATGCAGAATCTTATCCGATAAAGTTCCAAGTCCATTTTTTTGACGAGCCGTTTGATTGCGTCTTTTTCCTTTTTGCAGAACGTCCTGCGCACCATTCCCTCCAAAACACTATTGTATGTAAAATTATAAATTACAATATATCTTGCGTCAATATATAAATATTGATTTTGCTAAATTATTATAACACTTTTTTGCACAAATTTTTTGTCCTACGAGCATATAAAGAAAGAAATTGCAATCGTACAACACGATGACTGACTGACCTACACGCAATTCCATTTTGAATAACGAATTGCAAGCATTCGTAGGACATTCCTTTATCTTGCCGAATAGGTCAGTCATTTTTTTTTCTTACTTTATTTTGATTCCAGCGATTTCTTTAAAATGCGGATTTTTCCAGTAATTTATTCAATGGCATAAGTTAGCGTTTTTTTCGAAGAAAAAGCGAATGTGCGCCCGTCTTTTTTGAAATGGCGGGCTTCATTTAAAATCCGCTTGACATAAATTTATTTTTTTGCAAAATGAATATTGTGTTTGTCTGCCCAAAAGGAGACACAATGCTTATACTTACTGAAAAGCCGAGCGTTGCGAGGGACTTTGCCTCAGCGCTCGGATGCAAGTTCCGCGCAGGCTTTTATTATGGCGAAGCCGCGGAAATCACGAACTGTGTCGGACATCTGTTCCGACTTCAGAATCCCGAATTCTATGACGCGAAGTTCAAGTCATGGAGCGAGATTCCAATCATACCGAATGAATTTGGATATGAGAAGAATGCCGAAACGGAAGAACAGGCGGAACTTGTAAAGGGGCTGCTGAAAAAACATCGCCACGACTCCATTCTGATTGCGACAGACGCTGATCGCGAAGGAGAAATAATCGCCCGTGAATGCCTTATGGAAAGCGGAATCACGGACTTTTCGCGGATAAGGCGTTTCTGGGTTTCACAGGCGCTCACGCCCGAAGTAATCCGCGAAGGAATCAAAAACGCACGACCGCTCTCTGAATACAATTCTCTTGCGGAAAACGGCTTCGCCCGCCAGCACTCTGACTGGCTTGTCGGAATAAATTTCACACGATACATAACGGTCGCGGCGAACAGAAAACTCACTGTAGGTCGCGTCCAAACCGCCATTCTCTCGGCAATCGAGCAACGTTGCCACAAAATCGCCAACTTCAAAAGCGAAAAGTATTTCGAGCATTATGCGGACTTCGCGCCCGAAACCGATTCCGCCAAGAACAATTCTTTTAGAGGTATTTATTTCGATGATGAAGGCAAGACTTCTTTTTCCGACAATTCACATGAAGCGTTGTTGAAATCCGACATCGGAAAGCAAATCACAGTAGCGGAAGAAAAGTCCGAGAAGAGGGAAATTCTGGCTCCACAACTGTACAACCTTAACGCCGCCCAAAAGGATGCCTTCAAGTTTTATGGTTTCTCCGCAGACAAGACATTGAAGGTCATCCAAAGCCTATATGAAGAGCACAAGTGCGTATCCTATCCGAGAACGCCATCGCGCGTAATGGGAAGCGGAAATGTGGAATTGTGCAAGAAAATCTGGAGGGAACTGTCTGCCTCGTACGCAAGGTTTTCTGAAATCGAGCCAATTTCAGACATATCTGTTTCAAACCGGCGCGTATTCAATGACGCGAAACTCGAGGCACACCACGCCTTAATTCCACTCAAGGGAATTCCGCCCAGCGCGAGCGACGACGAACGAAAAATATATGCCTTGATATTGAACCGTTTCATGCTTGCCTTCGCATATCCCTGCGTCTACGAAAGGCGAAGCCTCGTCCTTTCCGTAGGCGGACACAAATACAAGGTGATTGGAAAAAAGACTCTCGATGCGGGATGGAAATATTTCGATGGTGAATCATCAAAGAAAGAAACTGATTCCGATGAAAGCGAAGAATGCGAGCAGAATTTTGACGGCATAGATTGGAACTCTGTAAAGATTTCCAAAATCGAAACGAAAGAAAAATGGACCAAGCCTCCGAAGCATTTCGACGAGGCGAGCATAATCGCCTTTATGGAAAATCCGAAAGCGGAAAGCGAGGTTATTGGAAAATTGGTCGGACTTGGAACACAGGCAACGCGGCACACTTTCATTCCTAAACTGAAGTCATGCGGTTACATAGAACTGGAAAAAAATAACATTCTGATAACGCCGCTCGGAAAAGCTCTGTTGAACGCGGTTCGCGCCTCGCCGATAAAAACTATAGCAGATGTATCGGAAACCACAAGTTGGGAAAAAGACCTCGAAGAAAATCCTTCCAATTTCGAGATGAAGATTCGCGATTTTGTGCGACAGGCTGTATCAAGAAAAATCGCCATCGAAATTCCGCGCTGCGAAGATGAAATCGCCTGTCCGAAATGCGGAAATGCAATGCGACTGGGAAACAGGAATTGGTATTGCGCCGGCTACAGGGACGGTTGTGACTTCAAGATTTGGGAAACTGTGGCTGGAACGAAAATTTCCGAAAGGGACGTATCCGCGCTGTGTTCAGGAAAGAAAACCGTGACGAAAAAATTCACCAGCAAGGGAGGAAAGGAATTCAAGGCGAGACTCTTCTTGAACGAGGGTCTTGAGCTGAAGTTCGACTTCGACAAAAAAAAGTAGCAACATTGCCACATTTTTGGAAGATTATGTTTGCCGGCAGAAAAAATTCTGTCGGCTTTTTTTCACGGGAAACTCGCCATACGGAGTCTTTCGCGAATCAGAATTATTAGGATACGAAAATGAAAATCAAACTCAGTCAAAGACAGAAACATAGGAAATGCGTTCTGAAGAAGTTGCTCGCTGGCAAATGCACGAACAGGGAGGCGGCCATTGAACTCGACTTGTGCAAGGATTACATAAGGACATTGAAGCGCAAGTACAAGAAATACGGCGACCGCATCCTTGTACACGGAAATTCAGGAAGAAAGCCAGCCACCACTCTGAGAGAATCGGAAATAGCGAGAATCCTTGAAATAAAGGAAATGACAAATGTGGGCGGAAAAAAGATATACGACAGGATAACATTCGCGCATTTCACAAGAAAACTTGCCGAGAACTACGGAATCAAGCACGACCACAATACTATCGGGAAAATTCTCAAAGAGCATGGATACAAGTCCATTCAAAGACATCGAAGCAAGAGAGCGACGGCCGTCCATGAAAGTCGTCCGAGAAAGGAAAGGATGGGGACGCTCCTTCAAGGCGACGGAACTCCGTTCGACTGGTTCGGCGACGGAAATTTATACTGCCTGCAGGGATTCGTTGACGATGCGACAAAGATTCCGACCGGTCTTTATGTGACGAAAAACGAGTGCTCGTTCGGCTATTATGAAGCCTTGCGGCAGACGCTCACAAAATACGGAAAGCCCAAAGCTCTTTATGTAGACGGACTGAGCGTCTTCTTTGAAAGCCGCGAACCGACAATCGACGAGCAGCTTGCCGGGATAAGACCGAAAACCCAATTCGCCGAGGCGATGGAAGAGCTTGGTGTGGAACTGATTCACGCTCACACTCCAGAGGGCAAGGGCAGGGTCGAGAGGTTCTGGACTACTGCGCAGCAGATACTCCCCGTTGAAATAAAGGAGCGGAACATAACGACCGTCGAAGAGTTGAACGCCTACCTTCCAGAATTCATCGAATATTATTCGCGGCATTTTTCCGAAAGTGCGCAGGGCTTTGACTGGCGACCGCTCGAGGACTGCGAGAAAAACATCCTCGCGAAAATCCTAAGCGTCAAGGTAGAGCGCACTACCGATAACGGCTGCGTTTTCTCATTGAAAAATTATCTGTTCAAGGCTCATGGCGCTCCGAGACAGAGAATTATGGTTCACCTCTCGGTTCAGGACGGAATATACGGCGTTACCAAAAAAGGAAAGCGGGTGGAAATCGAAATTTTTGACGAGGACTCTTCGGGAAATCTTATGCCGCAAGTTTGGAAAGATTTGATTGACGAATATTTCTTCAAGGACGCGAAGGCGAAATACCGCGCTCCATACCGAGAGGCGGGATAGTTTACAACTGTCAAAAAGTACCCATAATGCAAAAAAGCTGATTTTTTCTCATAAAAAAACTTAAAGGGATAGCTATGCCCCATACGGTAAAAACAAATGCAAAATCTATAAACTTTATGAGGAATTTTTGCATCATCAATACATTCCGACAATATTTTTCCAAAAAAAAGCCGCATTTTTTGTCATAGAGTTTTTTGCTTGAAAAGAAATAAAAATTTTTAGCGAATTTTTTCATTTCCTCTTGACAGTTTTTTCGAGTGAATATCAAATCTAAATGATAAAATTCGCCCCATAGTTGGCGAAAAAATTGTGGAAAATTCAGTGGAAAACTGTGGAAAAATTGTGCAAAGAATTCGTGTCAAGTACTTTATTTTTGTGCGGAGGAGACCTTCTGCGGAAATTCGCTTTTTCATACTTAATAAATCTTTATAATACAATGATTTATAAATGTCAATACGCGAAATTCAAAAAAGCGCCCTAAATGTCGATTTTATATGAAATTAAAATTTTTTCAAATTTCTTTGAAAAATAATTGTGGAAAACTTGTGGAAATTCGGAGCGTAAGAAGTTAAAAATATTGCATTCTGGTTTGCCAAATTCGTGCGAGTTTTGGAACAAAACTCGAAGTTAAATTTTGCGACAGCATTTTCGTGGCAATCTTAAACGCTCCATTTTTTAACTTGATTTTATGCGTAAAGTGTGATATTCTATAAAGATAATGAAGGCTATATTGACGAGTTTTATCCGTTTTTTGCTTTTGTGCATTGTTGGCTCCGTTGCCGGCGGATTTTTCTTTATGCTTTACAATGGTTGCGTTTCTTATGTGATTGGAAGCGGCGGCGATCTTTTTTCGCTGAAATTTTTTGTCGATGGAATTTTGCTCGCGTTTCCTGCGATGTTGTTTTTCGTGCCGATGTTTTTGATACTCCCGCTTATGAAACATGGCTTGACGGTACGATGTCTTGGACTGCTCACAATCGCCGTGCTTTCTCTTGCCGCTTGGCTCTTTGTCGTGCCGCTTTGCGCGAAAGGCGCGCTTGAAACTAACGTGCTTTTTGAAAAGCCCGCATCGCAACTTTCGCCGGGCTATTTTAGAAAAATCAATGGAAAGATATATTATTTTAGCAATGTCGATGGAAATTATGTTTCTGGATTGAGGTTTGAGAATGGCTTTGATGCCCGAAACAGTTCATCGCAAGATGTCCAAGTTTTGAAAGACGACTATGTCGTCTTTGAGCGGGACATATACGGTTTTTCAGACCCGATTGTCGGAGAAAATCTCAAGCCGCCCGTCGTGGTTTCGGTTTTATTTTTGGGAATGTTTTCGATGGTTCGAAGCACCTTCAGCGCGTGTGCTTCAGGCATTCTGAATTGGCTTTCTTTTTCTTCAATTATGTTCGCCTTGCTTTTCGTCGGATTTTTGCTTTCACTGAGTTCATGGCGGCTTGTCAATGCTTTTTTCATAATTTTTTCCACCTTCGCCATAATCGTCTTGAATTATCTTTATTTGAATTTTTATTTCAGCCCGCTTTTGAATCAGTTTGACAACATGGGCGGCTTTTTCATTTTTTTGAAAAACAATTTTCAACTTTTTATGAACGTCGTCATAATAATTGTCCTGTGCGTTGTCGGAGTGATTTCATTTTATGTTTCTAACAAAAAAAATTTTGAAAGGTTGATAAAATGAAGAAATTTCTCGTGCCGTTTTTGTGTTATTCGCTTTTTGCTTCTTTGGTGATTTTTTGTTTTGGTTTTTTTTATCTTCCTGCGCCGCTCGTTCCGAAGGGGGCGGAACTCGCATACAAAATTTCCAATGGATTCGTTATGTTGAACAGAATCGTTCCGTCGATTTATTTTACAGGATTTTTGTTGGGTTGCGCGCTGTCATTCGGAAACATCGCCTCAAGGCCAAGGGAAAATCTTCGCACGGAAATTTATTCTCTGTTTAAGAAAGTGATTATTCTCGCCATCATAGTTACGCTTGTGATTTCATTGTGCTCGCTCGTCTTTTTGCCTTACGAGCGCTTGAAACAACAAGGCATGAGAAATCTTCCGGTCGCCTTGAACGAATATGTTAAATTGGCAAGACGCTATCTCGATGCAGGGCATCCGGAGCAAGCGGAAAAATATATACAGCGCGCAAAAGAACTTGATCCTGGCAACGAAGAAATCGAAATGCTCGCGAGAAGAACAGAATTTAAAATCAAGGAAAATGAAAGCGTGCGTTCTCAGGAAAAAGCCATCAGTTATGTGCAGGCGGATTTCAACGCGCAGAAAAGACTTCCTGTTCTCTTCAATGAAAGCAAGATGAGCGTGACCGACATGATTGAAATGGCGCGCTCATGTTTCGCCGACAGGAATTTTTTCGACGCGCATTATTTTGCGGAAAACGCCGTTCGCCTTTGCAAAGAGGATGACGAAAATTATGAGGCGGCTAAGACTCTGGCAGACGAATCTTGGCGGGAATTGCAGTCGGCGCAGATGGAATTGAGCACTGACGGAAATATGTTTTTTAGGAAGAAGCTCGACGGCTACCGTTCGCTCATGTCGGGCGATGTGGTAGGAGCCTATTATATTTTCCATGGGCTTTCTCAAGAAGACGCTCGCAAAGAACGAGATCCCGATGTCGTGCGTTATCTTGAGCTTTCGGAAAAAATGCTTCTCGATACATATTTTTTCATTGATGAAACCGATGATTTGATTGCATTTGAATCTGCCAAAAATATTTATTTTACTGTCCAGCAGGGACACGGAAATTATGACATTGTTTTGATCCGAGCCATAACGGATGTGGCGGGTACGGATTCGCTTGTTCGATATTTGCGCGATTTGAGAATTTATTCTTTCGATTCCAGCGGAAAACTTTTGCGTTTGATTCAGACTCCTTATGCGAAAATGTGCGCTGTCCAAACATCGAATTTGGATGAGGCATCGCGGCAAAATGTTTCTTCGGTTGTTCCTTCTGCAAAAATAGTTCCGCAAATAATGCTTTGCTCTTTGGGACGCGCTTCCGACAAGGAGAAAAATCTTCCGCGATATTATTTTCCAGACGATATTAGAAAAAGCATTTCAAGCGACAAGCACAGGCCTGAAAAAATTTATTGGCCGATGCCATACAGCGCTTTTTCTGCCATCGTAAATTCCTTTTTCGAATCGTATTGGATAAATCCATTCGGAGAAAACGGATTTGTGAGCGACGCTGCCGACTATGGATTTTCGGAGGAAGTTTTCTCGTTTAAAATATTGAATGAAATTTTTTATCCTTTTATGATTCTAGTATTTTTGGTGTTCATCGCCATCATCGCTTGGAACTACAAGCTGCCATCCGGCGCAATTTTCAAATTCAAATGGATTTTCATTCTGCCGATGCTGAACGTGGTTTTCTATTTTGTTTGCCGCGCGGTGGAATATTTTATGCATGTCATCAATTTCATTTTTATAGTGATGGCAGGAGCGCGTATTTCGTTTTTCGCAGGATTGTTTTTTTATATAGTTCTTCTTGGCGTCATAATCACAATTTTTTTGACACGCAGAGCGGAATGATTTTTTGCGGCTCGCGGAAAGTTCTCGCATAACGGCGGCAAGCTTTCTTGCCAAAATTGAAAAAGTATACTATACTGAAAGCGATATGAATATTCGGCATTCCGTGCTTTTCATGGCAATCGCTGTATTTTTAATGAAAACGCATATAGCATGGAGTGAACCCATCGCGCAGAAATTCAAGGACTCGCTTTCTTATTATGCCTTTGGAACGGAAGCATATATTTCGTTTGCAACAGGTGAGCTTTCCGATTTCTATGGATTTTCGGGTGGGGCGGAAGTCAGTGTTGAGCGGAATTTCTTACACCAAATTACATCACATTTTACGCTTGGAACATCATTCCGGCTGTTCGCCGAGACTGCGTTTAAAAAGCGAATCGAAATCAGCACACTTTATGCGCTTGGATTTTTTAAAGGAATTTATATTCTTCTGCCTGTTTTCCCTGAAAAAATTGAAGGGCTTGCCATTTCGTTTGATGCTGGAGCGGGCTTTACATTTACAAATGTAGCGGCGGAAAATGTCTATGAGGAAAAAATAGACCGCTATTACGCAGACTTTTCTTTTCGCCTTTCGCCTGGAGTCAGAAAGACAGTGTACGAACATGGCACGGGAATGCTTTGGCTCACGCTTGCTGTTCCAATTACTGTTCGAATTGAAGGGAGTGGCGCGAAATGTACGGCGGGACTTTCAGTGGGGATTCTTTCGGATTTTTCAAAATGGAAAATAGCGGGGGGGGGTACAAAATGAGATTTATTTTTCTTTTTTCGCTTCCGCTCGTTCTTTTCTCTTGCTCCGACATGATGGGCGACCTTGCAGACTCAATTGGGACAAAGACACATACTGTTGTTTCTGAATCCTGCAAAAGATTTTCCGCCGACAGCACGAACGGTGTTCCCCGTCCATTTTTTATCAACCAGTATGAAACGACATATGAATTGTGGTGGAATGTGAAGGAGTACGCGTTGAAAAACGGATATGCGTTCAAAAATCCGGGAACAGAGGGCAGCGGCAAAAACGCTTCTGCGCCATCGCTCAGAAAGTATATGCCGGTAACCTGTGTGAGTTTTTATGATAGTGCGGTGTGGTGCAATGCGTTTAGCCGTATGCGCTCTTTTTCTCCAGTTTATTTTTCAGACGCGGAATGTACAAAAGAATACACAAATGCCGAATTGGGCGGAACGGTGTACGCAAGCCTGTGTGCGGACGGATTTAGAATTCCGACAGAAAGCGAATGGATTTATGCGTTCCGTGGAGGAAATCCTCGGGATGTCTCGTGGAATTTCCGCTACTCAGGAAGCGATGACGCACAAGAAGTTGCTGTCTTTTCTGCCAGTTCAACGGCTCCTGCGGGTACAAGACAGGCGAACTCGGCGGGGTTGTTTGATATGAGCGGAAATGTCTGGGAATTCGTGTCGGATGCAAGCGGCGCATTTTCCAGCGCAAAGGGCGGAAGTTTTGGCGGAGATGAAAAATCGCTCGCTTGGAATTATATGAAATTCGGTCTTGCGCAGGATGCCACATGGAGTTTTGTCGGTTTTCGTTTTGCCCGTAATGCAGAATGAGCGGCTTTCCGCGCCAGCCACTGACAAGAGCGAGAACAAGGCGACCGAACCGCTTCACAAAATTGTTGATTCACCTAAAAAATGCTCGCGATGACGACAGGGCATTGCTGTGTTGCTCGCTCAAAACAACTATTTTGATTGCCATAACAACAATAATTTCGTCTTCCTCTTTACTCAATTCCATTTTTTCTATATAATAAAAATTCAAATCAAACTACAGGAGATTTCAAATGGGAGAAAATTATTTTAACAAAATACCGTGGCGTGAGGCTCGGATGCAGCTCGGGCATTGCCGCTCTATGTCGAAAGAGGAATTCGCCGACGGCGTAAACGCGCTCAAGGGAAAGAAAATCGTAATCGTCGGATGCGGAGCGCAGGGCTTGAACCAGGGAATGTGCTTGCGCGACAGCGGGCTTGACGTTTCCTACGCGCTTCGCGAAAGCGCGATTTCGGAAAAGCGGCAGAGTTGGAAGAACGCGACCGAGAACGGATTCAAAGTGGGCACTTATGACGAGCTGATTCCCACGGCGGATTTGGTTGGAAACTTGACTCCAGACAAGCAGCACACGTCCGTAATCACAGAAGTGATGAAGCGGATGAAAAAGGGCAGCGCGCTTTGGTACAGCCACGGATTCAACATTGTGGAAGAAGGAATGCAAATTCGCCCGGACATCACTGTCGTAATGTGCGCGCCGAAAGGTCCGGGCACTGAAGTTTGGCACGAATTCCAGCGCGGCTTCGGCGTTCCCGACCTCATCGCAGTTCATCCTGAAAACGATCCCGAAGGAAAAGGCTGGGCTTACGCGAAGGCTCTCGCCGTGGGCATGGGCGGAAGCAAAGCCGGCGTTTTGGAATCGTCGTTCGTGGCGGAAGTGAAAAGCGATTTGATGGGCGAGCAGACAATTCTCTGCGGAATGCTCCAGACGGGAACGATTTTGTGTTTCCAAAAAATGGTGGACGAAGGAATTGCGCCCGAATATGCGACGAAATTTTTGATGCACGGCTGGAACGTGGTTTCCGAAGCGTTGAAATGGGGCGGCATCACGAACATGATGGACAGGCTTTCCAATCCCGCGAAAATACGCGCGAATGCGCTTTCCAAGCAAATCAAAAAAATCTGCGCCCCGCTTTATCAAAAGCACATGGACGACATCATCAGCGGAAAATTTTCTTCCACGATGATGAAAGACTGGGCGGCGAAAGATCACGACCTTTTGACTTGGCGCGAAGAAACAGGCAAACTCGCATTTGAAACGACCGATGAATCCAAAGAAGAAATTTCCGAACAGGAATATTTTGACAAAGGAATTTTACTTGTGGCGATGGTAAAGGCAGGATGCGAATTGGCGTTCGAGACGATGGTAGATGCCGGAATCAAAGAAGAGAGCGCGTACTACGAATCGCTTCACGAAGTTCCGCTCATCGCGAACCTCATCGACCGCCGCCGTCTCTATGAAATGAACAAAGTCATTTCCGATACCGCAGAATACGGCTGCTACCTTTTCGCCAATGCCGCCGTTCCGCTTCTCAAAGATTTTATGGCGGGCGTTTCCACGGACGTAATCGGAAAAGGACTTTCGCTCAAGGATTGCGCCGTGAACAACACGGAACTCGTTAACGTCAACGCCGAAATCCGAAACCATCCAATTGAAGTGGTAGGTTCTAGGTTACGAGCATACATGACAGCGATGAAACCAATATTGTAGAATGCAATGTACTGAGTTTCGGCTCTGCCGAAACTCAGTACAAGCAAGCCGCAAGGCTTGCGACTATGACCGCGATGAAGCCAGTGCTTTAAACGGAAGTAGTGTACGAGAAATGCGCGAGCATTTCTCGTTAAGCAAAATCGCTTTGCGATTTTGCGACTTTTTCCTATTCTTGTTTGAAAGGCATAAAGAATGATTTTAAAGGCCGGGGGCCGAGCATATTTCTGTCGTTTTCCAAGAGCGCGTCCCACGGAATGTTTTTTCGGGAATTCGCGCTTTTGTATTGCGGATTCGCGTCGAGCCAATCGTATTTGTAAAGCCGCAAGCGAAGCGCGTTCACCTGCGCAAGCACGATTCCCGCGCTGCCTGGAAGAACCGTAAAAATCACGAAAGAAAGTGCCGCCAAAAACAAATTATAGAAAAACATAAAAATCGAAAACGCCGTGTTGTCGAAAAAAATGATAAAACATTTTTTGAGGCATTTAAAAAAATTGTCGTGAAGCAGCGCGCGCAAAGGCACGAACCATTGCAACGAAAGAAAAAAAACGATTTCAAACGAAAGCAAAAGCAACGCGAGCGCGTTTCCCAAAATTCCGCCCATCGAATTGTAGACTGGAATTCCGATTGCGCCGATTACGACAAGCGCGCCCATCAACGCGCCGTAGCGCAGCGCGTCTGGCAAAACTTTTGGAATCTGCCTAAAATATGAGCCGATGCTCGGCATGGAAAAGTCCGCGATTTCCGCCGCGTTTTCCGAAAATGCCATCACCAAGACCATCACAAGCGCGAGCAAAATTATGAACGCGGCGCAAGTCAAAATCAGCG
Organism: uncultured Treponema sp.; assembly: GCA_910584475.1. Classification (GTDB taxonomy): domain Bacteria; phylum Spirochaetota; class Spirochaetia; order Treponematales; family Treponemataceae; genus Treponema_D. The sequence goes on from CAJUBD010000009.1 coordinate 48,767, forward strand.
CGAAACTTGATTCCAGCGATAAAAGAGTGCTCAAGGTGAAAAACGCCAGCGCGGAAAAAAGCGAGACGACGATGTTCGGGACAAGCAAATACAAAATGTTGTCCCAACCATCACAAAAATTTTTTTTCAAAAAAAATCCAATCATTCCTTAATATTCTCCCAAAAGCGCGAGCAATTTTTCTTTGCCGATTATCCGCAAAAATCCGCCAAGGCGCGGACCTTGGTCTTTCGCGATAAGCGCGTCATAAAGCGCGGCGAACAAAGCCTTCGCTTCCAATCCCAATTCCGTGGCGATGTCGTACATTGCCTGCTGACATTCTTTGTCGGTGGAAAAAGTTTCAAGGCGCGGCACCACTTCGTCGCGGACACGCTGGACGGCTTTCAAAACGTCGCCGCTCAATTCTGCCTTGCTTCCGTCACTTCGAAGCGAAAAGCAGAATTCTGGCGCACAATCTGGCGCGCTGTGAGTAATCCAAAACCAAGCGCATTCGGTGCGTCGGCGCAATCGCTCTTCTTGCTCGCCCTTTAAATCTGGAAGCGATTTTAGAACCGCGTCGATGTCGCCTGAATAAGTTTGAAGCAAAGTCGTCAACATTCGGAACGTGATTTGGTACGGCATCGTTTCAGGAATTTTTCCGTCGATTTGGCTCAAAACATAAATGCGCTTTTCCTTTTCAAATTGCTCGTCATTTTTCGCCTTGTCGACTCCGTAGACAATCCGCTCGGTCTTGTCATAATCCTCGTAAACTTTGAGAACATCCATATCGAATGAAATCGCGAATTCCGTATTGGGACGAGTGCCCGCAAAAATATAACGCAAGACTTCCGCCTGATAGACGTCGAGAGCATCGGGCAGGGCGATGACCTTTCCTTTGGACGATGACATTTTTCCAGGAACGCCCTTCAAATTGACGAAATCGTAGCGCATCGTGATGGGCGCGTCCCATCCGTAAATTCTTTTGCTAACGAGCTTCGCCGTGTCGTAGCTTCCGCCCGGCGAAATGTGGTCTTTGCCGCCCGGCTCGAACACGACCTTTTCTTCGTTCCATCGCATCGGCCAGTCGATTCGCCAGCCTAATTTTATTCCGCTGAATTTCCGAATGTCGATTTTTTCCTCGCAGCCGCATTCGCATTTGTACGAAACGCCGTACTTGCCGTCGTAGTCCGTGATTTGCGTGGTGTCGCGATTGCATTTCGCGCAGAAAATCGAAGCAGGCCAATAATCTTCTTCCGCCTTGATTTTGTGCGCATCGTCGCGATATTCGTTCAAACATTCTTTTATCGTCTCGCGATTTTGAAGAGCAATTTTAATTCCCTCAGCGTAGCGGTTTGCGCGGTAGCGTTGGGCTTGGTACAAAAATTCAGGATGAATTCCGATTCGCGGAAGTTGAGTTTCGATGTCCACTTCGTGATGACGCGCATAATTTTCATCGCGACCAGTCGTGTCAGGAACAAGCGTGATTGGAAAGCGCAAATATTTTTCCAGTGTTTCAGGATTCGGCATATTCGCCGGCACTTTTCGGAAAACGTCGTAGTCGTCCCACGAATAAATGAAGCGCACGTTTTTGCCTTGGTCGGCAAGCGCGCGCGCCACCAAATCCACGGTGATGATTTCGCGGAAATTTCCCAAATGCACGGTGCCGCTCGGCGTGATGCCCGAAGCGCAAGTGTACAAATCCAAGTCACCTTTTTCGCGGATGATTTTTTGCGCCATAACGTCGGCCCAATGAGCGGCGGAATTCTTATTTTCTGTGTTCATGATTTTCATTGTAACATAAAGGACGATTTGTTTCAATAAGGGGAAAGCCCGACAATGACAGGTTTGTGTGCTTCAGGCTCTGCTACGGCGAGCGACTTTGTTGCTTCGGTCGAAATGACAACTTCCCCGCAACTATTCACCTCAAATCGTTTGACCGCGCAATAACTTTAAAGTATAATGTAAAAATAGGAGCGCGGGTCTTTGCATGAAATTCATTTTTACAAAGACAAAAAGGCGAAGCGCGAACTTGCGGATTTGAAAGAAAGGGGGCAAAAATGAATAAGGAATATTGAGAGGCGATTGCGCAGGCAAAGGCGAATTTGGCAGACTTGAAGGAGCGGGGCGCGGACGCGGTTGTTGACAAAACTTGGGACGAAATACGTGCGGAGCTTTTCACGCCGGAAGAAATTGCGGCGAGCGATTTGCGCGTTGAACTCATCGGAGAACTCATCAAGGCGCGGGAAGAAAAAGGAATTAGCCAAAAAAACTCGAAGAATTGAGCGGAGTGCGCCAGCCCGTCATCGCGCGGATGGAAAAAGGTCGCACAAGCCCGCAGCTTGACACCGTGATGAAAGTGCTTTTTGCGCTGGGGAAAACGCTGAAAGTCGTTCCGCTTGAAGCAAAATAAGAGTTTCCATCTGAAAAATCCTCGCGATATGAACCACCGCGAGGATTTTCACTGGTTGTTTTTCTTCTATATTTAGTTTACAGTGTTGTCGTCAACTAACTCCGTTTCTTGAAGTTTCACAATTTTTCTTGGAGTTGAAGTTGTGGTTGCTGTTTGGAATGTTCCGTCTTTGTTGTCTTTTATCTTTATGGGTGAAAAAGTTGATGAACTTGTCGAGCCGCTTCCCGATTCAGTTGTTGATTCTTGATGCAAAACAAAAGTGTATACATCCTCGGCGACTGCCGTTTGAACCCACAGACCAGAAACTTGTGAATTGTAATGGAATTTTCCATCTTCTTTTTTTGTAAGACGATACAATTTTCCGTCTTCCATAAAATAATAAAAGCCCCGTTCATCGCTTGTCTCTGTATTTATAGTTTTCCACGCGCCTACAATTTCCTTCGTTGTGTTTTTCATAGTCACTGCTGTGAGACAAGAATCTCCGTAGAGGTAATCAAGTCCTTTGGGGAATGAATAAACATGAATAAAACCGGGCGTCTTTCCTGTGACAACACAAGAAGTGCCGTTTTTGGCAAGCGTTACCTCACCCTTTGGTGAACTCAATGCGGATGATGCTTCCCACTCAATTTCTGTGTCAGCAGGGGTGACCGTTGCGGTTAAATTGCTAGTTTTACCTACTTCTAGCCTTAAGGAATGTGGCGTTAGTTTTAATGTTGGATTACTAGTGGTGGGCGGAGTGCCGATGTCCAAATCGCCTTTTGGCGGACTTGAAGTGTTGCCGTTGTCACACGACGCGAAAGAGAAGAGAAGTGCCGAAATGAGGATTGTTAATACCCCCCCCCCATACAAGTAAAAGTGTTTTTCATTTTTTCCTCCAAATGAAATTGTTTTTCGCTTTTTGCGAATTCTTAAAGAATTCTACCACGTATTTTCTTCGCTGTCAAGCCTTGCGATTCATTTTCTGTCGAAAAAAATTTTAGGAGATAACCCTTATGGCAAACATTGCGTCTAACTTAAATTTCATCGAGAATCCGAACGGTCATGTGTCTGTAAAATTACAGCGCAATCATTTTTCTAAGGACTCTTCCGACAAGTTCGTGGGAAGGGCGGTGCGGAACACGCGCACGGTGGGAAATGTCCTGCAACTCGTGGCGGACAAAGTTCCCCAGCTCGACATCGGGACAGTGTATTCCGTGTGCGATGCACTGGAAAAAGTCCTCACGGAAAGTCTGGGCGGAGGAAATTCCGTCAAATGCTTGAACATGGGAATCTTCTACATCGCATGTCGCGGCACGACGGACGGAAAAACTTCCTCGCCAAAAATCACGGTGAAATTCGTTCTTTCGGAGAGGACGAAGGCGGCTATTGGAAAACTTGCGGTTTTGCAGGAAGCCTATTCGCCAGTGTGCGCGACGATTTCCAAAATCACTGACATCGACACTGGGGAAAGCGGAGGCGCGCTTTCGCTTAATGGCTCGGTGCAGATTTTGGGAAAGAGGCTTTTGATTGGCGGAGAGGGAAGCGGGATTTGGCTCGCGCCCGCATCTGGCGAAAATGACGCAAATTGATCAAGACAGCTCTGACTGGGAGCAGGTTACCGCGCCGCTTTCCGTGAACACGCTGGGAACGCTTTTGTTTCCGCTTCCCAAGACGCTTTCTGCGGGAAAGTACCGCTTCGTGCTGAGGACGCGTTGCACTTCAAGCCTGAAGTACGAACGCAGAGAAATGGTAACCACCGTTTCCGATGCGATTGCAATTCAGTAGGCGACGAAAATGCGGCGGCTAATCTTGCCGAAATCGCCGCGAGCCTTGCCGCCGCATTTTTTATAGAAAAAAATGATGTTTCGTCCAAAAATCCGCTTGACAACATCGCTTCTTGTCCGCTATAATAAATCAGCGTCTTGGTAACGCTTGCCACCCGTGCAAAGATTTTATCATACCAAACCATATTGATTTATCCTTGATGCAAGAGTTTTGTCGCAAAGGATACGGGTCACAATCAGACAAAAAACTCATGCAGAACTATTAGGAGGAATCAATGGAACACATCGACTATTTTAAACTTCAAGCAAAAAATCTTTTAAAGGATTTCAAAACTCGCTTCTTTGACGAAAAAGAAAATTTCTACAATTATAATCCGAAATATTTTGACATTGTAGGAATTTTTCTTGATTTTGGAATATACGACGATGATAAAGATTTTAAATTCACGCTGATGAACGCACAGCACATTATTGCGCAACTTGCAGGATTTTCAAAATGGAATGAATTGGAAAAAGCGTCCGCACCAGAATTAGAACTTGCCCACTTGTTGTTTGACAACGCGCACAAAATCAATATTGAAGAATGGAAAAACTATCTGCTTGACATAGAACGCGAAAACAACATCCGCCTGACCGCAGAAGAAAAGTTGGATATTTTCAAACAAGTTTTCTTGAGCGCGGACAAACACCGAAGCGATTTTGTTCCGTATCGGACAGACTTGGAAAAAAAGCGCAATACGCCGCCGGCAGATTTTGACGAAGAAGAACTCTACGACAAAACTGACATATATGATGAATTGGACGAATCTGAAAAACTTGCGGCAATCAAAGAACATCAGAAAAACGGATTTAATTACGACCTTGATGAAACTGTTGAATGTTTGCATTGTGGTGAGCAGTATAAATTCCGGGAAGTAAAATCAATCCGCATAAAACCACAATATCGCGGAGAATATGATTTTGACGAAATTGTCTGCAAGAATTATCCAAAATGTAGCGGAAGTATAATTGATTTGATGAAAGTCGATGAGTCGAAAAATTGTACTAGGGAGGGAAATTAATTATGACAAACACAAACATCAATATTTTTGAAAAAGAAGCAATGTGCATTTACAAAGACGAATATTATTCTGTTCGTGACAACGGCGCAATTCTCCGCCATTCACGCGAAACTGGACGAAAGAGGAAGGACGATGATATTTGGACATTCGGCACTTCTATTGACGACAAGGGATTTTATTCATTCGGAAATGTAAAAGTCCAACAGATTGTGGCAACCGCATTTTTGGGAACACCTCCTACTTCTCAGTATGTCGTGTTCCATAAAAATTACAACAAACAGGACAACAGAATTGAAAATCTTGCGTGGGTGACAAAATTTGAATACCATATTTTGCAACCGCAGGTACAAGCGCAACTTAGAATTGTTACTGGCGAAAACAAAATTGAAAAAATTCTTTCCGATTTTGAACAATACAAATCTTTTCTTCCGCAAAATCTTTTTTGGATGCGCTCTGTTTCCCAAGAAGATGCCGACAAATGCCTACAAAAATATATTGACTTGAAATTTTCCACAAAAGAAGAAAGAGAACAATTAGATTGGAATACGCTAGAAAGCAAGAAAAACATAAAAGAAATTTTCCCTGATTTAAAGCCAGCTCTTACACCAAATGCCTTCGTAGCTGGAAATATGATTCCGTCATACTTTCCTTGCTGTCCACAAACAATTGGGGAAAATCCGCTTCAGGCGTATTTTGAAAATTTAAAAACTGGAAACACATATTATACGAATGAGCGTTACAAGACAATCGTGCTTGAAGCGGCGTTTTATGAAGAGAAACAAAAGATTATCGTAAAATGCGAAAGCGGCGACGGCGAAAAGGCAATAAAACCGTGGAGCGTCTCCACAATTACTTTTGAAAATGGTATGTATTTGCATACGCTGTACAGAACATGCTTTGAGAAAAAAAGTGCTGACAAGTATTTTACAATCTTGCAAGACAAAGAATGGACAGGCGGCGATGTATTCGATGATTTTTGCTGAAAAATGTGATATAATTTATTTTGAAAGGAGTTCTTATGAAAAAGTTATTTTTTATCAATTTTGCATTGTTTTTTACTTCTTTATGCTTTGCAATTCCAAATATAATGCTATATCAAAATGCACAGTTTGTTTGCCAAATAAAAGATGGCAAAATATATTATGATGACGAATTCTTTTTTGACATACGAGGCAATGAGTTATACCAAGCAGACGAATACATCGGAACTATTACAGAAGATGAAAATAGACTGTTGTTGGATTTTTATTCTGATGGAAATTTAAAAAATCATTTTGAATACAGTAAGGAGACAGGTTTTCTTCTTATAAAAAAATCATATTGGTTTGAAGAAGATGTTTCGGAATATGATGAAAAAACAGGGCTTATAAAGAAAATTTTATATTATTCTAATGGACAACTTATTTCGTATGAAATATACGATTACGAAAAAGGAAATCTTTCAAAGACATCATATTACAAAGCAGATGGTTCTTCCGATGGATACACGCTGTTTGTATATGACAAAAAAACGGAAAACAAAATCAAGGAGTCGCGCTTTGATGAAAGCAATAATCTTTCTTGTGTAATTGAATATGATTCTATGACAAAAGAACGTATACAAAAACAAGATTATAACAATGACGGTTCTGTGAAAAACAAAACTTTGTACGACAAAAAATCGGGAGAAGCCGTAGAACGATTTATATACGATGCTTATTCAAAAAAGCCAGAAAAATGGACATTTATAAAATTTGACAAAGATGGAAACTATGAGTTGGACAGCACTTTTTATTTAAGCAAATATTTTTGTTTTTACTACGGTCTAGAACACTATTCAGAAGAATCCAAAACGGAGCCGATAGAATGGAACGAAAATTATTCTGCGTTTGTTCGCAAGTACAACTTTGACAAAAACACTGACGGATACGAGGTAATCAAAACGCTTAAAAGCAATCGTATGCTCAGTTCTATGTCATTTACACTTTGCAACGGAAATTCAAATTTTTATTACTGCTTTAATACCGATGAAAATGATGAAATTGACATTTCCTCTTGCTATGAAATTGAATTGGTAAAGAAACCAAAAAATTATCCTGCGATGAATAAGTCTGGAAAAGGAAAAGGTCCGTTCGGATTTGACATCGGCATGACCTATGAAGAAGTAAAGGAAGCGTGCGGCGACAGTGAACTAGAACATATTGCCGACAATCGTTATTATGCGAAACCGAAAAAAGCGCATCCATTATTTGAAACATACATTGTCTGGATAAGCGATTCAGTCGGTCTTTACTACATAAAAGGTGTGTCGCGTGACATTTCGACATCCGACTATGGAACGGAGGCAAAACAGCGGTTCAATAATCTGCTTGCTACTCTTGAGAAAAAATACGGCAAATTCAACCTGATCGATACCATAAAATCTGATTATTATTGGAAAGATGAAAAATATTGGACTGAAGCATTAAGAGATGGCGCACGCACATATCAAGCAAATTGGAGTGTAACTACAGAAAATTACAATGACTTTGACGGACTTTTCGGAATCGGACTGGGAATCGAAATTTCGAATAAGTATTCGACTTCTGAAAGTTATATTTGGATTGAGTATCAATTCCAAAATTATTCTGATGCGCAAGAAGCACTCAATGATGTATTATGAGTTTTATAAGAAAGGATAAAATGCCTATCCTATTTCTAGTTCTTGCGTTCGCCATTTTCATAATCCTCAAACAAAAATCCCCGAGCATAAAAGGAGGCGTTATCGAATTTGTCTTGCGAAAAGTTGCTTTTCGTGATACAATCAACATACCTAGATTGGGCGTCGGAATATGAAAACCTCTACACGAATCAAATATTAGGAGGAAACTGTGCTAACTGCGACACAAGGTTATTACGACGGAAACGTGGTGATTTTTGACGAAAAGCCCACCGCGCTTTCGGGACGTGTTATTGTCACGTTTTTGCAAGACGATGTTCAGGCGGGCGAAAACAAAAAGCTTTCCGCATTCAAACGATTGTGCGAAATGGATTTTTCGTTGAGCGAAAACTTTGATGCGGATAAGGCGCGGGCAGAGGCAATGCGGGAAAAATATGGTACTTTTTCTTGATACGAACATTCTGCTTGATTTCATAAACCGTCGAGGCGCGTTTTTTTCTGACGCGGAAAAAGTGCTCGCGGCGTGCGCGAAAGACGAAAACTCCGCATATATCGCATCGATTTCCGTGACGAACTGTTTTTACATTTTGCGCAAGGAACTTCCCCTAAAAACCACAAAGAGCATTTTTCGTGAATTGCTACAAATCGTTGATATTGCCGACACTTCAAAACAGTTGATTTTGTCCGCGATGGAAAACAATGATTTTTCGGACTTTGAGGACAGTTTGCAATCGCAAGCGGCAGAGTTTGTGCACGCTGAATACATCATCACTCGCGACACCAAGCATTTTGAAAAATCTGTTGTTCCCGTCCTAACGCCGCAGGAGTTTTTGGAAATCGTTTCACAATGACGACATTTCAAAACATCGGATAGCATTCAAAGCCCGCGCTTCGCAACTGTTCTCCGATATTTCCCGCCGCGTTTTCGTCCACCACGACGATGTAATATGTCGTGCCGCTCGCGCGAGTTTCTTCCGTGATGTAAGGCGAAAATCCTTTCGATTTGAGCGTGGCGCAAAGGGCGGCGGCGTTGTCCCTGTTGCGGAAAAGTCCGAGTTGCTGTCTTGCCGCCTTTTCGCCGCCCTCGTTTCCGCCTGCGGATTTTTCGACGGGAATTTTTTGCGATTCCGCCGCCGATTCAGCGGAAAGCGCGAGAGCTTCTCCTTTTTTCGGCATAAAATACCAAAACGGAGCGGGCATCATTTGAACTTTGCCGTTTACAATTTCCGCCTCGGGAGATTTCGGGAATTCTTTTTTGAGCGAACTTCCATAACTCGCTTCGCCTGTGATGTACCAAAGCGTGAGCAAAATTTGCGGCTTTACGATTTTCATCGAAGGAAGCGCGGCGTAAGTTTTTAGAATCGTTACGGACTCTTCGAGCTGCGCCGTGGATTCAAGTTTGCAAAGCGCGCTCCAGACTTCGTAAAGTTTTATCGTCGCCTGAATTTTTTCGTCCTGAGAATTTCGCACTGCGGAATTCAAATATTTTTCGGCGGTCGCGCTGTCGCCCGAACAAAGCGCGCATCGCACGGCATCGAGCACGAGTTGCGCGTTAGTTTTTTGTGGCATGCCTTGAGCGTCGCCCGCCGCAATTCCCGCCGCCTGCGCATAAGAATTTGACGCATCTTTGTACGCGGAAATTTGTTCTTGCAGAGAACCCAAAAAAGCAAGGAGCGCGCGCTTTTCCGCCGCCGATTTTATTTGCCCAATCGCCTTGTTCAAATAGACGATTGATTCGCCCGCGCTTTCAAACTCCAAGGCTTTGGCAGAAATTTCTTTTGCTGAATTTTGTGCGAACAAAAAATTCGCGCCTGATATGAAGGCGAATGCAATGCAAAAAAAATTTCTTCGTCTCATTTTCTCTCCGAAAGTGAATTTTCGCTTGAAGAAGAATTTTTTGAAACGGAATTTTGTTCGTTTAAAATCGAGGAATTTTTTTCCGATGCTGTGCCATCGGATTTTCCCGAACGCGCTTTCGCCTGCTCGATTTTCTTTTGCATTCTTTGCTGGCGTTCGAGAGCCTTTTTTTCTTTTTGCTCGAGGCGTTCGGCTTCGGCGCGCGCCTGCTCTGAAGTGAGTTTCTTTTTTGGAGCGAAAAAAACTGCCAAAAGCGTCACGAGAATTCCCGCGGCAAACGAAATGAGCGCGGTTATGAAAACCGGCACGTTCGAAAAAGTCTTTCCGAAAAGCCAAATGTTGCAGACGTTTTCCAAATTGAATCCTGTGAAAAACGCGATGAGCACAATTATCAAAATTGTCAGAATCAGTTTTAAAACCATTTTCGTCTACCCGTGAATTTCGATGTATTCAAAAAATTCGTTTGGCGGAAGCGGCTTGGAATAAAAATAGCCTTGGATAAATGTACAGCCCAGTTCGCCGAGAACATCCGCGGTTTCTTTGTCCTCGCAGCCTTCTGCGACGGTTTTCATATTCAGCCTGTGCGCCATGTCGACTATGCACGAAAGAATGTTGCGGCCCGTCGGATTTTTGATTTCCCTGATCAAGCTCATGTCGAGCTTTAGAATGTCGAACGACATTTTCGTCAAGACGCTCAACGAAGAATATCCGGTTCCAAAATCGTCCAGTTCAATTACGAAGCCTGCCGAATGAAGCGACTCGACGATTTTTCGGATTTGCTCCGGATTGTCGTTGTATGCGGACTCCGTGAGTTCAAGGTGAAGCAAATCGTGCGGCACTTCGTACTTGTCGGCGAGCGCGATGATTTTTTGATCTAAGTCCGCCGTGTCGAAATCGCTTCGAGAAATGTTCACCGAAACTGGAACAACTCTCGCGCCCGCATCGAGCCTTTCGCGCAACATCTTGCAGACGCTTTCCCAAATGTAATAGTCGAGTTTCGCGATGAAGCCGTTTTGCTCGAAAAGCGGAATGAAAAGCCCCGGGCTCATAAAGCCGAATTTCTTGCTGTTCCATCGTACAAGAGCCTCCGCGCCCATCGCCTTGTTTTCCTTTATGCCGTGCTTGGGCTGATAGAAAACTACGAATTCGTTTGTCGCCAAAGCCTCTTCCATGTTGTCGATGATGTTCTGCTTGTCCTGCGCCTTTTTTTGCAAGTCTTTGTCGAAATAGCAAATCGTTTCGCCGTATTGCTTTGCGATGGAATTAAGCGCAAGCATAGCGTTGTCATACATCAATGAAGTGGACTCTTCGTGTTTCACGTTTTCGTAAATGCCGAATTTTATGACGAGAGAATTTGTCGTGTCGGTTTTGAGTTTCTTTACGATTTCGTCTTCGATGTCCTTGTAAACATCGCGCGCTCGGTGTTTAAGCAAGATCGCGAAGCGGTCGGCGTTCATCCTTCCGCAAATTTCGTGCTCCTGCAAAATGCTTTGGAAAACGCTGGCGATTTCCTGCAAAAGCCTGTCGCCAATTTTTCTTCCATGTCGCGTGTTTACGACTTTGAACGATTCTATGTTCGTGCAAATGAAATCATATTCGGCATCCAGATGGCTTTTTAAAATCTGCTCGGCATAAGTGAAAAAGAATTGACTCGAATAGACGCCCGTGAGCTTATCCACAGCCGCCGCTGAAAGCATATTGAACGAACGCCGCAAACGAACCATTGCTTCGATTCGGTTGGTTATGATGTACGGATTATATGGCTTGGAAATGAAGTCCGACGCGCCGAGTTTGAGCGCGCGGATTTGATCGGGATCCGCGGTGCTGGAAGTGAGTATGATTACAGGAATCGCATCGAATCGCTTGTCGCCGCCCATCTTTTGAAGGAATTCATAGCCGTCCATAACCGGCATCAAAAGGTCGAGCAAGATTACAGAAACTTTGTCATAATTTGCGTCAAGGATGTCGAGGCCCATTTTGCCGTTTTCGGCTTCCAAGATATTGAATTTTCCTTGCAAAAACGTGCCCAGAATCCCGCGATTTATTTCATCGTCTTCAATAATGAGAACGGTGTCCTTTCGGTGAAAAAGAGCGAATATAGTCTCGGAAGAAAGATTCTTTTCACTCATTTATACGCCCTCTGCTTTTAAAGCCGCGATAACGGCCTCGTAATCATTTTGAACTTTTTGATAATTCTCTTGAGTGGTCGGGGCGGGCGTGCCGCTGCGCAAATCTTCTGTCAATGCGCCGGCTGACGCGCAAAGTTTTTTCAGCGCGAGATTTGCCGAAACGCCTTTTAGAGTGTGGCTCGCCGTGAACGCAGCTTTCCAATCTTCTTTGCCCATGCTGTCCACAAGATTATTATAACACGGATCTTTTGGGAGCATCAAAACAAATTTTTCAATCAGTTTGTCGGTCGGCAAGCGGTTTTTGATTTCCTCGTAACTTCCGCCGACAGAGTCATAGAATTTTTTCAAGTCCATAGTTTTTTCCGCCTCCAAATGAATTATAACAAAAAGTTTGGATTTTGTAAATAGTCGGTCGCAATCTTCGATCGCTTAACGAGATTTTTTCTTGCTCGCAAGGCTACATCTGTCGGGGCTGAGCGCCTTACACTTCATGAAAATCGAAAAAAAATGCCAATTTTTCAAATTGTGATTTACGGGAAGTTTGAAAACAAAAATGCATTCTTTTTCACGCAGAAAATGCCGCGATGAAACGTGGCGAAATATTCTACGCTTCTAGGGCGACAAGGTTTCCTGTGGAATTTTTGTCCGCATAAACAGAACGCGCGTTTTTGTAGGGATTGCGCAAAGAATCGATTTTCGTGCGGATTTGCGAAATGTGCACGCGGAGCAAATCGCGGTTTTTCGCGTTTTGGGACAAGACTTTTCTTTGCAAGCTCGCCAAATCGTTTTGCAAGTCCGTGATGGACGCTTCCGGTTTTGAGAACGCGTTGCGGGAATTGTAGAGTTTTGTCATGGGAATGATGACTTTTTGCAGACTCATGATATTCGAGACGACTTGCTGCTCGAGTTCTGTATGCGCCAAAATCGCTTCGGGATTTTCCGTTTCAATCGAATTTTCCTGTTTTTCCAAAACCGTCAGGTACTCGCGGAATTTTTCGCGTTGCTGTTGCAAAAGGCTTCGAAATTTTTTTAGCAATGCCACCCGCTCTTCAAATTCTTGTGCGGAAATATTTTCCATTTTGTTTTCTCCTTGATCAAAAGTCAATAGCGAAAGTGTGGCTTTCGCGAATGGCTTTTTAGCGTCTGCGTAAGCAACTTGTTGCGGCGCAGACAAGTATATGACAAGTTTGCAACGCAAACTTGTAGTTGATGACAGCCGCGCTATTTTAGCGGATGTCATCATACTTCCTCACGCTGATTTTCAACACTTTTAAAAATTTAACTTTGAATGTTCAAAGAATGTTGCCTTTGCATCGAAGGCATAGCGACAGCGTTTTCAGCGGCTTTTTTCCATGTCGCGGAAAGTTCGCTCATCATGTTACGTACGAAGTCAATTTTCTCCTTGCTTCTGGAAATGTTCGCGCTACGCAGTTCGTCGTTGAAGTAGAGGTATAAGGACATCAGGTTTTGCGCTATCTGCCCGCCTTTTTCCATGTCCAGCGAGACTTGCAGCTCTGTGATGATTTCCTGCGCTCGCAGAATGTCGGCGCTGAACGATTCGATTTTCGCGACCGGAATTTTGCCATCGGCGGTAAACTTCGATGAAGCCGATGCGAGTTTTTTGACCGCGCCTTCGTACAAAAGCACGACGAGTTCTGCGGGGCTTGCCGTTTTCACGCTGGCTTTTTTGTAAGCGTTGTAAGCCTGATTATACATCCTTGCCTCCAAGAAAAAGGTAATGCATCACTTTGATTTTCGGCTTTTTGAAATTTTTGTTTAGAGAATTTTTGGGGATTTCATGAAAAATTTCACGCGCACGAAAGGCGAATAATGCGCGCGATGCGCCTTTGGGAATATTTGCTTATATGCGCGGGCATTCCCGAGGGTGCGCGGATTTGGGGCTATCTGTATTTTTGAACCTTACCAACAGTTTCCAATTCGAACTTGAATTGTTGGTCACCATCATGGCTGTGGTTCGCATTGTCAATTTTCGCATATCCACCAGGCGGAACAGGATAATTTTTATAGAAACTGACCCAACTGTTCTGTCCAAAAATTCCGCAGTATGGACCTTGGCTAATTCCATCTTTGTCGGAAATTGTTTTTTCGTCCATAAGCCCTGCCAAGAACATAAAGTAATAATCTGTCGCGATTGCCCATGTTACAAAATAATAATCATAGGTATTATCATTTCGATTGGTATTATCATTTCGAGTCAAAAGGCAAGTTTTAGTATTATGGGTTATGTCCCAATCAGTTGGCAAGCCTTGGGTGGAATTTGCCCCTGTAGGTGTGTCTCCTCCGCGTATAAATAAGCCGCAGCCTTTGCTGTTTTGTGTATTATTTTCTATTGTTGTATTCCCATCTTTTTTATTCCATCGGGAATCATCTTGATTAGGCAATGGAACTCCGGTTATTTCTATTGTGGTTCTGTATGCGACTCCATTGGCTTTTTCTGGAAAGTCACCTTTTGTTGCTTCCGCGACGATATTATATTCAAGGCCATGTCGATTATCTTTTGAGCCGATAGTTACAGGTGTCAAATAGTTTTGTAAATCAACTTTATTGGAAAGTGTTTTTGTCTCTTTATTTCGGTTTGCTGGTAGCACATCAGGGGGAGTGTTGCTTCCGCGTCCTATCACTGTAAAGGAATCCCTTTTATATTCTTTATATTGATATTGTACCGTGGCACCAGGCGTCTCGCAGTCCACTTTAAATTCTGCCGTCAAAGGTTGTATCGCCGCATAATTATTTACAGTCGTAGTGCCTTTCTTTATCCTTATCACGGGCTTTTCCACTCCGCTAGTGGAATGCGGCTCGATCTTTCCAGAGGCTTTGAATTTCGAGCCGCCTTTTGCGTCTTGCATGAAGCCTTCAGGTACTTCGATTTTATATGTCGCGCCTTTGCAAGGAATAGGCGAATTGAATGTTACGGTAACCGTCTTGTCTTCAACGCTTACGTTCTGTGAGCGGACATCCTGTGAAAGTATATGCGCGCCAGTCGCTTCATACGCGGCAACCACTTTTGAATCATTTGAATCATATTCATACTTCAACACATATTTGGAAGTGAGATCCGCTTTGAAATTGCTGTCCGCGCCGTTCGTCGTGAGTTCGTAGTAATCTTGGAGTTTGTCATTTTTGCCAAAAAGCACGCGCCCTTCTGCTTCTGTGAGGACTGCCGGAACTTTGTCCACTCCGTCACTTGCGCCCTTTTGCTGCGTTATTGTAACTACGCCATTTCCTTTTGCGATGGCTTTGTCATAAGTGATGGTGAGAATGCTCGTGCTGTCATCAAATTTGATGTCCTTTACTTGAGGCGCGGATGTTATGATGCCGATGCTCTTCATTTTGGCGAGATTTTTTCCGAGACTTGCATTTTTTATGATTTCTTGTATGGATTTATTTATTTCGGCTGTAACATCCGCCGTGTCATTTTTTACAGTGCCGAGACTTACCGCCGTGACATTCAGCGAATCCACGCTTTCGCCATTCTTCCCGATTTTATATTCAAACAGAATGTCGTTTGCTCCGATGCCTGTTTGACTTGCGGCTCTTGGGACTTTCACGCCATTATTTAATGTGATTTCTTGATTGCCGCTGAATTCCAATTTTTTATTAAAGCGAATGAATATTTGTATGGTTTCGCCGGCTTCATAAAATCCGTCTTTATTCAGAGCGGAAATATATTCGACTCTTGGAGTCTGCGAATCGACTAGGAAAGAATATTTTTGCTTTTGGGAATTTCCACCCCAATCCGTCACGTTTCCTTCAAATACGAGCGAAGCCCCCGTCAGATTACGCGCCTCCGCTTCAAAAGTGCCGTCAGCGTTTACGCTTGCTGTAATCGGATGTCCATTTGCCGTCAAATCCAGCGCGAGGTATTTTTTATAGTCTTTCCAAATGTCAATGGAATTGTCGCCGATTTTTCCATACACTTTCACACAAGTCTTTTCTCCAAATGCGGGCAGCATTTCTCCGCCTTCTTGTTCGCGAGTAATTGAAGTCGCTCCTTCATACGAATAATATTCAAGTTTGGTGAATTGTATTTTTGGAGCTTCGATGTCGCCTTGGATTGTATATGTGGTTGTCAAGGCATTTTTGTCGCCGTCTTCTACGCGGAAAACGAATGTCTGGTTTGCGAGCTTTTTGTCTTTGCCGTCAATTCCGAGGTCGTTGAAAATGTTTATCTTTAAAGTGTTTTTGTAAATCTTTCTTTTGATGCCGTTTTCAGTAATAGTTTCCCCTGTATCGTTCAGAGCAAACTCATGCACTTTTCCTTTTTTCAAATCGCCCGTAATTTTGGTGGTTTCGTTCCATTTTGACGAACTTGAATTTGAATATTCGATGATGTCCGTGGAATTCGTGATGTACGCCATCTTCAAAGACTCGACTTTGGTTTCGTCTTTTGAAATTATCGTAAAAGTAAAGTTTCCGTTCGCGTCTCCGAAAAGGGTTTCTGATTGGCTTCCTGGAGTATGGGATGCTTCCACCGAGGGAAACAGTTTGTCCACAATCTTTATCCAGCCTGTCTTTGTGTCCGATTTGTTGCCGTTTTTGTCTGTGGCGGTTATCTCTACGTTGTAAGTGTCGCTATTCTCTGGAAGAGGAAGTTCAAAGTAAACATTGTTTTCATCTTCAGCGTCTTCGCTGGCGGAGTAAATTTCCTTTTCGTTAAAGTCTTCATAAATAGTCGCGCCGTTTGCATTTTTTATGGTTACGATGACAGATTTTATGGCCGTGTCGTCATAGGCGTTTCCCAAAACGGAAGAGCCTGCATAGACATTTTTCGGGTTCTTCTCATCGCCCAATATGATGTCAATCCACGGCTTGTCCGCTTCTTTCCAGAGGCATGCGTAGCCTTGGAGTTGTAAGCCTGAATCATTTCCGGCGCTGTCGCAAGTGCTTGTGAAAATCTTCAGGATGTGCTGCTTTTCGTCCAAATCGTAGAGCGCGCATTCTTTGAGCTTGACAGGAATTTCCCATGAGCGGAGAGCGTCCACCACAATGTCGCTGTCCGAAATTTTGTCGGCTTCGTTCTGCACGATTCGCTTTTTGAAAAGTTCTTCTTCCGCTCCGTCTTCTTTTATGAGCACTTCGATGTATTTTATGGCGTTTTCCTCGGCAGTCTTTCCTGAGACGGAAAAGTCGCCGGTCAAAAACTGCGTTACTTTCGTAATGTCCTTATAATCTTCGATATTTTTAAATACACTTGGATATTGTGCTAGTGGTGGCGAGGAAATGGTTATTTTGGGCGCGGATTTGTCTATGATTACATCGCGGCTTTTGCTGCTTTCCGCCGAGGAATTTCCCGCTTCGTCCAAAGCCTTTACTTCTATCGAAAAAGTTCCGACGCCTGAGATGGTCGCACTTTTTATGGTCCATTCTGCGCTTTTTTTGCTTTCTTGAATCCACTCTGATTCAGTGTCAGCAACGAATTGATTTGAGTCTTTCGCCTTGTATTGCCAAGTCGAGCCTTTGTGCCTCCAAGTGTTTCCGTCCAATTCTACTGTTACCGTGCCCACCGCGAAATCGTCTGTGACTATGCCGCGTATGTCAAATTTTTCTCCCACATTTTCGCGGGCTTCTGGTGAAATTATAGTTACTGTAGGTCCTTTGAGGTCTACCGCGTCTCCCAAACCTGTATTGCACGCGCTGAAAAAAAGTGCGCTCTGCGCAAAAAGAAAAACTGCGAACGCTTTTAGAAAAACTTTGCCTTTCATTTTTTCATCCCTCCTCTTGCATTAATTTGTATATTCTAACATTGTGTAATAATCTTTGTTTTTGCAATAATGGTACATTCCATAAGTTACATTGGGGTTCGCAGGATCTTGGAAATTAGTGGCATACGTTTGCAAAGTAAAGTCGTCATTAATCTGCCAGCTCAGCCAATAAAAGTGCTTGTCGCCATTTGTGTATGCTATCTGATAGTCGCTGGCTTTGTCGCCATTTGCCGTCAAAGGCCAACCTGCCGTATACGAAGAGCCTTCTGGTATTTGCGAACCATAGATGCGAAGAGGGGTTTTTATTTTATCATCAGCCTTGATTATGTCAGCATTTCTGGTGCGAGCATTGTTTCTATCAAGGCTCCAATCTAATCTTGTTGTATTCAAATAATAATGTATGACTGTCTTGAACGCGCCTTCCTTTCCTTCGGCACTGTCTTCCATATTATTTTTCGTAGCCTTTGCCTTGATGTAGATTTTTTCGGCGATTTCCTTGCTTTTCTTTCCGATTGCAATGACTGTGCTAGAGCCTTTTGAGATGGTCACGCTGTTGTTTGCATTTATCGCCGCAAAGACACTGCTTGTTATGTCATCGATTCTCGTTGTTTGTTCATCATTTTTAGATAATTTCAATATATCCTCTTCTGTAATTGGGGTCGATTCCTTTGAATCTGTACCATACATCACCGTCGCGCCAGGCGTTTCGCAGTCTATCTTGAATGTGGTCTGTGCCGCGCCATAGCCTTTTTTGCGCTGCTCATCGTTTGTAGCGGGCGTGAACGGATTTGCTTCTCTGTCATTCGTCGCAGTGCGATTCACGCGGATTACTGGAGTGGCGACAGGTCCGACCCAGAATGTATAGGCCGTGCCGTCTAGTTCAAAATCTTTTTCGTTGCTTGAAAGGGTAGAATAATTGTATGCTTCGTCGCGCACCGAGAAATTTTTCAAAATGATTTTGTATTCCACGCCGTTTACAAGCCCGCCGATAAAGTCGTCATCGGTGATTTCCAGTTCCAAAGAATTGACATTGCTCTTTATTCTTGAATAGTCGATTTCCGCCTTGTGGTAGCCGGCGCTTTCCAAAACCGTCCTCAATTTTCCGACCGTTCCCGTAGTGTCGCCGATGTTCAAGTCGTATGCCAAGACATATTTCGTCGTGAGGTCTGGAACCATCTTGCCGCCTGATTCCTTTATGCCGTTCGTGTACTGCATGTATGGGCCTTTCGGAATGAGCGTGTTTTCTATGTATTTTTCGCTGCTCGACAAGTCAGCCGTGCCGCACAAAGTTTTCTTTTGTGCGGAATCTGCCTTTTCGTTGTAGATTTTCAGGAAAACGTCTTCGCTCAAAACCGGCGGAATGTACCAACCGTCCGTGCGCTGTATTATTACAGTGCCGCTTTCCACAGTGACAGGCTCGTTGAATGTGAAGTTTATCTTGGCGGATTTGCTGACTTTGTTCACTACGCCGTCCGCGGCAGGCATCATACTTTTTATGTACGGCGCGATTGAGTCGATTTTGTATTGTTTGCTGTTGACTCCACTTGTGCAATCTTTGCTTATGTTGCCTTCCAAGATCGCGCCATTTTTTTCTATGTTGCCGATTTTGAGATTCGTGCATTCGATATTTTCGGGCACTTTATATTCAAAATAAAGCGTGTTTGAATTGTTTCCTTTCGTATATGCCGCGCGTCGGTTTTCTTCGGGCACCTCAGTTCCATCTTTGTATTTGAAATTTGTGCCCGAAAGTTGGATGTATGGCGCGCCGTTCACATAGACTTTGAAATCAAAATTCGCCTGAAGCCTTATCGTGTCGCCCTTTACGAATGCGGTTTGAGAATCGTGGTCGCAAGTTATGCTTTCCAAAACCCCGAACTGGTCGAATTGAATTGTCAGGCTTTCATTTGAAGTGCCGCCAATTTGATCCGTCGCGCTCAAAGTATATTTGTAGACTTTTCCGAGGCTTGCCTCATCTTCGTCGAATTTAATTTCGCAGGTTTTGCCGGAATTTTCGGAGTAAAATACATCCTTTCCATTGTCGCTGCCTTTGACGGAAAATTGCGTGATTTGCAGATTGCTTTCCGAATATGGCTCAATCGTAAATGTCGTTTCCCTGTTGGCGAGCGGCGTGAACATAAAGTTTTCGGCGGGCGTTTCTACTTTGTCGCTGTTTTTATAGCCTATTTTAAACTTCGGCGCAGAACTTATTTTGCTCATTCGGAAAGTTTTCGTCACTACATTTCCAGTCGGGTCTTTCGTGGCAATCATAAATACTTTGTTTTCATTGTGAACTTTTCCACTTACAAGAAAATCTTTGAAGAAATTAAATTTTTTGGAGAATTCATAAGTGGGCTTGTTTGAAACTTTGTCAGTCGTCGTTGCGGTCAAATTGTATATTTTCATTGTGCCGCTTGTTGCGTCCGCGACAAAGCCGTAAGTTTTGAAAAAGTCTTCCGCGACCTTAATGTCGTCGTTGCCTTTCGGAAGCCAAGCGATCGCTATTTTGTCCAAATTTTCTTCATTGTCGATGACTTTTCCTTTTATTTCGAAATTGCCGTTTGCGTCCAAAGCGGGCGCGGAATTCTCTTCAGGCTTATCTACTATTATGATCGGCGCGTCGGCGTTCGTGATGTTGACTGGAATCTCCTCGAAATATTTTCCGTCATCTCTGCCGCTTTCGTCTTCGACTTTTACCACGATATAGTATGCGCCAAGGTCGAATTCTTTGGTGTCGATTTCAAAGCTCAAATCGCGGCTTCCTTTTTCAAAAGTGTAATCGGAAATTGAAACTAAATCTTTGTCGTGGAATTCGTCTTCTTTTACGAGTTTTTCGCTGTATTGGCATGACTTTATTTTGTCGTCATCGAATATGGTTACGATTATCGGGGAATCTTTTTGAATCCTGATTTGTCCGTCGGATTGCATTGAAGTGAACGAGACATGCGGCTTATTGTATTCGGATTCCCACGCGAAAACGCCGAATTCTTTTTTTGCGGCTTGGTTTCCGGCTTCGTCCGTCACATTGAGCGAGGGCTTTATATAATGCAAGCCTTGGAGAATTTGCGAAGGAAGCGTCTCTTCCTTTATCGTAAAGCGCGGAGAATATTTGTTTTCCTGCTCGCCCTCTTGCAAATCTATGGGGATTTCTTTTTTGATGAGAGTTTCGGCTTTTGTTTCGGGATTCACTTCATAAAGGTCGAGCGAAAGATTTCCGATGCCATAGTTGTCGTCTAGAGACACGACTAAAGTGATTTGCTCGTTTTGAAAATTGTCCTTATTTTTCGGCTCGTCCTTTAATTCGGTGAAACCGCCGCTTTCTGTGAATCTTTCGAGCGGATAAAGCCTTGCCACATAGTCGCCCCGTATGATGGACATTTTGTCCATTTCGGGATTTTGGCTGTCGATGAGAAGCATCACTCGCTGGTGGGATGTATCCGAGCCGTTTTTCAGCGAGTCGTATGCAAAGGCTTCGAATTCTACTTCATAGTCTCCGTCAAACGAAAAATCGCAATGCCATTTTTCTCCGGCAAGAATCGCCATTTTTTTGCCGCTTATGGTTTCGCCGTCTTTTTTGTATTTGTATTCGATTTCAACGCTTTGTACTTTTTTGTTGTCGGTAGCAGTTCCTTTCAGAGTGAAATTTTTAGGAACAAATGTTCCATGGGCAGGGCTTGTTATTTCTAATAGGGGGGGGGTAAGGTCAATTGATTCGCCAAGTCCTGATGAACAGGAAAAGAGAAAAAGGCATGCCGCGAAAAATGAGCAGACGCTCACAGCATATTTAAATCTTCTCATAAAAACACCGCCTATAAAAAAGTCGTCCAGAGAAGCTCAAATTTCAAGTTTTTTCTATTAATTTATCATCATATATATTATCGGCATAATTTCGGTATTTTAGCACAAGAAAATTAAAAAGTTTTCAATATATATTGTAAGGCATAATTCCCAAAAGTCAAGTTTTTTTGAAAGGTTTCGAGAAAAAATCCGCACTCAAAATACGAGTCGACATAATTTTCGATTTTTCTTGGAATTTGTGTAGAAAAATTATTTTATTTTTTGTATAATTTAAATATGGCAGAAGAAAAAAAGTCGGAAGACAAGAAAAATAAAAAAGACGAAAAAGATCCGTTTGATTTTTTCAAACTTTCGGGAGACGGCGAAGGCGACGGCGAAAAGCGCGGCGGACCTTCTGGCCCGCATTTTCCGTTTTGGCTGATAATTCTTGCGGTCGTTTTGATTTTCGGCTTTTTGAATGTTTTTACTTCGAGAGGCAACGAAAATATAATCGAATTTTCGGAATTCCGCGCGTTGGTTGAAAACGGCACTATAAAAGAAGTCGAGCTTGGAGACACTTATTTTTATGGATATTTGCAGCAAAAGTCGCAGGCTTCAGACGACGAAGGCGCGCGAAAAGCATTTCCGTTTTCGATGTCGCAAAACAAAAATCCGGACTTTAAGTCTGTCGGGCTTTTGACGGAAGATTTCATCAAGCTTCTTGATTCGACGGGCGTAAAATACAGCGTCGTTCGCCAGCAAAATGGCTTTATTTTGCAACTGATTTTGAACATCCTTTTGCCGATTGGACTCATCGCGCTGATGTATTATTTCATTTTCCGCAGGATGGGCGGCGGCGCAGGCGGAATGGGAAGCCTTTTCGGAATTGGCGGCGGAAAAAGCAAGGCGGTGGAAGAGGGCAAAGTAAAGACGCGCTTTTCCGATGTCGCCGGCGTGGACGAAGCCAAAGAAGAATTGGTGGAAGTAGTTGACTTTTTGAAAGAGCCAAAAAAGTACACGGACATCGGCGGAAAAATTCCGAAAGGCGTCTTGCTCGTAGGGCCTCCGGGCACTGGAAAGACTTTGCTCGCTCGCGCTGTGGCAGGCGAGGCGGGCGTTCCGTTTTTCAGGATTTCTGGTTCGGATTTCGTGGAAATGTTCGTGGGCGTGGGCGCGAGCCGCGTTCGGGATTTGTTCCGTGCCGCCCGTGAAAAAGCGCCTTGCATAATTTTCATCGATGAAATCGACGCGCTTGGAAAAAACCGCATGAACGGATTTGGCGGCGGCAACGACGAGCGCGAGCAGACTTTGAACCAGCTTCTCGTGGAAATGGACGGCTTCGACAATGAAAAAGGCTTGATAATTTTGGCCGCCACGAACCGTGCCGACATTCTCGACCCTGCGCTTTTGCGCCCTGGACGTTTTGACCGCCATGTTCCCGTGGAAAAGCCTGACGTAAAAGGTCGCGAGGAAATCTTGAAGATTCATTCCAAAAATGTAAAGCTCGACAACGATGTGAATTTTGAATCTTTGGCGCATGGCACGACTGGATTTGCTGGCGCGGATTTGGCGAACGTCGTAAATGAAGCCGCCTTGCTCGCAGTCCGCAACGGACGCAAAAAAGTCACTATGGTTGACTTTGACGAGGCGATTGACAAAGTGAGCATTGGTCTCAAAAAGAAATCTCGCAAGGACAACGAAAAGGAAATGCGTCTTGTTTCCGTCCACGAAACAGGTCACGCTCTTGTGGGCGCGTTTACGCCGGATTATCCGCCCGTGAACAAAATCACTGTAGTGCCTCGAAGCCATGGTATCGGCGGCTTCACACAATACCGCGAGGAAGAAGAAAAGAATTTCAGGACGCGGAAAGATATGCTGAATGAAGTGGACACGATGCTCGGAGGACGCGCCGCGGAAGAAGTGATTTTGGGCGACATTTCCACTGGAGCGTCGAACGACATTGCGCACGCCACAGACACAATCAAGCGAATGATTGTGGATTTCGGAATGAGCGACAAGTTCAAGAACATGACGCTCGGAAAAGGCGTTTTGGGAAACTCAGGCGGCGAGCCGGTTCTAGTGCGCGAGTTCAGCGAGGAAACTCAGAAATTTATCGATGAGGAAATCGCGCGAATAGTGAACGAGCGTTACAATCATGTTTTGGAAATCATAAAGAGCCACAAAACTTTGGCGGAATACATCGCGAATCGCTTGCTCGAAATCGAAACGATGGACGGAAAGGAATTCTACGAAATCGTGAACGCGGAAAAGCATTGTGCCGAACTTGAAAATAAAGCCAATGTTTAAAATTGTCGCTAAAATAGCGCGACAATTTTAACTTTGAGTTTTGTTGGTGCAGAGCACCTTACCGAAAACTCGTTTATTCATTGTGCTTTTCGCTTGAAACTTCGCGCTCTTTGCGAAGGCATTTCATTGCGAAACAAGTTTTTCTACGAGTCGAAAGTTTCAATTTTTGACTCGTAGAAAAATTAAGTAAAGAATATTTCAAAGTTGAAAAACTTAATTTTTATTGTTAGCTGGAGCGATTATGAAAATTTATAAATTGGGCGAAGATGTTTTGACGAAAAAATCTCTCCCGATTCCGCAGGAAGAAATCAATGACGATTTGAAAAAACTCGCCGAGGAAATGCTTGAAACAATGATAAGCGCGAACGGCGTTGGTTTGGCGTGCCCGCAAATCGGACAAAGCCGAAGAATGTTCGTGGCGATGGCGGACGACGAAGTGAAGCGCGTTTTCATAAATCCGCAAATCGTGCGCACTTCCGGCGACAGCGTTCCTTACGAAGAAGGCTGTCTTTCCGTTCCGCAAACTTGGGAAGAAATAATGCGGCCGTCGCAAGTTACAGTTCAGGCGCAAGATTTGAATGGAAAGCGTTTTATGCTTGAAGCCGACGGACTTTTGGCGCGGGTCATTCAGCACGAAATAGACCATCTTGAAGGAATCGTTTTTATCGATCGAGGCGACGCCGAATTCGCGCAAAAGACTCGGGAAAAATTCGCGCGACGCGCAGAACGTGCAGCGCAAAAAGCCTCCGAGCGCGAGAAAAAGGAAAAGCGAATCGCTGCGAAAAAGGCTTTCAAGGAAGCGAAGAAAAATGCAAAATGAAATTTGCAAAAAAAGTTCCGCACAAGATTCCGAAAAAAAATCGGAGGAAATTTCAAAGAAAAAAAATCGCGCGTTAAAAATTCTTTATGCCGGAAGTCCTGAAGCCTCCGCGCGGACTTTGGAAATCTTGCTTGAGCGTGCGCAAGGCGTTTATGAAATCGCGGGCGTTCTCACGAATCCGCCGAGCGCGAAAGGTCGCAAAAAAGATTTGATTCCGACGGCGGTAGGCGCGTTCGCACAAGAAAAAAATATTCCGGTTTACTCTCCGCAAAAATTGGACGCGGATTTTCGCGAAGAAATCAAAGCGCAAAATTTCGATGCGCTTGTTTGCTTCGCCTATGGAAAAATTTTCGGTCCGAAATTTCTTTTGCTTTTTAAAATCGGCGGAATGAATTTGCATCCGTCTCTTTTGCCGAAATATCGAGGTCCTACGCCCATTCCTGCCGCGATTTTAAATATGGACAAAGAGACGGCTGTAACGGTTCAAACGCTTTCGCTCGGAATGGACGAAGGCGAAATTTTGGCGCAAGAAAAAATCGCGCTTGATTTTACGGAAACTGCCGATTTGCTTTTGGAAAAAAGCGCGAGGCTTGGCGCGGAGTTGCTCGATGGAGTTTTGAGAGAGTGCGCGAAATTTGAAAAAATGCCGCAAGGCGCGGCGCAAAAGGGCGAAGCGTCATACACGAAAATAATTTCGCGAGAAGACGCATTGATAAATTGGAACGAAAGCGCGCAAAAAATTTCAGCATTTGTTCGAGCGTACACGAGCGAGCCTGGCGCGTTCACTCGAATCGGCTCGATTGACGGCGAAACTTTGAAAATTTTGAAATGCGTTCCATTTGGTGAAAATGAAATTGAAAATATGAAAGTCGAAAATTTTTCTTCAATGAAAAACGGAACTGTGATTTCATTTGACAAAATGGCTGGAATTCTAGTAAAATGCAAGGAAAGCGTTTTAGCTTTGACTGAACTTCAGCGTCAACAGCGCAGGGCGATGAATTACAAAGATTTTATGAACGGCGAGCGAAATTTTTTGGGCACAGTTTTGTGCTGAAATTTTTCGGCGAAAGTTAAATTTAATCGACGAAAAAGTTTTTGACTTCGAGGAAAATTATGGAACGCGAAAAGAAAAAGTTTGGGGTCTCATTCAATGAAATGCAAGGCGAATTGCAAAAAAGCACGCCGGCATTTATTGCATATACAATCGCGGCTTTTTTATTGATGTTTATCACCGCGCTTGCAGTTTTCTTTTTTGCCAACAAAGGCTACGAGCAAGTTTTGGTTCCTGACGTTACGGGAAAAAGCCTCACGCGCGCGCTTTTGGAAATGCAGGAAAGGGAATTGTATCCTAAACTTCAATTGCGTTACAGCGATTTGCCTGGCGAGGCGGGACAAGTGCTTTCGCAGTCGCCAAGCGCGGGAAGCATCGTCAAAGCTGGTCGCAGAATTACGCTTGTCGTCAGCCGGGGTGTCGTGATTGACCATGTGGGAAATTATGTGGGAATGAATCTTGACACGCTCAAAACAAAATTGGACATGCTTTACGGCGGAGTCGACGCGCCTCCCATTACAATTGTCGAGCCGGTTTTCAAGCTTGACTCCGCTCCAATCGGAACGATTTTGGAACAAGAGCCTGCGGAAGGAACGCCTATAACTCAAGGCGTGGAACTTCGTTTTATCGTTTCTAAAGGCGCGTCCGAGCCACTCGTAAAAGTTCCGAATTTTTTGGGAAATACGATTGCGCAGATTTTGGAAGAGATGGGCAAAGTGAATTTGCTTTTTGATTTTAAAAGTCATGTGGCAAATGCGGGAGAAATTGCCGGAACTGTAACAAGTCAATCCGTTGAAGAAGGCGGCGAAGTCGAGGAATTTTCCCATATAACTTTGGACATCGCGCTTCCAGTTTTGGGCGCGCTTTATTCGGGAGACACTGTAGTTGAAAAAGACCTGAACGGTCGCGACGAAACTGAAGTCGCAGGAATGAGAATGGAAGATTTGGCAAACTCCAGCCATGGAATTTTTTCTACGGAAATTTCTCGTTACCCGATTGCCGTTCCTGTAAAGCTCGACGCGCTACCCCCAGAAGGCGCGGCATATACTGTGACTTCGTTCAGTCATATCGGAGGAGAAATTACAGTGCCTTATTCCGTGCCGCATGGAACGGTTTTAGTGCTCAGCGTAGTAAATCAGGAAAAGGAGCGTTTTACAGTTCAATAATGCAAGTTCCAAAAATTTGTCTCACGCTTACTGAAAGCACGATCGAAAATAATCTCGCCCTTGTCGAAAAGTATCGCGATTGCGTAGACCTTGTTGAGCTTCGCGCGGATTTTCTTGATGACAATGAATCGCTTCATATCAGAAAATTTCCGAGCCTTGCGAAAATTCCTTGCATATTGACAATTAGGCGTTTGGCTGACGGTGGAAAATATGTCGCCGGCGAAAGTTCAAGGGCAATGCTTTTTGCTCGGGCGATGGCTTTTGCCGATGATCAGCATCAGGAAAATAATTTTCAATATGTGGATTTTGAAAGCG
Source organism: uncultured Treponema sp. (assembly GCA_910584475.1). GTDB lineage: Bacteria > Spirochaetota > Spirochaetia > Treponematales > Treponemataceae > Treponema_D. Next base: position 75,758 of record CAJUBD010000009.1, read on the forward strand.
ATTTTTTCGTTTCAAGCTTGCAGGATGCGGCGATGGCTTTTGGAACGAGAATCATTCGAAGTTATCACAATATGAACGGACCAGTAAGCGACATAGTGAAACATTGCGATGAAATGCGGCGCACCGTCTACGAAATTCCGAAAATTGCGTTTATGCCGAAAACTTTGGACGATGTGAAAAACCTTTTTTACGAAACTCGCAACTTTTCGGAATACGAGCATATTTTGTGCGCGATGGGACCGATGGGGGTCGCTTCAAGAATTCTCGCATACAAAACGCATTCGTTTCTCACTTACACTTCGGCGGAAGATGGCGAAAATTCACTCAAAAATATCGGGCATATCGATCCGTTTACGCTTGATCAGGTGTATCATTTTAAAAAACTGAACGAGCACACGGAAATTTTCGGCGTGACTGGATGGCCGCTTGAAAAAACCGACAGCCCTAAATTGCACAACGCTGGCTATAAAATGCATTCAATGAACGCGGTTTATATTCCAATTCCTTCCAATGACATTCATCAGACAATTAAATTTGCGAATGAAATTGGAATGCGCGGACTTTCTGTAACCGTGCCGCACAAAGAAACAGTCGTGAGCGATTTGTTTGAGGTGGACGAGCATGTCAAAGAAATAGGCGCGTGCAATACGATTGTGCAAAAAAACGGCGAATGGAATGGTTTCAACACCGACTTTTCTGGATTCGCGAAAGCGCTTTTGGAATTTACAGGACTGAAGAATTTGCGGCGTAAAAAAGTCGCGATCATAGGAGCGGGGGGGGCTTCCCGCGCGGTTGCCTGTGCGGTGAAAATTCTAGGCGGCAAGGCGTGTGTCTTCAATCGGACGCTTTCTCGCGCGGAGCAAGTGGCCGACACGTTCGGCTTCGATTCCGCATCGCTCACTGCGGATTCAATCGGCAAATTAAAAAAATATTCTGACTTTATAATTCAAACGACTTCGGTCGGAATGAATTCCACGGAAATGAGCAACGTGCAAAACGATCCGATTTATTTTTATAAATTCAGCGGAAAAGAAATTTTGTTTGATGTCATTTACACTCCCGAAGTTACGCCGATTATGCAGCGCGCGATGATGGCAGGTTGCAGAGTTTGCAACGGAAGCGAAATGCTAAAATATCAGGCATACGAGCAATTCAAAATTTTTACAGGAGTTGAATATGATTAGTCAGCAGGAGCAAAAAGAACTTGTGGCGCGGGCTGCGATTGATTCTCTCATCGAACAGAAAAAAATTTTCAGCGGAATGAAAATCGGACTTGGCACCGGTTCTACCGCGATGCCTGCCGTGAGAAGGCTTGCCGAGCGAATCGATGACGGCACTTTGAAAAACGTGCGCGCGGTGGTGACAAGTTTTCAGACGGCGAACCTTTGCGACGATTTGGGCATTCCGATTTATTCAATGAACGATCGCGAAATTGGCGGCAAGTTGGATTTGGCGATTGACGGCGCGGACGAAATTGCGCCCGACAACTGCGTTATAAAAGGTGGCGGCGCGGCTTTGTTCCGCGAAAAAATCGTCGCGTATAATTCTAAGATTTTTGTCGTGATCGCAGATTCGTCAAAAGTCGTGAAAACGCTTGGAACAAAATTCCCCCTCCCTGTGGAAATACTCGAAGAAGCGCGTGTGCCAGTCGTAAACGCGATTGCAAAACTTGGCGGCGAATGCGTTTTGCGTCAGGGAATCCGAAAGGCTGGTCCTGTGATCACGGACAACGGAAATCAATTGCTCGATGTCCTTTGGAAAAAAAGCGTGGATGCGGCTGCGATGGAAAAGAAAATCAACTCGATAACCGGCGTGGTGGAAAACGGATTTTTCACGCGCAAAAAGCCGATTGTTTTTTTTGCCGATGAAAACGGCAAAGTCATTCAACGCGCGCCGAAAAGCAAACTAAATTAATTTACTGTGTTTCCGCCGTTTGACGAAGAAGCCGCGAAGAAAATTTGTTTTGAAATGATTCGCGAGCTTGAACAAAAAAAATCACTTTACGGTAATTCGGAATTTTATTCTTTCAAAGGAATGTTCGGTGCGCTTGTATGTCTTGATGAAAGCGGCGGCCAAGTCGCGCTTCGCGCTTTTTCTGGAGCGTGCGGCGGAAAGTGGAATGTCGAACATTTCGTTCCTCCGCTTTTTGATGAAGAAAAATACAACGCGGTGCTTTCAGTCAACGACGAAAAAATTCACGAACTTTCCGTAGCTCCTGCCGGCGAAACTTCCGAGCAAAAATCCGCGCGAAAAAAATTGCGCTTGAAGTTTTGCAATGAAACTTTACGACGCATTTACGCGCTTTACAAATTCTTTTGTGCCGATGGAATCGAGCGAAATTTCAACGACATCATAAAAGAAAAATTATATGCGAGTTTTCAGCGCGAAGAAAATTTGGAACGTAATGGAAAACGCAGTTTTTTGATTCCGACTGGAACGGGCGACTGTTGTGCGCCAAAATTGCTGAGTTATGCATTTGAAAAAAAATTGCTTCCAGTGAGTCTCGCGGAATTTTATTGGAACGGTTCGGGTGAAAAAAAATTCGGTGAAACGAATTTTAAAAATCCTTGCGATGAAAAATGCGGAATAATTTTGCCTTTGATTTTGGGATTGAAAATAATTTATCGCGATGAAAGTATTTTGGTTGTGGAAAAACCGAGCGGCTTGCTCTCTGTCCCGGGGAGGGGCGCGGAAAAACAGGATTGCGTCGTGCGCCGAATGCAACGGCTTTTTCCGAAAACAATTGCGCAACCTTCCGTGCATCGCCTCGATATGGACACGAGCGGTCTTATGGTTTTGGCGTTTGATTCGCAAAGCCATAAAAATATTTCAGGACAATTTGAGCGTGGCGAAGTAAAGAAAAAATACATCGCGGTTTTGGAAGGTGTTCCGCAAAATGAAAAACTCAAGATCACTCGCGCCACGAAAAACGGTCGCCTTGAAATTCGCCATCGCGTGGACATCGAAAATCGGCCGCACCAAATTCACGATGAAAATTACGGAAAACTCAGCATTACTTTATGGAAGCGCGAACGAATTTGGACTATGCGTGGTGAGAGGGGAGAAAGCGAGCATGTTGTTACGACCGTTAGTTTTGAACCGCTCACGGGTCGCACACATCAGCTTCGTTTCGCCGCCGCAAGCCCGCTTGGTTTGAATGCGCCGATTGTCGGCGACAATCTTTATGGCAGGGAAGCGGCGCAAGCAGGGCGGCTTTTATTGCACGCTTCGTACTTGAATTTTCTCCATCCTGCCACGGGCGAGCGAATGGAATTCTTTTCCAAGCCAGAATTTGAATGTTGAAATTATTGACTTTTAAATATATAAAATTTCTAGTATTGAAATAATTGCGCGTTTCCGTTAGAATAGTTTTATGTTCCGAATTTATGTTGAACGCCAAAGCGGATTTGAAAACGAAGCGCAGCGTATTCTTTCCGAGGCGAAAGGTTTTTTGGGAATTTCCGGCGTGGAGACTGTGCGCTGTCTGAATCGCTATGACATTGAAAATGTGGAAACGCCCGTCGCGAAAATGGCGGTGCGCAGAATTTTTTCCGAGCCGCAAAGCGACCGCGTAATTTTCGATTCGCTGAAATTGAATGAGGGGGAAACGCAAATTATTTGGGAACCCCTCCCTGGACAGTACGACCAGCGCGCGGACAGTGCCGAACAATGTCTGCAACTTTTGCAAAAAACTTTGGGCGAAAATTCTTCCCGCAAAAATCACGGGCAAAAAAAATCCGAGCATTGCGACGCTCCGCGTGTTCGCACGGCAAAAGTCGTGATTTTGACTGGAACAATTTCAGCGCGCGACGCAAAAAAAATTCAAGATTATTTGGTGAATACGGTTGATTCGCGTTTGACGGACGACTCCGTTCCCGAGACACTGAAAATACAAACCGCAGAACCGTCGAAAATTCCTGTCGTTCAGGGCTTTACGAAATTCAAAAAATCCGAGCTCGATGCTTATTCAAAAAAAATAGGACTCGCGATGGATGCGGCCGACATAAAATTCTTGCAAGATTATTTTGTCGGGGAGGGGCGTGATCCGAGCGAAACTGAAATCCGTGTGCTCGACACTTATTGGTCCGACCATTGCCGCCACACGACTTTTTTGACGGAACTTAAAGAAATAAAAATCGAAAAAGGGCCGTATGAAAAATTGTTCCGCAATTCGCTGAAAAATTACGAGGCGATGCGAACGGAACTTTATGAAAGTCGTTCCGACAAACCAATTTGTTTGATGGATATGGCTGTCATCGGAATGAAATTTTTGCGAAAGCATGGAAAGCTTTCCGACCTTGAAGTGAGCGACGAAAACAACGCTTGCTCGATTTTCATTGATGTTCATTATACTCACGACAAGCATGGCAAAAAAATTTCGGACAAAAATCCTGCGGCGAAAACTGAACGCTGGCTTTTGATGTTCAAAAACGAAACGCACAATCATCCCACGGAAATCGAACCGTTCGGTGGAGCGGCTACTTGCATTGGCGGAGCGATTCGTGATCCGCTTTCGGGGCGAGCGTGGGTTTACCAAGCGATGCGCGTTACGGGCGCGGCTGATCCGACGCTTCCTCTTTCTAAAACTTTAAAAGGAAAATTGCCGCAATTGAAAATCGTTCGCGAAAGCGCACAAGGATTTTCTTCTTACGGAAATCAAATCGGCTTGACGACAGGGCAAGTTCAAGAATTTTATCATCCCGGATATGCCGCCAAGCGAATGGAATTGGGCGCGGTGATTGCGGCCGCTCCCGCGAAAAATGTCGTGCGTGGAACGCCCCAGGACGGCGACATCGTAATTCTTTTGGGAGGGGGAACAGGTCTTGATGGAATTGGCGGCGCGACTGGCTCTTCAAAAGTCCACACGCAGAGTTCCGTTACGACTGCGGCGGCAGAAGTGCAAAAAGGCAATGCCGTAGAAGAGAGAAAAATCCAGCGGCTTTTCCGAAATGAAAAAGTCGGTCAGATGATTGTGCGCTGCAACGACTTTGGCGCTGGCGGAGTGAGCGTGGCTATTGGAGAACTCGCTCCAGGACTTGAGATAAATCTTGACGCTGTTCCAAAAAAATACGAAGGCTTGAACGGAACTGAACTTGCCATCTCAGAAAGTCAGGAAAGAATGGCGGTCGTAGTTCGTCCGTGTGATGTGAAAAAATTCATTGAAGCGGCATCGGCGGAAAATTTAAATGCGGTTGTAGTGGCTACAGTTACATCGACAAATCGACTTGTGATGAAATGGCGTGGCGATGTAATCGTAAATATTTCGCGTGAGTTTTTGGACAGTGCGGGTGCAAGGCACGAAGCGAAGGCTTTGATTGAAAGTCCTGCGCCGCAGAGCGAATCGCCGCTTGTAAATCCGCTCGATTCCACAAAGAAAAAATTAGGCGCGGGAGCAACCGTCGCTTCAAAGAAGGCGGCGTGGCTTTCGAACATTTCAGATTTGGCTTGTTGCAGTCAGCGCGGGCTTGGCGAACGCTTTGACGGCTCGATTGGTTCTGCGAGCGTTTTGTTTCCTTACGGCGGAAGGTTTCAAAGCACGCCCGAAGCTGGAATGGTCGCGAAAATTCCTGTGGAATTTCCTTGCCAAACCGACACGGCAAGTTTTATGGCGCATGGATTCGATCCGCGAGTAAGTCAATGGAGCGCGTGGCATGGCGCACAAGTTTCAGTGCTTTCTTCGCTCGCAAAAATTTTGTGCATGGGCGCAAATCCTTTGAACGCGAGGCTTTCGTTCCAAGAATTTTTTGGTCGCGCACTTGACGCGAAAACTTGGGGCTATCCTGCGGCGGCGTTGCTCGGTTCGATTGATGCACAAGTGGCGATGGGCACGGCGAGCATCGGCGGCAAAGACAGCATGAGCGGCACGTTCGAGCAAATAAATGTTCCGCACACGCTCGTTTCTTTTGCGGTGGCGCACGACAACGTTCAAAATGTTACGAGCGGCTCGTTCAAAAAATCTGGCTCGAAAATTTATTTGGTCGCCGTTCCTTACTCTGAATTTCTCGCGCCAAATTTTGAAGCGTTCAAAATCAATTCGCAAATTTTGTACAAATTGAACTCGGCAAAAAAAGTCAGCGCGATGTATCCTGTCTGTGCTGGCGGAATTGCGGAAGCCGTCACAAAAATGGCGATGGGAAATCGAATCGGCGCACGGTTGGATTTTCTTCCTCCGAATATAACTGCGAAAAATTTGGGCGGAACGAAAGGTGAGGAAAATTCGTTTGAGAATTTGTTCGCGCCATTTTACGGTTCCGTGCTCGTGGAGACCGATGAAGATTTTTCCAAAGAAAATTTTGCGAATGAAACTGTGTTTCTTTTGGGAGAAACAATTCGTGAAGAAGAAATCATCGTGCAAGGAAAAACTAGAACGCAAGTTTTGCGCGTGAAAATTTCCGATGCGGAAGACGCTTGGGAATCGCGGTTGGAAAAAGTTTTTCCGAAAACAAGCGCGGCGGAAATTCAAAATGGGCTTCCTGAATTTGCAAAGTCAATTCATCCCTCACTTAGCGAAGCGCGGAAAAATCCCGCGTTCAACATTTGTAAAAAACATCCGCGTGTTTTAGTTCCAGTTTTTCCTGGAACGAATTGCGAGTATGATATGGCGCGCGCGTTCGCATTGGCGGGTGGCGACGTGAAAATTTTGGTTTTCCGAAACAACACGAGCGAGACTTTGGGCGAATCTTTGGAAGAACTCGTGCGGCAAATCAAGCGCGCTCAAATTCTCGCGCTTTCAGGCGGATTCAGCGCGGGCGATGAACCTGACGGTTCTGGAAAATACATTGCAAATGTTTTGCGCGAGGGCCGCGTCGCCGAACAAATTATGAACTTGCTCAAAAAACGAGATGGCTTGATTTTGGGAATTTGTAACGGTTTCCAAGCGCTCATAAAGACAGGTCTAGTTCCTTACGGAGAAATTCGCGAGGCGGAAGTCGACATGCCGACTTTGACTTTCAACACGATTGGTCGCCACATTTCGCGTGTTTGCCGCACTCGCATCGTAAGCGCGACAAGTCCTTGGGCAAAGAACGCGTCTGTGGTCGATCCGCGAATTCATCTCGTTCCGATTTCGCATGGGGAGGGGCGCGTAATTATTCGCGAGAGGCTTGCAAAGGAACTTTTTGCGAAAGGGCAAATTTTCTCGCAATATGTTGACGCGCAGGGCGATCCTGCAATTTTCGAGCCGGACAATCCGAACGGCTCGCTTTATGCGATTGAAGGCATGACCAGCCCCGATGGTCGAGTGCTTGGGAAAATGGGGCACAGCGAACGAACGATTGGAAGCGAAATGAACGGCGCGGATTTGGATTTGCTGAAAAACGTTGTTGGAAATCCGCTCACAAACGAAAGCGAGAATTCTTGCCAAAACATTTTTTCCGCCGGCGTAAGTTATTTTAAATGAAAAAATAAATTTTGGAGGTTTAAGGTTATGCAAATATTCTTACTTGTCGGAAAGGCCACACTTCAAACTTTGGAAATGGTTTTTCTCTCCACGATTTTTTCAGGCATTTTGGGATTTCCGCTCGGCGTACTTTTGTGCATGACGAGTCCGACTGGCATCACTCCGCGTCCTGCGCTCAATCAAATCATAAGCCGAATAGTGAATGTGTTGCGATCGTTTCCTTTTATCATTTTGATGATTTTGCTTTTTCCTCTTTCACGCCTGATTTTGGGAACGAGCATCGGTACTGTCGCTACAATTGTTCCGCTTTCGATTGCGGCCGCTCCGTTTGTCGCGCGAATCATCGAGACCGCGCTCAACGAAGTGAGTCCCGAAGTGGTGCAAGCCGCGCGCGCGATGGGAAGCACGAACACGCAAATTATATGGAAAGTCTTTGTGCCTGAAGCGATGCCTTCGATTGTTTCGGGAATCACGCTTACGATAATAAATCTGATTGGATATTCGGCGATGGCGGGCGCGATTGGCGGAGGCGGCTTGGGCGATTTGGCAATTCGCTACGGCTACCAGCGTTTTCGTACGGACGTTATGTTTTGGTCTGTAATCGTGATTTTGGTTTTGGTGGAATTGATTCAATTTGTCGGAACGCGAATCGCAAGCAAAATGCTAAAAAATCGCTAGACAGGAAATTGCGCCACGGCTTCTATTGACAGAAATGCGATTTTCTGTTAATACTAATGCACATGTTTTACTATAAAACAAATTTCAATTAGGAGCAGAAAATGAAAAAAATTATCTTGCTTGCAGCCGCGATTCTTGCCACGGCTTCGGTTTTTGCTGCGCCACGAAAAAAGGCAAAAAAAGATCCGAACGCGCCGCTTGTCATTGGAGCGACTCCCGTTCCGCATGTCCAATTGCTCGAACTTGTAAAGGACGACCTCGCTAAGCAGGGGGTGAAATTGGACATCCGCGAAATGACCGACTATGTTATTTTGAACGACGCTTTGGAGCAAGGTGAACTCGATGCGAATTTTGACCAGCACATTCCGTACCTTGAGTCTACGAATGCAGACAAAGGCTATCATTTGGCGAACGCTGGCGGAATCCACATAGAGCCTTTCGCGCTTTATTCAAAGAAACACACTTCTCTCGCGGCGATTCCTGAAAAGGCGAAGATCGCGATTCCAAACGATCCGACAAATGGCGGTCGTGCGCTTTTGCTTTTGCAGTCGGCAGGTTTGATTAAGCTTGATCCGAAAGCGGGAATCACGGCCACTCCGCTAGACGTGAAAAGCAATCCGAAAAAATTCCAATTCATTGAAACTGACGCCGCGTCTCTCCCGCGCGTTTTGGACGACGTGGACGCGGCGGCAATAAACGGAAATTACGCTTTGCCGGCAGGCTTGAGCGCGAATAAAGACGGTCTCTATGTCGAAGGAGCGGATTCGCCCTATGTGAATGTCATCGCGGTGAAAAAAGGCAATGAAAAAGACGCTCGCGTCGTGGCTTTGGTGAAAGCGTTGCAAAGCCAAAAAGTCCGGGATTGGATTTCTGACACCTATCCGAACGGCGAAGTCGTGGCGGCGTTCTAAAATTTCTAGCGGCTGAAAAGTTTTACTTTCAAATCGCTGAAAATTTGTTTCGCAGCGAAGTGGAAAATCTCAATTCGATAAAATGAGTTTCCATTAAGAAACTCATTTTGAGATCAGTGATGCGAATCGGTTGTTAAAAAATTCTCGCTAAAATGTGTCGCAAACCAAAGGGTTTGCGTGGCAAGTATTGTGACTTGCTGTCGGGGTTTTTGCGAAAAATTCGCGCGACAATTTTAACTTCGAGTTTGTTGAAACAAGCTCGTTTATTTGACTGCGATTTTTCATTTCATTGCGAAACTATGTTTCTAAGGGGAGAAGAAATGAAAACTCAAGAGCCAGAATTTGACGCAAGAATTCATTCTGAATTTCCCGAAGTCAAATTTATGCGAAAGGCGATTTCGCTCGCAAAAAAAGGCGAAGGCTTTACAAATCCAAATCCGCTTGTCGGCGCAGTCATCGAAAAAAACGGCAAGATTCTCGCATGCGGATTTCATCACAAATACGGTGAACTTCACGCCGAACGCGACGCTCTTTTAAATCTCGCAAAAAAAAATCTTTTGGATGAAGCGAAAGGCGCGACGCTTTATGTTACGCTAGAACCATGCTGCCATTTTGGAAAACAGCCGCCATGCGTCCAAGCAATTTTGGAAGCGGGCATTTCAAAAGTCATAGTCGGCTCGCGTGACCCGAATCCGATCGTCGCTGGGAAAGGAATAAAATTTTTACGCGAAAATGGAGTTCAAGTATATGAAGATTTTTTGCGCGATGAATGCGATGCGCTTAATTTCATTTTCTTTCATTTCGTTACAAAAAAAATTCCCTTTGTCGCGCTCAAATATGCGATGACGGCTGACGGAAAAATCGCTACGGTCGCTGGAAAATCAAAATGGATTTCCTGCGATGCTTCGCGTGAATACGCGCACATTTTGCGCAAAAAATACGCCTGCATTCTTTGCGGCATTGGCACGGTGCTCGCCGATGATCCGCTTTTGACTTGCCGAATCAAAGGCGGAAAAGATCCAGTGCGCGTGATTTGCGATTCGAATTTGCGGATTCCGCTCGATTCGAAAATTGTCCGAACTGCGAAAGAAGTCCCGACGATTGTCGCTTGCGCTCTCGATGAAAAAACTTTGAAAAATGAACGTGGCGAAAATTTCGATGAAAAAATTTCCGCGCTCGAAAATGCCGGAATCGAAATTCTTTTTTGCAAAAAACACGCGATAAAAAATTCTCCTTCCAAAAAGCAAGACGGGAGCGAAATTGATTTGAAAAGATTGATGAAACTTCTCGCGAAAAAAAATCTCGACAGCGTTTTGATTGAAGGCGGCGCGAAAATAAATTTCAGCGCGTTGAAGGCCGGAATCGTTCAGCGTGTTTATTGTTTTGTCGCGCCAAAGATTTTCGGCGGCGCGAATGCCCCTTCCCCAGTTGGAGGCGAGGGCGTTCAATTGGTTTCGCGGAATTTCACGCTTGAACGAAAATCCATAGCGCAATGTGGCGATGACATTATCTTAGAATACGAAGTTCAACGAAAATCTTAAAGGCGGAAAAATGTTCACAGGAATAGTTGAAGAAACCGGAAAATTATTAGGGCTTGAACAAAGCGGCAGTGCGGCAAAAATAAAAATCGCGGCGAGTCTTGTCCTTGACGGAACGAAGATTGGCGAAAGTATCGCAGTAAATGGAGTCTGCCTTACGGCGACCGACATCGCGCAGAATTTTTTTGTCGCGGACGTGATGCCCGAGACATTGCGCCGTTCAAATTTGGGAACGCTCAAAAATGGGAATACAGTGAATCTTGAGCGCGCTATGCCTTGTGGTGGCAGATTTGGCGGACATATAGTTTCTGGGCATATCGATGGAATCGGGAAAATTTCCATGATTCAAAACGAAGCGAACGCGATTTGGTTTTACATTTCCGCGCCAAGTGAGATTTTAAAACTTATAGTGCCGAAAGGTTCTGTCGCGCTTGACGGCATAAGCCTCACCGTGGCGAAAGTCGATTCGGCGCAATTCGCAGTTTCCGTCATTCCGCACACGCAGGCGCAGACTAATTTGCTTTTCAAGAAATCGGGCGACATCGTGAATATCGAAAACGACATTATTGGGAAGTACATTCAAAAACTTTTTGGGCAGAATGATTTTTCTTCAGACGACTTGCGACAGAAAAATGAAGAAAAAATCACTGAAGATTTTTTGCGGAAAAATAATTTTTGATTTACTAGAAGACAAGGAAACGAGGTCGCACAGATTGGCGTGGCATAATTTCCTTGACAGGAGGAAACAAATGGAATCCAATTCAATTGAGTACAATTCAATTCCCGAAGCATTGGAAGATTTGCGCGCCGGAAAAATAATTTTGGCGAGCGACTCCGAAGACCGTGAAAATGAAGGCGACATGATTTGCGCCGCAGAATTTGCCACGACTGAAAACATCAATTTTATCGCAACGCACGCAAAAGGTTTGATTTGCACGCCGATGAGCCAAGCGGTCGCCGACCGACTCGGTTTTGTTCCGATGGTTAGCGAAAACACAGACACGCACGAAACGGCTTTTACTGTTTCCGTAGACCATGTTTCTACCACAACAGGCATTTCCGCTTTGGAACGCGCGGCGACGATTCGAGCCTGTGTAGACGAAGCCTCCCGTCCGCAAGATTTCAGAAAGCCCGGCCACACTTTTCCGCTTATCGCGAAAAAGGGAGGGGTACTAGTTCGCGGAGGGCATACCGAAGCCACTGTGGACTTGTGCCGACTTGCAGGATTGAAGCAATGCGGCGTTTGCTGCGAAATTATGGATGACGACGGAACAATGATGCGCGGCGAAAAAATTTTCTCACTCGCAAAAAAGTTCGGATTAAAATACATCACAATAAAATCGCTAGCCGACTATTGCCGCGTCCATGACAAGCATGTCGTCCAAGAAGCGCGCGCGAAACTTCCCAGCGAATATGGCGACTTTGACATTTACGGCTACACCGATGACATCACGGGCGAACATCACGTCGCGCTTGTCAAAGGCGAAATTGAAGACGGTGAAAACGTGCTTTGCCGAGTTCATTCAGAATGTCTTACGGGCGATGTTTTCGGCTCGAAGCGATGCGATTGCGGTCCGCAGCTTGCCGAAGCGATGCGACAAATTGAAAGGGAGGGGCGCGGCGTTTTGCTTTACATGCGGCAGGAAGGGCGTGGAATCGGATTGATAAACAAACTAAAGACTTATATGCTTCAAGAAAAAGGCTACGACACGGTGGAAGCAAATTTGAAGCTCGGCTTCAAGGCCGACCTGCGCGAATATTGGATTGGCGCGCAAATCTTGCGAGATTTGGGAATAAAATCCCTGCGTCTTCTGACGAACAATCCGCAGAAAATTTACGGACTTGACGGATTCGGCATTCGCGTGGCGGAACGCGTTCCGATTGAAATCGCGCCACAATCTTACGACAAGTTTTATTTACGCACGAAAAAGGAAAAGATGGGACACATTTTTTCGCACATCGATGTTGAATGATATGCAAAAATTGACGGAGAAATGGCACATTGAAAAATATGAAATTTCGTGATAGAATATTTTTCCAATTAGGAGGAAATCATGAAACTAATCGAAGGAAAGGTTGTCGCGCCAAGCGGCATGAAAGTGGGAATCGTGGCATCGCGATTCAATTCAATCATAGTGCAAAAGTTGCTTGAAGGCGCACAGGACGGGCTTGTCCGGCACGGCGTGGAAGAGGAAAATATCACGGCGGTGTGGATTCCGGGAGCGTTTGAAATTCCCGTGGTCGCGCAAAAGATGGCGGTCAGCAAAAAGTACGACGCAGTCATTTGCGTGGGCGCGGTGATTCGCGGAAGCACATCGCACTACGATTACGTTTGCGCCGAAGTAAGCAAAGGAATCGCGCAAGCAAGCCTCTCGAGCGGAGTTCCCGTCCTTTTCGGGATTCTCACCACCGACAATTTGGAGCAAGCCATTGAGCGGGCGGGCGCAAAGAGCGGAAACAAAGGCTACGACTGTGCGCTTTCTGCGATTGAAATGGTCAACGTGATGAGGCAGATATAAGTTTGATATGCAATTTTTGTCAAAATACGAAAAATGATGTCCTTAATTTTAGGGCATCATTGCTTGCAGTTTTTCCACAACATATTGAAAAATAAAAAGAATTAAAAAAAAGCAAATTTTTTTTCAAAACCTATTGATATGCCCTCGTGTGATATAATCTATTTACAAAGGTCGATGGACTTGTAAGAAGTCCGCGGCATATTTTTTTATAAAACCATACCTGCGCGCAGGCAAAAGGGGCATCGTCATGGAAGTACCAGAAACATTGAAAGGCGGATTGAAAATCAACGGTGACTAGATATGTCAGGCAAGGAACATCAAATCCTGTAATCCACATATCCACAACAATTACAATATGAAAGTTTGATTTTTCCTGCTTGAAAGCGGCATCAAATTCTTCCGAACGCCTGTCATTTTTAACGCCGCCCAAATAATTGTACAGTTCCTCTTCGTCATTGCTGCCAACGCTTGACACCATTGCGATAAACGGCATGGGCTTTAATGCCTTTTCAGTGTTTTTGCTTTTTGTCATAATGATTTCCTTGCAGATGTTTATGCGGGCAAGATTCAAGACGAACTTGTGGAGCGTGTTAAGATTCTGCCGTATGTTATGGCTTTGAACCTTGGCCTGTCCGCCGTCTCCTGCACGAATGTCAGGTCGATCTCCCATATCTGCATTGCTCGCTATGTGGAGAGAACTGCCTCCATCCTTTCTGTAGAGCGGATTTCCTTCCCGTATATCGCTAGAAAGAAGTTGCTATTATCGCGGACGAATTTTTCCAATTTCAAAATTCCATCTCTTTTTTAGGCGAATTGTATACTGAAATCGCGGCGAAAGATTTTGCGCACAAAATCACATTCGCTTCAAAACTTCGCCGATGTCGCAGTCGATTCCGAGCGACTTATTTTTGATTTCGGCAGGAATGTAAACTTCGCCTTTGTTGATGCAAATGTAAAATGCGTCGCGGAAATTTTGCGTCATTTGCCAAAACGGATATTTTATTCGCAAGAGGGTTTAATACCCCGACACTTGTGTCGGAAGCGTAAACTAAAAGATGCGATTGGAAAAAACAAATCTTTCGATTAGAAAATGAAGGTTTGTAAAATGGTATTAAACCCGACTAAAATCCATTCCTTACAGAACCAACATACCCCGATGCTCTGCGTCGGGGTATGTTGATTATTCCGGGCGTGTTTGCGCCGATTCCCAATTCCAAGAACAAAATCTTTTTCGTTTTGTTTTGCGTCAAGAATTTTTTGTAGCGTTCACACGCCTTGTGCCAGCCCTCGTCTTCCACGAATGTGTCATCTGCGCGCAAATTCATCAACATCGGCTTTCCGCATTTCGGGCATTTTGGGACAAGCTCACTCGGCACTTTCATATCTTTTTGCTCGGAGTACATTCGGCGAATTGTTTTTTCGTTGTCGTAAGTTTTTTTGTGGCAAGGCACGCTGCATTGAAAAAGCCCATAGTCGCCCTGCGTATAGAAAAGCCGTTCTTTGTCGAAGCCCGCTCGCTGAAAACAATGGTCAACATTCGTCGTTATTACGAAATAATTTTTGCCTTGAACAATTTCAAGCAAACTTTCGTAAACGGGAATCGGCGGCGGAGAAAATCTGTTCAAGTAAACATAGCGCGACCAATACGCCCAATGCTCTTCAAGCGTCTCATAAGGATAAAATCCGCCCGAATACATATCGTGAAAATTGTACTTCGCCTCGAAGTCGCTGAAATTTTCGTGGAAACGTTTTCCACTGTAAACATAGCCCGCCGAAGTGGAAAGTCCTGCGCCAGCTCCAATGACGATTGCCTGTGCGCCTTCGAGTTTCGATTTTAGATTTTCAAGCAAATTATCTTTCCTTATTATTTAAAGGTGAAGTTCGAATTGTTAAGAACACGCTTTCGCGATGAAATGCCTTCGCAACGAGCGCGAAGTTTCAAGAGGAAAATACAGTGGATAAGCGAGTTTTCGCAAGAAAACTCGAAATTAAACTTGTCGCGATATTTTAGCGACAAGTTTAAATGTTCCTTAAATGGTGAGTTTTGAAAAAAAACTCGAGTTAAAAGTTTACGCGCCATTTTAGCGTAAACTTTTAACCTTCCTTAAATTTCAGCAAGGAAGAAAGTTTGAACTTTCGACTTGCTGAAAAAGTTGCTTCGCAACAAAGTGAGAAGCAACGGTGGATAAGCGAGTTTTGGAACAAAACTCGAGTTAAAAGTTTACGCGCCATTTTGGCGTAAACTTTTAACGTTCCTTTATTCTAGCGCAAGAGGCTGAGAACATTCTGCGACTGCTGGTTCGCCTGTGCGAGCATCGCCATGCCGGCCTGCGTAAGCACTTGGTCTTTCGTAAATTCGACCATTTCGGAAGCCATGTCAGTGTCGCGGATGCGGCTTTCAGAAGCCTGAAGATTTTCGGCTCCAATATCAAGACCCTTGACGGCGTGCTCAAGGCGGTTCTGGTAAGCGCCAAGGTCGGCTCGCTGCTTGTTGATTTTCATCAAAGCCTGATCCAAAGTTCCGATCGCGCGGTTCGCCTCATCAGGAGCGGCAAGGGAAATTTTCGACTCGTCGCCAACATTGCGGATTCCCAAAGCCATGGCTGTCATCGTTCCGATGTAGACCTGAGTGCGCTGATCCATATTCGCGCCGATGTGGAACCACATGGAGCCAGTGACGACATTTTCACCAGTCGGGCGGGCGAAACGACCTGTAAGCATGTTCATACCGTTGAACTGCGCTGCAGATGCGATGCGATCCACTTCGTCTACGAGAGAAGAAACCTCAACTTGAATCATCATGCGGTCTTCGTCAGTGTAGATTCCGTTTGAAGACTGAACAGCCAATTCACGGATGCGGTGGATGATATCCTCAGTTTCCTGAAGATAGCCTTCGGTCGTCTGAATGAAAGAAATGCCGTTTTCCGCGTTTTCTGAAGCTTGGTTCAAGCCGCGAATCTGAGCACGCATTTTTTCAGACACTGCCAAACCGGAAGCATCATCACCCGCGCGGTTGATTTTCAAGCCAGACGAGAGTTTCTCCATGCTCTTTTGGTTTGCAAGTTCAGTGATTCCTTCTGAACGCTGCGCAAACATTGCGCTCATGTTGTGATTGATAACCATAGTGTATCTCCTTACATGTTTTTTTTGAGCAGCCTATTGAAACAGGTTTCAATAGAAGAACCCGGTTTGCTCCCGCCGGTTCTCACCACCCTACATAAATTTTATCGGAGTTTGAAAAAAAGACTTAAGCGAATTTTCAAAAAAAATTGCTTTTCGCCCGATTTTTGATTGACAAATTCACTTCATTCTATTATTATAGTATTCTAGAACTATCTTATACATTAGGAGAATAAAATGAACGTTTTGTTTATTGTTCTCCCTGTTGCAGGCATAGTTCTTGGATGGACAATTCGCTGGCTGTATGCCAGATTTCAATTATCTGCGTCAGAACAAAAAGCTGAACGTGTAAAGCAGGATGCAATTAGAGAAGCTGAAGCTCAGAAAAAAGAAATTTTGCTAAACGCAAAAGATGAACTCATTCGGGAACGAAAGCAGCAGGAAAGGGAGACTCGCGAACAGCGGGCGGAAGTGCAGCGATATGAGTCGCGCGTAAGCCACAAGGAAGAACTTCTCGACCAACGGGCGGCGGCCTTTGAAAAACAAGACAAGGAATTCGCCGAAAAGTTGAAAAATCTCGAAAAGCGCGAGGAAGTCGTTTCCGCGCAGGAAGAGGAATATCGCCGCGAACTTGAGCGGATTTCAGGGCTTTCCGCGCAGGAAGCCAAGGATTTGATAATCCGAAATCTTGAAAATGACGCGCGGCACGATGCCCAGGCCTTGCTCAACAAAGTGGAGCAGGAAGCGCAGCTCAACGCCGAAAAAAAGGCTCGGGACATTTTGGTCACGACGATTCAGCGGATTGCCACGGAAACCACGAGCGACATCACTGTGGCGACTGTCTCGCTTCCCAGCGATGAAATGAAAGGTCGGATAATCGGGCGCGAAGGACGCAATATCCGCACGCTCGAAACTTTGACCGGAGTGGACATCATCATTGACGACACTCCGGAAGCGGTCGTGATTTCGTGCTTCGACCCTGTGCGAAAGGAAATCGCCAAAGAATCTTTGGAACGGCTCATTTCCGACGGACGAATCCATCCGGCTCGAATAGAAGAAATCGTCCAAAAAGTGACGCGCGAAGTGCAAAACAAAATCTATGAAGAAGGCGAAAAAACGCTTTTCGACTTGGGCATCCACAATATTCCCACGGAGGGCGTTCGCGCGCTCGGGCGGCTTTATTTCCGAACGAGTTATGGGCAGAATGTCCTCACGCACTCAAAGGAAGTCGCGCTGATTGCGGGAATGCTCGCCGCCGAATTGGGCGTAAATCGCGATTTGGCAAAGCGCGCCGCGATTCTTCACGACATCGGAAAGGGCGCGGATACTGACAGCGACCAAAACCATGCAGAAGTGGGAGCGGAAATCGCGCGGAAGATGGGTGAAAACGCGCTTGTCGTAAACGCAATTGCCGCCCACCACAATGATGTCGAGCCTTCGAGCGTGGAAGCGGCGATAGTCCAAATTGCGGACGCGATTTCGGCGGCGCGACCAGGCGCGAGGCGTGAAACTGTCGACAATTACGTCAAACGCCTTGAAAATTTGGAAACGATTGCCGAGAATTTCGGCGGCGTGGAAAAAGCCTACGCGATTCAAGCCGGACGCGAACTTCGCGTTTTGGTGAACAACGAAAAGATTCCTGACGGCGACGTAAAAGAATTGGCGCGGAAAATCGCGAAGCAAATCGAAAGCGACTTGCGCTATCCAGGCCGCATAAAACTCACGATGATTCGCGAAACGCGCATCGTAGAATACGCAAGATAACGAAAAAGTCGCGGGTCTTTGGCCCGCGGCTTTTTTATTGGGAAGAAGCTTTTGGAAAAGCATAATTTGAAAAACGGTGAGTTTTCAATCAAGCGCGATGAACTAACGGCGAAAGAATTCATAGAACTTTGGCAAAGCGTTTGGGATGGTGCGCCTTCGCTCGAACAGACCGCGTTAGCGATGCGCAATTCGATTTTCCGTGTTTCAATTTTTGACGGAGAAAAAATCGTCGCGATGGCGCGGATGATTGGCGACTTCGGCTTATGCTATTACATTAAAGATGTCGTCGTGCGCCCAGAATATCAGCGGCGCGGCATCGGAAAAATGCTCGTGCAAGAAATGCTTGATTTCGTAAAAGAACACGGCACAAAAAACACGGGAATTTCCGTGGAACTTTGCGCGATGCCGGAAAAAATTCCGTTCTACGAAAAATTCGGCTTCGCGGCGAACGAAGCGCAACGGCTGAAGTTGATGGTTGAAGTTTGACCTTTTGAAAATGTCAGTTTCCTTGCAAATTGCAAATCAAATTTCCTCAAAATAAATCGCAATTCCTTTATTTCGCAAAATTTGATGTGATAAAATTTGACGAAATGAAATTCTTTTGTTATATTATAAAGAAAGTTTCGAAAAATTCGATTTGATTTTGTTCGCGTCAGCGTGAAATTTTTGGCGCGAAATCACTTTGAAAAGCGAGGAAAACATTATGGCTGAAAACTGCGACCACAAATGCGGAGGATGCTCGAAAAGCGGTTGCGAAGAACGCGACATGCGCGTCTCGCCGAACGCGGAAAGCAAGATAAAAAAAGTCATTGGAATCATAAGTGGAAAAGGCGGCGTGGGAAAGTCGCTCGTGACGAGCCTTCTCGCCTGCAAGATGACGAAAATGGGCTACCGTTCCGCAATTTTGGACGCGGACATCACTGGACCTTCCATCCCGGAAAGTTTCGGCGAAAGCGACAAGCGCGCCGACGTCGTGGAAGGAAAGGAAGCGTTGCAGCCCGTAATCACAGCGAGCGGAATCCAGCTTATGTCGATGAATTTCCTTTTGCAAAACGAAAACGATCCGGTTGTTTGGCGCGGACCTGTGATTTCAGGCGCGGTCAAGCAATTTTGGACGGACGTGATTTGGAAGGATGTGGACTTTATGTTCGTGGACATGCCGCCTGGAACTGGCGACGTTCCGCTTACTGTTTTTCAGTCGCTGCCGGTAGACGGAATCATTGTCGTTTCGTCGCCGCAGCAGCTCGTGCGCGTCATCGTGGAAAAAGCCGTGAAAATGGCGAACATGATGAACATTCCGATTCTCGGTCTCATCGAAAACATGAGTTATGTCAAGTGCCCGGATTGCTCCAAAGAAATCTATGTTTTCGGAAAAAGCAACATTGAAGCCATCGCGAAAAATTACAACCTGCCGGTTTTGGCGCGAATCCCGATGCGCCCGGAAACCTCGGCGGCGGTGGATTCAGGCGACATCGAAAGCCTTGAAGTGCCGGAACTCGACGAAGCGGCGCATAGAATTGAAAAATTATTGGGCGCGGATTAACGCAGACGGGAAAAAGGCAGGATGTGTTTGTAGCCGGTGTTGGTCTCTCACACGCTGGCTGTAGAGAGGGTCTCTCTAGCCAATGTGAGGGGGTATATACAAGATATGAAAGTTATTAGAGAATAGTTGACAGGACGAATGTTCAAATCGACTTGTTTTCAAAAGCATCTTGGTCACACTCATTCTTGACACATTCTGAAATTACATCTATCACATATTTTCTGTTTACATTTTTTCCACTTTATAAAATAACAGCGTTATTTTATAAAGTGTTCCTTAAAATTAAGCACCGCAGGAAGTTTCAACTTCCGAGGACGCTTAATTAGCCCGCGCGAGCGGGCAGTAAATCGCGAGTTTTTGAAAAAAACTCGTATTAAAATCAGCAACACAATTTTAGTTGCTGATTTTAAATGTTCATTTATTTTCAGCAACGAAGAAAGTATCAACTTTCGAGTTGCTGAAAACGCGATTTCGTAACGAAGTGCCTTCGCAACGAGCGTGCAACGCGAAGTTTCCAGCGGAAACCGCAGTAAATGGCGAGTTTTGGAACGAAACTCGTATTAAAATCAGCGCGCCATTTCAGCGCGGATTTTAAACCTTCGTTTATTTTCGACAGCGTAAGAATCTTCATTCAAGAATTATTGAAATAGCGGTTCTGCGACATAAATTGTAATGAGGGCTTGATTTTTTTTCATAATATGCTATAATATACAAGGAATATGTACAGAGACAAAATCGGAGTTATTCACGGGAGATTTCAAGGATTTCACAACGGACATCTTGAATATCTGCTTGCTGGAAAAAGCAGATGTGAGCATCTGGTGATTGGAATCACGAATTTTCTTCGTACCGCAAAAAGCGAACGGATAAATAGCCTTGACAATCACAGGCTTACAACACAGGCAAATCCGTTCACCTATTTTGAGCGGATGGAAATGATACGGCTTGCACTTTTGGAAAACAATGTAAAGGAATCGGAATTCTCAATAGTTCCTTTTTCTATAGAGCAGCCTGAATTGATATTCAACTTTACTCCTAAAAATGCCGTATACTATATGACCATTTACGATGATTGGGGCAGAGAAAAATTAAGAATCCTCAAAGAACTTGACCTCAAAGTTGAAGTCATGTGGGAACGAACGGAAAGCCAAAAGCCAGTATCAGGAACACTTGTCCGCGAGCGAATTCGTTCAGGGGGAAATTGGGAGCAGTTTGTTCCCGCATCCGTCGCACGATACATAAAGACACACGATTTGGAAAAGGTGATAAAAGACTATGCTTGAAAAAATAATAAGCACTATAAACGATGATATAGGCAAAGAGCAGTTTGGAGGAAAGGCTTTCTGGCTGAAATGGCTCAGTGACAAGGGCTTCACGATTCCACGGTCTTATTTTTTAAAGGCAGAAGACGCGGCATTTTGCACAGCGGATTATTATGGAAGATTGAGGGATGAATTCAATGGCTTGTTCAAGCCAGAAGAACGACTCGCCGTTCGTTCTTCCGCATTGCAGGATGACGGAGAAAGAGAAAGCAAGGCAGGAAACTACAAGACATTCCTGAACGTGCCAGCTTCCGACTTTTCATCGTTCTGTGAGCGGCATAAACAGATTGTAGTGGATGCCGCCGAGAAAGGAGACAAGGCGGGGGTCGTTCTTCAGAACATGATAGAAGCAGATATTTCTGGTGTCATCTTTACTTCTAATCCCGAGAATTTTTCAAAGAAAGAAATGGTCATAAGTTATTGCGACGGCGTAGGAGACGATCTTGTATCAGGCAAAATCGGAAGAACAAAGGAAGAGATAATAAAAAAGGATGCTCCCGAATTTCAGGATAAAGTGTGCGCAACATATCTTTCGCAACTTGTGGCGCTGGGAACGAAAATAGAGACTACGCTGAACAAGCCTATGGATATTGAGTGGTGCGTTGAGAAAGGCACAGGCAGAATTTTCATTCTTCAGTGCAGACCGATAACGAGCATCTTCCTTGAAAAAAACGAAATAAAAAAGGTAGGCATTCAGTCAATCGGAAATGACGAGCGCTTGAAGTCCTTGGGTAAAATAAAAATCAGGCTCATGGCGGAAAAACACGATATACTGATTTCTGACGCATACATAGTGAACTGCAACTGTGATCAAGACACGCTTCCTTTTAATCGCATAGAAATTGAACGCTCGCAGTTTTGCAGGGGATACAATATTGTCGTTATCACACCGAAAACAATCGATGAGAAAATAGTCAGGCACTTTGTCGGAAGAAAAAGCGACGCGATGCGTTGCATAACATGCAACAGATATAGTTTTAGGGCGTTTCCAAAATACGAAAATCTATATGAAGCGGTGAACGCCATCTACAAGCAGGTGAAAGAAAGCAGTTGGATTTGCACGATGATAATTCAAGAAATATTTGATCCGAAATTTACAGGAATAATAAAAGCCGGAGAAGACGCCGTGTTTATTGAGGTTGCACGGGGACACTTTGTGGCGAAAGGCGTCGTTCCGATGTCCCGGTATACGATAGACAAAAATGGAATACATCCTCATGAACAGGAACAAGACAAATACTATAGAATACTGGAAGGACATCAAATTGAACAAAGCATAGACAGACAGGTGATTCATATTGATAATGAAGATTTGAAAAACATAGAAAGGCAGTTCTCTCCTATTCTAAAAGAATGCAAATGCAATTTGGAATTCGGATTGATTGAATATGATGGAAATCTTGAGCCATACCTAATTGACTTTACGGAAGACAATTCAAAAGAGACAATCCATGCTGCCGACATTGAAAATGGAGTTATTTCACATGGAATAATACGCGGGCGGATCGTCAAAGTTGCCAAGACGGAAATACAACAATCTTTGAATGTCCACTGTCAGAATGAAATAAAACCTGCCTCCTTGCCTGGAGAGCCTGTCATTTTTCTGTGCGACCTTCCCGACATAAATCTTATGGAAAAGCTGGACAGAAAAAACATCGGCTTTGTTTTCAAAGGAGGCTCCTTGTTGTGTCATCTTTCGATTATCTTGCGGGAACGGCATATACCCGCCCTTATTTACAAAGATGCGGACACCCTTGAGGTCGATGCCATTTATGAATTGGATACCAGAAAAAATGAAAAGGTGGTAAAAGTGAAGGATGAAAATAGAATATGAACAAGATATTCAATCTTCATTTTACTGACTTTTGTAATTACAACTGTCAGTTTTGTTACGCCAAAAAAGAAAAGAAAATTCTCTCGTTGGAACAAATACAGACTGTTGTAGACAACATTTCCGATTATTTTTCCCATCTGAATATTGCTGATGGCAGAATCAATATTGCAGGGGGAGAGCCGACTACGTGCAGTTATCTTCAAGAAATAATCGACTATATAACTAGCAAGAACATAAGGGCTTCGCTAATCACAAACGGCAGTCTTTTGACAAAAGAATTTGTGCGGGTAAACAAGGGGAAACTGTCAATGATAGGAATCAGCATAGATTCGATTAGGAGAGAAACGAATATTGCACTGGGAAGATGTTCTGGAAAAAAGCCACTTGACTACAATCAACTTTGCGCAATCTGCAAGTGCATAAAGGAAAACGGCATCCCCTTGAAAATCAACATTGTAGTTTCAAGGATAAATCAAAATGAAGATATAAAGAAGTTGCTTGATGATGTGAAGCCAGACAGATTTAAAATCCTTCAAATGCTTCCCACGACACCATTTTCAGAGCAGAACATAATTTCAGATGAAGAGTTCAACAGCTATATACAAAAGTACAAGGCCTATTCTCTTGTAAAAGAAAACCGCACGAATATACAGAAAGCATATATGATAATAGATTCAATGGGATACCTTTCTACTGAAAATCAGCATTCTGACTTCAGGTTTTCCGCCTTAAAAGACAAGTTGACTGATGTTATTGACAAGATTGACTTCAACGCCGAAAACGAAAGAATGCGATATGTGTGACTGAAGGAGCAACCCAATCCCGCTTCTTTAGCTTTCCGTTCAAAAGAAAATCGCCGAATTGACTCAAAGGTCGTTTTCGCTAAAGGCGCAAAGTGTCTCGCTTTTGCAAGCGGACTTTATTTCCGTGAATACTCAAATTTATTCAAGGAAAAACAAAAATGTTTCTCCTTGAAAACTCCATAAGTTTCTCCTTGAAAACTCCATAAGTTTTTCCTTGAAAACTTTTATGTATATCCTTAAAAACTTTCAAGTTTTTAAGGATATATTTTTATGTTTTTCTGCGAATACTTTTGGATTTTGCTCATAAAAATACTTGATTGTGTCCATTTCTTTTCTGAACGTCGCAATCTGCTGCAACAAGCGACAATAAACACAGTCTCATTTTCTTCGCTTTATTTCCACGCGTTCTTTCAATTTCGACTAATTATTTCCCATCAATCCTCAAACAAAAAGCGCCTTATCTTCCGGCACTTCTTCAAAATACGCGCGGAAGTTTTTTTCCGCTTCCTCGCGCGTATGGCTGTTGAGCATTTTCGTCTTGATGTAATGGGCGAACGAAAAATTGTCGCAATAATATGCGAAGAACCTTTGCATGCGTGTACGGAAAAATTCTGGAGGCTGGAATTTTTGCAGGTTTTCGATGTATTCAAGGCCGAGTTCCAACAAATCGATTCTGTTGGAACGAACGGCATTTTCCCCGTCTTTGCAAGTTTTTTCATTGCTGTTTTTCTCGTCGCACATATTTTTGCTTGCGCAAAAATAATTTCCCATCTCCGCGCGCAACTGCGCGAAAATCCACGGCTTTTGAACGGCGGCGCGGCTTATCATTATTCCCGCCGCGTTCGGACATTCGTCGAAAACTTCATTCGCACTTTTCGCGTCGCGGACATTTCCGTTGAAAATCACGGGCACATCTTTTTGCGAGAGCCGCGCCGCCAATTCCTCCGCGAAAAATTTCCTCACGGGGCGGCAAAGTCTTTCCTTTTGCGTGCGCGGATGAAGCGTGATTTGTTCTGTGCCGAGGTCGCAAAGCGTTTCGCAGAATTTGAAAAAATTTTCTTCGACAAAATTATCACCGCCAAGTCGCAACTTTACGCTGAGGCGTTTTTTCGCACCGCAATTTTCCATCGCAGATTTTACTTTTTCGACCATCGAAAAAGTTTCGCGCTCGTCTTTCAACATCCACGCGATTCCCGCGCCACTTCTTACGATTTCGGGAGCGCAGCATCCCATGTTGATGTCGATTCCGATTCCATCGCGTCGCGCCAAAAAGGACGCCGCGTTTGCCATCGCATCCGCATCGTTTGATGTGAGTTGCCAAACAATTTTTTCAGGTAGTGGTCCGTCCATCAAATAATATTTTTCAAATGGACCGCCTTGCAAAAGCGTCGGGGCGTTTATCATTTCCGTGTAGTGTTCATCCACACCGCCAAAGCGTTCCACTATGCGGCGGAAAGCCTCGTGGCTCAAGGTAGCCATCGGTCCGCAAATCAATTTTTTTCTCATATATTTCCAAGCAATGAAATTAGTATAGCATAAATTTTGTTTTTGTGATATACTATTTCAATGTTTGAAGTGGAACTCAAAGCGCATGTAGCTGACCGCGCCGCCGTAATCCAAAACTTGAATTCATTCGCACGCTTCGACCGCATCATCATCAAGGACGATTCGTATTTCAAACTTGAACGTCCAGGAAAAGAACGCGTCATAGCGCGAATCCGAATCGAAGAGCATCGTTCCACGGAAGACTTTTTTAATTTCACCGGACAAAAATTAATCGCAAAAAAAAGATTTCTCAATTACAAGAAAAAAGAACGCCGCGCCGAATCCGACGGCAGCACGATTGAAGTAAACGACGAGTACGAGACGGAAATTTCGAATGAGGATTGCGTGAAGGAACTTTTGCTCGCGAGCGGATTCGAGCCGTATTTTTCAAAGCACAAAGATTCTTTGGGTTGGTACGCGGAATGTCCAGCCGGATTTTTTTCTCGCGTACATTTGGAGCTTTGCGAAGTTCCGCCGCTCGGAGACTTCTTGGAAATAGAAATAATCTCGCCGCGCCAAGACGAAGAGGCTTTGCAGGAAGTCAATTTGACGCTGAAATATTTTCTCATGAAATCTGGGCTTGAACTTCACGACATTGAAGAAAAATATTATTCTGAACTTCTAGAAAATTTTAAGGAATGCTAAAAATTGCCACGAAAACGGCGCGGCAATCTATTTTGCACTTGCCCGCCTCGCAAACTTTTTAATCGAAAAATCCCTTCGCCTTCAAAAGTTCCGCGTTGAGGATTCCGCCCAATGCCGCCCCCCGCTTCGTGTTGTGGCTGAGCGCGACGAACTTTACATCGAAAACATTGCACTTTCGAAGCCGCCCGATGACGCACGCCATTCCACCTTCCGTGTCGCGGTCTCGGCGTGGCTGCGGTCGGTTTTCTTCGTGGCGAATCACAATCGGATGCGCCGGCGCGCTCGGCAATTTCAGTTCCTGCGGAAGCGAAGTGTAGCCGCTCCAAGCCTTTTCGATTTGTTCGAGAGTCGGCTTTTTTTCTTCCGGCAAATCAAATTCAAGCGAAACGCTCGCCGTGTGCCCGTCAATCACAGGAACGCGCGTGCAAGTGGACGAAACGACTGGAAGCGAAGCGTTCACGATTTTTCCGTCGCGCACTTCGCCCAAAATCTTGAGGCACTCGCGCTCGGTTTTTTCTTCCTCGCCTCCGATATACGGAACGATGTTGTCAATCATATCAAAACTTGAAACGCCAGGATAACCCGCGCCCGAAACCGCCTGAAGCGTCGTGACAATCATGCGGCGCACAGGATAGCCTGCGCGGATAAGCGCGTGAAGCGGCATCATATAAGTTTGAAGCGAACAGTTCGGCTTTACGGCGATGAAGCCTTTGTCCCAACCGTGCGCCTTTTTTTGCGAAGCAATCACATCGAGATGCGCAAAATTGATTTCGGGCACAAGCATCGGCACGTCTTCCGTCCAACGGTTCGCGCTCGCATTTGAAACGACAGGAATTCCTTCGGCGGCATATCGTTCTTCGAGAGCCTTGATTTCATCCTTGCCCATTTCCAGCGCGGAAAAAACGAAGCGGCATTTTCCCAAAGCAAGCGAAGCGTCGTTCGCATCCTGCACGACCAAATCCGCCACGCCCTCGGGAATATTTTCACCGATGAGCCAACGGCTCGCCACTGCCTCAGAATATTTTTTCCCTGCCGAACGCGGACTCGCCGCCACATAAGTGACGCGAAACCACGGATGATTTTCGAGCAACTTGATATAACGCTGGCCGACCATTCCCGTCGCGCCCAAAACTCCAACCGGTATTCTTTCAGGCATTTTTTTTCTCCAAACAAAAACAAATTTTTTAGGAGGGGGAAGTCTCCCCCTGCGCGCGCACGTTGTTGCGCGCTACCCTCTCTGCGGGGAGTTCCCCGCAACGCCCCCGCAATTCCCACAACGCTAAAATTTTTGCAATGCTACAATTTACATTCCGCAAGCGCAGCTTCAATCGCTTTTTTTCCGCCCTCGCTCACTTCCACGAGCGGCTCGCGCACGCTTCCCGCCGGCAAGCCTTTTAAGTTCATCGCGCATTTTATCGAAGAAGGATTTCCTTCTACGAATGCGGCGCGGAAAATCGGAAGAAGCGCGTAATGCGCGTTTTTCGCCTCGGCAAATTTCCCCTGCAAGCCAGCGTCCACCATTTCTTTCACTCGTTTTGGCGCGAGGTTCGAGACGACGGAAATTACGCCGTCCCCGCCCAGCGCGAGCAAAGGCAATGTCAAAGCGTCGTCGCCGCTCATCACGGAAAAATCGGGATTGTTCAATTTAATTTTCGCAATCACGTCCATCATCTGCGAAACGCTTCCGCTCGCTTCTTTCACGCCGATTATGTTCGGCAACTTCGCGATTTCCACCAAAGTTTCCGTGGCGATGTTCACTCCGGTGCGACCTTTAATATTGTACACGACAATCGGAATGCCGACTTTGCTCACCGCCTCAAAATGTTTAAGAATGCCCGCCTGCGACGGCTTGTTGTAATACGGAGTCACCACAAGAACAGCGTCCGCGCCGGCGCTCTTCGCGCGCTCGGCATAGCGAACGGCATCGCGAGTATTGTTGCTGCCCGCGCCAACAATTATTGGAACATGAATGCCCGTCGCCTTTTCGTGCGCCTCGCGCTCGCCCATGATAATCTCAATCATCTTGCGCTCTTCTTCTTCGTCAAGCGTCGGAGTTTCGCTCGTAGTGCAAAGCGGCACAAGCCCGTCAATTCCCGCCTCAAGCTGATTTTTTATATGCTCACGAAATCCTTCAAAATCCACATCGCCGTCTTTTTTCATCGGCGTAATCATCGCCGTAAAAGTGCCTTTTAACTTAAACATTTTTCCTCCTCAGTAGATGTGCGAGTTTTGGAACAAAACTCTGGTTAAAAGTTTACGCGCCATTTTAGCGTAGGCTTTTAACATTCCTTAAAAATTAAGTCCGCAGGAAGTTCCAACTTCCGAGGACTTAATTTCGCCCGCGTTAGCAACTTGTTGCGGCGCGGGCAAGTACAAAATAGATTGTCGGGTCAAGCCCGACAATGACAAATAAGCGAGTTTTCGTAAAAACCCAAAGAAGTTAAAATTGTCGCGCTATCTCTGCCACGATTTTAAACATCCAAAAAAATTCGCTTTATTTTAGTGGAAATTAAAATTTCTTTCAAGTGTCTCGCGCATGTCTTCCGTCAAATGTTTTGCGGCAAGCGTTTCTCCCGATGACAAATATTTTTCGATGTTGATTTTTTCCAAAACTGTAAATTCATATTTGTAGCATTCGAATGGATTTACTTTCCAAATCGGTTCGCCTTTTCCCATGCCGTATTTTCGATTGCCGCCAATGAAAATCGGCTGTACGGCGGCACTTGCCGCGAGCGCAATTCTTGCCGCGCCTTTTTTGAACTGGTTCATTTCATTCGGCGGTGAACGAGTTCCTTCCGGAAAAATAATCAAATTGCCGCCCGCTTTCAGTGCCGCCACGCATTCGTCTTCCATGATTTTAAAATCGACATTGTTTGAAATGTAAAGCGCCTTGACGACTCCGCCCACCCAGCTTTTTTTGAGCGAGGCTTTGACGATGCAGTCGGCATCGCGCACGAACGCCAAAATATAAATCACGTCCAAAAGAGAAGGATGGTTTGCGATTATCACATTGCCTTTCAGGTTGCGCAATGTTCGCAAGTCTTCTTTTGTAATTTTGAATTCGCAAATTTTCACCCAAGATATCAAATGTATGTAGAATTCCAAGACACATGAAATGAAATGATGTCCGCCCTTTCGAAATTTTTTGCCATCGCGAACGGCAAGCCGCATAATCGGAAAAACCGCGATGACGACAATCAGCGTGCCGATTCCGAAAAACGTCATCACAAAAAGTTTTCTGAAAACACGCCAAAAATATAATGGATAATTTTTTGTTCGGGGAAAATCATCTCTTGCTTTTTGAGGATTATTTTGTTCAATTTCTCTTTTTTCCATAGTTTAAAATTCCTGCTGAGTTCTCGGCAAATTCTTTCTATAAAAAGACGAACTTGGCACGGACAGCAAATAGACGAGTTTCTGAAAGAAACTCGAAGTTAAACTTTGTGACACTATTTTTTAATGTCCGATTCAAATTATATAATAAAATTTGAATTTTGGGAAGATGCCTTGGACAATATTCGCGGGAATCATTTTTTTAAAGATTCTTGTTAAAGTCATCGGCTTTTTGCATCGTTCTGCCGCCTGCTTTTGTGGTTTGTGAAATCCGTTTCGCAGGCTTCACGACACGTACTTTTGATCCTCGCGATGGCGATCATCAAATAAAAAATAAAATTCTTCATTTTTTTGCAAATTTTTCTTGACTTTGAAAAGTTCTATGTTATAATGAAATGACAAAAAAACATTATTTTTTAGGAGGAAATAATGAAGAAAATACTTTTCGGTATGTGCGCAGTTGCTATGGCTGCCACAACATTTACCTTTGCCGCGCCGAAAGTCGCGAACAAAGATAAGCCGCTTGTTTGGTATAACAGACAGCCTTCCGATCCCGTTAGCGGACAAATCGACATGGCCGCGATGAATCACAACGCCGGCACGCTGTATGTCGGTTTTGACGCAGCGGGGGGGGGTGCAGTCCAAGGAAAAATGATCGTTGACTTCATCCAGGCTTATGGCGAAAAAATCGACCGAAATGGCGATGGCGTAATCGGCTACGTTCTCTGCATCGGCGACGTAGGACACAATGACTCGAAAGCCCGCACGCAAGGCGCGCGCGAAGCGCTCGGCACTTGGGCTGGCTCTACTGATCCTGGAAAAGTAAAGGAAGGCTCTTTGACTGTCGGCGGAAAGACATTCAAAGTCGTTGAGCTTGAAGGAAAGGCTATGACCGGCCTCGACGGCACCACTTGGAATGCGAACGCCGCTACTGACGCGATGGGCGGCTGGGCGACGAAATTTGGCAATCAGATTGACCTCGTAGTTTCCAACAACGACGGCATGGCGATGGGCTGTCTGCAGGCTTCAAACTATCCGAAGGGAGTTCCGATTTTCGGATATGACGCCAATGCCGATGCCATCGAAGCGATTGGCGCAGGAAAACTTTCAGGAACTATTTCTCAGAATGTCGATGCGCAGGCTACGGCTACATTGCAGGTTCTCCGCAATTTGCTCGACGGTCTCAAGGGCGCGGACGTCTATCAGAATGGAATCTCAAAGGCTGACAAAAAATCCGGTTCAAAGATTTCCGCTGATATGGAATACGTCGCCTCTACCAAGGCTCTTCTTGCGAAAAACGCTCCTGTGACAAGCGCAAACTGGATGAATTACACGGCTGGAAAGCGTGACGCTGGAATCAAGCAGTCCAAGTCCGCCAAAAAGAAGGTTTTGGTTACTGTCTACAATGGCGGCGACAACTTCCTTTCTTCTTCTTATATTCCGGCTCTCCGCTACTATGCGAAATTGTTGAACCTCAATTTGACAATCGTGCAGGGCGACGGTCAGAACGAATCGAGCTGCCTTGACAAGATGGCCAATCCCAATGGATTCGACGCTTTCGCCATCAATATGGTGAAGACGAATTCCGGCAAGGATTATATGGACAAATTGAAATACTAAAGGCTAAAAACCGGCGAGAAGGCTTTTAGCCATCTTGCCGGTTTAGGCTTATAGTCTGAAATTAAAAGATGGCGGTTTGAAGGAGCGTTTAAACTTGTCGTCAAAAATGCTGCCGACAAGTTTAACTTCGAGTTTTGTTCCAAAGCTCGCCTATCGATTGCAACTTCTCATTCCATTGCGAAGTTGCGTTTTTTAACAACTCAAAAGTTGAAACTTTTTTCGTTGTTAAAAATTAAGGAGCGTTTAAACTTGTCGTCAAAAATGCTGCCGACAAGTTTAACTTCGAGTTTTGTTCCAAAGCTCGCCTATCGATTGCAACTTCTCATTCCATTGCGAAGTTGCGTTTTTTAACAACTCAAAAGTTGAAACTTTTTTCGTTGTTAAAAATTAAGGAGCGTTTAAACTTGTCGTCAAAAATGCTGCCGACAAGTTTAACTTCGAGTTTTGTTCCAAAGCTCGCCTATCGATTGCAACTTCTCATTCCATTGCGAAGTTGCGTTTTTTAACAACTCAAAAGTTGGAACTTTTTTTCGTTGTTAAAAATTAAGGAGCCTGTAAATTTGTTGCGGTTTTCCGTAGCTATTTTTACAGGCTTTTTTTAAAAATTGAAGGAATGTTTAAAGTAAACGGCTAAAATCGCGCCGTTTACTTTGACTCGAGTTTTCTGAGAAAACTCGTTTATCATACTTGCTCGCTAAAGCGAGCGAATTAAGCATCCTCGAAATCTGAAGATTTCTGCGGCGCTTAATTTTAAGGACTGTCAAAAGCCTGGACAAAATGCTGTCCAGACTTTTGACTCGAGTTTTCTGCGAAAACTCGTTTATTATACTTGCTCGCTAACGCGAGCGAATTAAGCATCCTCGAAATCTGAAGATTTCTGCGGCGCTTAATTTTAAGGAAAATTTATGGACGATGTTGTTCTTGAAATCAAGAATATGTCCAAATCTTTTGCCAAAAACAAAGTTTTGAACGGAATAAACCTTTCCGTGAAAAAAGGCAATGTCATGGGCTTGATGGGCGAAAACGGTGCCGGCAAGTCCACGATGATGAAATGTCTTTTTGGAATTTATGGCAAGGATGAAGGACAGATTTCTCTCAACGGAAAGCCTGTTGACTTTAAAAGCCCGAAAGAGGCGCTCGAAAACGGCGTGGCTATGGTTCATCAGGAATTGAACCAATGCTTGGATCGCACCGTTACCGACAATTTGTTTTTGGGACGCTATCCGAAAAAATTCGGCGTGATTGACGAGCAGAAAATGTTCAAGGAAGCCACCGCGCTTTTTGCCAGCTTGAACATGAGCGTGAATCCGAACACCATAATGCGCACGATGAGCGTTTCGCAGCGGCAAATGGTGGAAATCGCGAAAGCCGTTTCGTATGATGCCAAGCTCATCGTGCTTGACGAGCCGACTTCTTCGCTTACGGAGCCGGAAGTAAAAAAGCTTTTTTCTATTGTAAATGATTTAAAGTCAAAAGGCGTTTCGTTTGTTTACATTTCGCATAAAATGGACGAGATTTTTGAAATCTGCGACGAAGTGTCTGTTTTGCGCGACGGAAATATGGTGCTCACTTCCGCCATCAGCGACACGGACATGAACCGCCTTATTGCCGCGATGGTCGGACGCTCGCTCGACAAGCGCTTTCCTGATGTGGACAATACTCCCGGCGAGGATTATTTGGAAATCAGGAATCTTTCCACGAAATACGAGCCGCATTTGGAAGGCATTTCTTTCAAAGTGAAAAAAGGCGAAATCTTCGGGCTTTACGGTTTGGTGGGCGCGGGGCGCAGCGAATTGCTCGAATCGATTTTCGGGACGCGCACGATTGCCACAGGGGAAATCATCGTTCAGGGAAAAAAATTGCGATTCAATTCCAGCAAAGAGGCGATGAGCTACAATTTCGCGATGGTCACGGAAGAGCGCAAATTGAACGGAATGTTCGGCAAGGCCACGATTGAATTCAACACTACGGTAACGAACCTTGACGCGTACAAAACCGCGGGCGTTCTTTCCGAAATCAAATTGCAGGAAGCCGCCAACCGCGAAATCCGCCGAATGCACACGAAGTGCGTTTCCGCAGACGAACTCATTACGTCGCTTTCGGGCGGCAATCAGCAGAAAGTCATCATCGGAAAATGGATGGAACGCGAGCCGGATATTTTTCTGCTTGACGAGCCGACGCGCGGAATCGACGTGGGCGCGAAGTATGAAATTTATCAGCTCATAATCCAGATGGCGAAGGAGGGAAAGACGATTGTCGTGGTTTCGAGCGAAATGCCCGAAATTTTGGGAATCACAAACCGCATCGCCGTGATGTCGAATCATCGTCTGGCTGGCATTGTGGACACAAAGCAAACGGATCAGGAAGAGCTTCTTCGCCTTTCTGCGAAATATTTGTGATTTTGAAATTATTCTAATTATTAAGTAAGGAGATTCTATGAACATAGAAGAATTGAAATCGCTTGCGCAAAAAGCGCCATCCGACGCGCCGCTTGCCGAAAATGAAACTCTCAAAAAATTTCACGAGACGCTTGACGAGCTTCGTCGCGAGGGCGTGAACAAAATCGCCGACTTGAAACAGGAAATCACGATTGCGAAAAAGAACAAGATGATTTCCGCCGAAGAGCGCGCCAAGTTGATTTCCAAGTACAATGCGGATATTGAAGAGGCGCAAAAAGTCGCCGCGAAAAACAAGGCGGCCGATGCGGAGCTTTCAAAAATCGGCGTTCAATATGCGAACGCCGCGGCAGAAAAATACATCGCGAAAGTCAACGCGGAGCAGGACAAGATAATTGCGGAGACCAAAGCGAACCTTGAAAGTGAAGTCGCGAAAATCAAGGCGGACGGCGAGGCGCGAATCGCCAAGGCTAAAACTGACATGGACAAGGAAACCGCGAAGTATGAGCTAAAGTCCGCTTTGTTCGACGCGAAAAATCGCGCACAGGCCAAAATCGACCGATGCAAGGACGCGAAAAAGCAGGCTTTTACCGACCATGTTCAGGAAAACCGTTCGCTTCGCAATGGAAAAACCAATTTTGTGGAAAACCGCAAGTTGGCATGGAAAAATTACGTCTACAATTTCAAGGCTTCAAAATTTTTCCTTGACAACGGGCTTTACATCGCGATTTGCATTTTCTTCATTGCGTGCATCATAATCGCGCCGCTTTCGGGGCAAGGCGCGCTTTTGACTTTGCAGAACATTTTGGTAATTCTCGAACAGTCTTCGACGCGAATGTTCTACGCGCTCGGAGTGGCAGGACTGATTTTGCTGGCTGGAACGGATTTGAGCGTCGGGCGAATGGTCGCGCTCGGCGCGGTTACTACGGGTTTGATTTTGCACCCTGGAATGAACATCGTTACGTTCTTCAATTTGGGACCATGGGATTTTACCGCGCTTCCGATGGGCGTGAGGCTTGTGTCCGCGCTTTTGCTTTCGATTGTGCTTTGCACGATGTTCAGTGTGTTCGCAGGATTCTTTTCTGCGAAACTTAAAATCCATCCGTTCATTTCAACTATGTCGACTCAGCTGATAATTTACGGTCTGCTTTTCTTCGGAACTTCGGGAACGCCGGTCGGTTCAATTGACAGCAACATAAAAGATTTGCTTGGCGGACGCTGGGTTTTGGGAAGTCTGACGGTTCCGAAATTGATTTTGCCCGCGGCAATTGCGGTGCTCGTGGCGTGGTTCATTTGGAACAAAACGACGTTCGGAAAAAATATGTACGCCGTAGGCGGCAACGCCGAAGCCGCTAGCGTCAGCGGAATCAGCGTCTTTTGGACGACTTTGAGCGTTTTCATCATGGCGGGAATTTTCTATGGCTGCGGCTCATTCTTGGAAGCGTTCCGCGCGAATGCCAGCGCGGGCACAGGACAGGGCTTTGAAATGGACGCGATCGCGGCGTGTGTCGTCGGCGGCATTTCGTTCAACGGAGGAATCGGAAAGATCAGCGGAGCGGCTTTGGGCGTAATCATTTTCACAAGTTTGACGTACTGCCTCACGTTCTTGATGATTGACACGAACTTGCAGTTTGTAATAAAAGGCTTGATCATAATTGCGGCCGTCGCGCTCGACAGCATCAAATATCTCAAGCGTAAATAAATTTGCATTTTGAGAATTTGAAACGTTGAAAAGCACCCGCAAGAAATTGTGGGCGGTTGAAGTCGGCGCAAAAATGACGCGTCGACTTCAAATTCAGTTTTTTTTCTCGATCGAAAGGCATCTCGCTGAAAAGCGAGAAAATTCGCCTATTCGGTATTGTTTTTTATTGTCAAGAGAATGTCTAGAATTAACGACTAAAATAGCACGCAAGTCTCGCGACTTGCCGCCGGTTTTTCGCCTTGTTTTTTTTGCAAAAAACTCGCGTCGCTCATTTTAGCTTTGAGTTTTCTGCGAAAACTCGCTTATTTTTTGTCGTTTCCGCTTGAAACTTCGCGCAACGCGCTCGTTGCGAATCATTTCATTGCGAAACAGCATAAAAAGTTGCATGAATTATCGTCAATTTTTTATCTTGCCAAATTCGCGAAATTGATATTTCGCAATTACATTTTTACGATGGAGAAAAAAATGAATACTAAAGTTTTGTCTTTGGGAGGCTCGATTGTCGCGCCCGAAAAGCCGGACACGCAATTTTTGAACGACTTCGTGCGAATGGCTCGCGAATGGATTTCGTCCTCACAAGAAAATCGGCTCGTGCTTGTCGTAGGAGGAGGCGCGCCCGCACGAATTTACCAAAACGCCTACAATGAAACTTGCGCCGCATTGCAAACGCCGCCCGAGCCTGCCGCCGCCGACTGGATTGGAATCATGGCGACGCGAATCAACGCTCAATTGGTGAAAGCCGTTTTCGGCGACCTTTGCGAAAATGACGTGGTTTACGATCCTACGGAAGAAATAAATTTCAAAGGCAAAGTACTTGTGGCAAGCGGCTGGAAACCCGGATTTTCGAGCGACAATGACGCGGTTTTGCTGGCGAAAAAATTCGGCGCAAATACCGTCGTCAATTTGAGCAACATTGAAAAAGTTTATACTGACGATCCGCGAAAAAATCCCGACGCGAAACCGCTCGATGAAATTTCTTGGAAAGATTTTCGCGCGATGGTCGGCGATGAATGGATTCCCGGGAAAAATGTACCATTTGATCCGATTGCGAGCCGTGAAGCCGAGTCGGCGAGCTTGACCGTAATTTGCAGCGCAGGAAAAAACATCGAAAACACGCGGCGAATTTTGTGCGGCGAAAGCTACATAGGCACGACGATCCGAAATTAGAATTCCTCAAGGGCGGAAAGAAGCGCATCAAGCTTTTTTCCGTATTCCTTGTCCGCAGCCCAAGTTCCCGTCAGTTCAAAAACCGTCTGCGCCTTTCCGCGCGGATTCACATATTTGTAGCGATTGTCGATGAGCGCGTTTTTCAACTTGGCCTCGGAAACAGTTCCATAAGCGTGCAAATGTTGAATGTGCGCGCGAACGCCAAGACGCTCCGTTTCAAAAATTTCTCCGCGATGATTTTCATCGATCGCGCCAAGTCCGCAATAATTGTGCATTTCCGCGCTCACCAAATTCCCGAACCGCAAGTAATCTGTCTCCAAACACATTTGCACGAACGCCACGTCCGAATTGATTCCTTCTGCGGCGGATTCTTCGACATAAAATTTCGCCATGCGGGCAGCCTGCGATTTTTCTGCGGACGGATTTCGGGCAAGAAAAAATTCGCAAAGCGACTTCGCGGATTTTACGGGTGCGCCGCAAATTTCGCGAGAAACATTTTCCCTTTGTGGAGATGTGACGCATGAAAAAAACAATATCGAAAAAACGGCGCAAAAATACACGCAAGCCAAAGCCTTGATGTCGAGTTTTCTGCTTTGTTCCTTTTTGCGAAAAATTCTCGTGATGACCTTTTTTAAAACAAAATTCTTCATAAAAAAAATATCGGCTTTTTTTACAAATATTCAAGATTTTACGCTAAAAAATTAAAAAAAATCATATTTTAAATACAGGGAAATTACAGAAAAATGAATGATAAACCAGATTTGCGCGAGCGTGTTTTCGCGCGTGGTTTGGGCTATCCGACCAACGAAGAGCTTTTGATGTTGATTTTGGGAAGCGGCACAAAACGATGTCCTGTCGAAACCCTCGCGAAAAAAGTAAAAGGTGTAATTGATGTTGCAAGTCGTGAAAACTTAATCGAATGTCTCATAGAAATTCCTGGCGTGGGACTCGGAAAAGCCCTTTCCATAGCCGCCGCAGTGGAATTTGGAAAGCGAAACGCGCAAATTTTCAAAAAGCGCATAGACTCGCCATCAGACATAGTTCCGTACATTGAGCATTATGGATTCAAGCCAAATGAGCATTTTATCACGCTCGCGCTTTCAGGAGCGCGCGAAATTTTAAGCCGCCAAGTCGTGGCGGTCGGCGGAAATAACAGTGCGACGATCCGCCCGCGCGAGATTTTTTTCGAAGCGACAAAATCACACGCTTCGGCCATTATAATCGCGCACAACCATCCAAGCGGAATTTGTAGGCCATCGAATTTGGACGTCGAAACCACGAACCACATTCATGCGGTCGGAGAACTTTTGGGAATAACGCTCTTGGATCACATAATCTTGACGAAAGATGAATATTTTAGTTTTTCAGAACACGGAATGCTAAATTGACATTCTGTCAAAAATCTG
The DNA here is from genome assembly GCA_910584475.1 of uncultured Treponema sp. GTDB lineage: Bacteria > Spirochaetota > Spirochaetia > Treponematales > Treponemataceae > Treponema_D. The sequence continues at coordinate 113,003 of CAJUBD010000009.1, forward strand.
ACAATTTCGGAGCGCGCGGAATCGCCCGCTGCGTGAGCAGCGAGTGAAATAATTTCCTTACAGATACCGCGCGCATTTTCACAACTATTAAAAGTCTGCCAACTTCGGAGCGCGCGGAATCGCCCGCCGCGTGAGCGGCGAGTGAAATAATTTCCTTGCAGATACCGCGCGCATTTTCACAACTATTAAAAGTCTGCCAACTTTGGTGCGCGCGGATAAGGAATCACATCGCGAATATTTTCCATTCCCGTCACGTAGCGAATGAGCCGCTCGAATCCCATTCCGAATCCTGAGTGCGGCACGGTGCCAAACTTGCGCAAATCCAAATACCAATCGTAGATTTTTTCGTCCATTCCCCGGCGGCGGATTTCCGCGAGAAGTTTTTCGTGGTTTTCCTCGCGCTCGCTTCCGCCGTTCAGTTCGCCGATTCCCGGCACTAGAACGTCAACAGCCTTCACAGTTTTTCCGTCATCGTTTTGTTTCATATAGAAAGATTTTATCTCGCGCGGATAATTGTAGACCATCACGGGGCATTTGAAAATTTGTTCTGTCAAAAAGCGTTCGTGTTCGGTGGCAATGTCGCTTCCCCATTCAGGCTTGAATTCAAATTTAGTGCCGCTTTTTTGCAATTCCGAAATTGCGTCCGTGTAAGTTATGCGAACAAATTTCGATTTTGCCACGGATTCAAGTTGTGAAATAAGTCCAGGCTGAATTCGTTTGTCAAAGAACGCAAGGTCGTCCGCGCATTTTTCCAAAGCCCAATTCAGCAAATATTTTACGAAATCTTCCTGCAAGTCCATGTCGTCGTTCAAATCAAAGAACGCCATTTCAGGCTCTATCATCCAAAATTCGGCGAGATGTCGCGGCGTATTGGAATTTTCGGCGCGGAAAGTCGGCCCGAAAGTATAGACGCGGCTGAGCGCAGTGGCGAACGTTTCCGCCTCAAGCTGTCCCGAAACAGTGAGACTTGCTTTTTTGCCGAAAAAGTCTTTGGAATAGTCGACGATCTTATGCGCATCTTCAATTTTCATTCCGCCAAGTCCGGCTTTCACTCCGAGTTCCGCAATTTTTTCGAGCGAAAGCGAAGTCACTTGGAACATTTCGCCCGCTCCCTCGCAGTCCGAGCAAGTGATTTCCGGCGCGTTCAAATACACGAATCCGCGTTCTTGAAAAAAATTGTGCACGGCGAACGCCATTTGGCTTCGAACCCGGAAGACTGCCCCAAACGTGTTTGTTCGTGCGCGGAGATGCGCATTTTCGCGCAAATATTCCATTGACATTTTATTTTTTTGAAGCGGATATTCTTCGGGATTGCAAGTTCCGATTACTGTGATTTTTTCAAGCGTAACTTCCACCGCCTGCCCCGAAGCGGGAGACGCGACAAGAATTCCTTCCGCGCGGACTGACGCGCCCGTATTGATTTTTTTCAATTCGCTTTCAATTTCATCGACATCGGCATTTTGCTGCGGCACGTTTCTGTCAAATGTGAGCTGAATGTTCGCAAAGCAAGAACCATCGTTCACTTGAACAAAAACCAAATTCTTTGAATCGCGCATCGTGCGCACCCAGCCGCAAACCGTCACGCGCTGACCTTGCGGTTTTTCAGCAAGCAAATCTTTTATCAAAACGGGAACCATAAATTTCTCCAAAATTTTTATGAAGAAAATTATACAGAAAAATCAGAGAAAATGCAATAGAAAAAAAATTGTCCGCGTTAGCAACTTGTTGCGGCGCGGGCAAGTACAAAATAGATTGTCGGGTCAAGCCCGACAATGACAAACAAGCGAGTTTTTCTCAAAAAAACAAGGCGAAAAACTCGTAAGAAAACCAAAGATTTGCGATGCAAACTCTTTATTTTGCGACACATTTTTAGTGGCAATTTTTAACGCTCGCCGCTTTTTTTTACAGAATAAGTTTTCAATTTTTGGGTTGTTGAAAATTGTAATGAAATATAAAAAAATGCTTGACAAATTTGGAGAAAAATGTCAAATTTTAAGTAGAGAAAGGATATGACAGATTTTTTATATAACAATCCATCATTTGTAGGAGGTGTCGCGACGGTTTTAGACTTGTTCGGAAGCCTTCCTGCATACAATTCATCAAAATCTCCAGCGGAGGCGGACAAGCGGGCACATTTTGCTGACTTGTTGGCTTTGAAAAACGATATGAAGGTTGCGTTGGCGGAAATTTCGGATTATGCGCAAAAATAAACTAGTTCCCAAAAACATGCATGATGAGCGGAGCGTCGCTCAAAATGATGGTACTTTAGTCGCTTCAATGCGTGCTTCGATTCTCCCGCCGCCTGATGAAATCGAACGCTATGAAGCCATTTGTCCTGGAACTTTGAAAACGCTATTGTCTACATACGAGAAACAGACCGACCATCGTATTGAAATGGAATCCGCCGTGGTGAATAACGACATAAGGAATTCACGGTATGGACAGGTTTTCGCATTCATAATCGCGATGACTGCCATCGTGGGCGGAATTGTTATGATATGCCTTGACAAAAACACGCAAGGGCTAGTTTCAATAATTGCCGCATTGGTGGCGTTGCTTGGTGTCTTTTTAGGAAGTCGTATTGTGGGCGCAAAAAAACTTTCCAAAAAGAGCGAAAAAAATCCTGAATAAAAAACGCCGATGTGTGCCACGACGAAATTTTGAAATCTTTTTAAAGACTTATTTTTCACTCTATCATATATAGTGAAACTAATCCTGCGGCCGGCGGCGCTTATACAATGTTTAAAATCAACAACTAAACTGGTACGCAAGTCTCGCGACTTGCACCTGATTCTAATACGAGTTTGTTGCACAAACTCGCTTGTTTACCGTGATTTCCCGCTTCGCTGCAAAACGACTTTTTCAGTAACTCGGAAGTCGAGTCTTTTTTCGTCGCTGAAAAATAATGAAGTATTTTCTAAACTTTCATTTCTTTGTGTCGATAATTTTATCGGAGGCTTACTGCGATTTTTCGCTTCGTTGGAAAATCGCGTTTTTTAACAGTTCGAAAGTTGACACTTTCTTCACTGTTAAAAATTAAGGGAGTGTAAATTATGATTTCAAATATTACAAATTTGAATCCATACAGCTATCATGTTTCGTCGAGCGGCGCGAGCGGAAAACTTTTTGTACCCGTAAATCCGTCATCGGTAATTTACGCTCAGTTCGACCACATTTCGGGAATCGCCGCGAGCGAAGGACAGCAAGGAGTGTCGGTTTCTAAAATTCAAATTCTCAATACGCTGATTGAAAACCTTTCGCGAATCAAGTCAAATCCAAATACTCCGAAAACACTCCAAGTTTCTGAAGAACAGGCGGACGCGCTCATAAAAAATTATCAGCAACAAATCGCGCAAGCAGTGCAAGCGACTCAAACGGCTTTCGCATTGAACGGTGCGCGACCAAATATCGGCGCACTTTTTTCGATCGACGCATAATGCGTTGCTACAAATGTTTTCGCCCAAAAGAATTCTGCCTCTGCTCGTTCTCCACGCCTCAAATTGAATCGGGCATAAAATTCATTTTTTTGATGCATCCGAAGGAAGCCAAGCGGCAGCGCACGGGAACAGGGAGGCTCGCGCACATCTGTCTTGCCGATTCTGAAATTTTGCAGGGCTTGGAATTTTCCGAAAACGCGCGGCTTCGCGAATTGCTCAAGAATAAAAAATTTTTTCCTGTCCTGATGTATCCTGGAAACGATTCGTGGAACGTGAACGATGAAAATTTTGCAAAACTGTTTTTGCCAAAAAATTGTGAAGAAAATCAAAATGAAAAAAAATTCAAATTATGCGAACAGAAAATCTTAATGCCAATCATAATCGACGCGACTTGGTTTTGTTCACGAAAAATCATAGAGCACAACAAATTTTTGCTCGCGCTTCCGAAACTTTCTTTCGCGAAAAATTATTCTTCGATTTTCACGTTCAAGCATGAGCCGCGCCCCGAATGCGTTTCCACAATCGAAACTTGCTACTATTTGATAAAGGAATTGCAGGAGGCAAAGATCATCTCGCAAAGCGTCAATCCCGAACCATTGATGGCGATTTTCAAAAGACTGATTTCCGATCAACTCCGCGCGGAAAACGAGCGCGTACAAGGATTGCGCCCAAGCACGCATGGCTACGATTGGAAGTACAACAAGATTCGCGAAATTCCCAATTTCTAAATTACATTTTCCATTGGCATTTTTTCAAATCAACATGCATATCGTCTTTCATCTGAACGCCTTCCGATTCAAGCAAAATTCTCTGCTCGCTCCAAGTCGGCACAAGACGACCGGCATGATTTACTACGCGATGGCAAGGATAGTCGCCGTAGTCTTGCGCCACTCCGAGCACTTTTCCGACGAGACGAGAATTTTTTTCACGACCGATGAGCCGCGCAATTTGTCCGTAAGTGGCGACACATCCTTCAGGAATTTCTTCTACGACAGAGAGTATTTCATAAATCAAGTCTTCGCTTAAGATTTTTTTCATTTGTTTCAATTCGTTCTTTAAATTTTCAATATCTTCAGAAATTGAAATTTCTGAAGATATTGAAAACCTGATTTTGCAGCGAAGCGAAAAATCGCAGTAAATGCTCTTTATTTACAGCAAATTCTTCGAAAACAGCTCGCTTCCACGCTCGTCAAGAATCGCTTCGCGCAAATTCGAAGACTTGAATAAAACGTTCTGTTTTTCCACATTTACGAACATAGTATTTTTTATGTTACAATTTCTAAACGAAGTGTCTATCAACTTTGCGTGGACGAAACGCGAATTATACAAATCAGAATCATCGAATGAAGATTGGTACGCCTGCGCTCCGCAAAAATTGTCGTGAATTATATTGCTGCCCGTAAAGAGAATGTGCGAAAATATGCATCCTCCGAACGAAGTGAATTGCATGTTGCATTCGAGCATATTGCAGTCGGCGAAAATTGAATAGTCAAACATGCTCATCCTGCTACGGAATTTTGTCGACTGCAAATTCACGAATTTGCAGTGTTGAAAATTGCATCCGTAAAAGCGTTTGTCTGTCAAATCGATGTCTTCAAATGTGATTCCCGAAGCGTTCAACCCTATGATTTTTTGATGCTGATTTATATAATTGTAAATTTCTTCCTTTGCCTTTTCAGGATTCGGAGAATGTTCAAGACAAAAATTTTTCCACTCGGCAATTTCGCCATAGTAGTTAAAAACGGTGAGAGCCATTTTGTCGCAGCCGTCTTGCTGACATTTGTTTTGTTGGAACATAATTTATATTTTAAGCACTTGAATGAAATTTGTCAAATGTTTACAATGAAAATATGTGTTGGAAATGCGGCGAAAAAATCGATTTGTCTCAAGGCGTTTATAGGAATTCTGTTTGCCCGAAATGTGGCGCGGATTTGCATTGCTGTAAAGGATGCAAATTTTATTCTCCGGGAAGTCATTTTGATTGCCGCGAAAGTGTCGAAGATTTGGTCAAAGAAAAGGATCGCGCGAATTTCTGCGAGCATTTTATGGCGGGAAAAAATTCCGTCTCGGCAAACGAAATCAATTCGGAAAAAAAAGCGAACGAAAAACGGGCGGCTCGCTCCGCTTTTGACGCGCTTTTTTCTTGAAAGAATTTGCGAGGAATTTATGGCGGTAGACTTCGCTTTTTTGGACAGCGGCACGGGCGGCATTCCGTATATGCTTTTGCTGAAAGAAAAATCTCCTCAAAGCACTTGTGTCTATTTGGGCGACACAATTCACTTTCCTTATGGAGAAAAGTCGATTCAGCAAGTAACGGAGTCCGCCTCGATCGCGATAAAATCAATGGTGCAGAAATGGAATCCCCGTTGCATCGTCATCGCCTGCAACACAATCAGCGTTACGGCGTTGGACAACCTGCGAACGCTTTTTCCGCACCTGCCGATTGTCGGAACTGTACCTGCCGTGCGTCTCGCGGCGAAGGTTACGCGCAACAAAAAAATCGGGCTTCTCGCCACGAACGCCACTATAAGCCATCCTTATTGCAAAAAACTGATTGAAGACCATGCGAAAGACTGCCAAGTTTTTGAACGCGGTGATCCTGATTTGGTGGCGTTTATCGAGCATAGGCTTTTTACCGCGAACAACGATGAAAAGTTGGCGGCGGTTTTTCCTGCCGTTGATTTTTTCTGCGAGCGTGATTGCGACACGATAATTTTGGGCTGTACGCATTTTACGCATTTGGCGCGAGAAATCGAAGATTCGTTCGCACGAAAAAGCTGGAAAAAAATTTTCGTCGTTGACAGTCGCGAAGGAGTTTCAAAGCAAGCGTTGCGCGTTTTACCTGGAATTTCAGCCGAACAAAGAAATGAAGGCGCACGAGAATCCTTGTCCTTTCCAGATATGTCATTCTTTGTCACCGAACTTAAAGGCGATGCCGACAAACGACAATACGAATCATTTTGCAAAAATTTTCGCATTCCGTTTGGAGGACTGATTTAGAGGCAACTTTTATGCTTCGCCAGTTGCTTTGTCCATGCCCAGTTTTGTTTCAATGTGCCGATAGCGTGCCCATAAAATGTTTATCGGCATTCGCATAATGTATAGGCAACTTCCGCTACAAACCGCCTTTTTTAACAGTTCAATACTCGTTCTCGCGACGAGCCGTTATGAGGGGTTTCCAATGGAATTCCTTCGGCGCTAAATTTTAAGAAGCGCGACATTTCGGAAACTATTTCAAGAGTTTGTCGATGGCGCGAATTATGTCATCCTGATTCGTAAAATTCTCATCAAGATATTCAAAGGCAGTGGCCGCATCGCGCTGCGCATGCTCGTACCAAATCGAATACAACTCCTGCGAAAAGTCGTCGCCCAAAAAAGGCGCTCCCTGTATGTCTGAAACCAAAATGCGCATAAGGTCTATGCACTTTGACATTTTTTTGTCCATAATTCCCACCACAAAAAACTAAAAATTTTTCCAACCGCTCTTCGTCATTATAACTCAATTTTATGAAAATTGCTAGAGCATTTTTCATTTTTTTGCAAAATAACGACGCGCTTAGATTTTCGTCTCATCGAGCGCAAAATCCGTCTGGCAGCCGCGCTAATGTCATCTTGAGAAATCGTCTTTAGAATACGCATTTGCTCCAATTTTTCAGAATTGTCCAGCAAATAAAGTTGGCGAAGGAAAGCGGCAGTTCCCCTTCCCGAAGGCGTCTTCGGCTGGATTTCTCCGCTGTAAGTTCCCGTGACAGCTTTTTCCACGCTCTCAAAATCAAATTGCGCGCGCGTGACTTCTTCAAGGCACTCTTCGAGCGCGACAAGGCTTTTCTGCGGATTCGGGTCGCGATAAGTGCAAAGCGTAAAAGTCTCGTCAATGCTGTCGCTTGTGGCAAACGCCCCGTAAGCGCCGCCTTCCGTACGAAGCTTTTGCCAAAGCGTGCCGCTCGTGAGAATGTGCGCCAAGACTTTTTCCGCCACCGCCTCGCGAGTTCCGTATTTTGACGAGCGAAAACACAGCGAGCAAAACCCAACCATCGAATGCGCGAAAATCGCCTCGTCATTCGTGGACGCAGTTTTTCCGATGTTAGTAAGCTCGAAAAATTGCGAGTCGGAAGCCTTGAATTTTTTTTCGGGAGATTTCAAATTCAGTTCGCGCGCGAATTTTTTCGCCGCGTCCAAAGCCGACGGAAGCGTCGCATCATCCGCGCAAACATGGAGAATCGCACCAGATGAAAAAATCTTTTTCGCGATGAATTTCATTTTTTGGATTGTGCCGTCGATGTCCGCGCAAATTTTTCGGAGCGTGAAGACTTGGCAAAGTCCGCCCCAAATTTCTTCAATGGCGCACTCGCGGCTTGAACGACATTCCGCGCGTGAAGAAGCCACCAAATGCCCCGCCGGCAAAATCGAACTTTCAAGTTCGTTCAGCATTTCTTGAGCCAAAGTGCAAACGCGCTTTTTGTCGTCGAAGTTCGCGTCGAGAATGCAGTCGCGCATCAAGTCGAAACTTTCTTCGACTTTCGTGTCGAGCATTTTTATCTTGCAAAAAAGCCACTGTCTTCCGGCGAACGCGGAATTTTTTTCGAGCATTTTTTTCGCGCCCGCGCTTTCAGGGCAAGAATTGGAAAAAGTCGTCGTGCTGAACGCGCCGCAAGTTTTCGCAATCAAGCGCGAGGCCTCGTCCCAGCGAAGTTCGCCCCAACCCAATTCATTTAGAATGTAGGCGAAGAACGGAAGGTACGGAAAAATTTCTGGCGCGAAAACATCCATCGGAAAAGCGGTCGTGACATATACGATTCCGTTCGTATTTTCGCGGCTCACGAAAAGCGGCACGTCGTCTTTTCCCACGCGAATTTTCGTTCGGCGGATTTTCAATTTCTCGTCATATACTTTCAAATCTTTCGGGCGAATGTGCGGAAGGCACGACAAATCTTCATCGGAATTTTTTTGGAAGCGTTCCAAAGCCGCCGCGTCCAAAAGAATTTTTTCCTTGCCCGAATTTTTCATTTCGCGCAAAAGAATTTCCTTTTCCATTTTTTCGCGGCTTTTCAAAAAATTTTTTTCAGGTGAAATTATCGTAAACACGCAGTGCGGATTTTTCAAGAATTTTTCTTCAATGAGTTTTTTTATGAAATCAGGATTCGCGAGAATTTTTTTCTTGAGACGAGCAAAAGCATCGCGCACGAAAAGCCCTTCCCACGCTTCGCCGCCGTAATTCCAAGTGCGCAAGGCGCGCCGCATCAGTACGAGCGAAAAAGGTTCTTGAAACCGCTTGATTTCACGATTGTCAAAATCGATAGCGTTGAATGTGGCGTCGATGTCGTCCTGCGCGATTCCTTCGTCGCAAAGAGTTCTGAGCGAATTGAAAATCAGATTCTTTACTTTCTCGAGATTTTTTTCTTTTACGCCGCGAAGCCCGACGCTAAAATTTATCTGGCGAATCGAGGCGTCCGTTCCGCTGCATGGCGAAATGTCCGAGCCGAGCGAACTTTTCAAAAGTGCGCTGCTCAAAGGCGAGCCGTCGTGCGCGCACAAAAGTGAGCCAAGAAAAACCGACTCGGCATAATCGTCCATATTGCGTGATTCGCCCAAAAGCCACGAAACGACTGCCGTGGAATCCTTTTCGCCCGAAGTGAAAGGAGCGTCCGCGCAATGAAAGCGCATTTTGGAAAAAGGCCTTTGAGTTTCGCATCTTAAGATTTCCCCCAAAAATTTTTTCTTCGATGAAAGCGAAAATGTTTTTTGCGAATTTCCTTTTGCCTCAATTTCATTCAAGATATTTTCCTGCAAAAAATCCAGCTGCTTTTGCGTGGAAATGTTTCCGTACAAAAAGACAAGGCAATTGTGCGCGACATAAAATTTTTTGTGGAACGCGATGAAATCCTCGTAGGAAAGACGCGCGATTTCGAGCGGATCGCCGCCCGAAGATTTCGCGTAAACAGTGTCGGGAAAAAGCGCGCCGTCGATTTCCTTGCCCGCCACATCGAGAAAAGAAGAATACGCGCCTTTCATTTCGTTGAAAACCACGCCTTGAATCGAAGGCTTTCCGCGCTCGTCAAATTCGATTCGATGACCTTCCTGCAAAAAAACTTCGCGCTTCAAGTTCGGAAAAAAAACTGCATCGGCGTAAACCGCCATCAAATTGAAGTAGTCGGCTTCCAAAATCGAACTTGCAGGATAGACGGTTTTGTCGGGAAAAGTGAGCGCGTTCATAAAAGTCTGCACGCTTTGGCTTTCGAGATTTATGAAAGGATCTTTGAGCGGATATTTTTTCGAGCCACAAAAAACCGAATGCTCCACGATGTGCGCCGCGCCGCTCGAATTGCCGTTTGGAGTGCGGAACGCAAACGCAAAAAGATTTTCCTCGTCGTCATTCAAAAGATGAAAAACTTCAAGACCAGTCTTTTTGTGCCGAAAAAAAAGCGCGGTGGAATTGCAGTCAGGAATTTGCCTTTCGCTGACAAGTTCGAAATCTTTGTAAGACTTCGGAAAAATCGGTTTTTCGTTTGACATAAAGTCAGTATACTAAATAAGATTTAGTTTGGCAACAAGTCGCAAAACTAAATCTTATTTTCAAGTTTTGTTTGGCTCGGTAGCAAGTCCGCTTCGCAGTCTTGCGCCGTTACGCTACCCGAGTTTTTATTTGCTCGCGCGGCTCGCATTTTTGTTCGCTATACTCACAAAAAGCACGAAAACTCGCATAAACTATTACTTATTCCTTATTACCTATTCCCTAATTATTAAATCCGCCCGGTTTTTTCTGGAAGTGGCTGAATTCCATCGTGAACGAGGCGCGGCCTTGCGTTACGGAACGGAGCGTCGTGGAAAAGCCGAACATCTTCGCCATTGGCGCTTCGCAGTGAATCACTTCGCCGGATTGCTTTGAATCCTGTCCGAGAATCATTCCTCCGCGCTGAGTTACTTGGCTCATAGCATCGCCGACGAATTCTTTCGGGCAAGAAATTTCCACGTCCATCACAGGCTCGAGAATTTCAGGCGAGGCGTTTTTGCATGCCTTGTCGAACGCGGAAACAGCGCACGCTTCAAACGCAAAAGGCGTAGAAGTGAGCTCGTCATATTCAAGCGCGGTAACCTTTACGGCGGTGTCGGTGCAAGGATAACCGAATTCGATTCCGCTTGCGAGCGCGTTCATAAATCCGCTTTTCACCGCCTCGACGATTTCATCCGGAATGTTCGCAGTTCGCGCGATGCATTCGTAACTGTTTCCGCTTCCTGTCTCGCGCGGAGAAACTTCCACGGTGATTCCGGCGGTGTTTTCTTTTCCGGCAAGAACGCGGCTATATTTTTCAGTAGCGGAACTTGTCGCGGACACCGCCTCGCGGTATGTCACCTGCGGCGCGCCCACTCTCGCCTTTACTCCGAAGTCATCTTTCATTCTCGTCACCAAAACATCGAGGTGAAGTTCGCCCATTCCGCTGATGATGAGCTGACCCGTTTCCGAATCTTCCTTATGCGTAAATGTCGGATCTTCGCGAGAAAGAATTTCCAAAGTCTCGTTCAACTTGTCGCGCTCCGAAATCGAATCTGGCTCAATGGCGACAGAAATCACAGGCTCTGGAAATTTCACGCTTTCAAGCAAAATCGGAAAGCCCTCGCTTCCCAAAGTGTCGCCAGTCTGTGAAAGTTTCAGTCCGATAAAAACGGCGATGTCGCCAGCCGAAACGCTTTCCATCGGCTCGCTTTTGTCGGCGTGCATTCGCAGGATTCGGTTGACGCGCTCGCGCTTTTTTTTGGCGATGTTTGAAATTTGGCTTCCCGAAGCGATTTTCCCAGAATACATCCGAACGTAACAAAGCGGACCCATTTCGCGGTCGTATTGAATCTTGAAGACGAGCGCGAGCGGCTGCCCCGATTCCTTGCACGGAATCTCGACTTTTTCCTCACGATCCTTTTTGGAATGCATTCCGATTGCCGGAGGCACTTCGTTGGGCGCAGGCAGATATTCCACGATCGCATCCAAAAGCGGCTGAACGCCCTGATTGTGCCGCGCACTTCCCATCACCACCGGAACGAACGTGCGCGAAATCGTGCCGCGCCTTATCGCCGCTTTTAGCTGTTCGGCAGAAATTTCCTTTCCTTCAAGATAGAGCTCTGCCAAATCGTCGTCGCTTGACGCTACCGCATCCACCATTTTTTCGCGCCATTCTTCCGCCTCGGCTTTGCGTTCTGGTGCGATTTCAGAAATTTCAAATTTTTCGCCTTCGCTTTCCGCATCCCATCGGATTTCCTTTTGCGAAATCAAATCGATTATGCCTTCAAATTCCGCGCCCTGTCCGATGGGAATCTGAAGCGCGACGCATTCCACGCCGAATTTCTCGTGGACATCTTCCATAGAGCCGAAAAAGTCCGCGCCGACCCTGTCCATCTTGTTCATAAAGCAGATTCTCGGCACTCCGAAAGTGTCCGCCTGCTTCCAGACTGTCTCGGTCTGCGGCTGCACTCCGTCCACCGCGCAGAGAACGCAGACCGCGCCGTCAAGCACGCGGAGCGAGCGTTCCACTTCCGCCGTAAAGTCGACATGACCGGGCGTGTCGATTATGTTTATTTGAAATCCGTTCCAGTATGTCGTGGTGGCCGCGCTCTGAATCGTGATTCCGCGCTCCTGCTCCTGCGCCATCCAGTCCATCGTAGCCTGACCGTCGTCAATCTCTCCGATTTTGTGAATTTTTTTCGTATAGTAAAGGATGCGCTCCGTGGTCGTGGTCTTGCCCGCGTCAATGTGCGCCATGATTCCGATGTTGCGCATTTTTTCCAAAGACATAATTATATCGATTCTCCCATAAAAAGTCAGGAGCGATTTCTGAAAATCGCGATTGGCTTTTTAGCGTGCGCGTCAAACAACTTGTTGCGCGTGCACAAGTCAATAAGCAAGTCTGTAAAATAGCAACGCGACTTTACAAACTTGTCATGATAAAATGCCGCGCTATTTTAGCGGCGTTTTTATCATGCCTCCTAGATTTGGTAATGAAGTATATCAAAATCAGACATAAAATGCAAGCGGAAATGCGCCTCCGAATTTCGCCGTCAGTTTTTTGCGCCCCATCTGCGAAAAACTGCGTTTATTTACGTCCGATTTTCAAAAGCGGAAGTCTTTCGAAAAAAGGCAATGCGGATTTAAATGCGGGAAATTTTAATTGATTTTTCTGAAAAAAAATTTGATTTTTTCGCAATTGTGGTTTATAATGAATTTTACCGTAATATTTACGGAAAACATTTTCTTATGGAGGAATTTTTCATGAAAAAAATCGTTTCAATTGTGGCGGCGGGACTGATGCTCGCGGGAGCAACTTTTGCCGCACCGAAAAAACTTTTGGTTGGCGTTTCGATGCCGACCAAATCGCTCCAGAGGTGGAATCAGGACGGCTCCAACATGAAAAAAGAACTGTCTAAGGCCGGCTACGCCGTTGACTTGCAATTCGCGAACAACGACATCGCGCTTCAGACAAGCCAAATCGAAAACATGCTCACAAAGGGCTGCAAGATTCTCGTCATCGCTTCTATTGACGGAAGTGCGCTCAAGGGCGTTCTCGACACTGCCAAACGTCAGGGCGTAAAAGTCATCGCCTACGACCGTCTCATTATGAACAGCGACGCGATTTCTTACTATGCTACGTTCGACAACTACAAAGTAGGAACGCTCCAGGGCGACTATCTCGTGGAAAACCTCAAGCTAAAAAGCCGCACTAAGGACAATCCGGCATACATCGAATTTTTCACTGGCTCTCCAGACGACAACAACATCAACTTCTTCTTCGGCGGCGCGATGGACGTTCTCCAGCCGTACTTGGATTCAGGAGTTTTGGTTTGCCGCTCAGGACAGACTTCAAAGGCACAGTGCGCGACTCTCAACTGGTCGACTGAAGCCGGACAAAAGCGCATGGAAAACCTCATCGCCTCTCAAAAATACGGTCCGAACGGCACGAAACTTGACGCGGTGTATTCTTCCAACGATTCGGTCGCGAACGGAATCACGAACGCTCTCGTGGCGGCGGGCTACACTGCCAAGAATTTCCCGATCATCACAGGCCAAGACTGCGACATCACTTCCGTAAAGAACATGATTGCCGGCACACAGGCGATGTCAGTATTCAAGGACACACGCACACTCGCCTCTCAGGTCGTAAAAATGGTGGACGCAATCGCCAAAGGCACTAACCCGCCGATAAACGACACGAAAACTTACGACAACGGCACGGGAATTATTCCTTCGTATCTCTGCGAACCTGTTTTCGGCGACAAAGTAAACTACAAGCATTTGCTGCTTGATTCTGGATACTACACGGCAAAGCAGCTTCAATAGCATTTTTGAATTATAAGGCCGACGCGTAACGCGAAATGCGTTCCGCGTTTGATCCGTGCGGATGATTTCATGCCCCGACGCTTGCGTCGTAATAAAGGGTACAAAACCAGATCGCAATGCCTTATGAGAACGACATACATCGACGCTCTGTCTCGAGGCATGTCGATAAAAAAAGAATTTACTCACGGAGGACATTCCAATCATGCTATTGGAAATGAAAGATATAACCAAAAGGTTCGGTCCTGTCAAAGCCTTAAACAACGTGAACCTCAAGGTTGCCGATGGCGAAATCCATGCCATTGTCGGCGAGAACGGAGCCGGAAAATCCACTTTGATGAATGTCCTTTCGGGCATATATCCTTACGGCTCTTATGAAGGCGACATAATTTTTGACGGTGAAATCTGCAAATTTCAGACGATAAAAAACAGCGAAAAAAAAGGAATCGTAATCATCCATCAGGAATTGGCTTTGGTTCCGCTGCTCTCGATTGCGGAAAATATGTTCTTGGGAAACGAGCGCGGCACGAAGTCGAAAATAAATTGGGACGAAACATTCAAGAAAAGCGCGGAGGCTTTAGAGACGGTCGGTCTAAAGGAAAATCCGCACACTTTGATAAAGGACATCGGCGTAGGCAAACAGCAGCTCGTGGAAATAGCGAAGGCACTCACAAAGGACGTGCGCCTTTTGATTTTGGACGAGCCGACGGCATCGCTGAACGACACGGAAGCGAAAAAGCTTTTGGATTTGCTTTTGAAACTGAAAAAGGAAAAAGGCCTCACTTCAATTTTGATTTCGCACAAGCTCAACGAAGTGGCTTATGTGGCGGACAGCATAACCGTAATCCGCGACGGAAGCACGGTGACATCGTTCGCGAAATCCGAAGGAATAGACGAGGACAAGATAATATCCGCGATGGTGGGCAGAAGCCTCACCGACCGCTTTCCGAAGCGCGTTCCGCATATCGGGGAAATCTGCTTCGAAGTGCGCGACTGGTGCGTGGATCATCCGGTGTTTGACGGAATCACGGTCTGCGACCATGTTAATTTCAATATCCGCAAAGGCGAAGTCGTGGGCATAAGCGGACTTATGGGCGCGGGACGCACAGAACTCGCGATGAGCATTTTCGGGAAAAGTTACGGCGCGAACATTTCGGGAAAAATTTTCCTCAACGGAAAAGAGACGCAGTTTCCCACCGTGCGCGACGCTATCTCGAAAGGGCTCGCTTATGTTACGGAAGACCGCAAGGGCAACGGACTCATTCTCACCGAAGCGATCGCGAGAAACACCGTGAGCGCGAATCTCAAGAGGATCGTAAACAAGCGCGGTTCGATTGACTTCGACTTGGAAAACAAGTATTCGGTGGAAATGGCGAAGGAAATGCACACGAAATGCGCGAGCGTCCAGGAAGACGTGGGAAATCTTTCGGGCGGAAACCAACAGAAAGTCCTGATTGGAAAATGGCTTTTCGCCGAGCCTGACATCCTCATTTTGGACGAGCCGACGCGCGGAATCGACGTGGGCGCGAAATACGAAATCTACTGCATAATCAACGAAATGGTGGCGCAGGGAAAGTCCGTGCTGATGATTTCGTCGGAAATGCCAGAAATCCTCGGAATGTGCGACAGAATTTACATTATGAACGAGGGGAGAATGGTCGGCGAAATGAGCGGCTCGGAGGCGACGCAAGAAAAGATTATGGCGCAAATCATCAATTCGGGAAAATAGAAATTTTCTGCGAAAGTCTTTTATAGGGAGAAAAAATTATGAACTTCATTAAGAAAGTGCTCAAAGAGCACACGATGCTGGTGATTCTCATCGCGGTGATGGCTTTGTTCCAAATCCTGATGTACATACAGTCGGGCGTGGGCGCGCTGTTCACTCCGGCAAACATCACGAACATCATATTGCAAAACTCGTATGTTTTGATTTTGGCGGCGGGAATGCTCTTGTGCATTCTCACTGGCGGAAACATCGACCTTTCCGTAGGCTCGGTGATTTGCCTTGTGGGCGCGATCGGCGGAAAACTCATCGTAGACGCGCAAATGCCGATTGCTTTGGCCATCATAATCTGCCTTTTGGCGGGAACATTGATTGGCGCATGGCACGGCGTTTTCATCGCGTATGTGCACCTTCCGCCTTTCATTGTGACCCTTTCGGGAATGCTGATGTGGCGCGGCGTGGCGCTCATCGTGCTTGACGGCCTGACGATTTCTCCCTTCCCGCAAAAGTATTTGAATCTCTTCTCAAGTTACATTCCGGAAGTTTTCATGCCGGGACTTGTCGCTCAGTCGCTTGAAGAAGGATTGCAAGGTCCTGCGACAGACAAATTGAACTTTTTGCGGCTTCTCGTGACTATGATCGTGGCGATTGTGATTTGCATCGTGATGATAACCGCCTCGCTTTCAAGCCGCATCTCGAAAAAGAAGAAAGGATACGATGTGGAAGAAACTCCGGCTTTCATTCTGCGTCTCGCAGTGATTTCGCTCGTGCTTCTTTTCGTGTTTTGGAAATTCGCGCATCACCACGGAATTCCGACGGTCCTCATTTTGATAGCCGTGGTCGTGGCGTTCTACAACTACTACACGCAAAACACGGTTCCGGGGCGTTATCTCTACGCTATCGGCGGAAATGTGAAAGCCGCTAAACTTTCGGGGATAAACACCGACAAAGTGATGATGTTCGCCTATACGAACATGGGATTTTTAGCGGGCGTGGCGGCACTTGTCTGCATCGCGCGATTCAATTCGGCCGCTCCTACGGCGGGTCAAAGCTACGAAATGGACGCCATCGGCGCGTGCTTTATCGGCGGCGCGTCGGCTTACGGCGGAAGCGGAACAATCGGCGGCGCGGTAATCGGCGCGATTTTTATGGGCGTTCTCAACAACGGAATGTCGATTCTTGGCGTGGATTCCAACTGGCAGCAGGCGGTAAAAGGCTTGGTGCTGCTTTTGGCGGTCATCTTCGACGTAGTTTCAAAGAGAAGGAAAAGCCGATAATGAAAACCACGGCATTGATTATGGCGGGCGGACGCGGCGAACGCTTTTGGCCGAAAAGCCGAAGAAAACTGCCCAAACAGTTTTTGTCCCTCACTGAAGACGGGCGCACCATGATTCAACTGACGGTGGCAAGAATCTCGCCGCTCGTCGCAATCGAAGATGTGTTCATCGCCACGAACGAAAGTTACAAGAAACTAGTGCGCGAGCAGCTTCCAGATTTGCCTGAGCAAAACATTTTGTGCGAGCCTGTCAGCAAAAACACCGCGCCTTGCATCGGGCTTGGCGCGGCGCACGTCCAAAAAAAATACGGCGACGCGATTATGCTTGTCTTGCCGTCCGACCATCTCATCAAAAACAATTCGCTTTTCGTGCAGGCTTTGAAAAATGCGATTGCCGTGGCGGAACAAGGCGAAAATCTTGTGACGATCGGAATAACGCCTGAACATCCCGAAACCGGCTATGGCTACATCAAATTCGATTCGGAAAAAAGCGTGGGTGATGGCGCGTTCTGCGTGGAGCGTTTCGTCGAAAAGCCGAATTTGGAAAAAGCGAAAGAATACATCGACTCAGGCGAATACCTTTGGAACAGCGGAATGTTCATTTGGAAAGCAAGCACAATTTTAAATCGCATCGAAGAATTCTTGGGCGAAACACATTCGGGTCTGATGAAAATAAAAAGCGCGATCGGAAGCGACGGCTATGAAAAAATTCTTTGCGAAATTTTCAGCGCGTTTTCTTCAGAATCAATCGACTACGCAGTGATGGAAAAGGCGGCGAATCCTTCATCTCAAAAGAAAACCGTATTTACGATTCCGGGCGCGTTCGGCTGGGACGACGTAGGCTCTTGGCTCGCGCTCGAACGCCTCAGGCGCACCGACGAAAGCGGCTCGGTCATTGAAGGGAATGTCATCGCGGTGGACTCAGGCGAAAACATAATCCAAGGCGGAAAAAAACTCATCGCCGCAGTCGGCGTGAAAAACTTCGTCATAGTTGACACGGAAGATGCGATTTTGATTTGCCAAAAAGAAAGCGCAGGAAAAATAAAAGAAGTTCTCGAAAGACTGCGCGAAGCAAAGCGCGAGGAATATTTGTGAGGCTTGACCCACAGGTTGCGCAAGCAACTATTTGCATAATTTCCGCACAGAGCAACTGCGGTCAAAGAAAGAATCAGGTTTCGCGATGGCAAAAAATCTCCGCAAAAAATGGAATAGGTTTGTAAAAATGAAATTAGCAGTTGACTGCCGAATGAGCGGCAAAAGCGGAATCGGCGCGTACTTGGACAATATTCTTCCCACGCTCATTGAAGACATGTGCAGCACGGCAAACTCAAGCGCGATTTTGCTTGGACTTCCGCAAAAAAGATACGACGAACTAAAGTCGCGAAAAATCGTAGGCCTTGAAAAATGCGAGAGCGTTCCTTGCGAAATAAAAGATTTTTCCATAAAAGAAACGATTTTTTTTCCGCGCGGGATTTTAAAGAAAATAAATTCTTGCGACGCATATTTCTCGCCGTACTGCAACATTCCAGGAAACATAATGGGCGGAATAAAAATTCCGATTTTCTGCACGATTCACGACATAATTTTTTTGGACATACCGCTCGCAGGAAGGCTTGGAACTTTTTTGCGAAAAATGTTTTATCTTCGCGCGATAAAGAAATCCGCTGAAATTTTCACCGTCTCGAATTTCAGCAAAGGGCGAATCCAAGAAAAATTGCATTGCAAAAAAAACATCACGGTCGTATATAGTGGAACGCCAATTTTATATGAAGCGACTCGCCTTGAAAAAGGGGAAAAGACAAATACGATTATATTCGTCGGAAACATAAAAAAACACAAAGGGCTTGGAACGCTCGTCGAGGCGTTCAAAAAATTCCGTGCGGGATTTTCGAGCGAGGATTTTTCGAACAGTGCCCTCCCGCCCCGGCTTTTGATTGTCGGCTCAAAAGAAAATTTCCGTACGAAGGACACCGCGCTTGAAAAGACGATTTCCGGCGCGGAAGAAAACGACATCGTGTTTACTGGATTTCTTCCCGATGAAAAACTAAAAACTTTGATAGAGCAGGCGCGGCTTTTGGTGCAACCGTCGCTCTACGAAGGCTTCGGAGTTCCGCCGCTTCAAGCTCTGTATTGCGGAACGAAAGCCGTGATTTCAGACATCGATGTTTTCAAGGAAATCTACGCCGCGCTGCCTGTGACTTTTTTCAAGGCAGGCGATGTGGACGACCTTGCGAGGAAAATGCGCGAAGTCTATTTCGATGACTCGCCCCTCCCCGATTTCGAGCATATCTATTCGTACAAAAATTCAGCGAAAATAATTTTAAACGCAATTCAAAATCGTCTTGAAAATTAACGGGAAAAAATATATAATCGAAATAAATTCAATTTAAAATGGCGAGAAAAAAATGAAAGTTGCGATTGTGCATGACTGGCTCGTAAATTACGGCGGCGCGGAGCGCGTCGTGGAGGAAATGCTGAAAATCTATCCTGATGCGGACATCTTCACGCTCGTCCACGACAGAAAAAAAATGCGCGGACATTTTTCTTCTGCGAGAATCACAACTTCGTTCGTCCAGAAGATTCCTTTCGCCACGCGCTTATACACGAAATTCCTTTCGCTCATGCCAAAGGCGTTCGAGTCGTTTGACCTTTCGCATTACGACTTGGTAATCGCCAGCTCGTCATCGTGTGCGAAAGGCGTGATCGTTCCGCCGACAACTCCTTTCATCGCGTACATCCACACGCCGATGCGCTACGCTTGGGATCTATACTTCGATTATTACAAGCGAAGCGGCGCGCTCACGCGTTTTTTTATGAAACTGCAAATGCCGAAAATCCGCCAATGGGATTTCATATCCTCGCAGCGAATCGATTCGATTGTGTGCAATTCATCTTACATCGCGCGGAGGGTGAAACGCTTTTGGAAGTGCGACTCGAAAGTCATTTTTCCGCCGGTCGGAACCGACCGCCTCTTTCCGAATGGAAAGCCTGCCGAAGATTTCTATGTCGTATTCAGCCGATTCGTCGCGTACAAAAGAATCGACATAGCGATCGAAGCATGCGGCGCACTCAAAAAAAATCTTGTCGTAATCGGAAGCGGAAAGGAAGAAAAAGCCCTCAAGTCGCTCGCCGAAAAATATCCGGACGCAAAAATCTCGTTCACAGGAAGAATCACGGACGACGAAGTGCGCGACTATTTGCAAAGATGCCACGCGCTCATATTTTGCGCCGAAGAGGATTTCGGAATAATTCCCGTGGAAGCGCAGGCTTGCGGAAGACCAGTCGTGGCGTACAAAAAAGGCGGCGCGACGCAGACCGTCATCGAAGGCGAAACAGGAGTTTTCTTTGAAGAACAAAACTCTGAAAGTTGCAAGGAAGCGATTTTGCGCTTCGAGGAATTGGACGCGCAGAAAAAATTCGATGGCGAGAAAATCGCATCGCACGCAAAAAAATTCGGAGAGGAAAGATTCCGCGAAGAATTCAAGGCGGCGTGCGACGAGGCAATACAAAAAGTGCGCGGCGACGCAATGTAGGAAATTCGTGCCATAAATATGGAAAAAAGTGCCTTGCCATTTTATTACGCTGATTTTACTTGCCCGCGCCGCAACAAGTTGCTAACGCGTGCGAGATTAAGTTCCTCGGAAGTTGAAACTTCCTGCGGACTTAATTTTTTAGGGAGCGTTTAAATTTTGCGCCAAAATACTGTCGCAAAATTTAACTTCGAGTTTTGTTCCAAAACTCGCTTGTTGTACTTGCCCGCGCCGCAACAAGTTGCCAATGCGGGCGAAATTAAGTTCCTCGGAAGTTGAAACTTCCTGCGGACTTAATTTTTTAGGGAGAAAATAAAATGAAACAATTGACAAGTTCTCAAAGAAAAATTTTGAGCGCGGCTGCAAGCAAACTGAATGCGCTTGTAATCGTCGGACAAAGCGGCCTTTCCGAAGGCATCATGAAAAAATGCGCGGAATGTCTCGAAAGCCATGAATTGTTGAAAATCAAATTCAACGAATTCAAGGAGGAAAAAATATCGTTCGCCGAAGAAATCTGCAAAAAAACCGACGCGACTTTAGTGCGAATCATCGGAAATACGGCGATCCTATTTAAAGAGTCAAGTGACAAAGAAAAGCAAAAGCATCTCATTTAGCGTTCAAAATCGGCACTGAAATTGCGTGGCAATTTTAACCTTATCTTACAATGTTCGCTCGCTCGGAAGAAATTTAGCTCCTTGAAAGTCGATGCTTCCTGCGGACGTAATTTCAAGGGGCAATGCATGCCATCGCTTTTCAATATAAAGCGCAACGATAAAAACTCAAAGGCGAATATTCAGATTTTCGTCGTGCCAAGCTTGTATTTTTTCATGGCGAAATCGACCGGCAAAAAAAGTCCAAGGCAGATTAGCACTGTAGTTTTAAAAGTCCCTGCTATTTTCTTTTTTGCGATTTCATATACACTTGATTTTTATAATGCCCAATGTATAATTTATATCAAAACCATAATTTAAATATTATTAAAACGCCTAAATCAATAAGAAAATTCGTCATTACTGTTATGATACATAATGTGGAGGTTATGATTTGGAACTCACTCAATTAAAGTATTTTTTGGAAGTGGCGCAGACTCAGCATGTTACAAAGAGTGCGGAAAAACTTCACATCGCGCAGCCCGCCTTGACACAGGCGATAAAGCGGCTTGAGGACGAACTTGATATTCCGCTTTTCGCTCAAAAAGGACGCGTGATAATTTTGAATCCTTATGGGCAATATTTCTATAAAAAACTAAAACCACTTGTAGAAAGTTTGTGCGCGCTACCCGAAGAACTTCGGCAAATGGCCAAATTGGAACACTCTACTGTTCGCCTGAATGTGCTTGCCGCCTCGCGATTAGTAACGGAAGCCGTCATCAAATACCAGCGGCTCGACAAAAATCTGAAAATTGAATTCACGCAAAACGAAGAAACCGAACTTTTTGACATTTGCATAACCACAAGGCTTTTTTATCGGCATGAAAGTGAAACTGACAACATTTCAGTTACTACGGAAAAAATTTTTCTTGCCGTTCCGAATATCGCCAAATTCAAAAAGCGCGTTTCAATTACATTGGACGAAGTGGCGAACGAAAATTTTATTTCGCTTTTGGGCTCAAAGCAATTGCGCGCAATTTGCGACAAATATTGCCAAACAGCAGGAATCAGGCCTAACATAATTTTTGAAAGCGACAGCCCCGAAGCAGTGAAAAAAATGATTGGCGCGAACATAGGCATTGGATTTTGGCCGCATTTCAGTTGGGGACCGCTTGACGCTAAAAATGTCCGCCTTTTGGAAATCGCCGAGCCAAATTGCAGCCGTGACATTCTCATCACATACAAAAAGAACAAGGCGGACAATGCGCGCGTGGAAAAATTCTATAAATTCTTGACGGAATATTTTAAGAAGAACTCGGATATGTAGGCGAATGGAACATCACTTAGCGCGTTGAAAAAAAAACTGCAAAATGTTAGAATGAAATATGTTTTCAAAATATTTGGCGATTTTTTTCATTTCAATGGTACCGCTCATTGAATTGCGCGGAGCGATTCCCTTTTCCCAGATTTGGAATTTGCCGCTTGTTCCTTCTTACATTGTCTGCATTGTCGGCAACATGATTCCTGTGCCAATAATTTATCTTTTCGCGCGAAGATTTTTGGAATGGGGACAAGATAAAAAACTAATTGACGGAATATGTCAATTTTTCTTGACGAAGGGCGCGCACGCGCGAGAAAAGCTCGAGGCAAAGGCGGGCAACGGTATTTTTGTCGCGCTTATGCTTTTCGTTGGAATTCCCCTCCCTGGAACGGGCGCGTGGACCGGAACGCTTGCGGCGAGCCTTTTGGGAATGAGTTTCAGAAAAACTGTCGTGGCCGTGATGTGCGGCGTTGTGATTGCGGGCGTGATCATGATGCTGGCAAGCCTTGGAGTTTTGGGCGCGACTGGCGCGATTTTGAAAAGATTTCTTTGAATAAAACTCGGATTAAATTCAGCAGCGGTATTTTGACCGCTGAATTTAAATATCAAACAAAATTGCGCTCAAGCCATTTTGCAACGCCATCGTCATCATTCGAAGGAATTGTTGCCGTGGCAATTTTTTTCAATTCTTCGACGGCATTTTCAACGGCGTAGCTTTCGTCCGCCAATTCAAACATATCGATGTCATTTTTTCCGTCGCCGAAGACAATCAATTTTTCGCAATTCAAAAGCGACTTCAATTGCTTTATCGCGTTCGCCTTCGAAGCGAGCGGAGACATTATTTCAAGCCATTGCTCTTTCGTGTAAATATCGACTTGGTAAACACAATGAAACGCGCTTTTGTATTTTTCGTAAAGCGGCCGAAGTTTTTCAGGCTTATCGATACAAGTGATGTAAAAAATATTTCCAGATTTCAAATCGGCAGGAGTCCCAACGGCGTTCGTGCGGATGTCGCCGCGCCGCGTTTCAAGAAATTTTACTATGCCTTTGGAGCATAGTTTTGGCACAAATGAAAATTTTTCATTTCCGGCAATTTTCGCATAAACGAGGGGAAAAATTTTGTTGGCAAACAAGTCGTCCAACAAATCATAAATGTCATCGTCAAAATAATTTGCGACAAGAATTTCTTTAGTCCGATTGTCAAGCACAAAAGCGCCGTTGTATACAATCGAAGGAATTTTCGCATTCAAACCCTTCGTAACTTTTTCGGCGGTAACCAACGAACGCGCGGTGGCATAAGAAAAAATCATTCCTTTGCAAGTCAAGGCATTTATCACGCCGCTAGTGTATTCGGAAATTGTTTCGTCGCTTCGCAACAAAGTTCCGTCCAAGTCGGACACATACAAAGTTTTCAATTTTAGTTTGCCTCCGCAAGCACGATTTTTTTATGGCAATTACATTTGCAGTTGAAGCAAAAGCAACGCAAAAGATGCACGTCATTTTTTCGAGAAAAGTGCTCAAAAAGTTTTCGCGGATTTCTTTCGCTTCGTTCGTCATAAAATAATTATATCATATTTTACAGCTTTTTCATATTAAAAAAAAATTGAAAAAAATATTTACATTTGCTATAATGCTTTTATGGCGCAAACAAATCGATTCGCGAAATTCTAATTTTGCTCGTGACTTTGTATTAGGAGAAAAATAATGGCGAATGTTTACACTTCGGCGAACCAACTCATCGGGCGCACCCCGCTTTTTGAATTGGTTCACATCGAAAAAGAATTCGGGCTTTCCGCGCGAACCTTGGCGAAACTCGAACTGTTCAACGTTACGGGAAGCGCAAAAGACAGAATCGCAAGGGCGATGACAGAAAATGTCGGCGCAATTTTTTGTGTCACAAATTCCTTGCAACCTAATGTGAAATTACTTGTCTAATTTTTTAAGAGGAAAAAATGGAATACAAAGAATGGCGAGATGAAAGCGGCACATTTCATTCGCAAAGACGAATTTATTTTGCGGCGGCGAGTGCGAACAAAGTTTTGAGTTTGCACGAACTTGTGAAAATGTCGGCGGACATTGCGGTGGAAGACTATCGCGCCCGCGAAATGTCACGGGAATTTTTGGCGGAACACGGAATCGCTATTTTGGTCTCGCGCAATTCGTTTCGCGTTCACAAAATGCCCGAAGAAAACCAAGTCATTGAAATTGCGACTTGGGAAGAAAAGCCTGAGGCGTTGCAGCTTGTGCGTTGCTATAAATTTTTGGATTTGCAAGGCAATATCCTGGTAAGCGCGAAATCGACTTGGCTTGTGATGGACTTGAACGGACGAAAGATTATGCCTGTAAAAAATTTTACGTTGCGGCCTTCGCCCACCGTTCAAACTGAAATGGATTGTCTCAAGCCTGCGAAAATCTCAATTGATGAAAAGGGATTTGAAATTTTTGATTCTCGCAAGATAAAATTTTCCGACATTGATGCGAACGGGCACACGACGAATTCTCGTTACGCCGCTTTTGTGGAAGACGCTCTGCCTCAGGAATTTCAGGGAAAGCAAATTCGTGATTTTCGCTTGAATTATTCGAAAGAAGTCATGTTGGGCGATGAACTTTTTGTTTATGGAAAAATTGATTCTGAAAATTCTCACTTGATTCTTGTCGGCAAGACGAAAGATTTTGCTTCATTTGAGGCGGAATTGTTTTATTGAAAAAGTCAGTGACACTGATAATTAATAGCCAAGGTTTAAAATCAGCAACTAAAATTGCGTTGCTGATTTTAATACGAGTTTTTTTCAAAAACTCGCGATTTACTGCCCGCTCGCGCGGGCTAATTAAGCGTCCTCGGAAGTTGAAACTTCCTGCGGTGCTTAATTTTAAGGAAGAAAATAATTGAGGAGAAATTATGAAAAAGATTATCACAATAAGCCGTGAGTTTGGAAGCGGCGGTCATCTTGTGGGCGAACTTGTCGCCAAAAAACTAGGCTACAAATTTTTTGACAAGCAACTCATCGATATGGCGGCGGAAGAAAGCTGCCTATCTCCGCGCTTCATTGAAAAAAGCGAGCAAAGCCTTTCGAGCGTTTGGATTTACAATATGATGTTCGGCTCGCATTATTCTTCTGGAAATTATAACAATGCCGCCGCACCAAGTACGCTGCCCTTGGTCGACCAGATTTTCAACGCGCAGCGAAAAGTGATTTTGAAAATCGCCAAAGAAGCTCCGTGCGTGATTGTGGGCAGATGCGCCGACTACATTTTGCGCGTTTCGAATGAATTCGATGACAACGATATTTTGAACGTTTTTATCTATGCGGACGAAGCGGCAAAAATCGAACGCGCCATAAAAGCGTTCAACACGCCTGAAAAGGATGCGAAAAAAGTCATCACTCAAATAAACAAGCGCCGCGCAAATCATTACAACACGTTCACCGAGTATACTTGGGGGGAGCGTGAGAATTACGATTTGCTTATAAACAGCGCGTATGCTGGAATTGAAAACACGGCGAAAATTATCGCGGATTATGCGCAGTTTTAGCATCCCTTAAAAATTAAGTCCGCAGGAAATGTCAATTTCCGAGGAACTTAATTTCGCCCGCGTTAGCGACTTGTTGCGACGCTGGCAAGTACAACAAGCGAGTTTGTGCAACAAACTCGAGATTAAAATCCGCGCGCCATTTCAGCGCGGATTTTAAATGTTCCTTAAAAATTAAGTCCGCAGGAAACTCGCTTGAAACTTCGCGTTTTCCGAGAATTCTACTCGCTTCAAATATGGCGAAAAATTTTCAATACAAATTTTTCGCCATATTTTCCATCGCTCTCTGTATGAGGAGTTCCTTGATTCAAAAAAGTTATTTTGGAAAATAAAAATTCATTGTTTCTTCACCGAGTTTTTCCTTTCCCAAACGCTTCGCGATCAACTTGCACACTTGGCGGCTCAAAAACCACGCGAGCACGATCGACACGAACATCACGATTGACAAAAAAGTCGTTTGGGAATTTCCGCCGCCGTGAAGAACATATTCGTAAAAATATTTCGCCGCAATTATAGAAATGGGCGTCAAAATAAATCCGAATGCGAAAAGCAGCAAAGCGCCGCCCAATTGTAACAAAATCGTATTCCGTCTTTGCTGGCGCGCCGTGGGAGCTTTTTTTTCCGCCTTGTTCGGCGCGTCAATTTTTTTCAACTCTTCTTCCGTCATCTTTTCGTCCTTGAAAAATCAAATTCGCACAAATCTCGCCAGAAACTTCGCCTTGCGGCTCGCCGTGAAAACATTGTTATAAGATGCCTAACTTGCCCGCGCGAGCGGACAGTGTAATGTTTAAATTCCCGCCACAAAAACCGCGATTTCGCCCTTGACGGACTGCCTCCGCGCATAGTCATCGCGAACTTGAACAGCAGTGCCGTCCGTAATTTCTTCGTGGATTTTCGTCAATTCACGCCCGACGACAATTCTCCGCTGGCTTTCAATGTCGGCGATATCCGAAAGCAACTTTACTATCCTAAACGGCGATTCATACAGAACGAACGCTTCCTTTCTTTCGAGCAATTCGCGAAGCCGCTTGCGGCGTTTTCCAGGGCTGGGCGAAAGAAAACCCTCGAAAACAAGCGTCTTTCCGCCTGGACCTGCCACGCTCACCAAAGTGGCGAACGCGCTAGGACCTGGAATCGGCGTTACTGTGAATCCCGCCTCGCGCACTTTTTTCGCCAAAATCGCGCCGGGATCGCTTATGCCTGGCATTCCAGCGTCGCTAGCATAAGCTACATTTTTTCCATCTTCCAAAAGCGCGATGATTTTTTCCGCGGCGAAATCTTCATTTTGAGCGCGGCACGAAATCATCGGCTTTCTGATTTCAAAATGCGTCAGCAATTCAAGCGTATGGCGCGTGTCTTCGGCCGCTACGACATCCACATTTTTCAGCGTTTCCAACGCGCGAAATGTGATGTCGCCCAAATTTCCGATTGGCGTTCCAATAATATACAAAACCGACACTTTTGAATTATAGCACATCTCTTAAAAAAAAGCAATGGTTAAAATTAACACTGTCGTTATAACAATCAAAAATTAAGAAAACTTACGAAATTAGAAATTCAATCTTTTTTCGGACGATACAATTTTTTGAGGCAAATTCTGTGAGCGGAAGAATTGCCACCGAGTTTTTCGCCTTGTTTTTTTGAGAAAAACTCGCGTCGCTGATTTTAACACGAGTTTGCAATGCAAACTCGCTTGTTTGTCATTGTCGGGCTTGACCCGACAATCTATTTTGTACTTGTCCGCAACGCAAAAATTTACTAACGCGGGCGAAATTAAGTTCCTCGAAAACTGTTCTGGCAACGAGCCGTTAGGCGAAGTTTCAGACCTGTTTCCTGCGGACTTAATTTTTAAGAAGCCAAAAAATTTTAACTCGCCGCTTGCGCATTTTGCAGATTGGCGCAAAGTACTGATGCGTGATTTTATTATTCAGCAGCCCTTACGCTCGTTTCATAAACATTTTAGCAATATTGACGGGGATAGCGTAGAAAAAAAAGCCCCTGCCCAAAATTTTGGACAAGGGCTCGCACTGCGTCAAGCAGTGGTTATTCGACAAATTCAATGGACTTGATGTAAAGCGTACCAGTGTCCCCTTGCGGATAAATTTTTATAGCTTTAATCCTTTTCCAATCTGGATCTATGTTTTTATTTTCCTCGTCTTTGCTCTCTCCCCATCCGTATTCACTTGTTATGGAAGAGTCAGAAGTAGTCAGATTAAAATTACTTCCGCTATAGGTATATTCCAAATTATTAGCATCCATCACATTGAACTTCAGCCCATTTTCATTTTTTGTATAATCATCACCAATAATATGACCAGTGATTTTCATCTTCTTACCTGTCAAGTCCTGTTCGCTCGGGTATGTTATGATAAAACTCGCCCAACCTCCCGCCTCAATTTTTAGGTAACCAGATTGCACCGTAAACTTTGTACTCGCCCAATCCGCACTTGCACTTACCATGTCTTTCGTACTTGAGTCCGAGAAATCTATGCCAGGGAGTTCGATAGCATTACCAACATCATCTTCGCCAGGATTATCAGCCCCTCCTGTATTTCCACTACCTGTAAATTTAAAGCCGTATACAGTCCAATCAAAATCTGTAGAAGCAGCAAATTTTATCATCTTCAAATTTTTAAGCGCATCCACATATGCCGCATCTTTAGTTGCTTTTTGCTCATCAGTATCATTGTCTTCATATGTATCACTACTAGCAGTAGTAACACTACCTTTCGCTTCTCCTGATTCAGACCAACTACCTATACCCCATTTAGCGAAAGTACGATTTTCATCTTCACCTTCATCGGAATCAAAAAATTGAAGGGATCCGCTATATTTATGTCCTACTGATTGCGTATAACTAAAATAAAATCCTGCATACTTGGAAATATCAATCGATTCATCAAATACCAACGAAAGCGCAGCTTTATTCTCATCATCAGATGCTTTCGGCAAAATAAATTTTCCATCACTGTAAGTGACACCCTCACTGGCTTCAACCTTGGCAGTATATTCGCCAATCGTTATGGTAGCCGGCATAACATCGCCTGTATCATCCGGATCCGTTGTGCCCTCCCCCGTTCCTGGATCGTCAGGAACAGTGGTACTACCGCCTCCGTTGGGTTCATCGTCCGAAGAAGAATTATTGCAGCCCACAAAAATCATCGCTCCAAAAATCGCCGCAAACAAAATCAATTTAGCAGTTGATAACATTCTGCTCATAATATACCTCCTAGTATTTATGTTAAGGTAATTATCCGCCCATTGTTCGGCGCGAGCAACATTAAAAATTGCGGGAAAAAACTTGAATTTTTGTGAATAAACTGCCGTTTGGCAGCATAGCGGACTCAAAGTCTGCATGGAACGAGAGCGTCAAGCATCGCTTATGTTCTTTGTTTTTCTTATAAATGTTCAGCACACGAATTGCGAAAACTCCATATTTTTGAGTTTTCGGGGATTTTTAAATGCGGCAAATGAATATAATGAACAAGCCGCAAAATGGCGATGAACTAGCTGAAACAAATTGTAGAAAGAATATTGAAAGGTTCCTTAAAATTAAGCACCGCAGGAAGTTTCAACTTCCGAGGACGCTTAATTAGCCCGCGCGAGCGGGCAGTAAATCGCGAGTTTTTGAAAAAAACTCGTATTAAAATCAGCAACACAATTTTAGTTGCTGATTTTAAATGTTCCTTAATTTTCAGCAACGAGCGAATTGTCAAATTCGGGAATTGCTGAAAAAATCGTTTCGCAACGAAGTGCCTTCGCGAGGAGCGCACAGCGCGAAGTTTCAAGCGGAAACGACAATAAATAAGCGAGTTTTGGAACAAAACTCGAAGTTAAATTTTGCGACAGTATTTTGGTGCCAATTTTAAACCTTCCAAATTTTTTTTATCGAATTACGCGACCAGTGCCCGACGAGTGCACGAGCCTTTCCACGTCTTCCGCGCTCACCATGTTGAAGTCGCCTTCCACGCTGTGCTTGAGGCAGCCAGCCGCCGTCGCGAATTCCAAAGCGTCTTGCGCTCCAAAACCTTCACTCAGCGCGAAAATCAATCCAGCCGCGAAAGCATCGCCTGAGCCGACTCGTTCCACAACATCGATTTTATATTCGCGGCTTTGAAAGATTTCTTTTCCGTCAAAAAAAATCGCGCTCCAATTGTTTTCGCTTGCGGAAATGGATTTCCGCAGCGTGAGCGCAATTTGCGAAAAACCGTATTTTTCCGCCGCAACTAAAATTGTTTTTTTGTACGCTTCTACGTCTATTATTCCCGAATCCGTGTCGGTGCGCTTCGTCTCAATGCCGAAAACATTTTTCATGTCGTCTTCGTTCGCAATGCAAAGGTCAACGTATTTTGAAATTTCCGTCATCACTTTTTTCGCCTTTTGCTTCGACCACAATTTGCTTCGATAATTCAAGTCGCAAGAAATTTTCAGTCCAAGGCGTTTGGCTTCCCTGCAACTTTCCAGCGTGAGCAATTCGCAATTCTTTGAAAGGGCGGGGGTAACGCCCGTGACATGAAACCATTTCGCGCCGTCAAAAATTTTTTTCCAGACAAAATCATTTGGCGAAGATTCGGCGAAAGAAGAATGCGCGCGATCGTAAATGCAAAGGCTCGAACGTTGCGCCGCGCCTTTTTCCAAAAAATAAATTCCAAGCCGTTCGCCTCCGCGCGCCACAAACGAAACGTCCACACCGTAACGGCGCAAAGAATTCAGCGCGGCTTGCCCCAATTGGTTTTGAGGCAGCTTCGTCACGAACGCGCAATCTTCGCCATAATTCGCAAGCGAAATCGCGACATTCGCCTCCGCACCGCCAAATTCCACATTCAACTTTTTCGCCTGCACGAAACGTTCAAAACCTTCGGGCGCGAGCCGCAACATCAATTCGCCGAAACAAACAATTTTTGCCATGGAAATAGTGTATCATACTTTTCTCGTTTTTGCTAGGGTTGATTATTATTTAGTGGCCTTGTCAAAATCGGAATTTTTTTTGAAGCCCCTTGCGGAAGCGAAACAACGCAGAGGCTACACCGGCGGAAGCGAAACAGGCAGCGCGGGTAGACACATCACGCAAGCGACCCAAACATGCCGTTCCTTAAAATTAAGCATCGCAGAAAACGTCAGTTTTCGAGAATGCTTAATTCGCCTGCGTGAGCAGGCAACTACAAAAGGCGAGTTTTTGAAAAAAACTCGTATTAAAATCAGCGGCGCAATTTTAGTTGCTGATTTTAAATGTTCATCAATGCTTGTTTTTATGTTTTGGAAGTCCGTTTGCTTATTTGCGAAAAAAAAATGGAAAAACCTCAAAATTCTTATTAACAAGTTAAAGGATTCTGATAAAAATATAAGCGACTTCCGTGGCAAAAGAATTCCGCTTGATATTCCGCGAAAATAATGTTATCCTTTTCTATATGCAAAAACTTGAAATTGGTGAACAAATTGAAACTGAAGTTGTGGCGGTTACGGACACAACGATTTTTTTGGACTTAAGCTCGAAGAGCGAAGGTGTTTTGGATCGCGCGGAATTTTCCGATGAAAATCTTCCAAAGGAAGGCGACAAAATCAAAGTTTTCTTTTTAGGAACGCAAGACGGCGAGTCACGTTTTACCACGAAAATCAGCGGACAGAACGCGGACAAGTCGATGATTGAGAACGCGTTCAATTCGGGCATCCCGGTGGAAGGCGTCGTTGAAAAAGAAATCAAAGGCGGCTACGAAATCAAAATCGGAGGGACGCGCGCTTTTTGTCCGTATTCGCAAATGGGCGGTCGTAAAAATTCTTCTGCGGAAAAATCGGCGGAAGAAAATTTCGTGGGAAGACATTTGGTTTTTAAAATTCAAGAATACAAAAACGAAGGACGGAACATCGTCGTTTCAAACCGCGCGATTTTGCAAGAACAGCGCGAGCAAGGAATTTTGGATTTGCAAGCGCGAGTCGTAGTCGGACAAAATGTGTCTGGGAAAATTAGTGCGCTTCACGATTATGGAGCGTTCGTGGATATCGGCGGATTTCAGGCGTTGCTTCCGGTTTCGGAAATTTCCTATGAGCGCGTTCAAAATATCGAAGACGTTTTGCATGTGGGACAGGAAATTACGGTGCAAGTGATAAAGGCGGATTGGAAAGCCGAGCGCGTTTCGCTGAGCCTTAAGGCTTTGCAAGAAAATCCGTGGAACAAGGCGGGCGCAAAATACAATGAAGGCACGAAGGTGGACGGCACGATTTCGCGCGTGGCGGATTTCGGCGTTTTCGTAAACCTAGAGCCTGGAATCGATGGTCTTGTTCATGTTTCTGAATTGAACCAAAAGCCCGGAACGAATTTGCGAAAAGTTTTCAAAGCTGGAGAAAAAATGTCGGTCGTGGTAAAATCTTTTGATTCGCAGGAAAGGCGCATTTCGCTTGCGCTCGCTTCTTCGCGCGAACAAGACTTGGAGACGACAAAATATCTTTCTGACGACGCGAATTCAGGAGATGGCGAAACTTACAATCCATTTGCCGCGCTTTTGAAAAAATAGATTTTTTGTTTTAAACTTAAAAAATAATGCAGAGGCGGTACATTGATTTTTGTCATGATGAAATCATGGAGCGTTTCATCGTGATTTCCGCAGCGTGAGACAAAATCCCCGCGATGAAATTTTTTGCCTCTTCG
>CAJUBD010000010.1 GCA_910584475.1 uncultured Treponema sp.
GGGGCTTTCCGCCCGGAGCGGGACCGCCGCGCGGGATTCGCCGGCTAGCCGCAACTCGAAACTTTTGGCTGTCTCCTGCAATGTTGAAAAATTATTGTTCTTTAAATTTTCAATTATGAAAAAGTTTCAACTTTTTCATAATTGAAAAACGCGACTTCGCAATGAAATGAGAAGTCGCAATAGATAAACGAGTTTTGGAACAAAACTCGAAGTTAAAATTAGCGGCAATATCTTTGACGCTAATTTTAAACGTTCGTTATTTTTTAACATCGCAGGAAACTTCAGTTTCCGAGAATGTTAAAAACATCGTTTCGCAATGAAATGAGAAACGACAGTAAATAAGCGAGTTTTGGAACAAAACTCGTATTAAATTAAGCGGCGATATTTTAGCCGCTTAATTTAAACCTTCTTTTTATTTTCAATGTTTTTAGAAATTCAATTTCTAAAAACATTGAAAACGCGACTTCGTAATGAAATGAAAAATCGCAATAAATAGGCGAGTTTTTGGTAAGGTGCTTCGCACCACAAAACTCGAGTTAAAATTGTCGGCGCAAGTTTTCACGGTTTTTGTCTGCTCTGCGGACGAAAATGCGAGACATGCGAGCAAGCGGAAACTTGATAGCAAGGACGCGGAGCGTACTTGCGTTATATTTTGACGACAATTTTAAATGTTGATAAATTTCATTGAATGTTGTTGAAATTTGTTTTAAAAAATGTTAAACTTGAAAGAGGATTGTGCCGATAATATAGGCATAAGGCAGGTATAATATGAAAATAGATCAAATTGGCGGAATCAGCCCGCTCAACAATGTTCAGAATACAAAGCGCGCTCAAAACGCTGGAAGCGCAAAAGGTTCGCCTGATTCGATTTCTGTTTCCGCAGAAGCCCGAGAAATGGCCGAGGCGTATTATCTCAAGGGAATCGCCGATGAAACTCCTGACGTACGCACGGATTTAATCGCGCAAATCAAGGAAAAAATCAAAGATTCGAATTACCTTAATGCTCAGACTATAAGTGCCACTGCCGAAAGGATTATGCAGGCTTACGGAATCTAACTTTCGTAATAAAATTCATATTTTGGCAAAGGGCGGAATTTATGTTTCCGCCTTTTTTATTTTTTGAGGTTGAGGAAAATATGGCGGATTTTGTCTTTAGGGTTTCTCCTAACATTGTTCTAGGTTCGTATACGGTCAGCAGGCTTGGGCAGTTTGTGAATGAAATCGGGTCGAAATTTATGGTGGTGCTAGATCCGATTTTAAAGCAAGTCGGAATTTCAGAAAAAGTCACAAAGCCTCTCGATGACAGAAAGGTAAACTATTTTATTTTTGATTCTGTCGCTGGAATTGCAAATACCCAGATGGTGGAACAGGCTTTGACGCTTGCCCGTGACGCGCATGTTCACGGCGTGATTGGCGTTGGCGGAACACAGTCCTTGAATCTTGCCAAAATTGTTTGCGAAGTTTATCATGAGACCCAAGATTTTTATGAATTTGTAGACGGCGCGATTCCGTCCGTTGCGCCGCTTCCGTTGATTTGTGTTCCGAGCACGATTCGCAATCCTTATGTCTTTTCCAATTTTACGCCGATCGTGGATTCGCGAACGAATTCCACAAAAGTCATCAAAAACAAAAACTCAATTTGTAGGCTCGCTCTTTTTGATCCGAACTTGACGGTTTCTTTGACAGAAAATCAAATCGCTTCAATGAGTCTTGAAGTTTTGTGCTTGGCGACCGAAGCGTATATTTCGCCGAAAGCATCGTTTTTTTCCGACATGGTTGCGGAAAAGGCGATTGAACTTACTGGATACGCGCTTGACGGTGCGCCTTCACTTATGGTGACAACGCCGAGCGAAGTTTTGCTTTCGCAAGGTGGATGCATGGCAGGACTTGCGTCTTCAATAAGTTCTCAAGGCGCGGCGACGCTTTTGGCTTTGAGCACATACACAAAATTAGGAATTTCTCAATCGCTTGTGACATCGATTTTGTTTCCTTATATTATTGAGGATCATGCGAAATTCAAGGCTGAGCGAATCGCACGTTTGGCGAAAATCCTACGCGCCGCGCCAGATGAAGCTGGCGATGAAGAAGCTTGCGTTGCCTACGCCGATTATGTGAGGAAAAAAATCGCCAAATCGAATTTGCCGGCGCGTTTAAAAGATTTGTCAGTTTCCATCGAGCAACTTTCGCTTGTCGCCGAAGATGCCGGCCAGCTTGAAATGGTGAATTTCTTGCCGCGAAGCATGACAAGCGACGATTTGTTCGACTTGATAAAATTGGCGTATTGAAATTTTGCAAAATGATTTAGTTGAATCAAAATAGTGCGTGTCTTTTCAAACGGTGTTTTCGACATGCCAACTACCGAGCGAAATAAATTCTAAAATACGCTTCGTGTTTCCCAAAACGACATATTGCTTTGCAAGCCCGTGGCTTGTGATAAAAATGTCGCTACGAATGATTTTGTGAGTTTTTCGTAGAAAACCGATAGTGAGGCGGAGTCTCACGGTGTTTGCATAATGATTGACCCGAACAAACTTTTCCAGCTTTCGCCTGGACAAAAGCGGAGGAAACTCGCGTTGAGTTTCGGCGCGCTTGAACGCGATATCGCAGGAATTGCCGAAGCTGGCGCGGAATACAATTTTTCTTCGATGAGCCGCATAGAATACGAAAAGGCTCTTTGTGAAATCCTTTTGAAAGATTCAAAGCTCAATCCAAACTCGGCGCAAAAAATCTGTAAATTGCTTTCGCAAAATCCGCTCGACGAACGCAGACTTTGCAATATCGCCCGGAACGCGTTGCTTGAAATTTTGGGAACTTTTCCCGCAGAATGGGATTTGGTGATTGCTCCGCATCCAACGCAAATTCAAAACGAGGAAAAAATTGCCGAATGCGTGCCGTTTGTGCAAAAACGAAATTTTTTTCCTGGCATTTGCATTTACGCCGAAGACATTCGTTCGCCATTCAACTTAGGCTCGATTTTCCGCACGGCAGAAGGAATGGGCGTGGAAAAAATTTTCCTTTCGCCTTTGTGCGCAGATCCAAATCATCCACGCGCGATTCGAAGCGCGATGGGTTGCATAGAAACTTTGGGTTTCAAGCGCGCTTCGCTCGACGAGCTTCCAGAAGACGAAAATATTTTTGTCTTGGAAACAGGCGGCACTCCGATTGAGCGTTTTGAATTTCCAGCGCACGGAATTTGCATAATCGGTTCGGAAGAATTGGGTGCAAGTCCCGAAGCTTTGAAGCGCGCGACTTACGGTCGTGTGACAATTCCGATGGTCGGACTTAAGGCGTCATTAAATGTGGGCGTGGCGTTGGGAATCTTGATGCAAAAATGGACGGAAGCGTTGGAAAAATCTCGAAATTAGATTCTTGAGATATATTGCAAAATTCTGTTTTATTCGATAGAATAAAGTATGCAGATTTTGACGCCGTTTATTGGAGAAATGCTTGTCCTTGCTATGCTCGTTTTTTTGGACGCGCGCATTTTTTTTACGCGGCACACTAGGCATGACGCGCTCGCGATTTTGGCTCCACTCAGCGTCATCGTGATGATTTTGCAAATGCTGGCATGGGGAATCCGGTTTTCTGGAATCGTAATTTTCGCACTTGCGCTCATTACTACGATTTTTAACTATCGCAGCATCGTGCGCTTTTCGCAAGGTTTGTTCGTGGATTCTTATAGCGCGAAATTTTTCATCGCGTCAATTTTGTTTTTGCTTGTTTCGCTTTTTCTTTTAGTCGCCGACATCGCCATGCGTCCAGTTCACCTGCAGACGAAAAAATACAATGTTCAAGTCAAGCGCGAATATTTTTCCTGTCCGATTTCCAACGATTTTTCTGAAGCGAATTTTAATGAAGCGATTGAAGTTTTCGACAGACGAAATTTAACGCTTTACACTTTTTCAAACGAAAATATTTCGACGCAAAAAAATACAATAATTTTGTTCGTGGGCGATATTTGTGCCGAAACTTTGAACTACGAGCCATATTTGATTTTGCTTGCCCGCGCCGGATACACTGTTCTAGCCGCGGATTTGTATGATGATAATTTCTCCGATTTGCGGAATGTGAAATTTTTGCGAAGATTTTTTCTTTTGGCTAATTTTTTACAAGGCGAAAAATCTGTCGCGAACAAAATTGCATTCCGCGAAAAAGCGCAGAATGCTCGCTCTCAAGAATTCTCGAAAATTTACAATTGCACTTATAATGCGCTCGCCTGTATCGCAAAAAATCGTTATGCGGAAAAAGGCGTTTTCGTAGTCTGCGATTCGAGCAGCACTTTGCCTACGGAAAACCTCGATGCGATTTTCGGAAAATATTTTTCATCGCCAGACGCGCGTGCTTTTCCGCGCAGTTTGGATTTGGCGAGCATAGCCGATTATGTTACGCCGGGATTCGGGTTTGTGGCGCAGACAAATCCGGTTTTCGCTAAAATATTTCTGGGAGTGGCTCGTGACAAGACTTTGTTCGCGCCGAGTTATTGTGTTTACGCGACAAGAAAAAAAATCGAGAATTGAATTTCGTGGAGGTTGATGTGAGTCGAAATCGTTGCAAATCCGTCATTCCCGTGCTTGACACGGGAATCTGCTTCCATTACAAATTTTATTTATTGAAAAATTTTTTGCAAGAGGAGGAAAAATGACTTTAAACGAACTTGATTCTTATTTCAATTCAATTTTGAAAAAGGAAAATTATTCTGCCGATCCTTCGCGTAACGGAATTCAAATTCAAAATTCCGCGCCAGAAAAAAAGCAGATAAAGAAGGTCGCCTTTGCAGTTGACGCGACGCTGGACACTGTTACGGCAGCGGCAGAATGCGGCGCAGATGTTTTGTTCGTTCATCATGGACTTTTTTGGGACAATGTGGAAACGCTCACTTACATTCATTATCCGCGAATCGCCGCGTTCATCAAAAACGACATCGCGCTCATTGGCTACCACATTCCGCTGGACGCGAACGAAGAAGTGGGCAACAATTTTTCAATTGCGCGCACACTTGGAATGAAGACCTTAAAAAAATTTTGTCCGTGGCGCGGAATGGAAATCGGCATAAAAGGAAAACTTCCAAAACCTATGAGCGCGGAAGAAATTTCAGAAAAGATTCTTTCCAATGTGCGCCGCTTGAGTCCAAACGCAAAGCCAAATCAAATTCTCGCGTTCGGGAAAAAGAAAATTTCCACGGTGGGAATTGTTTCAGGTGGCGCGGGCGACGACCATTATTGGGCGTGGCGCGAAGGCTTGGACTGCTACATCACCGGCGAACTGGGACACAGCGACTTCAATCCGATTAAGGAAGAAGGAATGAACGTGATTGCTAGCGGACATTACAACACGGAAACATTCGGCGTGAATTCGCTCCGCGAACGCTTGCTCGAAGAAAAAGGCGTGGAAGGAGTTTTCTTGGATTTCCCGACGAATTTGTAAATTGATGAATTATGAATTGAAAAAATTGCGCGGCGGAAAATTCGATTTTTTTTTACAGTTAGAATCCGCGCTGAAATGTAGCGCATTTTTTAATTCCGAATTTTATTTTTTAATTGGAGAAAATATGAAAGATATGAAAAAGAAATTGATTCCGTTTTCGCTTATGCTTGCGATAATTTTGCTCGATCAAATCACGAAACTTTGGATTGTGAAAAACATTCCGCCGTTCAGCATCGGCTATTCTTTTGGCGGCGACTTGCTTCGAATAATTCACGTGGCGAACAAAGGCGTGGCGTTCAGTTTGGGCGCGACGCTTTCGCAAAATGCTCGCGCGGTTTTGTTTTCGCTCGTACCACTTGTGGTGATCGCGCTCGTAGTGGTGATTTATTTTCGAAACAACGAATTCAATTCGATGCAAAGGTGGTGCATTTGCGGAATCGTGGGTGGCGGCATTGGAAACATCATCGACAGAATTTTTCGTCCGCAAGGAGTGGTGGATTTCATCGACGTGAAATTTTTTGGAATATTCGGATTGGAACGCTGGCCCACTTTCAACGTGGCGGACGCGAGCATTGTTGTGTGCGGAATAATTTTGATTGTCTCGTTTTTCCTCACGATAAGAAATGTGGAAGAAACAAAATCATAGTTTTATTGCAAAAATAAAATGGGTGTTTAAAGTTTGTGCCAAAATACTGTCGCAAAATTTGACTTCGAGCTTTGTTGGAAAACGGCGCGGATGTAAAAGATGCGGATCGCGTAGGCTACACCCCGCTTCTTTTCGTGATGGGAATTTTCGGCGAAAGAATTTCTGCGATTTCTCTCAACGAAAAAACGACGAAAGACAAGTTGCCACACGAAAAAAAATGACGCGACAGAATAAAAAACACGATTTTATAATTGTCAACATTGCGCGGGCAACGGCGCAAAATAAAATTCCGTTAGCAATACGACGCAAAAAGGATATATTGCGTCATCACTCTTGCTTCTCTCGTCTATATGCAATATATACAAAGCGCATTCCTGATTTCTCTCATATCCTCAGCCCGCGCAAATATTCCTTATGCTCGGCAGGAATGGCGCGACTCTCGTTTGCTTTTTGGATTGCCTTGTTGTGCGTCCATGGCTGCAACTTTTTTTGCTCGATGAACTTCCGCGCCGCATCATATTGCTTTGTGAGTGCGGTGGCGAAAAACCACGCCTGCATCATTTTTATGTAATATTCTTCCGAGCAAATTTTTGCGACGGCTGCCAAATATTTTTCATCGAAATCTTCGTCCAAAAAATGACTCATCAACATTCCAATCCCAAAGCGCACGGCGTAAACATCGGTCGAAGAAATCCATTTTTTTATGTGCGGCAAAAGTTGTTCTTTATGCGATTTGAAAATTGCGGGGCGAAGAATGTCGCAAGTTGCCCAATTGTCAATGTATGGCAAGAACTTTTCAACGGCGACGACGCAACTTTCAAAATTTTTTATTCGCGCAATCAAAAAATTATGCAAATTGTTTTCGTCATAAAATTTATGCGGAAGCGTTTCCAAAAATTCTTCGGCGGATTTCGTTCCGAAAATTTTTTTCGCGAAGTTTCTCAAAACTGGAATTCTGATGCCAATGATTTTTTCTGGCGCGACATTTGGTATAAGTCTGGATTGAAACTTGCGATACTTTTCGTCTTGCATCGCAAAAAGTTGGGACTGAATTTTCGTCATAGATTTAATAATAGCAAGAACATTAAAATTTAGCAACTGATTAACACAGTAATTTTTAGCTTGGTTTTGTTATAAAATTCGTTTATTTACTATTGTTCATGATTTTTTTGTTGCGAAACGACTTTTTCAATATTCTCGGAAGCAGATGTTTTCTGTGATAAGGATATACAAATCTTGAGCCTTGAAGAATACAACGCCATTTATGGCGGAAAATGATTTGCATATAAGCAAGTTTTCAAACAGACAGAGAGCTTTGGCATAACATTTGCAACAAGATATGCACACACCATGCTTATCAAAAGGTGGCAAAAAAAATCCGCGCCATCGGCGCGGATTTCATATTAGAGGATTTTCTAGCCTGAAAATCGTAATATACAACAGTACATACGAAAATTCATTGGCTAATTGCCTTGTCATAAAATTATATCATAGAGATCGTCATTGGGGACAAATGCGGCTAAATCCCTTGTCTTTAATAAGCTTGCATGTTTAGTGTTTCATGTAACTCTTCACAGAGTTTTTAGTCCGTTTTGTATGTCGCGCCATTCGCAGCGGTGAAACATACATTTGCTTTGAAAGATAATAATAGTGTTTGAATTTAAATATAATAGTCTTGTTTACTCTTGAGCTTAATCGCCTTTTTCTCTTTGTTCGACTGATGTATTTTCATCATCAGTCTTGTTTATCAAATTGCCTGCTTTGGTGAAATAGATTTCATTCTGTATTCGCCTCCGCAATTCTGAATCAATAAGAAATGCCGTTCGCAAGTTGCGGATTGAATCCGCCGTCACGTCCGACGCTTTTTCTTGTCCTATACCTCCAAAAGTTTCCTTGAATGTGCCTATTCCGTCGAGTTTAATTTTCTCGCCATTTATAAGGGCTTCTTCAAAAATATTCGCACACTCGACAAGGAACGCCATGGCGTCCGCTTCTGTCATTGTGGTCGAATGGGATAAACGCTTTGCAAACTGCTTGGTTGTCAAAGTGCCGAGATAATGGGGGGCAGGGAAAAACTTTTTCTTCGCATCCCTGTCCTGTGGATTGTTGTAATTACAAATCCGATAATACATATTTGGTTCCTTCCCTTCACAAGTTGAAGAGTTTTTGGAAAATATGAAAATCGGTCGTTCCGTAGTCCTTCCTTGAACTGTCAAAGAGCCGCATTTAAGATTCGGAAACAACCGAATCAAGACAGATGCCACGCTCATGGCATTTTCGACTGTCGCTTCATTATAACACGCCACATTCTTTTTGTCAAATTTAATTTTATGTGATATCCTCAAAATCTTATAAGCTTTTAAAAAAAAAATTTAAAATTTCATAGAATTTTCCCCTAGAAATTCCAAAGTAAACCTCAATTCGAGCGCGAAAAACTTTGCAAGAACATTGGCAAAGCCTTATAAGATTTTAGGTCAAAAATTCATAAGCTTTTGCTTTAAAAGTTAGGAACTTTTTGACAAAAAATTCCTAACTTTTCGTCCATAAACCCATGAGGTTTTAGGCGAAAAGCCTATAAATTTTTCGGCGCTGAAACCACAAGGATGAACCATGACATTTTCACGACTAGGGGAGAAAGGTTTTCCTTCCGCACAGACAGGGCTTTCTACAAAATGTTTTCCTCTATGTAAGTTCTAAAAGCTAATGGCTGTTCGTTCTCAGAACTCGCGAACTTTTCCTACCTCAAATAAACCATCAGCAACATAATGTTACGCACGCTTCGCGTGCTGCCCGAGTTTTCGTCATGCGAAAACTCGCGAATTCTTTTTATTTCAAGTAAACCATTAGTAGCATAATGTCGCTGTTGCGGATGCCGCTGATTCGGCTGGCTTGCCCCAAAGTGAGCGGGCGCACGGCATCCAATTTTGCGCGCGACTCCGCACTCAACGAGGGAATCGCGTGATAGTCAAAATTTTGTGGAATCGACAAATTTTCAAGCCGATGCATTTTTTCCACGCGGCGGTCTTGCTTTTCTATGTAATATTTGTATTTGTAGTCGATGAGAGCGCATTCCCAAATTTTTTCCTCAAAGCCCGGATTTTGCGCGTCATGATTTTTCGCGATGAATTGCAAAGCCTCTTCTTCGCGCTCGTATTTTTGCAAGACTGCTTCGTATTGCGCCTGTGTTTTCAAGCCGGCATCGAACGCCTTTTTCGCAAGGCGGCGGTCGGCCGTGTCGTAGCGCAGTTTGAGACGATACTCCGCGCGTGCGGTGAACATTCTGTACGGCTCTTTCGTGCCGAGTGTCACAAGGTCATCAATCAAAACTCCGATGTACGCCTCGTCGCGACCGAGCACTAGCGGGGTGTATTCCGGGATTTTTCGGAAATTGTAAAAGCCATTTTCTTTTTGCGCGGCGGCAATTCTTTCGTTCAACTGATTTTGGATTTTCTGCGAAGCGTCATCCATCAAAGAAATTTCTTCTTTTGAAAAACGATATTTCGGCGCGAAAAGATTTTCTTCAAGCGATGCCGGAAAAGAAAAAATATCTTTCGATGAAGCGCAGAGCGGTCCGCAAAAATCCTTGTGGGCGCGAGCGTAATATCCGGCGTTGATTCCAGCGACAAGTCCTTGTCCCGCCGCCTCCTCGTAGCCGCTTGTTCCGTTTATTTGACCAGCGTTGAAAAGCCCCGCCACGCGTTTCGTTTCAAGGGAGGGGTAAAGTTGCGTCGGCTCAACGTAATCGTATTCCACGGCGTAACCTGGCCTTGAGACAATCGCGTTTTCAAATCCGCGCATCGTCCGCAAGAATTCATCTTGAACGCTTTCGGGCAAAGACGATGAAAGTCCGTTCAAATAAATTTCTTCGGTGGAAAGGCCTTCTGGCTCGACGAAAATTTGATGGCGGTCGCGCTCGGCAAATCGCATCACTTTGTCTTCGATGCTCGGGCAATATCGTGGCCCTGTTCCCTGAATTTTTCCGCTGAAAAGCGGCGAACGTCCAATGTTCTGCCGAATAATCTCATGCGTCCGCTCATTGGTGTAGACGATGTGGCAAGGAATCATCGGGCGTTCAATTCTTTCGTTATCAAAACTAAAAGGAATGATTTCGTCATCGCCATTTTGAATCTCAAGCGCGTCAAAATTCACAGAGGATTTTAAGATACGCGGAGGCGTGCCAGTTTTCAGTCGCCCAATTGAAAATCCCAAGCGCCGCAAACTGTGCGTAAGTCCATACGCGCCGCCTTCACCCAAACGTCCACAAGGCGCATCGTATTCTCCGATGAAAATCCGTCCTCCCAGAAAAGTTCCAGTCGTGAGCACTACCGCGCGCACGGGAATTACGCGGCCGCGTTCAGTTACGATTCCGGTGACTTTTTTTCGCATTGAAATTGAATCGTAAGCAGAAATCGGGGCTTCGGAATCCGTCGTAATTATATCAGTTACGACATCCATTAAAGTGGAAAGGTTCGGCGTGCTTTCCAACTTTTGTCGCGCAAGTTGCGAATAAAGAATTTTGTCGGCCTGACTTCGTGGGGCGCGGACGGCAGGACCTCTACTTTTGTTCAAGAGCCTGTATTGAATCATCGAACGGTCGATGAGACGCGCCATCTCGCCGCCAAGCGCATCGATCTCGCAGACAATGTTTCCTTTCGCGATTCCGCCAATCGAAGGATTGCACGACATCCGCCCCGCCGCATCAATTACTTGAGTAATCACAATTGTCTTTAAGCCCATTCGCGCACAGGCAAGGCTCGCCTCAATTCCGGCGTGCCCCGCACCGACTACGGCGACATCAAAGCTGTCGTAAAATCCTGGCATAACCAATTCAACTTCAATAATTTTAATTTCGAATTCTTCACCGATTCAAAATGTTTGTCATAACTTATCGTTCCTTAATTTGCGACAGTGAACGAATTGCCAAATTCGGGAACTGTCGCAAATGCGATTTCGCAGCGAAGCGAAAAATCGCAGTAAAATAGGTGAGTTTCTGCAAGAAACTCGTATTAAATATAGCGGCGATATTTTAGACGCTGTATTTAAATGTTCACGTTCATCAAGTGGAATGTGAATATTGCCATCAAAATAACTTTGAATAGATGTTATATAGCAC
Source organism: uncultured Treponema sp. (assembly GCA_910584475.1). Lineage (GTDB taxonomy): Bacteria > Spirochaetota > Spirochaetia > Treponematales > Treponemataceae > Treponema_D. Next base: position 11,184 of record CAJUBD010000010.1, read on the forward strand.
TTCCAATCGTATTTTACAATTTTACCTTTTTCTTTGTCAAGCAAGGGTAAGGCGAAAAGCCCTTTTCACTGTGTCGCGGCTATCTCGACTATTTTGGCGCAGACGGTCATCGTCACATTCTTGCTAGCGGGCAGGTATAATAATCGAGTTTTCGCGAAAAACATATGATTATATGAATATACACACATATAATCATATGTTTCACGCTTTATTTTTCACTCACGGCGCCTTGCGCTATTTTCATCGCTTCCACGAAATTCATATTTTTTTCTTCACAAAGTTTTTTCACGCTTTCGTACTCAGGATAAATCCGCTTTTTGCCGTTTATGCACACTTCTTTCGCCGTAATTTTTCCGAGCGAAGTGCGAATCTCGATTTGGCGGCGGGCGAGTTTTGTGCGTTCCATTTGGACGCGCCGAATTCCGATTGTCGTAGTGTTTTCAAAAATTAGGGATTCCATTTTCGCTACTTCACGATTGTCACAAATTACTTGCAGCAAAAACGCGGGACGATTTTTTTTCATAAAGCACGGAATCACTGTAACATCACGCGCGCCGTTTTCAAAAAGCCGCTCTTGCAAAAATCCCAGATTTTCTCCAGTGCAATCGTCGATGTTGCATTCAAGTTTTGTGATAGTATCGCTTTGATTTTCAACGGCTTCTTCAATTAAAAATACGCGGAGCAAACTTGGATTCTCATAGGCACGTTTTCCAGCTCCTGTTCCGATTTTTTTTATCGTAAAATTTTTCGGCATAGAAAATTGTGGAGCGATTGCCGCCAAGAATGCCGCGCCAGTCGGAGTAACGAATTCTCCGCGCTCGTTTTTTATGTGAAGCGGAATAGAGTGAGATGCCAAAATGTTCGCCACCGCCGGAACAGGGACGCTCAAAATTCCATGGGCGCAACGAATCGTGCCGATTCCTTCCGTGAGCGGCGTGGAAAATACGCGCTCGACTTTCAAGCTGTCAAAGCAGACCGCCGCGCTGATTATGTCGACGATTGAATCGAGTGCGCCGACTTCATGGAAATGTACTTCGTCTTTTGGCTTTGCATGCGCCACGCTTTCCGCATCCGCCAGAATGTCGAAAGTTTTTTTCGCGAGATTTTTCGCGCTTTCCGTCATTTTTGTCTGTTCGATGACTTTGAAAATTTCGGCGATGCCCCTATGCCCGTGATGATGTGAATGTCCGTGATGAATTTCGTGTGAATGATTTTCATCGCGCGCATGAAAATGTTCGCCGTGTTCATGGGAATGCTCGTGATGATGTGAAAGCCCAGCATCGATTTTTTCCGACTCAAGATTTTCGCCGAAAAGAAAAATCATATCGTGATCGTGATTTTCATTTTCCAAAATCACATCGAAGTCGCAAGCCGCAATTCCGTTTTTCGTGACGCGCGTGATTTGTGTTTTAAATCCGTCGGCAGGAATCGAATCCAACGCCGTCTGCAACGCGTCCTTGTCCGCGCCCGCATCGAGCAAAGCCGCGACAATCATATCACCGCTGATTCCGCTTGTACAATCAAAATATAATGAAGCCATGTTTCCTCCAAAACCGCGAATTTAGTTATTCGCATGTTTTAATTATTTCGTATTTTTTCCAAAGCGTCTTGCAAAAATTTTTCCAATTTTTCAGGAATTTCTTTTTTGCTTTTCAAGAAATTTTCTTTTGAAACTTGCACGGCGTAAAATGCGTCTTGAAAATCATTTTGCGCGAAAAGGCAAAGCGCATAGTAATAATAAAGTTCCGCAATGATTTCTGCATTTCCCGAATATTTTTTTATGCTTGTCTCAAAAAAAATCCGCGCCTCATCGATTTTGTTAAGACGAAAATAAACTGCCGCGATTGCCAAGACAAGATTTTCATTTTGCGGAGCAAGCGTCAAAATTTTTTGAAATTGCGATTGCGCTTTTTTTATTTTTCCCGCGCGAAGATTTGCCTCGCCGATTTGAACGAGCGAATCATAATAAAAGTCTTCGCCGTTTTCATATTCATCAAAATTTTTAAAAAGCGCGGCAGCTTTTTCGCTCGCCCTTATCGATGCGCCATATTCACCTGATTCCAAAAAATCCGCGCCCAACGCGAAAAGTGCGTAAGCGTCATTCGTTTCGGAAATTTTTCGGCTTGAAATTTTTCCGCAAGAGAAAATCAAAATTAAAAACAAGATTTGAAAAAATATGAAAAAAAATTTTACAGGAAATTTCATTTTAAGTCGCCTTGCAAGCGAGCCGATTTATCATTGTCGCCTGATATGCCGCGCCGAATCCGTTGTCGATGTTCACCACGCTGATTCCATTCGCGCACGAATTCAGCATTGAAAGCAAAGTGGAAATCCCGCCCAAATTCGCACCGTAGCCAACGCTTGTCGGTACTGCGATTACAGGAACGCAAACAAGCCCGCCAACGACCGAAGCGAGCGCGCCTTCCATTCCAGCCACGGCAATCACGACATTCGCTTTGTTCAAAATTTCAATTTTGGAAAGAAGTCTATGAATTCCTGAAACGCCCACATCGTAGACACGCTCGACATTGCCGCCCCAAAATTCTGCGCACTCAGCGGCTTCCTCGGCGACGGCGACATCGGCCGTGCCCGCGCTCACCACAACAATCTTTCCGATTTTTTCGCGAGACTTTTTTTCTGTGGATTGGATTTTTATTAGGCGCGGGATTTCGCGATACTCCGCATCGGGAAATTTTTCTCGCACGATTTCAAATTGTTCGACAGAAGCGCGAGTTCCCAAAACCTCGCCGTTTTTTTCATAAAGCGTCGTAAAAATTTTTTCTAAATGAACGTCCGCCTTTCCTTGACAAAAAACCACTTCCGAAAATCCAGTGCGACGCGCCCTGTCCGTATCTAATTTCGCGAATCCCAAATCCACAAAGCCATTTTTATTTTTCATACCTCTCCCCTTTGCCAATCCAACATCTCATTCATCGAGCCAGTTTTGTAGCCGCAATACAAACTCGTTTATTTTGCTACAGTTTCTAGCTTCGCTATGAAACCGCGTTTTTAAATAATTAAAAATTTTTTCTCTGCGCTAATATATCGCTACGCTCAGTTTTCATATTGGAAATTTATTTTAGCCATCGTTTGCGCAATATGAGAATCTGAACCTAATTTTGAATTCACGAAATTCTTACCTAAAATATTTCTTTTGCACTTTCCATAAATTTTTCTCCGCGCTCGAATTCATTCGCGAACATTCCAAACGATGTCGCGCCTGGCGAAAACACGATTGTGTCGCATTTGCATTCGCTTTTTTCAAAACCCGCTTTCATCGCTTCGAGCAATTCTTGCAGCGATGCGAAAGGTCCTTTGTAGGAAACGCCGCGTTCGTCTAAAAGTTTTGCGAGAATGTCCGTGCCGTTTCCCGCCAAAAGATATAGCGAGTCGAGCGGAGTGGAATGCGATTTTTTCGAATCGAGCGCGTCTGCCAAAACCAAAAAGTCAAGTCCTTTATCCGTGCCGCCCGTGATGAAAGCGACCGGCTTTCCGAACGCTTGGCTCGCGGCGGCGGCGGCTTCGGGAACAGTGGAACAGGAGTCGTTGTAAAAGCGCACGGTTTTTTGCGTGGCGGGATTTTTCCAGGAATGAAAATATTGCAGACGATGCGGAATGCCGTTCCATTCGCCGAGCACGCTTTGAATTTTTTCAGCATCGCATCCCATTAGATAAAGCACGAGGGCGGCGTTCATAATGTTTTGTCTCATGTGGCGACCCGGCACATTCACATTTCCCAAGACTTTTGTGTCGGAAGATTTCCCTGGAATTCTTGCGAACGAGCACAGATTTTCGTGCTCGTCGAATTCGAGCCAAACGCCGTATTGCGAAGAAGGGAGTTTGTCTTGGCTATAGCGCAAGACTTTTGCGTGACTTTCCTTTGCGAACAAGTCGCCCCAAGTGCCGCCTTCGGCAGGCCCCGTTCCGATTTCATCCGAATCCGCATCGCAAATCGTAAAATCATTTTCGTCTTGATCGGCGTAGATGAGCCGCTTGTCCGCGATGTATTCGCCCATGTCCTCGTACCAATTCTGGTGGTCTGGAACAATTTTTGTAATGAGCGCGATTTTCGGCTTTAGGATTCCGCGTCCACGCAAGTCAGCGAGCTGCCAGCTGGAAAGTTCCAAAATCACTGGCGTGCTTTCATTTGTTTGCTCTAAAAAAGTGAGCGGGCTTACGGTGATGTTTCCGCCCAAAAAAGAATTGAAACCGAATTTTTTCAAGCCGTATTGAATTGCGCTTACCGTGGAAGATTTTCCTTTGCTTCCCGTAACAGCGATAATCGGAGATTTCGTAAAGCTCAAAAAAAGGCTGATGTCCGTCTCAATTGCTCGCGCTTCGGCGAGAAAAGGATTTCCTTGAATTTTCACGCCAGGGTTTTTTATGACGCAATCCGCATTGCGAAAATCTTCCTTGCGATGTTCGCCCAAAACATAAGTGAGACGCGTTTTGTCAAGCGAAGAATCGTAGGCGATCGAATTTAAAGTGGGCTTTAACTGCTCTTCTCTTTTCATATCGGTGACAAGAACTTCTGCGCCAGCTTTTAGCAAAAATCGCACGGTCGCTTCGCCACCGCCGTTCAGTCCAAGCCCCATCACAGTGATGCGCTTTCCTTTTATTTCGTCAAGTGAATTAAAGCAACAGCCTTTCGGATAAACAAACGCCATATTTTTCTCCAATATTTTAACGCGAAGTCGAAAGCCTTTGCTTTTGCTCGAAAACTTCGAGCGCTTCTTCAATCAAAAGTGTGATCAATTGTTCATATTTTAATCCGCCCGCTTCGCACATTTTCGAGAACATGCTTATTGAAGTGAAGCCAGGAATCGTGTTGATTTCGTTCAAAAAAAGCTCGCCTGAATTTTTATCAATAAAAAAATCCACCCGAGAAAGCCCTGAACAATCCAGAATTTTGTAAGCCGCTTGAGCGAGCGTTCGGACTTTTTCAATTTGCGTGTCATCGAGTAACGCTGGAATTTTCAGAACCGCACCAGCAGGGTCAGTGTACTTCGCATCGTAATCGTAAAAATTGTGCGTGGGAAGAATTTCGCCCGGAACATAGGCGGCGACTTTTCCGCACGGATTTTTTTCGTTTTGAATCGTTGCGTTTCCCGTAACGCTGCATTCGATTTCGCGCGCGTCGATCGCCTTTTCAATCAAGATTTTGTTATCCCACAGAAAAGCTTCGTCAAGTGCGGCGGAAAGTTCCTGCGCGTTCGTGGCTTTGCCTGCGCCCACGGAAGAGCCGGCGTTGCAAGGTTTTACGAAAAGTGGAAATCCGAATTTCGCAATTGCGTCGTCGACTAATTTTTTGTAAGATGAGCGGTCATTCAAGTCCACGCGCCGAACGCAAACATAAGGCACGACTGGAAGACCTGCATTCTGCCAAACCTGCTTTGTCTTTTCTTTGTCCATCGTGATTGCGCTCGCCGCTACCGAGCATCCGACATAAGGAACGCCGGCCGATTCAAGCAAACCTTGCAGAATTCCGTCTTCGCAATTTGTTCCGTGCAAGCAAGGAAAAACCACGTCGATTTCAAGCGGCTTTCTTTCAACGGAGAAAGAATTTTTTCCATGTCCGGGAATTACGCTCACGAGATTTTTTTCGTCTTCAATTATATTGAAAGAATTTTTTTCGTCTGAGCGCACTCGATGCAATTCTTCGTCGCTTTGCAAAAACCAAACGCCTTTTTTGGAGATCCCGATTGGTATGACTTTGAATTTTTTTGAATCGATTTCTCGTGCGACATAACTTGCGGAAAGCAGCGAAACCTCATGCTCGCCAGATTTCCCTCCGAACAAAAGTGCTATGTTCATCATTTTAACTCCTCCTTAATTTTTAACAGTGAAGAAAGTGTCAACTTTCGAACTGTTAAAAATGTGTTTTCGCAATGAAATGAGAAAACACATTGGATGTCGAGTTTTGGAACAAAACTCGAAGTTAAAGTTGGCACAGCATTCTTGTGCCAACTTTAAACGCTCCTTAATTTTTAACAGTGAAGAAAGTGTCAACTTTCGAACTGTTAAAAAACGCGATTTTGCAAATAAGTGAAAACGCGTTATATAATAAGTTCGGTGATTTGCTATGCAACTTACCAAACTTAACAAGATAAAAACTCGCTCTATTATTGACTAGTTTTCCTAAGTATTATATCCTAATTCCGCCAATGCCTTCTTCGCCTCTGACACTTCGTCGTAAGGCATAGCGAAATCTTTGTAGATGATTGTGTTTTCATGCCCCTTGCCCAAAAGCAAAACTATGTCGCCAGTTTTCGCCATGCCAAACGCCTTTCGAATCGCTTCAGGACGATCAGGCAAAATAAACAAATTTTCATCAAGCGACATTCCGCCTTTTATCGCGCCGTTTGCGATGTCGCGGCAGATTTTTTGCGGATCCTCGCCGCGTGGATCTTCGTCGCACAAAATTATAGTGTCGCAATATTTCGCCGCCACTTCGCCTTGAAGCGGACGCTTCGTAACATCGCGCTCACCGCCGCTTCCGAATAACGCGATTATCTTTCCTTTGCAACGCGCACGCAATGGCGGAAAAATCACTTCAAAACTCGAAGGCGTGTGCGCGTAGTCGGCAATCACTTCAAAAGGCTGGCCACAGTCTATTCGTGTCATTCTTCCTGTCACGGGAATCAGCGACGCTGACTTTTGCAACAAATCTTCAATCGGAATTGAAGCCGATTTGCTCACCACGATTAACGCCGCCATAATATTGTATGCGTTGAACGCGCCGTTCAATTTTGTTTTCACGAAAAAAGTACGTTCATCATTCGCAAAATTTTTTGGAACTTGAATTTCAAACGAAAGCGAATTTTCGTTTGCCTTGATATTTTGCGCCGTAAGGAATTCCAAGCCTTCAGGAATTTCAGGGAGAGGAATGCCTGAATCATTTGCCGCCGCGCGTCCGGCCTTGCCGAGCGAAGTGAAACCGTAAACTTTTTTCATCGTCGCTTCACAAAAATCTTTCGCGCTCGCGTCTTCCAAATTCACGACTGCGAAAGATTCGACTTGAACTTCTGCATCATTCAAAATTTTTATGTGATCGTGCTCGTCGAGCGCGCGAAAAAGATTCTCCTTGTCGCTTCGATATTGTTCGAAAGTTTTGTGGAATTCCAAATGTTCAAGCGTGATGTTCATGAAAACTGCCACGTCGAAAAGGACATTCGAAAGTCGCCCAAGTTTCTTTGAAAGACCATGGCTTGAGCATTCAAGCACGGCATATTCACACCCTGCCTGAACCATATCAAAAAGATGCCGCTGGATTACGGGACTTTCAGGAGTAGTCGTATGCTGCGGATTTGCAAGTGCGCCTTTTCCAATCGAATATTCCACGGTGGAAACAAAACCTGCCTTTTTTCCCATCAAGCGCAAAAGCTGCCAGATGAATGAAACGGTGGAAGATTTTCCTTCCGTACCTGTAACGCCGATAACGATAAGTTTCTTTGAAGGGTTGTTGAAAAAATCCGAAGAAACAATCGGCATCACTTGCCTGCAATCTTCGACTTTCAGGAAGACTGGCATCACGAGGTCGGAAACTTTTTTTTGCATATTGCCGATGTTTTCGAGCGAGCGACAGACAATTGCTTTCGCAATCTGTGCGCTTTCATCTTTGGAAAATTCGCCCTGATAAATTATGACGCTCGCGCCCAAGTCGATTGCGGCGGCGATGAATTTATTTCCGTTTTGATGAATTCCTGGCAGAGCGAAAAACAAAAAATTTTCTTTTACTTCGCGCGAGTCAAACGCAAGCCCTTCAATCGGAGTCGCTCCAATCACCGAGCCGTCAAGCGGAGTCAAGCCGTCCGCGGCCACCGCCTCATACTCGAACAAATCCAAAAGCGAAGACAGTTTTTTTTGCATAAAATTATTCTAACAGAAAAATACATAAAAGTAAAGCGAAAAAAATATCTCGAGCAATCTTGCTCGAGATATCCAGATATCAATGTTGTCAATTTATTTTGTAAGTCTGATGTTTCTAAAACTTACGCCTTTTTTAATTTCTTTGTCTTGGTTCTCAAACACGATATATCGAATATCTGTCCAGTCGAAAATCCCGCGCGAATTTATCCATTTATTTCTTTCGTTGTTCCACGCGCCGATATCGTAGAAGTTCGTCAAGGGTATTCTTATTTTGTGCCATTGTCCATCAGCAGGAATCATTTGGCTTGTAATGTCTGCCGCGGCTCGCCATTCCTCGCCGGTTTTATCGCTGTTCATAAAATATGCTTGCATTTTAAGATCCGCTTCATATGTTCGCGCTTCAAATTCAAGTGCATAGCCGGAGTCTTTTTCTTGCAAGAAATTTGCGCCGCCTATAAAAAATGCCCTAAAACCATTGTATGCCCTTACTTTTTGAAAATCAAGAATAGTTTCCCGATCTTCAGTTTTCGCTATTTCGATTTTTTCGGAATTTCGCAGCCATACATTTGTGCGAAGACCTTTTGCAAAACCGTCCTTGTAAATTGAATAGTTTCCCGTTTTTTTCGCGTTTTCAGCCCAAGTAAGATTTTGAGGAGTTTTTTCTGGAATATCGTATTTTAGGGCAGACAAAATTTCCGTGTCCAAATCATCTGGAAACCTGTCCATGCCGCTTGATTTGAACAAGCCGAACGAATCGTAGTAATCCCAACTTGTTCGAGCAATATTGCGGTCGTCAAGAAAGTCTGCAACTATTCTGTACCAAACGGCGCGCTCTTTGCTTGAGACATAATTCTTCAGAACGCCGAATTCACCGCACCAAACAGGCGCGTTTCGCTTTACAGAAAAATCTGCCGCTTTGTCAAAATTGGCTTCCATAGTTTTTAGGGAAGAATCCTTTATATAATTGTCATAATACCAACTTTGCGTTTTTGGCTTTTTCGGCATTTTTTCTTTTGCATAGGGAAACGGAACACCTCTTACGCCTTTTAAATCAGGAATCCAACTTGCGCCTTGGTGGGTGAAAAACATTGGATCGTAAAAATGAAAAGTGTAGATTATGTTGCCGCCGGAAAATTCTGGAAGCAAGCACATTGAATTGTAAGAATTGTAATCGTTTCCGCCAACTACGATTGCGTGAGTTTCGTCAATCGCCCGAATTGCGTTGATTACTGCCTGCTGAATTTTAGCCCATTTTTTATTGTCGATTCCGTGCGGCTCGTTGAGCAATTCATAGGCAAGATATTCTCCGCTATTTTTGTAGCGTTCTGCAATTTGCGGCCAATATTTTAAAAGGCGCTTGTCAATGTCTTTTGCAGTTGGAATATCATTGTGCCAGGAATGGTTGTCCAAAATCAAATAAATTTGTTGCTCGTTCGCCCACCTCACCGCCTTGTCCAAACCCGAAAAGAGTTTTTCACTGATGATATAGTCTGGTGCACCGCTGGAAAGATTTTCAAAATGAATTGGCAAACGGATTGCATCGCAGCCCAACGCCTTTACATTTTTAAAATCTTGCTCATTAAAAAAATTTTCGTCAATTAAATCCGCGTTTGGCACTTGTAACCAAAGCGAAAAATTTACGCCTTTGGAAAATGGCGCACTCACGGCTTTTGTTTGGCTTGTCACTTTGGCGGCCAGAGCGACAAGAATCGCGCAAAAAATAAATTTGTTTTTCATAAAATCATCATAGCAAAAAATTTAAAATTGTGCTATATTTTTTTTATGTATGAAGTTCGAGTTGAAGCCGATTTTTCCGCGGCGCATTTTTTGCGCGACTACAATGGCAAATGCGAAAATTTGCACGGACACAATTACAAAGTTTTTGCGCATGTCCAAGGGAAAACTTTGAACGAAGGCGGAATGCTGCTGGATTTTTCAAAGCTAAAATCTGCTTTGAAAAAAGTTTGTGCCGCGCTCGACCACACGAATTTAAATGACATAGAATTTTTCGAGCAAAATCCTAGCGCGGAAAGAATCGCGTTTTTCATTTATGAAAATCTCGTCGCAGAATTGGGAGCGCAAGGAATTTTCCTAGACAGGAAAAACGGCGGCGCGTATTTGCATTCAGTCGATGTTTTTGAAACTGAAACAAGCCGAGCGACTTATTTCGCAGAATGATTAGACGCAGATGAATGCGGTTTTTTATATGATGAGACGCTAATTTTAAAATTTTGCGCGACATTCAAAAATCCACGCTAAAATGTCGCGTTGATTTTTCATTGAACGAAATTTTGAATTTAAATTTCATTCAAGTCAAATTCTTGAAAAATCATATTCGCATTGGAACACCTGCGTTCGACAAATCCTTTTTTATTCCTTGCAAAGTGTATTGTCCAGAATGAACCATCGTCGCGATGAGAGCGGCATCCGCACAGCCTTCGCCAAGAACTTGCGCTATGTGTTCAACTGTGCCGCCTCCCCCAGAAGCAATCACTGGAACGCCTACGCTTTGCGCGATCATTTTTGTCAAAGGAATTTCGTAGCCAGACTTCGTGCCATCCGCGTCAATCGAATTGAGCACGATTTCGCCTGCGCCGAGCGAAACGGCTTTTTGCGCCCATTCAAGTGCGTCGAGTTCTGTTTTTGTGCGCCCACCGTTTATGAAAACTCGATAGCCGCTCGGCATAGTTTCGTCTCGAGCCGCGTCCATTCCCAACACGATGCATTGATTTCCGAAAACGCGCGCGCCTTCGCTTATAAGCGCGGGATTTTTTACCGCCTGAGAATTGAGCGAAATTTTTTCCGCGCCCGCCAAAATCGTCGAGCGAATTTCATCGATTGTGCCGATTCCACCGCCCACGCAAAACGGAATGAAAACTTGGCTCGCGACTTTTGAAATCAATTCGAGGATTGGCCCCCTCCCTCGCGCCGAAGCCATAATGTCGTAGAACACAAGTTCGTCAACGCCCTGCGTATAATATTGAGCCGCCATTTCCACTGGATCGCCGATGTCCAAATTGTTTTGGAATTTTACGCCTTTTGTCGTGCGCCCGTCCTTCACGTCAAGGCAAACTATGATTCGTTTTTTCAGCATTTATTTTTCTCCGTTAGGTTCATTATGTTTTTTGATTCTTTTCACTATACTTATAAATAAGCGAGTTTGTGCACAAACCTTGCGACTTTCTACCGAATTTTGTTTCATAAAACTCGCGATAATTTATTCGAAGTTAAAATCCGCCTTTGAAATTATTTTTCGATATTTAAGAGACCTTTGGTTTGCGACACATTTCAGCGCGGACTTTAAATGTCTCGACGAATCTCCTACTTTCTTCCGCCAAAGCCAATCGTTTCAATGGTTGAATCAAAATACCATTCAGGCTTTCGTTTTTTCGCTTCACCTGCATTTTCGTAAACCATGTCCTTCCACTGCTCGTCCGTCATGCGATCGCTCATAGGATGCGTGAATTCATAATAGTTGAAAGTGTAGCCCACCGCGATTCGCTTTCCGCCCTGCTTGTCGTTGAGCGCGACATACATTCTGTGCGGAATGCCGACTGCCACTTCAAGCACCTCGCCAATTTCAGCATTCGTAAAAACATCGGCGACCAAAGCCATTTTGAATTGGTCGTTGTCGGTGGAAGCAGAAAAATAACTTGAAAACGGAAGCACGGATTTTACCAAAAGGTCTGGAATTGTCGCAATCCAGTCTAAGTCTTCTTTTGAAACTTTTTCATCTTTTACTTCGGCAGAAACGATGTTCAACGCTTTAAGGCAAATGTATTCCGTATAAGAAACGGCACTCTGCGATTCTTTATCAAAAAGTTTGTAGCGTTCAAAAATGCTTTGGAAAACTTTCCAAGACACGCAAAGCTCGGCAAAAAATTTCAAATTCGGCTCAATATAATGAACGGGGCTTGGAAGCTTGTCTATACGATATGTTGGTCCCATGTGCCCTCCGCCCATTTCGGCATACGATTGCTTTGTGTACAAAATCGTGTCGTGCTTTAGTTCCGCCCAAGTGCCGAGCGAACTCTCAAGCGATTTGATATTCCAAAGCGGCTTTTCGGTAAAGAAAAATCCCGAGCCTTGCTCAAATTCGGCCTGCGCTTTTACGAGCGCGAGAACTGAATTGTAATAAGTTTCGCTCCAAAAATTTTCCTCCTTTGAATTGAAGAAACTTTTGAATTTGTATAATGTCGTTTTTAATTTTTCAAAAATTTCATTTCTAAATGCAATCTTCTCATCGGGATTTTCAATTCTGAGTTCACCAACTCCAAAACCATTTTTTACAATTTCGTGTTCAAGAATTTCGTCTGCGGAATTTGAGCCGAACGCGCTCGCAATGTCAAGCCCAGTAGCCATCGTTCTTCCGTAAAGGCGCGGCGAAGTGACATGCTGAAAAATCCACGCATCGTAAGTGAAACGCTGCCCCAAGAACCGCCAGCCCATGGCGGGCGCGATGCTTTCGGGGTCGGAATAATCGCCCTCTCCTTGATTTGCGTAAAATGCGCTTGTGCTTGCGATGAGCGGCGACTTTAATTTTTCGCGCGAAAGATTTGCAAACTCGCCGACATTTTCGTCGGAAATCCATTCCAAAACATTTTCCGCGTCCACGGATTTCCACAACGGAACAATGTCATCGAAGGAAAGATCGTCGGACGCGCCAATTAAAACTGTAATCGGATCAAAAACACTTTTCCACAATTTATACAATGAATCATCTTGCATAATTATGTCGTTTATGTAAATGCCGATTTTGAACATATTTCGCGCTAGCATTTCGCTGGCATCCGTAGAATCGCGCGAACTTTCTGGAAGCGGAAAATTTATTCTGCCGAACCACATCATCGTCCGAAAATATGTTTTCAACGCTTCATTTTGAGTGTAGTGACCGCGAGGCTTGTATTGCGTGTAATCCTCTATATAAGAGCTGCCGTCTGAAAAAACAAGTGCGCTTGAGTTTTGCATTGTCGAGGCTTCAAAAATTTTTTCAATTTCCGCGCGAATGTCTTCGCCGTATTTTGAAAGCACAGAATTTTTGTCCGGCATCGTTTCTTTGCCATGGTCGTCTACGCTGGGACCGAGTTTTAAAAGCGCGCTCGCCACGGCAAAATATTTTTGCGCCACAATGGCCGTTTCGTTTGAAGGATATTTTTCCAAATCGTCTGAAATTTTTTCGCGGAACTTTTCCGCAAGCAAAAGCAATCGCGGAGAAAAAACCTTTTGCTCGACATGCGACAAAAGCCTGTCAAACAAAAGATGTTGGCTGTGCGCGAACAAATCCGTAGTGATAAAAAGCGGAATGAGATTTTTTCCCATATTTTCGCCAAACGGCTCGTCATTATGGTTTTCGTAAAGCGAAATCATATCGTCTGGTTTCTCTATGTCAAGATTGTATTCTCGCTGCGAGACATTTTGCAAGGCGATGCGATTTTCTTTGAGAGAATTTGCAATTTGCTCGTCAAATTTTTTATACCCACAAAGCGGATAGAAACTGTCAAAATAAACAAGGTTTTCATCGCTTGCATGCTGATACAAAAAAGAAAGGAGCGCGACTTGCTCTTTTGTGTTGTTTTGTCCGCACACATCCGCGCCAAAGACAAAGCCCATTTTTCCGTCATATTCTACTGGATAAAAATAATTGTAATTGTCTTCAAACGAAAAAAGTCCGTCATAATCGCGATCTTCCGCTTCGATTTTTTCGCCCGTGCATTTCAACAAAGTGCCTTTCGGAATTTTTATTCCAGTACTTTTTATAGAGTCAATTTTTTCATTATTTTTTGGAACGCTTTCGTACAGAACGCACAAATCATTTCCAACCACGAGCAATTTTTTCGCTTCTGGCACGGCGGGAAGATTCGCAAATTCCAATTCATCATTCAGATAAACGCTGTGCGCCGAATTTTGCGCGTTTTTTCGAAATTGCGGCAAGTATTTACTCGCATTAAATTTGCCTACATTTTCATCGAAGAAAGTATCGTCGCTTGGCAAGGAAATTCGCTCTATTTCTTCTATTTGCGCTATCTGCTCTACTTGCTCATTTTGTTCCGGCTGCGCGTCAACTTGTTCTGTTTGGTTTTCGATTGAAATTTCCTTTTCTTTTTTCGAACATCCGACGATAAATGCGACCAACGCAAATACTAAAATTGATTTTTTCATTATTGCTCCCGATAGAAAGTAAAGAGCGAAATTGCCAGCGATCCGAAAGGATTGCGATTTTCGCCAATGATTTTATGCTGCTTCGCAATGGAATGATTCGCAACGAATGCGTGAAGTTTCAAGCGGAAACAACACTTGACATGGTAAAAAGCGACACTACTTGTGTGATGCTTTTATAGTAACTACCATAAAAACTTTTTCAAAAAATTTAAACTTCCGAAGAGTTTTTAATGTGCGCATGAACAACTTGTTGCGATGCGCACAAGTATATAATGAAGTTTGCAACGCAAACTTTTATCATGCCTCCTAATTTAGTATTGCATAATTTTCTAAAAGTGTAAAGTTTTTTTCGCTTTTTTGAGAAAAATCAAGCATAAATTTCTTTAGAAAAATTCACTTTATTTTTCTTGAAAAATGCGGTATAATTTCTTAAATTCATAATTGGAGGAAATGAAATTATGAAAAAAATTTTTTGTTTGACAGTTTTTGTTTTGCTTGCGGGAATTACGTTCGCCGAACGCTTACCGAAAAAAGTGTTGGAAATGGCGAGAGAAAAAGTTCCTGAAGACGCGCAGCTTAAGAATTTCAGTTTCAAGGACAACGAGTATGAATTGTTTTTCATTGACAGCGCGAAATCGACTTATAAAGTCGAAATCGACAAAGTCGGAAACAGGCTGTCGCTCACGGATTTGAAAATCGAAAGTCGCACGCCAGCGGAATCCAAAAACATAAAATTGGATTTGGAAGATGTGGAATCGCTTTTGCGCGAGAAATTTCCCGAAGCCACGGATTTTAGAATCGAATTGGACTATGACCGAGGCGACGATCGCGCGAAATACGAAGTGGAATTTTTCACTGACGAATATAAAGCGGAAATCGAAGTGAATCCGTTCACCGGAGAATTCTGCAAACAGGAATTTGAATATTACTTCGACTACGACTCTTTGAAAAACTAGTATATTTTTTGGCTTGCTTTTTCAGTAACAAGCAATAAAGATTGCGGACGAATCAAGCATCCTCGGAAACTTATTCTTTCTGAGGTGCTTAAATTTTTTAAGGTGGGAAAATGCTCAACATAAACAACAACACCGCGAACATGAAACGTGAAATCTTAGTGCGAATCGCGAAGCTTCAGCTTGAAGGAAAACTTGAGGAAGGCGTGCACTTCATTCCGCGCGAAATGGTTCCTCGCGACGCAAAGCCGATTCGATGCTGCGTTTTCCACGACCGCGAAATAGTCCGAATGCGCACGATTGCCAGAATGGGAATTTCCGTGGAAAACATCGACGAAGAGCGCACTCTCGCATCGTTCGCGAAAGAGGCCTTGGAGCGACCCAAGCCGACTTGGCCTATGCTTACGGTTTTGCATGAAGCCTGTAACGCGTGCGTAAAGGCACATTATATGGTGACGAACGCCTGCCAGGGATGTGACGCGCGTCCGTGCATGGTGAACTGCCCTAAAAATTGCATCCGCGTAGAGCGACACGCGCACATTGACGAAAGCGCGTGCATCAATTGCGGAAAATGCATGGAAAACTGTCCGTATCACGCCATTATAAAAATTCCTGTTCCCTGCGAAGAAGCCTGTCCTGTCGGCGCGATTTCAAAAGATGAAAGCGGTCGCGAAAAAATCGACTACCACAAATGCATCTTCTGCGGAAACTGTATGCGCGAATGTCCATTTGGTGCGATGATGGGAAAAAGTCAGCTCGTGGACGTGATAAAACATTTAATGAAAAAATCCGCTATAAATTCTGAAAACGTGAATTCGCAGGAAAAAAATTCCGCGGATGAAAATTCCATTCCAAAGGATTCTCCGAAAAAAGTCGTCGCGCTTTATGCTCCGGCAATTGCCGCGCAGTTCAAGGCAGTTCCAGGACAACTGGAAGCGGCTTTGAAGGTGGCAGGCTTTGACCGCGTGTGGGAAGTCGCCGTCGGAGCGGACATTTGCGCCGACAACGAGGCTCGGGAATTTGAAGAAAGGATGGCGCGCGGCGACAAGATGATGACCACTTCGTGCTGTCCCGCCTATGTCCGCGCGGTGCGCCGGCATGTTCCCGCATTGGCAGAATGCATTTCCGAAACGAAAACCCCGATGCATTACACCGCAGAAATCGCAAAAAAAGCCGACCCTGGCTGCATTACAGTTTTCATTGGGCCGTGCCTCGCAAAACGTCGCGAAGGTTTCGATGATGAGATGGTGGATTATGTTTTGAGCACGCTTGATTTGGAGTCGCTTTTCATCGCAAAGGAAATTGACGTTTCAAAAATGCAGGCGGAAGAAATTTCTGTGATTCCAACGGCGAGCGGAAGAAATTTCGCGAAAAGCGGCGGAGTCGCCGAAGCAGTGGCAGTGCGCCTTAAAGACAAATCAATTCTGCGTGCGGCGAAAATCAATGGTCTTACAAAAAGCGGAATGAAAATGCTCAACGCTTACGGAATGATAAATTCTGGAAAGATTCCGTCTAAACCTGACACGCCGAATCTCATTGAAGTGATGGCGTGCGAAGGCGGATGCATTGGCGGACCGAGCATAATAAAAAATGTAAGAGAAGCCGAAGTTCAGCTACAAAAATATGTCGAGACTGGAGCCGCCGACACGATAAGACAAGGAGAGCGTGAAAACCGCATAAATTAGCGCGACTTTTATCAACTCAAGTTTGGCGAGTCGCATTGCAGCACAAAAAAGTCAATTTGTTAAAAAGTAATTATTTTAGGCGAGTTTTCGCAAGAAAATTCGGCAAGCGGAGGCAAGTCTGCGACAAATTTCAATTTTGCAAATGATTTTTCACTAGGAGAAACAAAATGAAAATCTTGATTTTGAACGGAAGCCCGCACAAAAATGGCACGACATATTCTGCTATTCATGAAATGGAAAAAATTTTTTCCGAAAGCGGCGCTGAATTCGAAACGATTCATGTAGGCACGGACAATATTCGCGGATGCGTCGCATGCGGCTCTTGCAGAAAAAACGGACGTTGTGTGTTTGATGATGCGGTGAACGAAATCGCGGTGAAATTCCAAGAAGCGGACGCGCTCGTAGTCGCAAGCCCAGTCTACTACGCTTCGGCAAACGCCACGCTGATTGCACTGCTCGACCGCCTTTTCTACAGCACGCCTTTTCCGAAAACGATGAAAGTCGGATGCGCGGTCGTAACAGCGCGCCGCGGCGGAATCACTTCGACATTCGATGAATTGAATAAATATTTTTCCATCAGCGGAATGCCGATCGCTTCAGGACAATATTGGAACGGACTACACTCGCCCGATTCCGAACTCGGTCAGCAAGACGAAGAAGGTCTGCAAATGATGCGGACGCTCGCAAGAAATTTAATTTTTCTCGTGAAATCTATCGCGCTTGGAAAAGAAAAATTCTCGCTTCCAAAACCAGAGCCGAGAATCGCGACAAATTTTTGCAGGAAAATTTAAATTATGTCACACATTACAACAATAATTCCGACGCCTTCAGATTTTAAACGCATTTTGCTCATCTTGCTCGCCGCCGTAATTTTTTCCGTGAATATGGTTTCGTTCGTCTATGTTGCGGAACTTTTTCCAGGCGGTTTTTCGGGCATTTCGCTTTTGATCCAGCGTACATGCGAAAAATTTTGGGGCATACAAATTCCATATACGGTGCTCTACTTGCTTTTGAATTTGTTTCCAGTTTTCATCAGTTTCAAATTCATCGGAAAAAAATTCACTTTGTTTTCGCTTTTGATGATTGTGCTTTCATCGGTTTTTACGGACGCATTTCCGAAATTTAAAATTACGGCCGATCCTTTGCTTTGTTCTGTCTTTGGCGGAATCATAAACGGAATAGCGATTTCACTTTGCTTGCGGGCGGATGCGACCAGCGGCGGCACGGATTTTATCGCGATTTATTTTTCGGAAAAGCGCGGCGTGGATATGTGGAATTATATTTTTGTCATGAACGTTTGCGTTTTGGCAATAGCGGGATTTTTGTTTGGCTGGGACAAAGCGCTCTATTCGATTATTTTTCAATTCAGTTCTACACAAGTTTTAAATCGACTTTATCGCCATTATCAAAAAATCACGATGCTCATAATTACGGAAAATCCCGACGAAGTTTACCAAGCGATAAAAGATACGACAAATCACGATGCCACAAAATTCGTCGGAACTGGTTGCTATAAAAATTCGCCAAAGACGATGCTATACACAGTTGTTTCCGCCGAAGAAATCGGACTGCTTGGCAAAGTTTTAAAAAAAATCGATCCCGCGGCATTTATCAATGTGTTGCACACTAAAGAGATTTTCGGAAGGTTTTTCACCAAAACAAAAGACTAAAAACTGAAGTCTCCCAAAAATAAATGTTTTTGTGAGAGCCTCGTCGAGAAATGCAAGTAAGATAAAGGATTAGCTGCCATTTCTCGCAAATACATCTAGGCTAGTTTTTCCAAAATTGCAATTTTGGAAAAACCTCAACCGTTTGCGCTTGGCAAAAATTTTATTCCGCTTGCGTTACGGTAATGAATTCTTTTGCGGCGGCAATCACATCTTCGGCGATGCGCCCTGAAATCGGATCGTAATGGTCGAACGCGGTTTCAAAGCTTCCAGTGCCGCTCGTAATCGAACGCAAGTCTATCGCATATTTAAGCAATTCCGCTTGCGGCACTTGCGCGCGAATTTCTTCAATGCCTCCGCCGATTTGGTTCTGCCCGAGAATTCTTCCTCGTTTCGCGCTGATGTCGGACATGATGTCGCCCAAATATTTCGATTCCACCCAAACCGTAATGTCCATAATAGGCTCAAGCAAAATCGGGCCTGCCTGTTGCATCGCATCGCGGAACGCATTTCTCGCGGCAATCTTAAATGCCAATTCCGAAGAATCCACAGGATGCTCTTTTCCGTCAAGCACAGTCGAAGCGACATCCACCACAGGGTAACCTGCGAGCACGCCATTTTGCATCGCTTCCCTTACGCCTTTTTCCACCCCGGGAATGTAACCTTTGGAAATCGCGCCTCCAAAAACCGCGTTCGTAAATTTATAGTTTTCTCCACGAGGAAGCGGCTCAATCGAAAGCACGACACGACCATATTGTCCGTGTCCGCCCGATTGTTTTTTATGCGTGTATTCCGCCTGTGTTTTCCGCTGAATTGTTTCTCGATACGCGATTCTCGGCAAGGCAGTTTCTACCAAAACTTTATTTTGATTTTTTAGCTTTTCGAGAATTATCGCAATGTGAAGTTCGCCCATTCCAGAAAGCACGTTTTGCTTGGTTTCCGCGTTGTACTTATAAGAAAGCGTTCGATCTTCTTCCGCCGCGTGCGCCAAAAGTTCGCTCATCTTGTCCTCGGACTTTTTGTCGGGTGCGCTCACTGCCATCGAATATACTGGCTCTGGATGTCGCAAACGCAAGAAAGGAAGCGCGTCGGCGTTTTCGGCAAGAGTGTCGCTTGTTTTCGTCACTTGCAATTTTGTCGCAATCACAATGTCACCCGCGCTCGCTTTTTTCACTTCTTCCAATTTCTTTCCGAGCGAACGATACAATTTTCCAATTTTTTCTTTGCGTCCTTCCTTTATGTTGAAATATTCGCTTTCGCAATTCAGCGTTCCAGTCACGACTTTTATGTAACTCATTCTTCCCGAAAACTGGTCGCTCGAAGTTTTTACGACAAGCGCACTCATATCGCCTTGTTCTTCGATTTTTACGGCAGAAACGCCGTCGGCCGCGTTTATCGCAGTTTCCAAAACTTGCTCCGGCGAAGGCGCGGTCTTTGCGATAAAATCCAAAAGCGAAGTAAGCCCGCAGTTTTTCGGAACGCATCCCGCGAATGAAGGCACGATTCGATTGTTCGCAAATGCTATTTTCAAACCGCGTTCAATTTCTTCGCTCGTCAGTTCGCCCTCGTCAATAAATTTCACGAGCAAATCATCATCGCCTTCTGCCGCCGAGCCTGCCAAAACTCCCAAAGCCGTCTGATATTCCGCCTTGAATTCTTCGGGAATTTCTCCTTCATTTTCTTTTCCATCTTCGCTTGCGAAATACGCTTTGCCTTTTAAGACATCGATTACGCCTTTAAAATTCTCACCGTTTCCCATCGCAATCGTGACAGGACAAATTTCCACGCCGAATTTTTCGTGAATGTCTTTCGCCGCCGCCACAGAATCTGCCCGCGCATCTTCGCAATGATTTATGAAAACCATTCGCGGCTTTGAACGCCTATCCAAATCTCGCCAAAGCTTTATCGTTTCAATTTGCGCTCCGCTTTTTGCGTCCACCAAGACCAATGCCATTTCCGAAGAACGGAACGCGGAAATCACCTCGCCCACAAAATCCGAAGAGCCTGGCGTATCCCAAAAATTTATGTTTACATCTTGCCACGCCACATGTGAAAGAGAAGCGTAGACTGAAATTTTTCGCTCGATTTCTTCAGCCGAAAAATCGCTCACAGTTTTTCCGCTTGCGATATTTTCCGCTTTTTGAATTGCGCCGCTTGCAAAAAGAATGTGTTCCAACAAGGTTGTCTTGCCAGTTTGCCCATGTCCCGCAATTGCCACATTCCGCAATTTTTGTGTCGAATATTCCATAATGCGCCCCCAAATAAAGATATTGATTTATCGCAATTTTTATAAGCCACATTTGCGATAAATTTATTTTTGCGTTTTTTTCTCCGCCGCGTTGTCTTGCGATTTTTTTGCGGTTTTTTGCTTCGCGCTTGCGATATTTTTTGTTTTTATCGCAATCTCATCCTCTTTTTTCTGCGAACTTTCTTTTTCCGCCGAATTTTTTATCGCAAGCGGGTTTTTCACCGAAGCAGACTTTTTCGATGCGGGCTTTTTTATCGCAACTTTTTCGTCTTTTTTTGTCGCATTTTGCGATTTTCTCGCAGTCGTTTTTTTCATCGCAAGTTCTTCATTTTTTTCATCTTTTTTTGTGTCGATTTGCAATTTTATTTTGGAATTTCGCTTTGTACTTGCGATATTTTTCGTATTTATCGCAATCTCATCCTCTTTTTTCTGCGAACTTTCTTTTTTCGCCGAATTTTTTATCGCAACTGATTTTTTTGCTTTGGCAGACTTTTTCTCTATAGTTTTCTTTATCGCAACTTTTTCACTTTTTTCACTTTTTTTTGCGGTAACTTGCGATTTTTCCGCAACATCTTTTATCGCAAGCGAATCATCAGATTTTTGCGGATTTTTCCCAACATTTCCGCGCTTGATTTTTCGAGTCGTCGTCATTTCAAGCGGCTCGTTCAAAATCGTAATTTTTGAAATACGCGCATAAGGCTGCAAAGTTCTGTTCACTTTGTCAACGATGATTTTCATTTCATCGCAAACTTTGAAATTGCCCAGAATGTCATCGCGAGAAACGCCCAGCCGTTTTATCAAATCGTCGGAAGGATAAATCAACGCTTCGATTTGCTCGGATTTTGTCGTTTCGTTCGCGACATAGCCGCGCACCATAATTTGCTCCACATCGTAATACAATTGGAACGCGTCTTCAATTTCCTCGGGATAGACATTCTTTCCGCCTTCAGTGACAATGAGATTTTTCGCGCGCCCAGAAAGCATCACGTAATGTTCGCTGTCCATCCAGCCCAAATCGCCGGTTTTCAAAAATCCATCGGGCGTGAACATTTCCGCAGTTTCTTCAGGCATATTGTAGTAGCCCTGCATAACCATAGGACCTTTTATCGCAATTTCGCCGATTCCGTCCTCGTTCGGGCATAGAATTTTGATTTCCTCATATGGAGAAAAATCCATTCCAATGCTTTCGATTTTAAAATGTTCAAGCGGATTTAGCGTAACAATCGGCGAAGTTTCTGTGAGACCGTAACCTTGAATGAAATCAATTCCAAGAGAATTGTACGCTTTGAAAACGCTCGGCGCGAGCGGACCGCCGCCGCAAATCGCCACGCGCATCGTGGAAAAATGCGCCGCCTCCAAGACGGAACGCAGCAAATGCCGCCCGATATTTTTTCCAGTAACTTTTCGGATACAATAACAAATTCCCATCAAACCGTTCACGAGGATTTCCGCTACCTTGCCTTTCGCCGCGATTCCTTTTTTTATTCCGGAATAAACTTTATTGTACAAAAGAGGCACGCCGAGCATCACGGAAATTTTTCCTTCGTCCAGTTCTTTTAGAAGCCGGGAAACCGCCATGCTTTTTCCGAACACAATCGAACAGCCCGCGCTCAAAGGACAAATCAGCGCGGCTTGCATCGTGTAGGCGTGATGGATCGGAAGCAAATTGTAGAAAACATCTTCAGGATAAAGAATCAAATTCTGCTGCGCGATGAAACAGTCGCTCACCAAATTTTTGTGGCTCAGCATCACGCCTTTTGGAATGCCGGTCGTTCCGCTCGTAAACAAAATCGCCGCCGTGTCTTCCTGCGAGACTTCCGGAAAAGCCATTTCCTTTTTCGCGGATTTCAAATTGTAGATGAAAGACTTTTCTTCTTTCGGAGAAAGCGAAAAAATTTTCATAGATTTTTTTGACGAAGAAAAATGCTGGAATTTCTCTTCGTCCACGAAAAGCATTTTCGGTTTCGCGGTCTTTAGCAAATTTTCAATTTCATTGTCGTGTAAAGCGTAGTCTAGCGGAATTGCAATCGCGCCCGCCAACATCGCTCCGAAAAAAACTACCGCCCATTCAGGAGAATTTTTTCCGCTCACGGCAACATGATCGCCTTTTTTTACGCCGTTCGCCAACATCCATTGCGCGAGAGTTTCGATTTTCTGCCAAGCCTCGTTGTAAGTATAAGTTTGCTTCGTGCCGCCCGCGCCTTCAAAGTCCACAAAGCAAGGTCGTTCGCCGTAACGCATTTGCGAAATGCGAAACATTTGCGGCAATGTGGGCCATTCCGAATTGAAGAGCTTCCCGCGATATTCGTCCAAAAATTTCCAGCTGACTTCTTGTCTAATAGGTTTCATTTTTTCCCGCCAAATTCAACTTCAAATAAAAACGGCGATTTGCATTGCCGCATTTAAACATTATATCACACTATGCAGAATTTGTGGAAAAAATTTCGCAAAAAAATTTCAAGAAATTCAATTTTGATTTTTATTTCGTGAAACTAGCGATTCGTTAATTATGAAAATGTATTTAGAAAGTTTAAAGTAAGTGCCGAAAATATAACGCAAGTCTTGCGACTTGCTATCGGGTTTTTCACCTTGTTTTTTTATGAAAAACTCGCGCGATAATTTTAACTTCGAGTTTGTCGGTGCGGAGCACCTTACCAAAAACTCGCCTGTTTGTCATTGTCGGGCTTGACCTGACAATCTATTTTGTACTTGCCCGCAACATGTTGCTAACGCGGACGAAATTAAGTTCCTCGGAAACTGACGTTTCCTGTTCACAAATTCTGAATGAACGCATCCAATTTTTCCGAAAAATTTCCAAGGTCAAAAATGCTTTGCGAAAAAGCTTTGAAGCCTCGTTTTAAATTCCGCGCTTGCGATAAAAATTCAAAGCACGCATTTTCCAAATTTATTTCAGCAGAAATATCGCAAGCATCGCAATTATACAAAATCCAAAATTTTTCAATTATCGCAAATTCGTTTTCCGAAAAATGCGCACGCATTCTTTCCAAAAGCGCGCGAACTTTTACCAAATGATAATTTTTGTCCTGCGGCGTTTTTTGCGGATACGCATTCCAAACGAACGGCTTTCCGCAAAGGCAAGCGCGGGCAAGCGAATCTTCGCCGCGAACAAAAAGAATGTCCATTTGCAAAAGCATTTCGTCCCAATTTTCTTGCGATAAAAATTCAAGTTCATTGAGCTGAATTTGCGATAAATTAAATTCGCAAGAATCGCAAAATTTGCGATAAATTTCCAAAAAACTTTTTTTTCCTGCGCCTTGCGATAAAAATATTTCAATTTGCGATAAATTTTTATCGCAAATTTTAGAAAAAGCGCGAATTATCGGAGAAAAATTTTTGCGATAAGAAAAAATCAAAATTTTTTGCGACATTTGCGATAAATTTTCACAAATTTGCGATAAATCACCGCGAGTTTGCGATATTTTTTTATCGCAAGTTGTTTTCGAAAAATTTTTGCGGGCATTTGCGATAAAAGGTTCATCCAAAATCAAGCCGCCAGTTTTCGCGGTGAATCCTGGCATAAAATTCACTTTTTTTACGAACGCGCTTCGTGTGGCAGATTTCAGACAATGAAATTCCTCGGCATAATCTTCGGCGGTCAAATAATCAATATTGATAATCTGAAATTTTATTTTTTCATTTGGTTTATCGCAAGCGAAATTTTCACTGATTTTTTTATCGCAAATTTCTGCAAACTTTGCTTCGTGATTTTGGGCGGTAAACTCGGCAAACAAAATTTCATCTAGCCATTCTGGGCGACCGCATTGAAAACATTCCAAAATCATAAACGGCGGATTTTTTAAAAATTCTGTCCTGCAAAATCTTTCTGCGTTTGAATCAAAAATTCTCATTCCGCGAAAATTTTGTTCTGCCAAATTCAATTTGATTTCTGGAGCGATTTTTTGGAACGCGCCCAAATCGTTTACGACGAGACGAATTTTATAATGAGGATTTATTTTACATAGATTTTTCGAAAGCCGGTAGACAAAGCCAATATCGCCAAAATTATCGATGACTTTGCACAAAATCGTAATGTCGAAAATTTTTGGCATTTTGTGCTCACTACAAATTCAATGTGGCGCGAATCTTTATGAGAATTTCGATTGCATTTTTTGAAAGAAAAAATTCTCCGCAAACGCGCCTGTCTTCTTGCAAAAACGAAAATTCGATTTTTTCCCGCGAAAAAATTTGAAACCATTTTTTCGGGCTTGCGATAAATTTCAAATCTTGCAAATCGTTGAAGCAAAAAATTTGTTCTTCGATTTCCGCATCGTCGCCACTAAATCGAATCATCGACATCAATGCGAGTCGGCGGCGCGGCACATAAAAATAAACGCTTTTTTTGCAAATGACAAGCATTCCCCAAATACTTTCGCCGCCGTTTAACGCGAGGCTCATTTTCGAAAGCGAATCAGAATCCGCGCAAAGTTCGCACATTTCTACGCATTCAACTTCGTCGCCCACGCGGGCAGAAAAATCTTGGATGAATTTTTTTTGCGCTTCGAAATTTTTTTTGTCCATTCGTTTGGCTTGCCAAAAAAACACGCCGAATTTCTTCGGCGCGTTTTCGAATTATTTTATTGATACAAGTTCTATATCAAATCCTATATAACTGTTCGCAGGAATTACGCCGGGATAGCCACGCTCGCCATAATGCATATCAGGCGGCAAAAGAATCGTGCGCTTTTCGCCGAGTTTCATTTGCTGAACCATCGCGTCAAATCCCGGAATCATTTGTCCAGCTCCAGTGGAAAATTCGAGCGAACCGCATCCTTCGGATTGGTCAAACACACCGCCATTGAGCAAAAATCCTTTGTATTGAACGGCGACATTTTTTCTAGCCCCACAAATTTCACCTTTGCCTTCTTTCGTGACTTTATAAAAAATTCCGTTCGAATCTTTTTCGCAGCCAGGCCATTTTTTTTCAATGAGCTTGATTTGAGTTTCATATTTTTTTTCTTTGGCGGCGCGAACGGCTTCGTCCGCTTTTTTTGCGGCAGCGTCAAAATCCGCTTGAGTCGCTTTGAACGCTTGGGCATCCGCGCCCTGTCGAACAATTGTAACCTTTTCGATTACATCACCTTGTTTTGTCGTGTCCACAATTTCCTGTCCGCTGATGACTTTTCCGAAAATCGTGTGGTTTCCGTTGAGCCAAGTCGTGGGCGCAATCGTGATGAAAAATTGGCTGCCGTTCGTGCCTGGTCCCGCATTCGCCATCGCCAAAACTCCTGGCTTTGCAAATGTGTGCTTTTCCACGATTTCATCGGCAAACCTGTAGCCCGGTCCACCACGACCTGTTCCTTCGGGATCGCCGCCTTGAATCATAAAATCTTGATCATCTCCATTCGCCTTGCTGATTACGCGGTGAAATTTGAGGCCATCATAAAACGGCTTGCCTTTCGCTGCATCGAGCGTGCCTTCCGCAAGCCCAACGAAATTCACGACAGTAAGCGGTGTATCCTTGTAATACAATTCCAGCACGACTTCGCCTTTCGGCAATTTGAGTACGGCAAAAACGCCTTCTTTCCCATTCAATGCGTCCATAGTTTTTTTCTCCATTGATTTTGATTTGCTTTGCGCACATCCGCTTGCCAAAACGGCAAATGCGAAAATCACGCCAAAAATTTTTCGTTTCATTTTTCCTCTCATAAAAAGTCAAAAGCAAAATATCAATTTTGCTTTTGACTTTTTAAGCACATTCACAATGCAGTGAGGATGTGCGTTAGATAATAAAGTTTGCAACGCAAACTTGAGTTGATAAAAGTCACGCCATTTGTGTGACTTTTATCATACTTTCTCCAAAATTTTTCATAAACGAATTTCGTGTCTTTCAGCGTTCCAGCCGAAATGACATTTGTCATACCCCATACGGGTATAAGGTATGATATTTTTTTTCCAAATTTCAAAATTGATTTTTGAACCAATTGTAAATCGCTTCAAGTCTCGCTTCAAATGAATTGTTCAGTCGTTTTTTCAAAGCGGAAATCATTTTGAATTCCGTGTAATTTCCAATGTAAACCAAAAATTCATCGCCACAATCGATGATGCAAACGCACATCTTAAAATCGCCAGGCTTGACGGCTTTGACTGGACCATAACTCAGCGCAGAAGTATTTTCCATGAGCATCAAAAGTTCGTTTTGATTTTGCTTGTAGGAAATTTTGTAGAGGCTTTCGCCGAAAGTGTGGTCGTTCAAAAAGGCGAAAATTTCCTGACCGTCCGCATCGCCTTCATTTAAGTCGTCCGCGGCAGAAAAATTCTCCGAATCGGGATTTTCCACGCGGAACGCCTGCGAATACAATTCGTCCCAAGATTTTCGCGAGCGAGAAAAATATTGCATTCCCTGCATTTTCGAAATTGAGCGCATAATTTTTGAAACCGTGTTGGTATCGAGAGCAGAAGTACTTTTGTTCTCGATTTCGGATTTTTGCAGGCGATAAAGCTTTTCTTCGGCGAAACCCATTTTTTCTGGCTTGACTTTTCCAAAGACGAAATTTTTTATTTCGTCCGCGAATTCAGTCTGCGGAATGAAGTACGCTTCCAAATCATTTTCGGAAAAAATATGTGAAATTTCGCCGTTCGCCAAAAGCGTTTCCTCAACTTGCGGCGGAAGAATTTTTTGCCATTCCAAATTTTCGGCAAACGAATTTTTTGCAAAAGCAAAAATCGTCAGCGCGAAAAAAATTTTCGCCATTTTGTCATTGAAAAATCGCCTTTGGCGGTCGTGGCATTCCATATTGAAAAATGGATTGCTTCGCTTCGCTCGCAATGACTTTTTTTGCGTTTTCGCGGCAAATTTCTTTCTTCCAAAATTTCCAAAAAAAAATTTCATCGAATTTCCTTCAATTCAAATTTGGATTTTCAGATGACGCATTTGTAAATCACGCGCACCTGTTTATATAAACCATCGCCCTCAGATTTGGTTTCAATGTCTGGAATGTCGTTGAGCGTGGTGTGGATGAGGCGGCGCTCGAACGGATTCATCGGCTCAAGCAAAATCGATTTTCGATACGAGCGCACCTTGTCTGCGGTGGTGTAGGCGAGACGAACCAAAGATTCTTCACGGCGAATTCTATAACTTTCCGTATCCAAAATCACGCGAACATTTTCGTGACCGAGATGTCCAGCATAAACATTTAGCAAAAGTTGAAGCGCGTCCAAATTTTTTCCTTTGCGTCCAATCAAAATCGAAGAACTTTCCGACTGGATTTTCAAGCCGATTTTGCGTTCTTCGCGGAACATAATTTCCACATCGGCGGAATAGCCCATTTTTGAAATCACTTCAGTAATGAATGTCGTGAGTTTTTGCTCAAATTCGTCCTGCGGAATCTGATTCGATACGGATTTTTTCACCGCACGATTTTCAGAAAAACGCTCTTTCTGCGGTGCGGTGACATTCGGAGTATTTTCTTCTGTGTGGACGCGAATTTTTACGAAGCCTTTTTTGAAAAGTGAATTTTTTTGAGTCTCCAAAATTTCCACGTCAAATTGATCGCGTTCCAAACCTAATTCCTGCGCGGCCTTTTCAATGGCCTCCTTTTCGGTTTTTCCTTCGTATTCATATACCATTTTTTTTCTCCTGCAAAGCCGAGGTAAAAATTCTTTTGCCGGCTTTTTTGCGCATTAGCGCGAAAGTATGAAAAGTTTGCGACGCAAACTCATTGCCAAAAATTTATTTTCTGCCCTTCATTTTTACGACATTTTTCTGCGCGGCAGAATTTTTTTCTTTTGCCTTGGACTTATTGATGATAACTTGCTGAATCATTTGCAAAATGTTGCTCATTGTCCAAAACAAAATCAATCCGCTCGGCGTGTTGTAAAGAATGAAGAAAAACAAAATCGGCAGACCGTAAGTCATAAATTTCATCTGCATAGAATTCTGCGCGGCCGTAGCAGTGCCGCCAACTTGCGTGATTTTTCCGTAAAGCAATTGTGACACAAGATAAATCACCGGAAGAATGCGAATGTGATTGCTTCGCAAAAGCGGCAAATTAAATTTGAGCACATAAATGCTGTCACCAGCGGAAAGATCGTCAATCCAGCCTTTAATAAAACTCGCGCCCCGAAATTCAAAATAATTGTTGAACAAATTGTACATTGCGAAAAGGCACATCATTTGTAAAATCATCGGAAGACAGCCCGACATCGGATTGTACCCCACTTCCTGATAAAGTTTTGCGGTTTCGGCCTGCATTTTTTGCGGATTGTCCTTGTACCTTGCTTGAAGCGCCTGCATTTTCGGCTGAAGTTCCTGCATTTTTGTCGTGCCCACGGAAGCCTTGATTGAAAGAGGGAAAAGAGCCAAGCGCAAAATCAGCGTAAGAATTATGATGCTCACTCCCCAATTTGGCACAATTTTGTAAACCAATTCCAAAATCCATTTCAAAATTGTTTCAAGCCATCCCAAAAATCCGCCCGATTCCATCGCGTCCGTCAAACGATAACCGCTCAAATTCCAACCGTTGTTTTCGGCGTTCGCATAAATGCGCAAATCTTTTTCAGCGCGCGGCCCGACATAAACATAATAAACATCGTTCGTCTGCTTTTCGGTGATTGGCTTTCGCACCAAACGAGCCTGCGCGTTGGAAGAATTTCCGACTTCGATTTCCGTGGAATAATACGCGCTTTCCAAAACCGAACTTTTCAGCGGAATGACAAGTTCGCAAAAATATTTTCCGCCGATTCCCGCAATCTCAAATTCCCGATTATAATCCTTGAACTGTCCAGTTCCCAGCCGAATGTTTTTGCTTTTGTTTTCGTTGAGCGCAAGAAAAGAACGGCTTTCATATCTATCCACTTTCGGATCGAACGCAGGACCGACTTGCGGCGAAGTGCGCAAAGTGTACGAAGCGTTCATTCCGTTTGCCGCGGGAAAATTCAGCGCGGAAAAATTTTCTCCGCCATCAATCACTACGTTCATCCGAAACATATACTCGCCGTTTTTGAAAGTATATTGCTTTACCAAAGTGAAATCCGAAAACTTTTTGGCAAACGCGATTTTCTTTTCGCCGTTTTCTTCGGGAAATTCTTTCGCGTCAAACAAATCGTTCACAATGGAATTTTCCGCTCCTCCGAACGCCAATGAAAACGCGCGATTGCTCGATGAAATGTTGTCCGCCATCTCTACGCCAAGTCCAGTCTTCGTATCCTTGTGATCGAGCAATTCATAACTCACTATATCACCGCCGCGATTCGTGAAAACAACTTTCACTTTGTCAGTCACAATCGTGTATTTTTTTTCGACCAAATTTTCGCTTGTGGAATATTCGGAAGAATTCGCGTAGACTATCGAATTGATTTCCTCAGAAATTTGTTTTGATTGCTGCGAATTTTCTTCGGAAATTTCTTCGTTTGATTGAATTTCTTCCACTTGCTGCGACTTAGGCGGCGGAAAAAATTTGGCCTGAACAATCGTATATCCCACCAAAACAAGTGAAATCAGCACGACTGCCATAATTGTATTTTTGTCCATAATGACTCCTGTTTTTCGGATTGGCTCGCTTTTGAGAAAATTAAAATTTGAACACTGCACATACTATGGAAGCGGATCGTAGCCGCCTTTGGAGAATTTATTGCATCGCAAAATTCTTGCTGAAGACATAATCAAACCTTTTGCCGGTCCATATTTTTTGAAAGCTTGCATAGCATAGCACGAACAAGTCGGAAAAAATCTGCAACACGACGGAAAAAGCGGAGAAATTGCGATTTGATAGAATCGAACCAAAGCGCAGAAAAATTTTACGAAAAAATTTTTCATTTCATCAGTCCTGCCTTTTTGCACAATTCACGAAATTGAACACACCTTGATTTGAACGAATCGTTTCCAGGATAAACCAAAAATAGAATATCATATCCCGTGTTCAGGAATGTTTTGAAAAATCGAAAAGCCTCGCGGCTCAATCGCTTGGACTTATTTCTTTCCACGGCTTTTCCATAGCCACGCGGCAAGGGAAAGGCGATTCTGTTAAACCTGAGCGAATTTTCCATAAAGAAAATTTTCGCACCGGCGACACTCGCCTTTCTTCCGTTTTTGAACAGATTGCGAATTTCCGCCGAACTTTTTATGTGCTCGCAATGTTTAAATGTTTTACGAGCATTCGGCATTTCTTTTGGCAAATCCGTTTTCATAAATGTTCAAATTTTGCCAAGCGATTAATACTTCTTGTGTTCGTCAGCCACTGAAAGCTTTTTGCGTCCTTTCGCGCGGCGGCGAGACAAGATTTTTCGTCCTCCCTTCGTCTTCATTCTCGCGCGGAAACCAAATTTTCTGTTGCGTTTGACTCGACTGGGTTGATATGTCCTTAACATGGCATACTCCTTTATTTTACAGGGAAAATTTCCCCAAATTTTTCATTTGAGTGTTGAATTATATCATATTTTTAGAATTTTAGTCAATATGGGCGCGATGAACGAAATGCGAAATTTTAATTGAAATAAAAACTCTGGCAATATAGCGCATTATTTTGCACGCCGCCAAAAATGTATTTGCAGAATTTTCTTTCATAAAAAAGATTTTTTTTGAAAAACTGACGCATGGATTTTCCGTGCGCCACATTTCCTACAAATGCCGCAAATTTTTTCGATAGCCAGAAAGTTCATCTTCGCTGAATTGGCGCAAAATATCGTCAATTTCGGCGAGCAATTCGGCGCGGTCGTGCGGAAGATTTCCGTGCATATGTCGTAAATTCGATGCACCGAGCGCGGCAAAGTGCGTTGGAATTGCAAGACCTTTTATGAGCGTTTTCAGTTCAATATATTTTTCCGTCTCACTTTCCTCTGACCATTTCCCAGCCAACATTTCTGCGTAAAGTTTCGAAGAAGGTTGAACTGTAAGCATCGACGAGCCAATGATTTTTGGCTGAAGACGATTGAAAATTGCGAGCGTCCGCTCCACACCACGCGCACCGTTTCCTTTTCCACTGATTCCTGCCAAATAGAAAAAATTGTAGTCAATCGCCGCTTCGTCAAGCTTGCGACATTGTTCGAGAATGTCGGCGGACGAATAGCCTTTGCGCATGAATGCGAGAGCATCGTCATCTCCTGTTTCTACGCCGATGGTGATTCCGTTGTAACCCGCGCTTCGCAACTGTTTGAGTTCCGCTACACTTTTCGGAGCGATGTCAGTAATCCGCGCAAAGCATCCCATTGTTTTTAGTCGAGAAAGATGCTGTTTGGCAAGGAACGCAATTCGCCTAAGTTTTTCCGCTGTCAGCACGAATGGATTCGCGCCAGTAAGAAAAAGGCGTGTCGCACCTGGCACAAGTTGACTTAATTCTTTTAAGTCCTCCACGATTTCCGCTTCTGATGACATTCGAAATTTGAATGGCACATCTTCATACAAAGTGCAGAACGCGCATTTATGGTGCGTGCATCCCTCCGTTACTTCCAAAAGTGCCGACCAAGCCTCATAGGGCGGCCTCCAAATTGTTCCTGTGAAATGCATAAAATTCTCCTTGTTAATTTTCCTTGATATGAATTGCATTTTTTTACGCTTTTCTATAAAATAATGATATGCAGTATTAAAATTCAAGAACTGTCTTTATTTAGTATTAGTATGAAAAATATACTATAAAATAAAACGATTTCAATCATTTAAAATTTTACAGTTGCTTTACAACTTACAAAATTTTTAATTAGGAGCGAATATGGCGAAAGGCAAATTTCTCAAACGGGAAGTAATGGCACATTGTGTGCCAATGAGCATTTTGCAGTCGGTACTTGGAGGGAAATGGAAGTTTTTGATTTTATGGTATATCGCGATTGACGAAAAGTTGCGATTCAGCGAACTTCTGCGCCATATCGATGGAATCACGCAGTCAACTCTCACCAAACAATTGCGCGAACTTGAAAACGACGGTTTCATTATTCGCAAAGTTTATCCAGAAATTCCTCCAAAAGTCGAATACTCGCTTAGCGTCATTGGAAAAAGTTTCGTTCCCATTCTCACGCAGATGATGCTTTGGAGTCAGAAACATTTGTGCGAAAAAAATTACAAAAGTCCGTATTCATCAAAAGAAATTCGTCGGCTACTCGGAAAATGATGTTGGTATTTGATTATTTTTTTTTCATTGCTTTGCCGCTCATTCTTACAAAAATTTCTTTTAAATTTTCTGGAAGTTCTTCATCATTTTTTGAATTTTTATTTTCAGCAAATTTTTTTTCTTTATCTAAAAATCCTTTTTCAAAAAGAATTTTTTCTTCCGCATCGAGTTTTTCCGAATATTTTTTCATTTCATTAGCGGCAATTTTTTCGCCCGAATCCGCTAATGCCGCATTGCTTCCGTGCACTCGAAATGCGAGCGATTCGATTTTTACATCAGTGCAAATTCTGTTTAAACCTGTAAGAATAAATTTTTTGTGAAACTGCAACATTTGACTCCAAGCGGGGTGATCTGTTTCCACAAGAAGAATTCCGTTTTTCAAATCCACAATGCGGCTGTGATCGAAAAGTTGTGAACCATTTCCAGAAATTTTTTGCACAGTTTTTTTCCATGCGTCAAGAATTTTTGTGCCGTCTTCAAGTTTTTGATTTTCGATATTCTCAAAAAAAGCCGAAACAATTTCTGCGCCAGAAATAAAATCTTTTTCGTTCATTTTCAATTTCCTAATTTTTTTTAATTTTAAAAATCGCAATTTTTTCAATTCAAATTTTATTTTAAAATTTTTGCCTAAATTTCTCAAATTAAATTTTTCAATTTTCAATTTCGTTCCTTAATTTTTGAATAGCGAAAAAGTTTCAAGTTTTTCGCTATTCAAAAACGCGACTTCACAATGAAATGAGAAGTCGCAGCGGATGTGCGAGTTTTTGAAAAAAAACTCGAGTTAAAGTTGACGGCGATATTTTATCCGCCAACTTTAAACGTTCCATTCGCCTTTTTCCACATGAAAAATTTTCGTGGTGGAACGCTTGTACCGTTCATAAGGTTCGCCCGGCAAAAATGTGCAAAAAAGCTGTTCGTATTCCGGCAAAAGCGAAGTGATTTTTTGACGCTTTTCAGGATCAAGTTCGAGCAAAACGTCGTCCATCAAAAGCACAGGTCTTTCCTTTATCGTTTGGCTATAAAAAACTGCCTGACTTACGCGAAGCAAAAGCGCAATGAGACGGCGTTGTCCCATCGAAGCTATTGGCACAAAATTTTTTCCATTTCGCAAAAATTGAATTTTATCGCGATGAGGTCCGCTCAATGTCGTTCCGAGCAAAAAATCTTTTTCTCGATTTTTTTCCAGCAAATTCAAAATTTCGTTTTCACTCGGAATGCGCATGGAAATTCCGTCATTCATCTCTTTCCATGAAGGTTCGTAGGAAATTGAAACGCCATCGATTTCCGTGACCTGTTCGTAAAGTCGCGTAAAAATTTCGTTGAACTTGAACAAAGCCAATTTTCGTTGCTTTTGAATTTCCAATCCATTTTGCGCAAGTTGAATGTCGTACATTTCAATCATCGAAAATTTTTTTTCTTTAATCAAAACATTGCGATTTTTTAAAGCCTGCCTGTATCGCCGCGACAAATCAATATAAAGAACATCGTACATTGAAAGACTTTGATCAATAAAAAAACGGCGGTCGGCAGGCTGACCTTCCACAAAACGCAAATCATCGTGACAAAATAAAATGCATGGTATTGTGTTTATCAATTCTTTTCTGTCGCGAATTTGCTTTCCGTTTTTTTCGATTCTTTTTTTTCCGTCAACGAAAAAAATGTTCACGCTTCGCATTCCGCCAGAATTTTCCTGATAAAGAGAGCGCACCGAAAATTCTTTTTCGCCGTTTTTCACGATTTCAGAATCGGCATGCGTCCGAAAAGAATTTCCGTAGGCGCAATAATAAAGCGACTCCAAAATGTTGCTTTTTCCCTGCCCGTTTTGTCCAACGAAAAAAATTTCTTTCGACGACAAATCAATTTTATCGTTTTTCAAATTGCGAAAATTATAAAATGAAACAGAAAGAAACATTTTTTTAAGTTATATCGAAATTATGTCGCCATGCCATTTCGAGCAAGCGAATCGCGCAGATAAATATTTTTATAAATTTTTCAAAAAAAATATTTATCAATTTCTCCTAAAATGAATCGCAAGTATTTGACTTTCAAACAAATTTTGAAAAGCAAAATTCGTTTCATCAACAAAATCCATTTATTGCGCGCTCGCTTTCTTCGCGAAAATTCTAATTCAAATTCATCGTCATTATGACATGAAAATAATCTGATTTCGGCTCGGTGCGCATAATAACAGCTTTGTTCGGATCAATGAAATCAAACGCAATCCGTTTTTCATTCGTTTTTTTGAGTGGCTCTTCAATATATTTAAAATTGAAGGCGAGCATAACTTCATCGCCATCATATTGGCACGGAATTTCTTCGTCCGCATTTCCAATGTCGCTTTCAGGCGAAATCAGCGTGAGCTGCCCAGGATTCAATTTGAAAATTATTCGCGAAGAATTTTTATCTACCATAATTCCAATTCGGCTCAAAGCTTCTTCCAAGTCAATTTTTTCCACTTCAAATTTCTGAGTCAAATTCTGCGGAATCACGCGGCGATAATTTGGAAATTCTCCTTCAAGCAAAAGCGAAGAAAATTCATAACTGCCAAATTTAAAGAAAATCATTTTGTCAATGACGGCGACAGAAATATTTCCTTCGTCACCGCAATTTTTCAAAACGCAATTCAATATTTTTGTCGGAACAATCGCAGCCGGAAAATCAGGCACACCTTGTCCGATATTCTTCGCTTCGTAAGAAAGTCTGCGGCCGTCCGTCGCGACCATAATCAAATTGTCTTCAGATTTTTCAAAATAAACGCCCATCATAAAATGACGATTTCCGTCGTCGCTCACAGCAAACGAAGTTTGTTCAATCATTTCCTTAATTTCTTTTGCTGGAACTTCAAAGTAAGGAGCATTTTCGCTCGACTCAATTTCAGGAAATTTGTCGCTGGCGATGCTTTTCAATTGAAACTTGACTTTTTTGGAAACCGGACGAATCGTAACCAAAATGTCTTTTTGGTCGAATTCAATCATTCCCGCAGGAGAAGTGGAAAGCATTCTCATAAATTTGTCGCAATAAATTGTCGTAGTTCCTTCCTCTTGAATTTCTACAGGAATTTTCGTGATATAATTTACGGTCGCATCCGATGCTTTTATCGTAAGGGTGTTTTCCCGCGCTTCAAGCAAAATATTAGAAAGAATTGAAATTGGACTTTTATTTGCGATGATTTCCTGTGCAATGGAAATTTCCTTGATCATTGAATTTCGGTCGAACTGA
Source organism: uncultured Treponema sp. (assembly GCA_910584475.1). Classification (GTDB taxonomy): domain Bacteria; phylum Spirochaetota; class Spirochaetia; order Treponematales; family Treponemataceae; genus Treponema_D. The sequence continues at coordinate 47,043 of CAJUBD010000010.1, forward strand.
AATTTCATTTTAAACTCCAATGAAAAGTCAAAAGCAAATTGGCAACTCGAATGATTGCAATTTTCGCAATGACTTTTAATATGCGCATAAGCGCACAAATTTATAAATTAAGCTTGCAACGCAAACTTGATATTAATGAAAATCGTCTTATTCATACAATTTTCATCATAATTCCTTATATTTTAAATCGAGAATCCATTCTCAATTTTTTTAATAAAAAATTTTACGAAAAATCCACTTCTTCAATTATATATTAAATTTATAAATTTAATAATAGTAATAATAAGGGGCGTGAATTTGTTGAAAATTGGAACAATTTCTTTTTGTTTAAAGAATTGTGACTTTGAAAAATCAAAGTTTTTTTTCCACAAATTTTCAACTTTTCCACATTTTTAAAATTTTTCCACAATATTATCACCATTATAACACAAATTTTTCTTTTTTGTACATATTATTTTGAAAATTTATTTTTTTGTTTTGATTTCCTTTATCATCGACTTTATGGCGTTGTCAAGCGTCGCATCGGTTTTTATTAGGCTGTCGATTTTTTTGTAGGAAGTCATCGCGGTAGAATGATCTTTGCCTCCGAATTCAGAGCCGATTTCCGTAAATGAATTTTCTGTAATTTCGCGCGAAATATAAATTGCGACATGTCGCGGAAAGGCGATTTTTTTAGTCTGCTTTTTTCCTTTGATGTCGGAAAAAGAAATGTTGTAATAGTCTGCCACGACTCTTTGAATCGCCTCTATGGAAATGTTTCCGCCGAAATTTGAATTGATTTGTTCTTGCAAAAGTTGCTTGACTGTTTCCAGCGTAATTTTTTTTCCAGTTTCAATCATGAATTCTTCGTAGCCTGCGACTTTTTTGAAAGCACCTTCCAAATCACGCACATTGCTTTCAATATTTGCAGCGATGAAATCGATTATGTCGTCGGAAAGATTTTTGTTCATCAAAGCCATTTTTTTCAAAAGAATGGCTTTTCGGGTTTCATAATTCGGCGGTTGCATATCAATTCTGATTCCGTTGCTGAATCTTGTTCTAAGTCTTTCCGTGATTCCTTTTAATTCGCTGATTGGACGGTCGCAAGTGAAAACCATTTGAGAATGCTTTTGATTCAAAGCATCGAAAATGTAAAAGACTTCTTCCTGTAAAGCATCTTTTCCTTGCAAAAAGTGAATATCATCCAATAAAAAAACGTCAAGATTTCGATATTTATTTTTGAATTTTTGAGTCGTTTTTGTAGTCAAAGAAAGCGTAAATTCATTGAGCAAAGATTCCGCGCTCAAATACGAAAGCTTTATTTTTCCTTGCTTTTCATTGTAGATGAAATTTCCAATAGATTCCATTAAATGAGTTTTTCCTAGACCTGAACCGCCGTAAAGCAAAATCGGGCTATACATTTTGCCGGGATTTTTTGCCGCTGCCATCGACGCTTGATAAGCATACATATTGTTGTCGCCTGGAACGAAAGTTTCAAACATAAATTTTTCATCCAAATCAGGGTGCTTGAAAAATTGTAGTTTTTCGTTTTCATAATTTTGAGTTGAAGAGTTTTTTTCAATTTTGATTTCATCGAAAGAATTTTTTTGAGAAATATTTTCTGGAATTTTTTCCGAAGAATTTTCTGCTGAAAAATCAGAAGATTTTTTTTCATTTGTTACGCTAGAATTTTTTATTTGGAAATTTATTTCGACTTCAGCACCGCAAATTTCTCTGATTTTATTTTTTATGATTTCGATATTTCCGCGTTTGATCATCGATTCGCGCATGAAGTCGCTCGCTACTGCCACAATGATTGTATTTTGATCATCGCTCACATATTCCAAATTGAACCATAAATTGAATTCATTTTCGCGATTCTCTTGCTTGTATTGCGCGCGCAATTGGTTTAGAGATTCTTTCCAAATTTCTTGAAAATTGTTTTCGCTCATAACTTTATATTATATCCTATCTTTACTTTTTTTTTCAATAAATATATAATGAAAATGGGAAATTTTTCAGGAAAATCATTTTGCAAAAATTGAAAAAATTTTCTTTTTTAAAATTCTTTGATTTGAATTTCAAGTTCACGAAACCGCGAAAATTTGAAAGAAAATTAAGGAAACAGTTTCTGAAAATCGCTGAAATGACGCGGTTTCCAGAAACTCAAGTTTGCGTTGCAAACTTGTATATCAACTGCTTCTTCTCATTTTATCGCGAAGAAGCATAAAAATTAAAGAGCGAAATTGAAATTTCGTTCTTTAATTTTTATAGGAGAAATAATGAACGAAAATTATTCGGCGAAAAATATTCAAGTTTTGAAAGGTCTTGAAGCGGTGCGAAAGCGACCTGGAATGTATATCGGCTCGACTGGTCCAAATGGACTTCATCATCTTGTTTACGAAGTTGTGGACAATTCGATTGATGAGGCGATGGCTGGATTTTGCGACACAATTATTGTCGCGCTGGAAAAAGACGACGTTGTTCGTGTGGAAGACAATGGACGCGGAATTCCTGTTGACATTCATCCCACGGAAAAAGTGAGTGCGCTTGAATTGGTTTTGACGCGACTTCACGCCGGCGGAAAATTTGACAAAGGCTCGTACAAAGTTTCGGGAGGATTGCATGGAGTCGGCGTTTCGTGTGTAAACGCGCTTTCTTCTTGGATGGAAGCCACGGTCGAAGTCAACGGAAAAAAATATTTGCAAAAATATGCGGTCGGAATTCCGAAAACAAAAGTCGAAGAAATCGGCGAAACTTCGCGGCACGGAACGACAATTCGCTGGAAGGCCGACAAGACAATTTTTCAAGAGACTACGACTTACAATTTTGATGTGCTTTCAAAACGTTTGCGTGAATTGGCTTTTTTGAACAATGGCATTACGATAATTTTTCGCGACGAGCGCTTGGAAATTCCTAAGGAAGCCGTCTACAAATTCGAAGGTGGAATTGTTCAATATGTAAAAGAAATGAACGAGCACACGAAGAGCAAATTCTATATTCCGGCAGAGCCACTTTATATAAATGGCGAAAAAGACGGCGTAATTACAGAATGTGCCTTTCAATACAATGACGGATTTTCGAACAACATTAACACTTACGTCAACGACATAAATACGCGCGAAGGCGGCACTCACCTTGACGGATTTAAAAATGCCGTGAATTTCGTGTTGAATAAATTTCTTGACGCGAACGAAAAATTCAAGAAAAAATTGGAAAAGGCGGACAAAGACGAGCGGCTCAGAATTGAAGACATTCTTTCAGGAATGGTTTTGGTTCTTTCAATGAAAGTTCCAGAGCCGGAATTTGAAGGTCAGACAAAAGAAAAGCTTGGCAATACAGAAGTTCGCACTATTGTTGACGCGCTCATAAAAGAAAAACTCACGCTTTTCTTTGAACAGAATCCGAGCATTCTCGAGCAGATTTTGGACAAAGCTTTGGCGGAAGCAACGGCGCGAATTGCCGCGAAAAAAGCCAAAGACGCCTCGCGAAAAAAATCGCTTTCCGATGGATTCGGTTTGCCAGAAAAACTTTCGGACTGTTCTCTCAAAGATCCCGAACTTTGCGAAATCTACATTGTGGAAGGAGATTCCGCTGGCGGTTCTGCGAAAAAAGGTCGCGATTCCAAAACTCAGGCGATTTTGCCGCTTTGGGGAAAAATGCTCAATGTGGAAAAAGTTCGCGCCGACAAAGTTATGAACAACGACAAGCTTGAGCCTGTGATTGCTTCGTTGGGCGCGGGCTTCGGCGATTCGTTTAACGCGGAAAAATTGCGTTACCACAAAATCATAATTATGGCGGATGCCGATGTTGACGGAAGCCACATTCGCACCTTGTTGCTTACGTTCTTTTTCCGTTATATGCCCGAACTTATCGAAAAAGGTTATATTTATTTGGCAATGCCTCCGCTTTTCGGAATTACTCTTGGAAAGCAAAAGCCGGTTTACGTTTACACTGACGAAGAAAAGGCGGAATATTTGGCTTCGCTTGGCGAAAGCGCGGAAAAGGCGAAGGTCCAGCGTTACAAAGGTCTCGGCGAAATGAGCGGCGATCAACTTTGGAACACAACGATGGATCCTGCCGTGCGCAGAATGAAAGTCGTTACGATTCCTGACGCGCAAGCCGCCGACCAAATTTTTACTGTTTGTATGGGCGAAGAAGTCGAGCCGCGCCGCAAGTTCATTGAAGAAAACGCTACATATGCGAACATTGATGTTTAGGAAAAAAACGCGAGTTTTGTCGCAGAGCGGGCAAAACTCGGTAAGGTCGCTAGCTGCGACCGACCAACTTATACGAATCTTGATGTTTTAAAGAAGCGTATAAAATTATTAGGTGAAAAATAAAAATCAAGAAATTCAATTCAAGGAAAAAATAAATGGAAAATTCATTTCAGACTCCAGAAGGCGGAACAGTAATTAAAGTTCCAATCGAAGAAGAAGTAAAGCAGGCTTACATCGACTATTCAATGTCGGTAATTGTGCAGCGCGCTTTGCCGGATGTACGTGACGGACTCAAGCCTGTTCATCGACGAATTCTTTATGCGATGGACGAACTTCATTTGGCGAATTCTGGTCCGACTAGAAAATGCGCCAAAATTGTCGGTGACGTTCTCGGAAAATATCATCCGCATGGAGACGCTTCTGTTTATGATGCGCTTGTCCGTCTCGGGCAGGATTTCGCGCAGCGTTATACGATTATAACTCCGCAGGGAAACTTCGGAACTATTGCGGGCGATCCTGCCGCGGCATATCGTTACACCGAAGCGAAGATGTCGAAAATCGCCGAGGAAATGGTCAGAGACATCGACAAAGAAACTGTGGACATGATTCCGAACTTTGACGAAACCGTAAAAGAGCCGACAGTGCTTCCAGCGAAATTTCCTTTTTTGCTTTGCAATGGAACTACGGGAATCGCCGTCGGAATGGCGACGAATATGCCCACGCACAATTTGCGTGAAGTGGCGGCGGCGGTTGGCGCGTACATCGACAATCCGGAAATTTCTATCGAAGAATTGATGCGCTGCATAAAAGGTCCGGACTTTCCGACTGGCGGAACGATATTCGGGCGCGAAGGAATTCGCAAGGCTTATACAACTGGTCGCGGAAAAATCGTGATTCGTTCTAAATATGTAATCGAAACAGACACGCGCGGAAGGGAATCGATTGTTTTTACCGAAGTTCCTTATGGCGTGAATACAACGAACATCATTCGCCGCATAAAAGAACTCGCTCGCGAAAAACTCATCGATGGCATCACAGATGCGAACGACGAAACTTCCGATCGCGTTGGAATGCGACTTGTCGTCGGACTCAAGCGCGGCGCGATTACAAAAATTGTTTTGAATCAGCTTTTTGCCAAAACTGATTTGCAGTCAAGTTTTGGAGTGATAAATCTTGCATTGGTAAAAGGACGTCCGCAAATTCTCACGCTTAAACAGCTTGTTCAATATTTTGTGGAACATCGCGACGAAGTTGTCACGCGCCGTACTGAACATGATTTGCGTGTCGCTCTTGCACGCGAACACATTTTGCAGGCTTTGATTGTCGCCATCAACAATATCGACGAAGTGATTCAAATTATCAAGGCGAGCCATGACACTGAAGACGCGAAACTCAATTTGGAAAAGCGATTTGGCTTTGATGATGTGCAGGCGCAAGCCATCGTCGATATGCAGCTCAAGCGACTTACTCATTTGCAAATTGAAGATTTGAAACGCGAACTCGCCGAACTTCAGGCTTTGATTGCGCATTTGCGCGATTTGCTCGAACATCACGAAAAAATTCTCGCAATCATAAAAGACGAGACAAATGAACTTGCCGAGAAATTTGGTGACGATCGTCGCACTGAAATTATTTCCAACGAAGTCGAATCTATAAATGTCGAGGATATGATAAAAGAAGAAGATATGGTCGTAATGATTTCCAAACTCGGATATGTCAAGCGCGCTTCCGTCAGCACATATAAAAAGCAGGGGAGGGGAGGAACTGGCAGCAATAGCACCGCTCTCATCGAAGACGACTACATCAATCATTTGTTCATTGGTTCAACTCACGATCACATTTTGTTCGTGTCGAATCTTGGGCGCGCATATTGGATCAAGGTTCACGAAATTCCTGAAATGTCTAAAGGCAGCCGCGGCACTCACATAAAAAGTTTGATTGCAATTTCCGCCGATGAAGAAATCACGACCGTTGTTCCAGTCCGAGAATTCACGGAAGATACGTTCCTGTTTATGACGACTGTAAACGGCGTAGTAAAAAAAGTTCAGACTTCGGAATTCGCTAATGCTCGCGTCAAGGGAATAATCGGTCTCAAACTCAAGGCGGGGGATAAACTTGTGAGCGCGATTCTTACCGCAGGAAATTCTGATGTGTTTGTAATTTCACGCAAAGGTAAGGCGTTGCGTTTTAGCGAAGATGACGTTCGCGCAATGGGACGCGCAAGTTGTGGAATCAAGGGAATGAAACTTTCTGATGGCGATGAAATTTCTGGCGCAATCACTTACACCGAAGGCGAAAGCATTTTACTTCTTACCGAAAAAGGCTATGGCAAGCGCGTCGCATTTGACGACTTCAAGCCTCATGGACGTGGCACCGGCGGTCAAAAAATCTTCGGCAATACGGAAGAGCGTGGTGAGATCATCGGCCTGCTTTCGGTCAAAGATAGCGATGAAGTTGTTTGCATGACAAGTCAGGGAAAGACGTTGCGTGTTTCAGCGGACACAATCAATCAGCAAGGTACTGGCTCGACTGGAGTGAAGGTTGTGAAAGTTTCCGATCCCGATTACCTTGTAGGCGTTGACAAAATTCCTCCAGAAAACGGAAAGGAATAATAAATAATAATATTACAAGGAATTATCGGTTAATTCTTTGTAATATTAGGAATTACAAAGAATTATAAATTTTTGTTTTTTATGTAAATTTTTACTGACAAAAAATAAAATTTATAATATACTGAAAGTCGAGGAGAAATCTGTTTTTACAGAGAAAAAAAACATCAGGCAGCCGGGGTTTTTGCCCCGGTTTTTTGTTTTTTAAAATGTGAAACGAAAAGTATAAAAAAGGATATTTCTTCCACGAAAATTTCATATAAGTGGAAAATTGTTTCACGTGAAACATTACAGCCTTTTTTTTCATTTGTTGAATTGTTTTTACAATGAAATTTCAAGAACATATTTTTCTGGAGCACTGAGGTTTTCCACATTTTAAACAAGTTTTCCACATTTTTTTAAAAATTCTTGTATATTTTTATAATGTTAAAATACAAAAGTTTCACGTGAAACATTGTTATATATTCTACCTAATGTTCGTTCGTTAAAATTTAAACTTTTGTTAATTCAAAAAAAACTAACAAACGTTAGTAAATTAAAATTCTTCCTTAATTTTCAGCAATAAGCGAATTGTCAAATTCGGGAATTGCTGAAAACGCGATTTTGCAACGAAGTGAGAAATCGCAGTAAATGGCGAGTTTTGGAACAAAACTCGAGATTAAAATCCGTGCGCCATTTCAGCGCGGATTTTAAACCTTCTTTAATTCGCAACACTGCAGGAAACATCAGTTTCCGAGGAACTTAATTTCGTCCGCAATAGCAACTTGCGGTATGCCACTATCGACATTTCGTAAAAACCTTGTAGAATTTTTGATGAAATTACTTAAAATAAATTTGACATTTGAAAAATTCTGCATTAGAATGTTTATATCAGTTTGTTTAGAAAAACTACAGTGAGGAGACGATGACAAAATGTCGTTAGAATAACGTTCCTTAAAATTAAGCACCGCAGGAAGTTTCAACTTCCGAGAACGCTTAATTCGTCTGCGCGAGCGGGCAGTAAATCGCGAGTTTTTGAAAAAAACTCGTATTAAAATCAGCAACGCAATTTTAGTTGCTGATTTTAAATGTTCATTTATTTTCAGCAACGAAGAAAGTATCAACTTTCGAGTTGCTGAAAACGCGATTTTGCAACGAAGTGAGAAACCGCAGTAAATGGCGAGTTTTGGAACAAAACTCGAGATTAAAATCCGTGCACCATTTCAGCGCGCCTTCGCACAACCTGCTTAATGCGCGTTTTAAAAGCCAATCGCTATTTTGTATTGGCAAAGAAATCTCTAGCCGAAGTCGCCCTTGACTTTTTTATGGGAGCAAAAATGAAAAAAATGTTCTTGAATTTTTCTGCCGTAATTTTCGCGGCAATGATTTTCTCTTGTGCGAAGCCAAAAACTCCCGCCGACATCGCGCGAAATGCAAAAGTCAATTTTGGCTACGCCGTAAAAATTGGCGATGTGCTTGGCGAAAACGGTGATTTCACTGCGGAAAATTTCAGCGCGCTTGTTACGGAAAATATGTTCAAGTGGTCGGACATTCATCCTACGAAAAAATTGTGGAATTTCAGCGATATGAATATGGTCCTTGACTTCGCGGAAGAAAATAAAATGCGAGTTCGCGGGCACACTTTTATATGGCATCAAGGTAATCCAAATTATTTGTCGTCGGAAAAAAATCCCGAAGTTTTGCGCGCGCTTTTGGAAGAGCAAATCACAACTTTGATGACGCAATACAAAGGCAGGATTTACGAATACGATGTCGCGAACGAAATTTTTGAAGAGGACGGCTCGTTCCGAAAAACATTTTGGTACAATGCGTTCGGCGAAGAAATTTATGAATATGCGTTCACGCTTGCGCGGAAAGTCGACCCCAAGGCGCGTTTACTTTTGAACGACTATAATAATGAAAATGTCGGATATGCCAAATCGGACGCGCAATACGAATTTGTAAAGCGCCTTGTTGAAAAAGGCGTTCCAATTGACGGGATTGGCTGCCAATTGCATTTGGCGGAAGACGGCTATTTTGACAAAGAGAAAATTCGCGCGAACATCCGGCGTTATGCCGACTTGGGACTAAAAGTTTCGTTTACTGAAGTCGACATTCGAATCCCGCTTCCGCCGACGGAAGAAAGCGTGGCGCGTCAAGAACAAATGTTTCTTGACTTGATGGATTTGGTTTTGACTGAGCCGAATGTGGATACTTATATTTTTTGGGGCTGCACCGACAGGAATTCCTGGGTGAATTCATTTTTCCCCGGATACGGAAGGCCGCTTCCTTTCGACCGCGATATGAATCCAAAGCCCGCGTTTACGAAAATGGTTGAAATGATGCAAAACAAAAAATAATTTTTTGTTCTGATTTACAAAGAAATCGAGCGGACTTGAAAAAGGTTGCACAATGGCGCGGCTTTGCCCAACTCAAGTTTTCGTCTGCGAGAAGTTGATGTTTTTCGATTTGTTTTTTTGGAGGAAATATGCCTTGTATCAATGCGAAAGTTTCCGTTTCGCTCAGCGCGGAAAAAAAGGACGCTCTCAAAGCGGATTTCGGAAAAGCCATTTCAATTATGGGAAAGCCTGAAAGTTATCTGATGGTTTGTCTTGAAGAAAATGCCTCGATTTATTTCGGCGGAAAAAAATTGGAGCGCGGCGCGTTTGTAGAAGTGAGCGCGCTTGGACAAATCGACAGCGGGCAGTCTCAAAAAATGTCGGCGGAAATCTGCGACATTTTGAAGCGCCAGCTTGATATTCCAGGCGATGGTGTTTACATCACTTATCAAGGCTTCAAAGATTGGGGCTGGAACGGCGGTAATTTTTAGTTTTTTCTGAAAATTGCTATTGACAAAATTGCGAAAGAGAATTATTATTAGAATTACCGTGCTCGAGCACGGTAAAAGCGTGTTTTGGAGATTTTATGGCGTATTTAATTGGCGTGGACCTTGGAACTTCGGGAACGAAAACAGTTTTGTTTGCGGAGGACGGCACGGTGGCTGCTTCTTGCACAATCGAATATCCTCTTTATCAGCCGCAAAATGGTTGGGCGGAACAAGATCCGCTTGATTGGTGGAATGCGGTTTGCGGCACGACGAAAGCCGTAATCGCGAAGGCGGGCATTTCCGCGAGCGAAATAAAAGGCGTTGGACTTTCAGGGCAAATGCACGGTCTTGTCATGCTAGACAAATCTGGAAATGTTTTGCGCAAGTCAATAATTTGGTGCGACCAGCGAACCGCCAAAGAGTGCGAGGAAATCACTCAAAAGGTCGGCGCGGGAAATCTCATCAAAATCACCGCGAATCCGGCTCTCACTGGATTTACCGCTTCAAAAATAATGTGGGTAAAAAACAACGAGCCTGCGCTTTACGAAAAATGTGCGCACATTCTTTTGCCCAAAGATTTCATTCGCTACAAGCTCACCGGCGAATTCGCCACGGAAGTAAGCGACGCGAGCGGAATGCAATTGCTCGACGTGCCGAACCGAAAATGGTCGGATCAAGTTTTGGACGCGCTTGAAATTGACAAGTCGCTTTTGGGAAAAGTTTACGAATCGCCTGAAATCACAGGCAAAGTGACGAAAGCCGCCTCGGATTTGACGGGGCTTGCAGAAGGAACGGCTGTGGTCGGAGGAGCGGGCGACAACGCGGCGGCCGCCGTCGGAACAGGCACGGTTTTTGATGGAAAGGCATTCACCACTATTGGAACGAGCGGCGTTGTTTTCGCGCACACTTCAAAATTGAGCATTGATCCAAAAGGTCGTGTCCACACTTTTTGTTGCGCCGTTCCTGGCGCGTGGCATGTGATGGGCGTTACGCAGGGCGCAGGGCTTTCGCTCAAATGGTTTCGCGACAATTTCTGCCATGAGGAAATGATTGCTGCGGCAGGAATGAAAAAAGATCCATATTTTTTGATGGACAAACAGGCCGAACAAATTCCGATTGGCAGCGATAGGCTTTTGTACCTGCCTTATCTTATGGGCGAGCGCACGCCACACCTTGACCCGAATTGTCGCGGAGTGTTTTTTGGACTTTCGGCGATGCACACGAGACAACATTTGCTTCGCGCTGTAATGGAAGGAGTTACATTCAGTCAGCGCGACAGCGTGGAAGTCTTGCGCGAGATGGGCGTTTCTATAAAAGAAATGCTCGCGTGTGGCGGTGGCGGTTCGAGCGCGCTTTGGAGGCAGATGCTCGCGGATGTTTACGGCTGTCCTGTGAAAACCGTAGTTTCAAAAGAAGGTCCGGCTCTTGGCGTGGCGATCCTTGCAGGCGCGGGAACGGGCGTTTATTCGAGCGTGCAGGACGGATGCGCGGCAGTGATAAAGACAAATCCTCCGCAAAATCCGATTTCGCAAAACAGCGAGGAATACGAAAAATTCTACAACATTTATCGTGCGCTTTATCCTGCGTTGAAAAACAATTTTTCGGAATTGGCGAAAATTCAAAATTGAGAATGCAGAATTGAGAATTCATAGGGCGGTGAATTTTTTTCAATGAAAATTCGCCGATGTTACTTTTTACTTATTACCTATTACTTAAGTTTAAGGGGGAAAGAAAATTATGAAAATAAAATCTGTGTTCAGCAAAAGATTTGAACGCTATGGAAAAGTTTTGCGCGGCTACAATGTGGACGAACTTTTGCAAAAATTGGATGCGACGACTGAAAAGCCCGCCGACAAGGTGATTTACGAGCCGAGCGATTCGACCCTTGAATCGCTTTCAGTCGCGAAGCAATTTTCAACGAACGCTTATGGCGGAATGCCGATTCAAATTGGATATTGTAATGGCTTCAACACGAAATTGAATTGCCTTGAATGGCATCGCGGAAGCGAAATCAACATTCCTTCAAGCGACATCGTTTTGCTTTTAGCTCCACTTCAGTCCGTAAAAAAAGGTCGCTTGAACACAAACTCGGTGGAGGCGTTTTTCGTGCCGGCGAAAACCGTCGTTCAAATTTATGAAACCACTTTGCATTACGCGCCTTGCAACGCGGTGAAAGGCGATGAAGTTTCAAAGGACGGATTCCGCGTGATTATAATTTTGCCGAAGGGAACGAATTTGGAAAAACCGAAAATCGGCGAAATTGACGCGGAAGACAAACTTTTGTGGGCGGCGAACAAATGGCTCATCGCGCATGCGGACACAAGCGAAGCGAAGGCGGGCGCGTTCGTCGGACTTGACGGAGTAAACATCGACTTGACATCAAGTAATAGGCGAAAATAAGTAATGGGTAATGAGTAGTAAGTAATAAAATGCAAGGGAAATTCGCGTTGCGAATTTTGATATAACTAAAAAAATTGAGTTTTACAGAAAATGCGAAAGACATTCGCGAAGAAGCAGGAGGGAAAGGCAAAGTCGCTCTGATTGCGACAAGGAATGACGCGAGTTTTCGCGTAGCGGAAACTCGTAAGCAATGCGGAGCATTGCGATTTTTGACTTTTCTCACTGCGACTGGGAGATTGTTTTTCAGAGTTTTTTGAAACTCAAAAATAGACAAGACAAATTTTTTAGGAGTTTTTTATGGCAAAGATTGGAAATGTTCCACAGGTGAAATTGGGAATCATCGCCGTTAGCCGCGACTGCTTCATCATCTCGCTTTCGGAGAGCCGACGCGCGGCAATCGTCAAGGCTTATGGCGACGCTTCGGAACTTTACGAATGCAAAGTTACCGTGGAAAACGAACTTGACATGCTCAAGGCGATTGACGACGTGAAAAAAGCGGGTTGCAACGCGCTTTGCGTTTTCTTGGGAAACTTCGGGCCTGAAACTCCCGAAACTCTCATCGCCAAGAATTTTGACGGACCTGTCATGTACGCGGCGGCGGCAGAAGAGCGCGGCGACAATTTGATTGACGGACGAGGCGACGCTTATTGCGGCGTTTTGAATTGTTCATATAATTTAGGTTTGCGTCATCTAAAGGCGGTGATCCCTGAATATCCTGTTGGGACCGCCGAAGAGGTTGCCGCGATGATGAAGGATTTCATTCCTGTCGCTCGTGCGCTCATCGGGCTTTCAAAACTTAAAGTGATCACATTTGGACCGCGCCCGCAAGATTTCTTTGCGTGCAATGCGCCTATAAAAGGTTTATACGATATTGGCGTGGAAATTCAAGAGAACTCGGAATTGGATTTGCTCGTTTCTTACAAGGCGCACAAAGACGATCCGCGAATTCCTGAAATCGTAAAAGAGATGGCGGAAGAACTTGGGGCAAAAGGAAATCAATATCCCGACTTTTTGCCACGCATGGCGCAATTTGAAATTACACTTTTGGATTGGGCGGAAAAGAACAAAGGCGCGCGCGAATATGTTGTGTTCGCGGATAAATGTTGGCCAGCATTCCCTGAAGCGTTCGGATTTGAACCATGCTATGTGAACAGCCGTTTGGCTTCAAAAGGAATTCCTGTCGCTTGCGAAGTGGACATTTACGGCGGACTTTCTGAATACATCGGAACTTGCGTTACTGGTGCGCCCGTTACCTTGCTCGACATAAACAATTCTGTTCCAGCCGACATGTGGCAGAGCGAAATCAAGGGCAAGTACGACTACAAGCTCACCGACACATTTATGGGCTTCCACTGCGGAAACACGCCGTTCTGCCGACTTTCCGATGCGAGTTGCCCCGCGATAAAATTCCAGCTCATCCAGCATCGCTTGCTTGAACCGAAAGGCAGCGAGCCTGATTTCACGCGTGGCACATTGGAAGGAGACATCGCTGCTGGCGACATCACATTCTTCCGATTGCATGCAAATGCGGACGGAAAACTGCAGGCGTATATTGCGCAGGGCGAGGTTTTGCCTGTGGCGACACGCTCATTCGGTGGAATCGGAATCTTCGCGATTAAAGAAATGGGCCGCTTCTATCGCCATGTTTTGATTTCAAAGCATTACCCCCACCACGGAGCGGTGGCGTTCGGGCATGTCGGAAAAGCGTTGTACACGATTTTCCAATATTTGGGCGTTCCCGACATCGCCTATAACAAGCCTGCGGGTCAACTTTATTGCGATGAGAATCCGTTCGCATAAAAAATGAGCGTAACGATAAAGGACATAGCAGAGAAAGCGGGAGTTTCGCGCGGAACGGTTGATAGAGTTTTGCACAATCGTTCTGGCGTGAATGCCGCCGTCGCCGCGCGAGTGAAAGACATCGCCCGAGAATTGGGCTTCATTCCAAACCGCGCGGGCAAAGTCCTTGCCGCCCGAAAGCAAAATATAAAATTCGCCTGCCTTTTGCCGAATGCGTCGATCCCGTTTTTCAGCCAAGTGATAAAAGGATTCGAGCGCGCGCAAAAGGAACTTGGCGATTTCGGCGTTACGCTGAAACTTTTTTACGCAGCGAAATATGACGAGCAAAATCACATCGATGCGATTCGAAGAATTTCGCGCGGAAAATTTTCGGGCGTTTGTCTCACCACACTTGACACGCCAGAAGTCCAGTTTGAAGTGAATAAAATCGTGCAAAAAGGAATTCCAGTCGTCAGCGTTAATACTGACATTCCTGACAGCGGACGCATTTGCTATGTGGGCACGGATTATTTTCGTTCAGGAAAAACTGCCGCTGGAATGCTTTGCCTAATCAACAAAGAAAAAATCAATGTGCTGATTTTGGCGGGCAGTTACAATATGCGCGGGCACAAAGAGCGAATCAAAGGTTTTGTCAGTGGACTTGAATCGCACAATGTCGATTTTATCGTGGCGGACAAAATCGAGTCGTTCGACGACGATGAAACTGCCTACGAAAAAACTCGCGCCGCGCTGAAATCAAATCCAAAGATAAATTGCGTTTTCGTAGCTTCGGCAGGAGCGGGAGGGGTATGTCGCGCCGTGCAAGAGTGCGGCAAAAAAATCAACGTGCTCGCGTTCGACGAAGTTCCGCAAGTGACGGAATTCCTGAAAAGCGGCTTGATTGATTTTACGATTGACCAAGAGCCGGAAATGCAAGGCTACATCGGAATCATGCGGCTTTGGTCTTGGCTTATGGAAGAAGGCAAGCGCGACTCAAAAGATTACATCACGCAGACCGTGATAAAAATCGCCGAGAATATGGACGCGATTTAAAATTCCTTGAACACCTCGTCGAAACCCTCTTCCAGCCAAAGAGAAATGTTTTCGCTCACGCTTCGGATTTTCATAGCGCGTTTTTTTCCTGTAATCGAACATTCCCAAACTATTCCGACTCGCCATCCTTCCTTTATGAGTTGTTCGATTTCCGCCGTGTCGCGGTTTTTGTTGCGTTCGATTTTCGCCCGCCAAAATTCCGTGTTCGTTTTTGGAATGCGATATTTTTCGCAAGGCCTGCGCCCAATCAAATGTCCGTGCCAAAAACATCCGTTCACAAAAATAAGCGCGTGATAGCGCGGAAAAACGATGTCGGGATGACCGACCAAGCGCGCGTAATTTTTTCGAAAGCGAAAGCCCAGCGCATGCAATGCCGTACGCACGGATTTTTCAGGGCGCGTGTCCGTCGAATGAATTTGCGCCATCATCCACGAACGCTTTTCCTTTGTAAAATTATCCATGTTTTTCAGCGTTGCAATTCATACAAAATGATGCTCGCGCTTTGGGCGACATTTAGGCTTTCGATTGGCGCGACATTTCCGCTCGCCGCGCCGTAATGCGGAATCGAAATTATTTCGTCGCACATCGCTCGCACTTCTTGGCTGATTCCGTTTTCCTCGTTTCCTAAAATTATCAACGCGCCGTTTCCTTTGCACAGGCTTTGCAATTTGCTCGCCGGAGTTTTGGCATTGGCGGCAGTTCCAATGCGGATTATTTTTCCTTGAATCGCCTGCAACAAAGCGGGAATTGATTTGACGGAAAAAATATCCACGAATTCCATTCCGCCTTGCGCCACGCGGTACGAACTTGTCGTGATTGAACTTTGCGATTCGTCTTCGGGAATGACGATGTTCTTCATTCCGAAAAACGCCGCGCTTCGAACGATCGCGCCCAAATTGTTCGCGTTGCCAACCCTGTCGAGCAAAAGCGCGTTCTCTTTTTGCGCGACCCATTCATCCACGATGTCCGTGTTGAGCCGCTGGATTTCAGGCGCTTCAATCATCGCGACAACGCCTTGATGATGCACAGTTCCAGAAAGCCGTTCAAGTTCAATTGCGTCGCGCACTTGATTGTAAGGCGCTTTTCGCGCCGCCAATTTTTTGCACAAGCCGCCGAAAAGCGGGGCGCGTTCCGCCGTAAAATACAAGCGCGTGATTCGCTCGGGATTTTTTTTCTCGAGAGATTTTACCGCAGCGAATCCGCAGACGGCAAGTTCATTGTTCAATTTGTTCTTCATTTTTTCTCCAATTTTTCAAAATTTGATTATGCATTGACCCTTAATTTTCAACACCGCTTCTTCGCGATTTTCTTTGAGTGAAAGATATGGGATTGTTCCTGCTCTTTGTTTTCCATTAATTTGAAATTATATAATATTTCAGAAAATTTTGGAAGATGATTTTGAAAAGTCGCTGGCAAATCACGTGCAAAATGTCGTGGAGCGACGACATGTACTGACAAGATGATGTTCTTGGCACAAAAAGATTATGATTTTGTACGTACAAGATGATTTTGTCAGTATGAGGGGAGGGGAATTTTATTATGTAAGGAACGAAAATCGATATGTTAAGGCAGTTTATGACCCATCATTTTATAATACATTTACCTTCTGATTCTTTTAGAGAATTTTTTAATAAAAAACTTGATATTTTCAGAAATAAGGATTAGTATTATTCAGATGAAAGAGTGGCACTCGCAACGAAGTTTCAAGCAATGGCTCTACAACCACAGGCGCGAGGACTTGTTGCCGCTAATCAAAAAGTTGTTTCGCTTTGCGAATTTTTCTTAAAGGTGCTAGTCAAGCATTATATTATATAGAAAAGTAATATGAAAAAATTCTTTGGAAATCTTGATTTTTACAGACGCGCGATTTTCATAGCATTGCCAGTGATGGCGCAGGCTTTGATTCAAAATTTGGTTTCGCTCGTTGACAATTTTATGGTCTCAGGATTGGGCGACGTGAAAATGTCTGGCGTGAACATCGCGGGGCAGATTCTTTTTATGTTCATGATTTTTTTGAACACGCTTTGCATGGGCGCGGGAATTTTTTTGACGCAATTTTTTGGCGCGAAGCAAAAATACGGAATGAGCCAGGCGTTCAAATTCAAATTGTTCTCAGGACTTCTTGCCGTGATCGTGTATTTCGCCGTCTGCTGGATTTTTCCGCGATGGTGTCTGTCCTTTTTGGTGAGGGGGAATGCACAGGCCGAGGCGATTTTGGATCAAGGCGAAAAATATCTTTTTATGATGGGCTTTTGTGGAATCCCGATGATAATCTGCTATGCCATAGGCTCGTCGCTCAAAGAAATCGGCTCTGTAAAAATTCCGCTTATTGTCGGAACAGTATCAACTTTCGTGAATGTCGCGTTCAACTGGATTTTCATCTATGGAAATTTGGGCGCGCCCCGCTTGGAAGTTCGAGGAGCGGCTGTGGCGACAATCATCGCGAAATCAGTGGAAACGATTTGCTACATAATCTATTGCGCCCGCGTCAAGCCGGAATTCATTTGCAGGCTTTTAGAATTCCTCAAATTGGACTTCGCGCTTTTCGGCTCGATTTTCAAAAAATGCGCGATGATGCTCTTTTCGGAAATGGTGTGGGCAATCGCGGAGACCATCACAGTCGCGCTCTATAATGGTCGCGGCGGCGCGGATGTGGTGGCGGGAATGGCGGCGAGTTTCGCAATCTCAAATTTGTTTTTCGTTTCGTTCGGCGGCGTTACCACTTCCACGGGCGTGATTTTGGGAAGCGCGCTTGGCGCAGGAAATTTGGACGAGGCGAAGCGCAATTCGCGATGGCTTTTGTCAGGCGGCGCAGTCTTCGGCTTTGTGATGTTGCTTGCTGGCTTCGCGACGATTCCGCTTGTGAACATCGTCTTTTCAAATTTGAGCGAGGCCGCCCGCTCAATCACTCGGGTGATGGTCTTTGTGCAGGCGTTGTATATGCCGGCTTGGGTCTTTATAAACGTGCAGTTCGCGATTTCACGCGCAGGCGGCGACACAATGATGGGAATGCTCGTTGACGGAATCGGCAATTTGGGAATTGTAATTCCAGGAATGTTTTTCATGGCACTTTGCACGCCGATTGGTCCCGTGGCGATGTACGCGATAATCAAGGCGGTGGAATTCCCCAAAATCGCAATCGCGCATTTTTGGTTGCGGAAGGAAAGGTGGCTCAAGAATTTGGCAAATGTTTAAAATTAGCGACTGATTGGCATCACCAATTTTGACTTGAGTTTTTCTGCGAAAGTCACCCATTTACAATCGTTTCCAATTCAATTACAAAGTGACTTTCGCAGTGAAGCGAAAAATCGTTAGCAAGCCAAAGTCTTGCACCTAAATAAGCGAGTTTTCCATTCACACGCTAGAATACATTCGCCCTCACGCCAAATGAAACTTGGAACGCCAAATTTTTGGCGGCGTCCAAATCCGCCACATCGGACGGAATGAACCAAAGTTGGAATTCTGTATAGAAAGACATCGTTTTGAACGCCTTCCATTTTTTGAAATGCGCGCGCGGGAATTCAAGTTGGGCGATGACGGCGCTCAGCATTCCTCCTGCCCCCGAACCGCTGTCGTTAAAATGCTTGAAACTCGCACCAAGCGCAAGATTTGCGCTCAGCCAATCCCAATCATGGCCGAAAAGCCAGCCAAACGGAAGGTTCGCCACATTCGCGATAATCTTAAATCCAAGAACGCAGTCTCCTCCATATCGGTAAGTAGTTCCCGGATTAAAGGTCTGCCATTGGCTTTTCGTAAATTGCCCGAAGTTGAACTGTATGCGAACGTTGTCGTCAAAGAACGTAAGCCCAAGTCCAATATCAAACAGCGTCGCTCCCCAAAAACTCGCGTCTATGTACAATCCCTGGAAAAACGCGGGAACCTCATAACTGCTCTTGTCGCCTTTTCGCAAAGAAAGCGTCACTTCTTTTAAGCCGACATTGTCATTCGTAAGACCCGAGAACATCAATTCCTGATTATAATGCCCGCCTACTCCAGGCGAAATTATTCGCACAAACGGCGCCTGCTTGTCAATTTGCACAATGCATCTCGTAATGGCAATCTCGCCGTTGTTCATCTTCGCGCGCACCAACATAAAATGATAGCCGGCAGGCAAATCCTCGTCTTCGATGCGATAACTCCACTTTTCCTTTTTGCTTATCTGCGTAAACGTGCGCCCATTGTCCCAACTGATTTCTACGCATTTTACAGAACGCATAGCCAATTCTTCTTTTTGATCTTTTGTCGCACCTTTCATTTTAGCCGCTTCAATTTCATATTCGCTTATCGAATAGCCGGCCGTTCCTTTTATCACCGGGCGTTCGTAAGCAAAATCGCCGTAGTCGAAATTCTCAATGCGAACCCACGGACCATATTCCAAATAGTCGAATGTCTGCTCCATCGAATTTATCGCCGTGCCATTTTCAAGAGAAGCCCGAACCGCATAACGATGCATGCCCTCTTCAAGTGCGCCCGCGTTTATCGGGAATTTATAGTAGTTCGTAACATTCGGCTCCGTTGTAGCCAATTCCTTTCCATCGACCAAAAGCGTCAATTGCGTCACCTTCGATTCCGAACGCACCGCGCCGAAAATCGTGAACGCGCCTTGCTTTCGCTCGCCATTAAGAGGATAATATATGTCCACGCTGGCCGCCGCCACGCTCTTGTCGAGCCTTATCGAACGGCTCGCGCTAGTAATATTGCCAGCCGCATCGACACCGCTGACCTTTACATTGTAGTTTCCATTTTCAAGAGCCGTCATGTCTACGGTTTCAGTTATCACAGTGTCAACATTCAAATCAATTCTTGCCAAGTTTGGAGGAACTCTTCGTCCGTCAAGGCTTGCAATTGAAATGTAAAGTTCTTTCAAAGCGATGTCGTCCAAAGCGAATCCCGAGAAAAACAATTTGCCGCTAGTCTGCGAATCGTCGAGCGGAAGCTCAAGATTGATTTCAGGCCTTGTATTGTCGAGAGTGAGCTGCGTCGAATACAACGACTGGACATCATAATTGTCTGTCGCGCGCACAAACACTACGCGAGTTCCGTCAGGCAAGGCGCGCGTATCAAACGTATAACTCCAGTTCGTAGTGCCTTCGACGATATTGTAGCTGTTTCCATTGTCCAAAGAAATTTCAACGCTCTTGATTCCGTTTTTGTCGCTGGCAGTGCCGCGCAAAGTCGTGATTTCCTTTTGCGTGGTGGAAATGTCCGGAGCGGTCATAACGATGACAGGCTCTGCCAAAGAAACGCGGAATTTTGAAACCGTCTCTTCGCCGCGCATGCCATTGACATCCACCGCATACATAGTAATCGTGTGCTCGTTGTCCGTAACCGAAGTGATCGGCACATCCACTTTGAAACTATAAGCGAATTCCTGCGAAACTTGCTGGAACGGATTGTCGTCTATTTTATAAAAGACAAGGCTCGGTCCGTCATCGTCAAGCGCGACACCCGAAATCGTAAAGTCCGTAGTTATGACTTGGCTTTCCGTGGGCAGTTGAATTTCCACGACAGGAAGATCGCTTTTTCTGTCGACTATAAAATCATATTTGCTGATTCGCGCCTCGTTTCCGGCGGCATCAGTATAGATGAACTGCATCGCAGAATTAAGCGGCTTGTCTTCCGTTCCGACAACCGTTGCGGGCATCGAAGAAATCGCTATTTCCTTGTGAGACGCGACATTGTTGTTTCCAGCGGGCGCATATTCCGCCTTTATGATTGGCCCAGCATCCGTAACAAGCATCGCTATCGTGTTCTGTCCATTTACGACATCTTCTGGAACAGGAACGACGACTTGGATTTTTGGCGAAGTGACATCCTTGCAAACGGCACTTCGATAATACGAAATTTGTCCTGAAGCATTTTGTGCGCGAATGTCAATCGGCACAAGACCTTCTGGAATGGAATTCAAATTGAGCTCAAAGGCAAGCGAAACGCTCGTCGCGCCCTGCCTAAACGGAATCGCATTCCAACTTTCGCCATTGTTCAGCGAATATTCCAAAGCGACGATTCCAGTATTGTCGACAACATCGCCTTTTACGCTCGCGGAATTTTTAACCCACGCATTTTCCAAAGGCGAAGTTATCGTAATTTGCGGACCTTCGTCCGTGGCAATCAAATTCACCGAAGGACTTGCATAGGCATGTCCTTCCGCATCGGTCGCGCGAATCTGCACGCCTCTATAATTGCCGGGCGCAAGGCAAGTCAAATAGACCATATTGTTTTCGACAGACGCGGCAATATTTCCGTTTCCGCCAATTACAGAAACATTGACCTGATTTTGAGCGTTTACATAAGCGGCGAAAATTTTCTTCGGCAAAATATATGAATTGAATTCGCTTGAAAAATATGAATCGGCATTGCAAATCCAATACACGCCTTTGTCGTCTTGAATCTCATCGGCGGGATGCTCGCGCCCGATTAAAATTTGTGTTCCAAAAGTGTTCGAATAATCTTTGCCGTTTGTAACCGTAAGCTCGATATTCGTGGCGCGGGCGGGCATTCCCGCAAGATTTATCACCGCCTGTTGGTTCGGAGATTTTTTGTCTGGACGAATGATTGTAGCCTTGCCTTCATAACTTTCTTTTTCCCCCGTCCTTGCCGCGCCGAAGATTCTGTAGTTTACAGCAAGAGCGACGTCGCTCGTAATGTCGACGAGCAAATTTACAGGACCGGCTTTCGCATCAGGACTGATGTCAATTCTCATTCCCTTTGAATAGGGCGTTCCATTTATGTCAACGATTTTCGCCTGAACCATTTCGTCTTCGATAAAATCAGGCAAGTCAAGCGCAGACGCAGACTTTATGTCCGTAAGATTTGAAACATAAACGCAAGTGCTGTATTGCGCTTCGCGCCCCATCGTGTCCTTGACATGATATGTCAAATCGACCACGCCCCACGGAAGCGAAGCGATTGGAATTGAAAAAACTTTCTTTGTCTCGTTATTGGAAATTGAAATGTCCTTGCGAGGCGCAGACGTTCCAGCCTTGGCGACGCTGTACCACTCTTCGGCGATTCCAGTCGAAGTGCCAGCCTCGATTTCAATATTGCCGCCTTGTTCCGGATTCAGTTCCATTCCATAAGGTAAATCGCCGGCACCTGCTCCGCCTACCACTCTAATGGAATTAAAATAAGGCGCGTCGCCTGTCGTGTTAAAACTTACAGAAGCCGCAGGTCCTTCGATGCCGTAAATGTCCACGGCAGACACAGTAACAGTATGCTTCCCGCCGCCTAGACTTTTTCTCTCAAGGATATTTTTATAGAAAGTGCTTTGCGTCTCGACCGTGCCCAAACTCATACCGTCGACGCTGATTTTCACTTCTTTTACAGAATCGTCATCGACTGCGATGCCGCGCACAAAAACATCGGCATCATCCGCGAATGACGCGCCATCTTTCGGCCAATCAATAGTCACTTTCGGACGGTCGGCCTCATAATCCACGATTATGTTCCTTTCGACGACGCTGACATTTCCAACCGTGTCTTCGGCAGTAATTGTGAGCTTTCCATTTTTGATGTTTTTCAAATCCGTAAATTCTTTCGTCCAATAAGGATTTCCCGGAGTCAGTTCAAACTCGCCGCTTTCTCCGCCATAAGCCCATTTTAGCGATTTCAAAGCCACCACATCCCGCGCAATTCCGGCAGCCGTAAACACGCCTGCCACGCTCTGCTTGTCGGCAGGATAAGTTATCTGGATTTCAGGTTTCGTATTGTCGATGAAAAGCAAAAAAGGATAAAAACCGATAGAGCCTTGCTTGTCGCGAGCGAAAAACCATATTACGGCAGGTCCGTCATCAAGTTTTCTCGTATCTACGGATAATGAAAAAGTCGCGTCAGTAGAATTTTTCACCTTTTTAATAGGCACTTTTTGAAAACTCACGCCTTCGTCAAGCGAATATTCAAGAAGCGAAATTCCATTTCCATCGCTTATCAATCCTTCGAGTTTTACATTGCCGCTTACCAAAGTTCCCATAGCATAGTTATTCACGCTTGTCATGGGCGCTCTTCTGTCCAAACACCATCTATGCTTTACCGAATCGCCGCGAAGCCCGTTTATGTCGACTCCGTATGCTTCGATAGTGTGGTCGCCTTCTTCAAGTGCCGTCGTGTCGATAAAGTGAGACCAAAATTCTTTTCCTTTGGCGCGGACGGGATTTTCATAATCGCCGTCAAGTATCAACTCGACATAATCCACGCCGTCATCGTCAAAGCAAATGCCTACGATATTCAAATTGGCGGGAACGCGCAAATCATTTTCAGGATTCGTAATGCTCGTAACAGGCTTGTCGGAATCTGGATCTATATAAATGTTGAACGGGCCGCCGACGGTGGTATTGCCGCCTTTGTCCTTCGCGGTGACCACGACATTGTATTTCTTTTTCTTTTTGGCCTTGCCGCTTATGTCAAAAGTCTCTTGCCAACTATTCATATTCTCGACAGAGCGTTCAGTAACATCACGGGCAAAAACAAAACTTACCGAAAAAAGGACCACAAATCCGAACAGTATGCGCTTTCCAAACATAAACTTTCCTTGAAAATTATAATTCGATAAATCGGCAAACATAAAACGCCTACCGAAACTTAAGTCACTGAAGAGAAACTAGAAGTCAAAATTGGCAAAATTCCTTGTACCAATTTAAATGTAGATTAAATTCTCAACATCGCGGGAAACTTGTCGAAAACTTCGCCCCAATGGTTCGTTGCCAAAACAGTCTCCTGGAATGTCGAAAACGCGTCGGCAAGCAATGCTCTTGCGACTTTTGCGCGAACAATTTTCACGCGCTCAATACACTTATATTATCGACCCGAAACGGCAAAAAAGCAAATTTTTTATTGATTTTTTTTTAACTTTTTTTTAAGATATTTGTTATGGAAATTCAAACTTTGCAAAAATTTATCGATGAATCACAAAACATAGTGTTTTTTGGCGGTGCTGGCGTTTCCACCGAAAGCGGCATTCCCGATTTCCGAAGCCAAGACGGACTTTACAGCCAAAAGTGGGAATTTCCGCCAGAAGTCATAATCAGCCGTTCGTTTTTCGATGCGAATCCCGTGGAATTCTACAGATTTTATCGCGAAAAGCTCATCATAAAAGGCGCAAAGCCGAATGCCGCGCATCTAAAACTTGCGGAGCTTGAGGCATTAGGAAAACTTAAAGCCATAGTCACGCAAAACATCGACGGCTTGCATCAAATGGCGGGCAGCAAAAATGTTTTTGAACTTCACGGCTCTACGCTGCGGAATTTCTGCATGAAATGCGGCGAATTCTATGACATCGATTTCATAGCGCAAAGCGAAAGTGCCGCCGACAAATTGCCGCGCTGCAAAAAATGCGGCGGCCTCGTCAAGCCGGACGTGGTTTTGTATGAAGAAGGATTGGACGAGGAAACATTGAAAGGCGCGATTAAAGCCATCGCCGCGGCCGACACGCTGATAATTGGCGGAACGTCGCTTGTAGTCTACCCAGCCTCAGGACTAATCGATTATTTTCACGGAAAGCATTTGGTTTTGATAAACAAGTCTGCGACGCAGGCAGATTCCCGTGCAAACTTGATTATTCATGCGTCAATCGGGGAAGTGCTGTCGCAAATTGAAGTGTAAATTTCACATTTTTAAAGTACAAAAAGTCAGGCGCAAACGAAAGTTTAAAATTGTCGTCAAAAATGTGTCGCAAACCAAAGAGTTTGCATCGCAAATCTTTGGTCTGCTTACGAGTTTTTCACCTTGTTTTTATTTGCGAAAAACTTGCGTCGCTGATTTTAACTCGAGTTTGCAGCACAAACTCGCTTGTTCACTGCGATGTTTGATTTTAAATAATAGTTTTTTGGGAGAAAAAATGAAAGGTGATTTGCTTTTGATTATCGACATGCAAAATGTATATACACATGGCGCGAAATGGGAATGTCGCGATATGGCTGGCGCGGCGCAAAATATTCTGCGTCTAGCGCAAAGCGAAATATTTGACGAAGTAATTCTCACGAAATTCATCGCGGACGAAAATGCCAAGGGGGTTTGGAAAAATTACAACACGGAAAACGCCGCCGTGAATGCTGACTCTTGGTCAAACGCTTTGATGCCGGAACTAGAGCCGCTCGCGAAAAAATTTCCTGTCATCGAAAAAAGCAAATATTCTTCACTGAAAAACGAGCAAGTTTTGGCAGCGTGCGAAAAGGCGCGACGAGTTTTTGTTACAGGAGTCGTGGCGGAATGTTGCGTGCTTTTTACTGCGTTTGATTTGATTGACGCGGGCATTTATACTGTATATGTGACAGACGCGGTTTCTGGCTTGAACAAAGCGAAAGAACGCGCCGCCGAATTGACTTTGGAAGGACTTTCGCCGCTGCATGTTCGTCTGATGACGACAGACGAAATCTTGGAAGAAAAATAAACTTTAAAAAAATGAATTGCAGAAATTTTTTACGCCTTGTTCGCCACTTCTGCAAAACGCCGAAATCAGCGGACGACCAAGCAGGATTTGTTCTGCGCCCAAAGCCGCCGCCGCAATCGCGTCTTGCTTCGTGCGGATTCCGCCGTCCACCCAAACTTGTCCGCAATGCTTTTTCAAAAACGCGAAATTGTTTTGCAAGAATTCCGCCGTGCTTCCGATTTCCGTTTCCACGCGCCCGCCGTGGTTTGAAACAAGCGCGACATCTGGATGCAATTCTTCCACCAAGCGCAAATCTTCTTTTGTAAAAACGCCTTTTAACACAAACGGAATTTTTGCCGCGAGTTGTAACTCTCGAAGTTGCGACGCAGATTTTTTTTCAAGATGCGCTTTGCCGCGCATCGTTGCGATGTTGTATGCGTCAATGTCAACGCCGAAAAATTCCGCGATGTCCGCCGCCCATTCAATTCTTTCGAATAAATTTTCCTGCGGATAAGGTTTGAGAAAAACTGCCGCGCGTTGAGACGCGAGCGCGCGAACGGCATTTATTCCGAAAAGTAACTTTTGGTCAGGAACACCGTCGCCAATGCTCAAGGCAATTTTCGCTTGAGCGCAAGATTTCAAAAATGGGGCGTAAAAACTTTCTTCGTCATGCCAACCGATATTTTCTACCGCGCCCGTAATCGGCGCAAGTCGGAAAAATTTCGCGCCTGCTTCATTCAATTTTGATTCGGCATTTTGAATTTGTGTTGAATTCAAATTGGAAAAAATTTTCTTCCAAGCGGCGCAATTGAGGATGTTGTTTTTTCCGCCTAAAACTCCGCCCATTCCGGGAAGCTCGCCCGAACAGGCAAGCCCCGAACATTCAGCGCAAAATCTACATTTGAAATTTTCAGTCGCCAAAAGACATTCCTAAATTGCGACCTGCCAAAAGCATCGGATGATCGAGCGGAACGTTTTTCACTTTGCCCGCAACATCTTTGAGCGGAACGGCAGCAATCTTATTGTTTTGGAGCGCGACCAAATTTCCGAATTTTTCTTTCGCCAGAAAATCCGCCGCCGCCACTCCGTATTGACTTGCCAAAACGCGGTCGTAGGGCGAAGGAGTTCCTCCGCGCTGCAAGTATCCCAAAACCGTTACGCGTGATTCCAATTTTGTGACCGCTTCCAATTCCTGCGCCACACGATACGCGATGGAATAAGGCATTCCTGCTCGGCTTTTTTTGAAAGTCTTTTTGTCAAGTTTGGCTTCATCTTTAGAAAGCGCACCTTCCGCAACAACTACGATAGAAAATTCTTTGCCGGCTTCTTTTCGAGCCATCACGCTTTCAGCCACTTTTTCGATGTCGTAAGGAATTTCAGGAAGAAGAATCACATCGCCACCGCCTGCGATTCCAGAATAAAGTCCAAGCCAGCCCGCCTTGTGCCCCATCACTTCGATGACCATAAGGCGGCTGTGGCTATGCGCCGTAGTGTGAATTCTGTCGATGGCTTCGGTGGCGACATCAAGCGCGGTGTGGAAGCCAAACGTCATATCAGTAAGAACAATGTCGTTGTCGATTGTCTTGGGAAGCCCGACTACGTTCAGCCCTTCATCGGCAAGAAGACTTGCCGTGGTGTTCGTACCGTTTCCGCCCAAACAGACGAGCGCATCCAATCCCAATTTTTTATAATTCTTTTTGATTGCTTCAACAGGCATAAGGCCGGTTTCCGCGTTCGGCTCTTTCGCCTTGAACGGCTTTTCACGGCTTGTTCCCAAAAGCGTTCCGCCGAGCGTTAAGATTCCCGACAAATCTTTTGAAGTGAGCGGCACGAAATTTCCTTGCACCAGCCCGCGATAGCCATTCTTGATCCCGATGAATTCCATCCCATAATGAATCATACCCGCGCGGCAAACTCCGCGAATTGCCGCGTTCAATCCCGGGGCATCGCCCCCGCTGGTGAGAATGCCCACCTTTTTTACAGAAGTCTTGCTCATAGAAATTATTGTATCACAATAATGAAGATAAAACAATATTTTTTTTGTAAAAATTCTTTTCATTTTTCCGATAATAAAAGAGCAACTGAAAAGGGGATTTATGAAAAACGATATTTTAAGAAAAGCGGCAAGCGCGCTTTTGTTCGCGCTCGCGGCATTTTTCTCAATTGCGCTTGTAATGAAATTCTTTAGTTTCGGCGCATATACAGGTTTTGCAGGATTTCTCTGGAATATAGGAAACAGCGTTTCTTCCGCTTATGGATTTTGCAGCGTTTTTATTCCGCTGTTTTTGTTTGCGGCGGCGATGCTTGAAATTTCCAATCAACGCAGTTTTAAAAAATGCGTCTATATCAGCTTTAGTATCGTGCCTTTTTTTACTGCTGTAGTTATAGAAAAAATTTATTGCAATTTGACGCTTGGCCTTGAAGGATTTCCGCTGTTCAAAGCGTTCCAACTTTTGCTTTGCATTGTATCGGCGATACTTGTCATGGCAATCGAATATCTTTTGGCAGGAATTATTGCCGAACGTTTTCTTTTTGGCATAATCGGAAACAAGTCGAAAATGGAAATCAATTCTTTGAAAGAGGATTTTTCGTTTAAAAGCGAATCAGAATTAGAAGAAGCTTATGACAATGCGGAAAATGAAAATGACGAAATTTCAAATTCTGAAAAAGAAAGTCAAGATGAAAATTCAATTTCAAGCGAAGGGCAAGAGACTTCGCCAGCGCAAGAAATTTTCGAGAACGAACTTTCGGAAACCAGCAAAAAATATTTGCATGAATTTGACGATTTGGTTTTGACGAGCGCGATGGAAAACAATGATGGCATTCTTGATTCGAAAAATTTCGATGACGAGAAAACGCTTGAATTGATTCAAATTTCAAAAGCCACAAAAGTCGCCGTTCGTGACATTAATGTCGACACAATTGAAAGTGACGAAGATTTCGATGCGGACGATTATCCGAATTACGATGAATCCGAGGCGGAAAATTTCGAAGACGATTACGGTTACAATGCGCTTGACGAAGAAGAAAATGATTTTGAATTTATGCAATCTGAAGATGAATTGCAGGAAGAAAATTTCGCAGAATATGAAATCGAAGAAAATGCGATTGGCGAAGAAGAAATCGACGGAAACGAATTTGAAATTTCCGAAGAAGAAAATGATTCTGATGAAACGGTAACAGAAAAAATTGAAGAAAAAAAAACTAAAGAAGACGCGCCTCCTTTTCCTTTGATAGAAATTTCAACTGAAGAAAATGCCGCGAAAGGAAAAACAGAAAACTTTTCTGCTGCCGATGATGAGGATGATTTTGATGGAGCGACGAAAATAGATTCTTCGGAAGTTGTCAGAACTTTTGATGCGGTCGCCGAAAATTCCGCGCCGAAAAATTCGTCTGTAAAAATTGAAAAGACAGGAAAAGGCGTTTCTCCGATTTTGCCAAAAATCATTGATTCAAGATTTACTCGCAACGTCTATCAAATTCCTACGGAACATATTTTGGACGAATACGAGGATTCGAAATATTGGATTATTGACGAAGCCACGAGCGGCGCGAGCGAACAGTTAAAAGAAACGCTTGAAGAATTCAAAATCAGCGCGGAGGTTACTGGAATTCGAAAAGGCCCTGTCGTAACAATGTTTGAAATTTTGCCCGCGCCTGGAGTAAAGCTCAGCAAAATCGTCGCGTTGCAGGACAATATCGCGCTGCGCTTGGCGGCGAAATCCGTGCGCATTGTCGCGCCTATTCCCGGAAAACGCGCCGTGGGCATCGAAGTGCCAAACAAAGATCGCTCGATAGTTTCGTTTCGGGAAATAATTTCACAAGAAATAAGCGAGTTCAAAAAAATGGCTGTACCCGTGATTTTGGGAAAGGACATTCAAGGAGAAGCGCAAGTCATTGATTTGGCGAAAACGCCGCATTTGCTGATTGCCGGTTCGACTGGCTCTGGAAAATCAGTGTGCGTGAATTCGCTAATCCTTTCGATTTTGTACAAGCGTTCTCCGCAACAAGTGAAATTGATTTTGGTCGATCCGAAAATTGTCGAACTGAAATTGTACAACGACATTCCGCATTTGCTCACGCCCGTCATCACCGAGCCGAAACGCGCGTTGCAGTCGCTTCAATATTGTCTTTGCGAAATGGAACGACGCTACGCTTTGCTTGACGGACTTGGAGTGCGCGACATCATCAGTTACAATCGCCGTGTGGACGAACGGCACATTGCCGCGGAAAAACTTCCATACATCGTTGTAATCATCGATGAGTTCGCGGACTTGATGGCAACTACGGGAAAAGAATTGGAATCGACAATCGCGCGTTTGTGCGCTATGAGCCGCGCCGTGGGAATCCATCTTGTGCTTGCGACACAGCGTCCTTCGATTGATGTAATCACGGGACTCATCAAGGCGAACATTCCGAGCCGAATCGCGTTCGCGGTCGCTTCGAAAGTGGACAGCCGAATCATCGTAGACCAAGTGGGAGCGGAAAAACTTCTGGGGCGTGGCGACATGCTTTTTGTGAGCGCGGCAAATCCAGTGCCAATCCGCATTCAGGGAACTTTCGTGAACGATGACGAAGTTGAACGCGTGGTGAAGTTCGTAAAGCAATACGGATTTCCCGAATACATCGACGACGAAATTTTTGTTGAAGACGATGACGATATCGACGGTGAGCCAGGCTTATTCGACGGCGGCGACGATCCGCTTTATTCAAAAGCGTTGGACATCGTTGTGGAAGCGGGCAAGGCGAGCGCGTCATACATTCAGCGCCGGCTGAAAATCGGCTACAATCGTGCCGCGCGTTTGGTGGAAGAAATGGAAGAGCGAGGAATTGTCGGTCCTGCGAACGGAAGCAAGCCGCGAGAGATAATCCATATTCCATGATAGACAATGGTGTAAAACACCATTGTCTATCATACGAGAATTTCAGTTTCCAATTAAATCTGAAACTGAAATTTCTCGCGGCGTGAAAAAGAAGTTTTTATTTGCTCGTGAAACTCGTATTTTTTGCAAGCAAAAAACCGAAAAAACTCTCCACAGTTGCGAAGCGGTGCGGAAAAGAAACTTTTCTTGTTCGCACCGCTCACATTTTTCACGGGCGAAAAAATGAAAACTCGCATATAAAAAAAGCCACAAACGAAACGCTTGTGGCTTTTTCGTGGCAAAAAATTTACTTCTTTGTGAAAGGAGCCGAAAGGCCGATTTCGTCGGAAGAAACTAACGTAAGTTTTTCACTTGCAATTTTCGCATCCTGCTCCTTGGGGTTTTCAACGGCTTGCAAACTCTTTTCATCCATTATGTGCGTAATGGTCACCTTAATCGTGCCGTCCCTTGTGGTGTCTCCAGTATACGTTCCTTTGGCAACCGTTCCTAATTCACCCATCGTAACATTGAACGAACCGTCGTCAAGAAACTTGAGTACCATCGCTTCTGCGCCCTCTCCAGCATTCCAAGTTGTAACTACGCTCGGTTCATCGTCATCACTGCTGCACGCGACAAAAGTCAATGCCAACATCATTGCCGCCAAAAAAGCGGAAACCTTCAAAAGCTTTTTCATAAAAGCCTCCTATTATAAATTTTGACTGCTACAATCATAAGAAATTGCATGCAATTCAATATTGATTAAAATTATAACGGGCGTTTTATTTTTAACCTTTTTTCACGGTTAGATGCATTTATACAATTTCTTTTTCTATGTATTTCTTTGAATTACGATTTTCTTTGATTGCCCCGAAAAGGTATTGACAAAAAAGAAAACGCCCGTTAAATTTTCGATATTTTCAGAAATTGAAATTTCTGAAAATATCGAAAACGCGATTTTGCAACGAAGTGAAAAATAGTTAGCAAGCCAAGGCTTGTGATTAAATAAGCGAGTTTCCATAGGAAGCTCAAGTTAAAATTAGCGGCAATGTTTTGACGCTGATTTTAAACATTGACTTTTTCCATAAAACCCTGCTATAATTTTTATATGAAAAAAATTTACATTCCGATATTTTTTATTTTTTGTGCGCTTTTCTCTTTTTCCTGCGATGCCGGTGACGGTAGCGCTAATGGTGGCGACAGCGTTGATGATGGGGGGGGCTTTTTCCTTCCGTTACTGTCGAAGGAAAAACCGCGATGCAAATCGTGCAGGCAATGGGCGCGGGTTGGAATTTAGGAAACACGCTTGATGCGTGCGATGAAAACTCGGGTAAACATCAAGGGCTTGAAACGGAAACTTCATGGGGAATGCCAAAGACCACGAAGAAAACAATTGACACAGTGGCGGCCGCAGGTTTCACATCAATTCGCATTCCAGTTTCATGGCACAATCATTTGACAAACGGAAAAATTGATGTCGCATGGATGGCGCGAGTAAAGGAAATAGTAGATTGGGCTTTGGCGGACGATTTGTATGTGGTTGTAAACATCCATCACGACACATGGAACGACTCGGGCGATTTTTGGGGCTATTATCCCGACAACGCGCACAAAGCAAAATCAATCGAATATGTTAAAAATATTTGGCAGCAAGTAGCAAGAGAATTTGCATCTTATGACCAGCGTCTGATTTTTGAAACGCTGAATGAGCCTCGTTTGCGCAATACGTCCCACGAATGGTGGTGCGGTGCCTTTCTGCAAGATGACAATTGTGCGCAGTGTGCCGAAGCTGTTCAAGTCGTAAACGAATTGAACAAAGTCGCGCTTGAGACAATTCGCACCGCGGGCGGAAAGAATTCCACGCGTCTTGTAATCGTGCCGTCCTATGTGGCATCGCCGGATTACGCTTTCAAAGATTCTTTTACAGTTCCAAACGATTCGGCGAATATGATCGCGCTTTCTACACATATGTACACGCCAAACAAGTTTGCGATGGAAGCTCCTGGCGAAAAAATTTTTTCGGAACAGCACAAAAACGACTTGAATTATTATTTTGATGAATTGAATAAAAAGTTCGTTACAAATGGCATTCCAGTTTTCATCGGAGAATATGGCGCGACAAACAAAAACAACAAGGACGAGCGCATAAAGTGGGTCAAATTTTTCGTTGAAAACGCGAGAGAAAAAAGGATGTCGCCCTGCCTTTGGGACAACAACAACTACGATGTTTCAAATGGCGACTACGAAGAAAAATTCGGCTATTTGAACAGAAAAACACTCGCTTGGTACGACAAAGATTTTATCGATGCGATAATGTCTTCAAAATGAAGCTATAATCAAGAAACTTTGGACAACATTTCGCTGGCCAAAGTTTTTAAAAGCGGATAAAGTTTCGACCCTTTTCGCTTTTAAAAACACAACTTCGCAGTAAAACAAAAAATTGCGATGGATAATCGAGTTTGTGCCAACAAACTTGATTTAAAATCAGTGGCGCGAATCAGTCGATTATTTTAAATATTCCTCAAAAAGCGGCGAAGATTTTACGAATTCCTCGGCTGCGATTTCGTAGTCCGCCCAAGTGGAAAGAAAGCATTTTTGCGCGCCTGGAAAAAAAATCAAATCGGTCGGAATTACATAATTATAGTCGATTTCTTTTTCGATGAAAAAGTCGCGCACATTTTGAACCGTGTTCGCAAGAACGTAAGCGATATACGATGAGCAGACGAATTTAAATCTTTCTTCTTCAGTAGGATCGACATAGCCATTTTTAGAAGGAATGCCTCCGAAGCTTCGCGCCTCGGCATTTTTTTGACTTTTGCGCTTGACGCCCCAAAATCCTAGCGGAAGATTTTTAGGAATGAAATACTTTACTTTTGCCTCGGCGTAATCGCGCTCCAAAAATTTTTTCGTGGCCTCGTATTCTTCAGCGGAAACTTTTATGGCGAGCGTCATTTGCAAGGATTTGTATTTGTCGCACATTTTCATATATATGTTCGTTTCGGTGTTCAAGCAAGATTCGTGTTTCAAATCCTGCGGCTTGTAACGAGTAAGTCCATAGAAATCATCGTGCAAGTCGAAGCCAATCGCAGTGTGGCTGAAATCATAATCCGACGGATCAACGGAAGCAATTAGACCTTTCAAAATATTTACACCGCTCAACTTGTTTTTGTAATTCGGAAAATACAAGCGCAGAAAAATGAATTTTTCGCCTTCTGAAAATTCGTCTTTAAAATCCGTGTCATATATTTTGAAAACTTCGTCATGCGCGTTTATCTCAAGACCGTCAGAAAGAATTTGCGTTTGGTCATCGGCGAATTTTGTGGAACGGCATCCGCCGAGCGCAAAGAGAAAAATTGCCGAAACCGCAACGATGAAAAAATTCTTTGCGCCAAAGATTTTGCAAAATTCCAAATTACGGAAAAAACACGCGCGATGCACAATCTCACGTGTAGAACGAAACTCCTTGTCATTGTGACCGAGCAGAGAAATCCTTTTTTTAATATTTCCAAAAGCATCCATAATTGGCGTATATTATAACGAAAAAGAATATTTTTGAAAAGCGGAAAGTTCTGCGGAGTTTTTAAAATTGGGAGAAAAGTGGAAAAGCGGCATTGCAAAATACAAGATCCGTCGCTTTCATGTTTTGCAAATGACCGATTTCTTATTCATTCGTCACACTAACGAAACCGTGGAAATTTGCTAAGACAACGGCGTTTTTAGCCGAATTTTGATCTATTGCCATTGCATTTCAATGATGAAAACTAATCGCACGAATATTTGAATGATTAAAAATCTATTGCGTCATTTCTTGGCAAAATTATTATTCCGTGATATAATTATTTCAAGGAGGTGTGATAAAAATACCGCGCAAAAGGATTTATATGATAATAGAGGTTCGCTTTAATTATGAAAAAAGTTTTTAAAATTTCGCTTCAATTTTTTTTGCTGTTTTCTTTCAATTTAAATTTTATGTTTCCTGCGAACTTGCCCGATGACATTACTTTTTGGAGCAATTACCCGAATGAAATTTTGGCCGACGCGCTCGTGGAAAAAATGAGCGACGAGGAATTGTACGCGCAAATTCTGATGTTTGGATGGGCGGGAGCAGAGCCTTCTACACTGCTCAATTCGTGGGTAGACGAGCGCGGCTTGGGAAGCGTAAAAGTTTTCGGCTGGAATACGGACAACATTCGCCTTGTAGCTCGCTCCGTCAAGTCTCTTCAGCGAAAGGCTTTGGCGCGGCGTTTTAAAATTCCGCTTTTCGTGGCGACTGACCAAGAAGGCGGATGGATTCGGCATGTCAAGGGAAGCACGAGCATCACGCCAGGAAATTTGGCAATCGGAGCAAGCGGCTTTCCTTACGACGCATATTATTCCGGCTATTACATAAACCGTGAAATTGCCGCGTTGGGAATAAATATGAATTTCGCGCCCACGATTGACTTGTACACGGACAAACGCTCGACCATAATCGGAACGCGTTCGTTCGGCGAAGATCCGCGCAATGCCGGAATTCTCGGCGCGGCGTTCGCGCAAGGAAGCATGGACGCTGGCGTGATTCCGACGGCAAAACATTTTCCGGGACACGGCGACACGCAAAACGACTCGCATTTGTTTTTGCCGAACATCGACATTGATCAGAAAACTTTTGAAGAGCGCGAGCTTGTTCCTTTTGAATATTTGATAAAGGCGGGCGTTCCCGCGATTATGAGCGGACATTTGAGTTTTCCTCGAATTTGCCCTAATGGAGAACCTGCCACTTTGTCTGAATTTTTTTTGACGGAAATTCTGAGAAACCAACTTGGCTTTGAAGGTCTCATCATCACTGACGATATGATGATGAATGGCGCTACGCTTTATGCCGGAGCGGTTTCGGCGGCATTCAGAATGGCGGTGATTGCCGGAAATGATATCGTGATTTCTTCGACGACGGCACAATTGGACGAACCTCTTTGGAGCGCGAATTTGCGTTTGATGAAAACCGATGAAAAATTTCGAGGCAAAGTGAAAGAAGCCGCTCGGCGAGTGATTTACGAAAAGTTAAAATATTTCAAAGGAAAAAATCCCGCGCCGCTTTTTCCAGACGAAAACAAAATCGATGAAAGAATTCCTGACAAGGACGGAGAAAAATTTTTCTTTGAGCAAGCCTGCCGCTCAATTACAGTTTACCAGCGGAAATCCAAAGGATTGAAAAAATCCGATTTCGGACGAGTCTTGCTTTGCGGAAGCGAAGGGCAATTTTTTTCTTCGGGCAAAGAACGATGGCCCAATTCCGGCGAATTCCGCTTTAGCTTTTCAATGGGGCCGAACGAAACTCAATGGTCGGCGGACAACATTCTGCAAACTGCGGCTCGTTATGACACGATCATTTTTTGTGTAGTGGACGCGAACAGCGCGCGCGTGGCGCAAACTTTGAGACAGCTTTCACAACAAGGAAAGCGCGTGATAATTTTTTCGATAATGTCGCCGATTTTAGTAACGGACTTTGATTGGGCGGACACAATTCTATTCGGCTACAGTTATTCGCCTTATAGTTTGGAGGCGTTGATTGGCGCGTGCGCAGGTGAATTTGAACCGCAAGGCATCGAACCAATCAGCAACAATTGAAAAACCAAAATGTAAAAATTAGCATTTAAAATTGTCGCTAAGATAGCGCGACAATTTTTATTGAAATTTCCGCCAAAAATTTTTGCGACTAATTTTCAAACGCCGCGTCCACTTTTTTCAGCCATTCATTTTTTTCGCTTTCTGAAAGGAACGAAGACTTGAAACTGTTCTTAATCAAAACCTTGATTTCATCGAGCGTAAAATTCAATTTCGTGTGCAACGCCCAAAATTCATCGAGCAATGTCGTCTTGAAAAATACAGGATCGTCCGTGCCCACCGTCACGAGCAAGCCTTTGTCGAAAAACGCGCGAATCGGATGGTCTTCCATTTTTGCGACGATTTTTTTCGTGAACGTATTGCTTGTCGGACACACTTCAAGCGGAATTTGTTTTTCAGCCAAAAACGCCATCAACTTTTCGTCTTGAATTGATGTGATCCCGTGTCCGATTCTTTCACTGTGCAAAATGTTTATCGCATCCCAAACCGATTCTGGTCCGACATCCTCGCCGGCGTGCGCCACGGCGTGAAAGCCTTCCGCGTGCGCCTTTTCAAAAACCGGGCCGAAATCCTTGCACGGACCTTTTTGCTCCGCGCCGCCCAAGCCGATTCCGAAAATGCATTCGGCAGGAAATTTTTTCATCATCTCGTAATTCGCCATCGCGTTTTCAAGCCCGAATGTGCGCGAAACGTCCATCATCAATTTTATCGTGATGCCGCACTCGTCATGAATTTTTTTTATGTTGCGTGAAAAATTTTCCACCATCGCGCCGTAATCGAAACCTTTTTTTATGAACGCGCTTGGGGCGAAAAACGCCTCGCAGTAAACGATGCCGTTTCCTTTCAAATATCGCGCGAAATCGTCGAACACATAGTCAAAGTCGCTCACTTCGATGAACAAATCCTGCACTTTCAAAAAAGCCTGAATGAATCCGTTCAAGTCATCGTAAGTGAAAAGCGCGTTCTGCTCGTCTGAAGTCATTTCCGTACCGAAACGTTTTTTCCAAAGCGCGCGAATCGAAGTCATCGTAATCACCGCCTCGATGTGAATGTGCAATTCAGCTTTCGGAACTCGCTGCAAAAATTGATAGAAATTTTCCTTTTCCAAAATTTTTCCTCCAGAAAAAAAACAACATATCTTCAAATTTCATTATCGGCAAATTACGCGAAAGATTTGAGCGATGTCGCGATCTAACAAAGCTGTTTTTCCAATTCGTCTACGATTTGCGAGAATTTGTCGAGCGCAGCCTGAACTGGCTCGACGCTTTCCATGTCAACGCCCGCCACTTTGAGCGACTCAATCGGATAACGCGAGCCTCCAGATTTCAAGAACGCAAAATAATCATCGCGCTCTTTTTTCCCGCCGGAGCAAACTCGTTCCGCCAAAGCCAACGCCGCGCTGATTCCCGTGGCATATTTGTAAACATAGAACGCCGAATAAAAATGCGGAATGCGCAAACCTTCCATATCGCTCGTACTTTCAAAATGCATTTTTGGACCGAAATATTGTTCGAGCAATTCGCGGTAAGTTTTTCGCAAAATCGGCGCGGAAAGCGGAGTGCCATTTTCCACAAGTTCATGGCATTTCAATTCATATTCCGCGAACATCGTCTGTCGGTGAAGCGTCGCCAAAATGTCCGAAGCGCGCATCGCCAAAAGATAATTTTTCATCGCGGAATCTTTCGCGTTTTTCAGCAAGTGTCGGAAAACCAATTCTTCGTTGAATGTGGAAGCAACCTCCGCCTCGAAAATTGTGTAGTTGTATTGCATAAACGGATTCGACTTCGCGCTGTAATAAGAATGCATCGAATGTCCGCCTTCGTGCGCAATCGTAAAAACATCGCGTATAATCGAATCTTTGTAATTGAGCAAAATATATGGGTAGCCCGTGTACGCGCCCGAAGAAAACGCGCCGCTTCGTTTGCCGCGATTTTCGTAGCGATCCACCCAGCCGCCTTTTAGTCCCGCGCAAAGTATGTCCGTGTATTCGCTTCCAAGAGGAGCGAGCGCGTCGCGACAAATTTCCACCGCCTCGTCGTAAGAAGTTTTAGTCTGAACGTCTTTTACAAGCGGAACGTAAACATCGTAATGCCGAAGTTCTTCCACTCCCAAAACGCGCTTTCTAATAGAATAATATTTGTGAAGCGCAGGAAAATTCTTGTGAACAGTTTCAATTAAATTTCGATACACAGATTCCGGAACTTTGTTTCCGAACAAAGCCGCGTCCAAACTTGACTTGTAGCCACGGGCGCGCGATTCGAAAATGTCTTGATTCACGCTGCCCGCATACAAATTCGCAAGCGTGTTTTGATGCTGCTCGAAAATGCCGTAGAATTGTTTGTAAGTTTTTTCGCGGACAGAGCGGTCGGGATTTTCCAAAAATTGAGTCCATGTCGTCTGCGTGAGCGGCATTTTTTTTCCGTTCACTTCAACGCTTCCAAACAAATTGTTCAAATCAACATTTTCCATCACATTGAAAGTTTTGTACGCCGTCAAAGCAGATTCGCCTTGAAGCGCTAGAATGCGTTCTTCTTTTTCGCTCAAAATGTGTTCGCGCGAACGAATCAATTTTTGAATGAAAATTTTATAGTCGCGAAAATCGTCACGTTCAAGCCAAACAGAAATTTTCTCTTGAGGAATCGCGGTCAATTCAGAATCAAAAAAGCTCAGTCGCGCCGAAGCCTTCGTGCTCGCCATATTCGCGCGGCCTTCCATATCCGTGGCGCGCTCGTCGCCCTCATCCGCATTATGCATAAGACTCGCGTAGTTGTCAACAAGCTCAACATTTTTCCAAAGCGCTTCGTAAGCCTTTAGCGCGGCAAGCAAAGTTTCCGCGCGCTCATCGAGTCTGCCCTGAAATTGCGCTACAGTTTCCGCATCGTGTTCGATTTGCAAAAGCGCGTTTTCCCAATCGGCATCGCTTTTAAATAACGTGGTCAAATCCCATTTGTCACTTTCCGGAATTTCACTTCGCAAAGGAATTTTTTCATCTGCCATATTTTATCAGCATAACACATAGTGCAGAAAAGTTCAAGTCAAACATGATGTATGAGAAATTTCGCGATTGCCGGATTTGCATTTCTACGATTCTAGTTTTAATGATATTGAATTAATTATAGCAACATCGCAATCCCAAACAGGCTGTATTTGGCAGGATCTAGAATTGGAAAATCACCGCAAACATCCTATCTGACTTATCGTATAAAAGAACTCACCGCCAATTCCTTGTCAACACATTTCTTGACGGAACTGAACCTGCACCACTTCAACCGCCCGTGCGGACAAGGCGGTTGTTCCGATTAGCGACAAGAGTGCGCATACGGAATTTACTGTGATAAGGAAAATTAAATAAGGCTGATGCTAGATTATTTATGTTTTCCAGTTTGGACATATTATGAAAGCGGCAGTATTATTGATAACGCCATATCTGATGAAATCTCCATGAATAAAAATGCTTTCTCTGTTGGAAGGATTGCAGGTCGATTTTGAAAAGTCGCATACAAACAATCCGCAAGAATTCAAATACGGCGGTTTTTCCTTTGATTCTGAAAAACATAAATTCTAAGAAATTTATTTCATGTCATCGCCAAGAGACGTAGCAGTATCATTCGCAAAAATTCGGCGGAAACAAAATCGCACGAACGGCTGGATGAAATACATTTGCGTGAAAAATGCGAACGGAAAATTGAAGATGACGAGTTTCGCCCAATGCGCGAGAAAAGTAAAAATCGTCAGTTTTTCCCACGCATAAGGAAAATACAAGAACGCCGCCAAAAAACTCATCGCCGGACACATAATGCCGACCGTCGCATTTATGACGACCGATTCGAAAATCACGGGATGAGTTTTCTGCGGATCGAATTTGCGGCACGCCAACTTAAACGAAAGCGGACTTCCCACAGTGCATTCAAGTAGATATGCGAGCGCGAATTCAATTCCGACAATCGCCCAAATCGGAAGCGATCGCCCGAAAACTGGAACGCCGCCAAGTGAGTTTATCGCTTCGATGACGCTGTTTGTTTGTACGCCAATTGCGCCCGCGCTTGCAATAAACGCCGCGCCGTTTAAAATGTAAAGGCTGTAAAAAACGAAAGCATGGACGGTTATCAAAACCGTGATGAATGCGAAAACCATTCGCTGAAATTGATTTTTAGGCATTTTTTTCCTCGCTTGAAATTTTTCAAAATTAAAATTCTGTAATCAGATTTACAGCGCGCGAGGATTTTCGGCGCAAACATGTGTCGCTTTTAATGTTAAATAGTATGTTTTAAATTTACGAGTTTTCGCAGAAAACTCGTAATTAAAGTTGGCACAATATTCTTACGTCAACTTTAAACATCTTTTTATTCTCAATGCTTTTGGAAATTTCAATTTCTGAAAACATTGAAAACACGATTTTGCAACAAAGTGAAAAATCGTTAACAAGCCAAAGGCTTACGACTGAATAAACGAGTTTTTGGTAAGGTGCTCCGCACCGACAAAACTCGAAGTAAAAATTGCCGCTGAAATGTCGCGGCAATTTTTACCATCCGCAATTTTTTTTAATATCCCATTTCAGGATTCGGCATCGGCGCGGCGGGCTTCGGCTCGGGAATATCCGTTATGGCGCATTCCGTTGTGAGCATCGTTCCGGCGATTGACGCGGCATTCTGCAAAGCGCAACAAGTAACTTTTGCAGGGTCGATGATTCCCGCTTCGAGCATATTCACCCATTCGCCAGTGTAGGCGTTGTAGCCAATGCCCTTCTTTTCGTTTTTGGCGCGGTCGGCCACCACCGCTCCGTCCACTCCAGCATTGTCCGCGATTTGGCGAATCGGCTCTTCAAGCGCGCGTTTGACGATTTTATAGCCAACTTTTTCATCCTCGGTCAAATTTGAAGGAATGTTCTCCAAAACTCTTGAAGCGTCAACGAGCGCGAGTCCGCCGCCAGAAACTATGCCTTCTTCAAGCGCGGCTCGTGTCGCGGCAATCGTGTCTTCCACGCGGAATTTCTTTTCCTTCATTTCAGTTTCAGTGGTCGCACCGACATTGATTACGGCAACTCCGCCAGCAAGTTTGGCGAGACGTTTTTGCAACTGCTCCTTGTCATAAGAAGATGTCGTTTTTTCGATTTGGCTCTTGATTTCGCTGACGCGTTCGCTGATGGCCTTTTTCGTGCCCGCTCCGCCGACAATCGTCGTATTGTCTTTGTCAATTTTAATCGACTTCGCCTTTCCGAGCATTGAAACATCGGCATTTTCAAGTTTGATTCCGACTTCTTCTGAAATCACCTGTCCGCCCGTGAGAATCGCGATGTCCTGCAACATATCCTTTCGGCGATCGCCAAATCCCGGAGCCTTCACCGCGCACACTTTGATTGTTCCGCGAATAGAGTTAAGGACGAGCGTAGTCAAAGCCTCGCCGTCAACATCTTCGGCAATGATTACGAGCGAGCGGCCTTCGTTCACGACTTTTTCCAAAATCGGCATCAAGTCCTTCATCGTGGAAATTTTCTTGTCGTGGATGAGAATGTACGGCTCTTCAAAATTGGATTCCATGCGCTCGCGATCATTCACAAAGTAAGAAGAAACATATCCGCGATCGAACTGCATTCCTTCCACAGTGTCAACGGTCGTTTCCATATTCTTGGATTCTTCCACGGTAATTACGCCGTCTTTGCCGACTTTTTCAATCGCATCGGCGAGCATCTTTCCAATCTCCGCGTCATTGTTGGCGGAAATCGTGGCGATGTGGGTGATGTCATCCGCGCCTTTTACCGGCTTGGAGTTCTTTTTGATTTCCTCAATTGTGGCCTTGACGGCTTTGTCCATTCCGCGTTTGAGTTCAATCGGAGTCATTCCTGCCGCGACAGATTTCAATCCCTCGCGGACAAGCGCATACGCCAAAACAGTAGCGGTCGTCGTGCCATCGCCGGCATCGTCATTCGTCTTGGAAGCCACTTCGCGAACGAATTGTGCGCCCATATTTTCATAAGGATCGGCAAGCTCAATTTCCTTCGCGACGGAAACTCCGTCCTTTGTAATTGTGGGCGAGCCGTATTTTTTGTCGAGCATGACCATGCGTCCGCAAGGTCCAAGCGTAACTTTTACCGCCTCGGCAATTTGCTCCGCGCCAGAAAGCAACTTCCTGCGCGCATCTTCACTGAACAATAATTGTTTTGCCATTTTTTTCTCCTATAAAAATAAATTCTCGAAATTTCGATTTTCGAGAATTTATTTTTACCGTGCGCGAAAGCGCACAAGTATTATGATTTAAGTTTGCGACGCAAACTTTTGGTGAAAGTTGCCGCATAGATGGCGCGGCAACTTTCATACTTTCTCCTAAATTTAAGTTGATGCCGACACAAACTTTGCATTCGTCATCAAGACTTTGATTTATTTTTTAAGAAAATTACTTTTCTATAAATATAAAGATAATAAAAAAACGCGAATTCGGCAAGAGCTTATTTTAAAAAAAATTAAAAAAACTCGCGCATGGAAAAATTTCTTATTTTTGAAAAAAACTGGTACTAAACATGCTTGCTTTTCCAAGCAAAAGTCCTGGCACAAAAATGTCTTTTTCCACTTCGTCCCAATGGATTCCAATACCGTCGCCACTCAAAACATAATTATTTAACTGCGCTTCGCTACAAAATCGCGTTTTCAGCAATTTTCGAATCTTAATACTCGCTAATTGCTGAAAATTAAGGAATGTTTAAAATCCGCGCTGAAATGGCGCGCGGATTTTAATCTCGAGTTTTGTTCCAAAACTCCCCTATTGACTGCAACTTCTTATTTCATTGCGAAGTTGCATTTTCAAATAGCGAAAAAGTTGAAACTTATTCGCTATTTAAAAACTTATGGAATGTTTCATTTGGCTTTAATTTGTTAGTTCTTCTCGGCACAAAGCAATCCCCTCAAAGCGTTGATGTCTATGTTTGGCAATGCTCCGAATTTGTCCGCCTTGTAAAGTTTTTTTCTTGAAACTTCCTTTCGGATCCCTGTGTAATCGGATATGGAACTGTATTTGCTTGAACCGTCGCCTGCCCTGTTGCAAAACCAAATTTCATCATCACGAAGCAAACCGGAGTCGAGCAATTCTTGATTATGCGTCGTAAAAAGCATTTGAGAATCTGAAGAGCATTCTAGAAAAAGTTGAATGAACATTTCCAAAAGTTCTTGGTGCAAAGAAGATTCCAACTCATCTATAAAACAAACATTGGGCTTTTGAGTTATCTCAATCAATGGCACGGCAAGATCCATAATTCTTTGTGTTCCAGCCGATTCAAGAAAAAATGGAAGTTCATAATCAGTTTCATAATGATGAACAAAACTGATCTTTCGATTCACAGGACGCTCACCTCTCATTACGATTTCCCGCTGTATTTCTAACGGGTAACGGGCAAGAAAGGTATCGGGCATTTCTTCCTTTTTGATTTTTATTTCCGAGATATTCCCAAAATCGGAAA
Source organism: uncultured Treponema sp. (assembly GCA_910584475.1). Taxonomy (GTDB): domain Bacteria; phylum Spirochaetota; class Spirochaetia; order Treponematales; family Treponemataceae; genus Treponema_D. The sequence goes on from CAJUBD010000010.1 coordinate 90,162, forward strand.
AAGAGAGCAGGCTTATCACTTTATTTTTTAAGTCAGAATCTTCTTCCATTCTTTGGGCAATATATGTGGAATAAGAATGCTTTGAAAAATTCAAAAGCCCAATATATCGATTTTTAAAATGATTGTAGATAAAAAAGAAAATTGGATGCCGTGCCTGCGCCCCTGCCGAAACAAGAGAACAGTTGTCGCGCGTCATACTTTCGATTATTTTTTTTGCGCCAGTAACATCTGTCCCCCATTTGACGGGAAGTCCTTTTTTTCTGTCAAAGATAAGTTTGCGTTGTCCTTTGGGGGAGTAAAAAAGAGACTCTTCAAGAACGCTTGTTTTATTCAGCTTCAATTTGTATTCGTAACGAATGATACCAATTTTCTTTTCAAAGTCTTCCGCATAAAAAATGACTTCAAATTCCCCTGGCTCATTTTGAGTCTCCACATCGAACATAAAAGGAATAAAATGCATATTCTCAGTCGGTTGGAGCCTGGCAAAAGATTCAATCATTATCGCGACATAATAATCAAATGCCTCAGCCATTTTTGTTTTTCCCGAGGCGTTCGCACCGTACAAACAGGCGAGCTTCAAGAACTGCTTTCCTCCATAGTCAATAAAATGCGTTTCATCGTTTGCAGAATCGCCTGTCGCTTCAAAACTGATGGTTTGCTTCTCTTTGATTGAATATGTATTTGTGATTGAAAATTCTAAAATCATTGTTTGTCCTTGGTAAAAATATACTCAATTTTAGATTTTTTGTCTAGAATTGATGGGGAATTTACAATAAGATGGGAATATAGACAAATATTCCGTAAAAAAGTAGTATTGACAAAAGATGTTTGTATTATATATTCTATCAATTATAAACAGGGAAAATTTTTAGAGTTTTAAATTTAGGATAAAAATATGCTTGAATCACCAGAAATATATAACCAATTGGATGAAGTAATCAGAAAACAAGTTTTGATGGATGTGGCAAAAGGATTGCTTCCCGACCTTTCAAAATTATATGGCAATCAATTAGAAAAAATGCAAAGACAACGAATTTTAGGCACAGTAAAAAAGTTTGTCAATGACTGTCCGATAAACGGAGATTTTTCTAAACTTGAAAACCAACTAAAAGATTATACTAAGCAATATTTAGAAAAGAATTACAATTACTATGAACCAAAAACAATTACAAACATAGTTGATAGCCATATGCAAAATGAAATATTAAATCTTGTTGAAAATATTCCTTTGTGTTCTTTTGTTGCGTACATTGAATTGCTTAATCTTTTGTACTTTTATATTCAAGAGAATTACATTCGAAAATCTTCGTCCAATAAAATTTTGCTTATTCATAATTTTGTTGAATACTCGCTGGAGTTACTGAATGGAATTGAGTCTATGCTGCTCAGCAAAAATATAAATCCCGCGCTTGTAATTTATCGTACTTTTTATGAGAACTATATTGTATTTGCATTTTTACAAAAACATCCTGAATTGCAACAGGCATTCATTGATCATAAAACAATTACCGAATGTATGCTGCAAATTGAAAATGCTAATATAAAAAAAGAATATGATGAAATATTGGAAAGATATGGTGAGGATTTTTCTGAAAACTATGGCTGGACAAAACGAGTGATTGCAAGAAAACAGGACAGAACTTTGAAAAAATTGTATGAAGAAAGTGGACTTGGAGAGGATTTTGAACGATTTTATAAACTGGCGTGCAAGTATACACATTCGACAGCATTTTCTTTGCTGGCAAGAGCAGATTTTGATGACATTAAAAATCTATTATGTGGCATTGGCGAAATAGTTAAGAAAGAACTTGACGTTGTTTTTTCACTCTTAAAATTCACAAACCAAAAGGAAAAGAAATTGCTTGGTCAGTGGCTTTGCGTTATCAGTGAAAAATTTAAAGAGGTGTTTGCGGCTTGGACCTTGAAATAGCAGTGATATAAATTTTTGAATGAATTTTTCTTCAAAATTGATGACAAAATCTAGAAACTATGATATACTTTATCGGTTATGGGGGTACTGTAAAAAAGTTTTTACAGACATATTGTTTTTGCTTAAAATAGACCATATATTTTATAAAATTAAGGATATGAAGAATAATGCCAGTGCAAGTAGTTGATTTGTTCTGTGGCGTAGGGGGATTATCTCGTGGATTGCAACAAGCAGGATTAAATGTTGTCGCTGGATTTGATTTGGATGAAACTTGTCGTTATACTTACGAATACAATAATAACATTCCTTTTCATCAGGGCGACATTAGAAAAGTAACCGAAAACGATATTAATGATTGCTATGCAAATGACGCTATAAAAACATTGGTTGGATGTGCTCCTTGTCAGCCTTTTTCTCAGATGAGTACAAAACTTGGTGATAGCGTTCGAGACGATGAAAAGTATGGGCTACTTCTTGAATTTGGAAGACTTATAAAAGATGTGAAGCCCGTTATAATTTCTATGGAAAATGTACCTAGAATTAGAAAAACTGATATTTTTGCTGAATTTATTAATATGTTATATGAAGAAGGATATTATACTGATGGGGGAGATGTTGTTTACTGCCCAGACTATGGCATTGCACAAAATAGACATAGATTTGTTTTATTGGCTTCTAGGCTTGGTGATATTCACTTGTTACAGCCAACTCATAATAGAAAATCTGTTACCGTTCGTCAAGTTATAGGAGGATTGCCTCATGTTAAGGCTGGTGAAGTTTGTCCAACAGATCCTATGCATATAACAGCAAAACTTTCAGATAAAAATTTAGAGAGAATTCGGGCTTCTGTACCAGGTGGAAGTTGGTGGGATTGGCCAGAAGAATTAAGATGTCCTTGTCATAGAAAAAAAAGTGGACAAACATATACTTCTGTTTATGGAAGAATGAGATGGGATGCTATTGGTCCAACTATGACAACGCAATTTTTTTGTTATGGGACTGGACGTTATGGACATCCCGAACAAGACAGGGCGTTGACTTTAAGAGAGGGGGCTTTGTTGCAGACTTTTCCTATGAATTATAATTTTATTAACCCTGATGTTCATTTTTCAATAAGGGATATAGCGAGACATATAGGAAATGCGGTGCCTGTTCGACTTGGAGAAGTGATAGGACAATCTATTTTACAGCATCTAGAAGATAACAACATAAATAACTAAAATTTTAAGGAAAAAAATATGCAATCGCGTTTTAATATAAAGATTGATAGAAAAGTAATCAAACTTTTAGGCGAACATTTATATGGTGACACTCCTAGTGTTGTCAACGAATTGATTGCAAATGCTTACGATGCAGGGGCGAATAATATTTGGATAACTATAAAAACCACCGCACCTTATCAAATTATTGTCCAAGATGATGGCATTGGAATGGATTTGTCTGACATAAATAATTTTTATTTAAATATCGGATATAATAGACGAGATGAAGAAGACTTGCGCAAAGAATTGCAAGAAAGCAATGTCAAGCGACAAGATATGGGACAAAAGGGAATTGGAAAACTTGCCGTATTTGCATTATCAAAAGTTGTAAGATTGATTTCATATAAAAGTAGTAAATCCATAGGTTGTTTGATGGATTTTGATGAAATAAGCAAACCAAATGGACAGCCAGAAGAATTTAATCCTGATGAATTTGAATTGAAAATAGAAAAATCTTTTTTATCCCCAAGTGAATCTGGAACTTGTGTTATTTTAGAGAATGTCACTAAAGATTTAAGCAAATCATATAAATTTATTACTGGAAGTATTGCAAGATCTTTTATCCTAAACAATGAAATAAATGTTTTTATAAGAAAAAATAATGATGAATTCAAAGAAATTAAAAGGAGTGAGCTTGATTTTTTTGAAAATATGGATGTTTTGGCTATAATTAATGGTCATGAAGATTTAATTAAGAAAGTGGATAAGAATTCTATTGAACAAAAATATAAAAAAACATTCAAATATTCAGACTTTGTTGAAGAAACTAAATCTCAAAAAGCATCAAAGCGATTTGATGCTTTGCCAAAAGAAATAAAAGTTTTTAATAAAGAAAGAACCATGCAAATTGACTATAATTTTACATTCCATGGGTGGATAGGAACAGTTTACGATATAGAAAGTTTTAAAAGTATTTTGAAAAAAAACGGCTATACAGATGAAGAAATTTCAGATAAAGATATCATAATTGTTGATGATAATAGAGTTTCGGTCTATTCAAGAGGAAAAGTCGGTGAATATAATATTTTACCAAAATTGCAAACAAAGGCAGCTAATGATGCTTATGTAATAGGGGAGATTTTTGTTGATGCCTTTGAAGAAGATTTTTTGATTGATATGGCAACAAGCAATCGTCGTGGTTATCAAGAAGATGATTCAAGATACGAGGCCTTGGTTAGGAATTTAAAACTGTTAGTTTCAAAAGTTGTTACTTCTAAACAGAAAATTATGCAGTTAAGAAAAGATGATAAAGACCAAGCGGATGCTGATGGAATCAGACTGGATTTTTCAAATGGTCATATAAAAAGTAAAGATGTGTTTAACAATATGTCTGATGATGACAGACATAAGATTGAAGATGACCATAAGCAATTTACTAGAGCCATAGCTCTAGAGCATAATGGAGATGCAAATAAGAAAAAATTATTGATTAGCCATAGACAAGATGAACTAAGACCATACGGTGATTTTATTATTGAAATATTGCTAAAATGCAATCCAGATCTAAAAAATAGGATTATTTTTACTTCAAATCCTGAATACGGATTGCCTATGGGAAGAGACATATTTGAATCGTTGAAAGAATGTTTTCGCCCTGATTTTTATGTTGTATTTTTATTTTCAAAATCGTTTTATGATTCAAATCCTTGTTTGGCAGAAGCGGGCGCAGCATGGGCTACAAATACTAATTATATGAATATTGTAGTCGATATAAATTTTTCTGATATTGATAAACCTCTTAATAATAGTATTAATGGGGCAGAGTTTAAATTTGATAGTAAAGATAAAATAGAATTATTTACAAAAACAATTGCACAGATATTAGCGGAAATTGACAAAGAATACTCGTTCTCAGAGGTTCTTGCAATCGTAAAACAAGAAATTAAGGAAAAAGGAAGCACTTTAGAATTACAGACATATTGTCCTAAACGCAAATTTCAATATGTTCCAATATGTAATGAATGTAAAAAACCGATGAAATTGCATGTTGACGGCAAAGATGTTAAATATTTATGTGTAAATCCGACACACGAAATTTATACGAAGCTGAAATAAATATTATGATTTTATTGTGGAAAATATGTTATTCCATAATATAAGATACGGAATTTTTTGGAGGAAAGAAATTATGAATAAAAAACAAGGTACGCTAGATGTTGGGTATATACCAGAAATGGATAGGACTGTAATTTTCTTGAAAAAAGAAAATTCTACAGAAGTCGTTGGCTGGTATTACGGTGGTCCAAATGAAAAAAATACAGAATATTTTTCGAAAGGGAAAAAGTCGTTGACCGCTCATTATACTATGTAGTTATGACCTACAATCTCGGTGAACTTTTTTGCGGACCAGGCGGCTTGGCTTGCGGTGCGCTTCATGCGAACATTGCGAACACTGACTTCAAGATTGCTCACAAATGGGCGACTGACTATGATGCCGACACTTGCAAGACATATATCCGAAATATTTGTCCCGAAAATCCCGAAAGCGTTCTTTGCGCCGACATACGTGCGAAAAACACAATCGAAAAACTTTTGGCTCTTGGAAACATCAACGCATTTGCCTTTGGCTTTCCTTGCAACGATTTTAGCGTTGTAGGAGAGCAAAAAGGTTTTGAAGGAAAATTCGGCTCTCTTTATCAATATGGGATTGAAATTTTAAATCGTTGCAATCCAGATTGGTTTTTGGCGGAGAATGTAGGTGGCTTGAAGACCGCTAATGATGGAAAAGCAATCAATACGATATTCAGTGCAATGAAAAGCGCAGGCGAACACGGATATAGGATTTATCCCAATCTGTATCGGTTTGAAATGGAGAAATCAGTAGCATGAGCAATGAATCGCAAAAACACAAGAATTATGAGATTTTAAATTTGCTCGGGTATGGACTGGCAAAATTCAATGATGATTTTGTCCGACAATTTGGATTTGCAACAAAAACAGAATTTTATGATTATTTTGTAAAAATAGGAATTGCCGAACGAGTAGGCGTTGTGAAAAACAGGCAGGATTTATTTGATCCGTTTTTTGATAATGGCAGAAAAGGCTGGTGGCAAAAAGGAAACGCTTACATTCATCGAAAAACATTGATAGACAATCTGTTTGGAAAAGAAGATGTTGTTGGATATACGAATATTGTAAAAATGTACTTGCATGACAATTTCGGAATAAAAGAATTGATTGTGAAAGTAAAGCCTATCCAAAAATCTCGCTTCAAGAAAATGCAAGAGACAGGATTGGAAGCCGAACTATTTTTTATGAACAATTACGACCAAATAGAATTGTTCAACGGCGGTATTTTGGAGGATGCTAGATTGTATGGCGACGGCTACGATTTTCAAATTGATGTTACGGAAAAATCTTTTTTGGCGGAAGTGAAAGGTCTGCGAGAAAAGAACGGAAATTTTCGTTTGACAGAAAATGAATTCAAAAAAGCGCAAGAATATGAAAGCGACTATATTTTAACCTTGGTTCTGAATTTAAATGAGCAACCGAAATTCTTGACAATCGAAAATCCTTTAAAAAATCTCTTATTTGAAAAAAGAATAATCAGGGGAGTAGAAACGACAATCTATTACGCCTCAGTTTGACAGTTTTTAGATTTTTTGCGCTATTTGTTGAAGGAAATGTGAAAATGTATGAATACGAGTTTAGAATTTATGATGAATATGATTTTCAAACAGAACAAGAACCAACTCTTGAATACGGCGACTATGATGATTTTTGCTATAGAAGTCGTAACAACAATGGTATGGAAATTCTCATATTGAAAACGCAAAAACCAGTAGAAACATATTACGCTTTGCTCAAAGAATACGAAGGCTTTACGTTTGGCATATGGCATATAGGACTTAACAAGTTACTTGCTGGAGGGGTTCTTGATGGAAATGAAGATTTTGAAAATATCTTGAAAGATGAAGCGTCAAAATCAAAAATATAGAGAAAGAACATACTAAGGAGTTGAAAAAATTAGCCAAATAAATAAGAAAAATGACAGACGTTGTTTTGGCTTTGGTTTGAATTGGGAAATCCGCAAAGACGGAACAAAAAGAGAACGCGTTCAAGCCTATATTCCTTATAACGCAAAAGACAAAAAAGACGGATTCTTTCCGTTAAAGAAAAATCTTGACGCAAAAAGCAATCCTATTTTCAAAGTCGTTCCGAATGGATTTCCGCCGTTTTTTATGCGTATTGCACAACAAGGAAACAAAGGAATTCACACCGCTGAAAACAATTCGTTGCTCGGACAATTTTTTCGTGAAAAACTTGGCATTCCGAGCGGAACATTCATAACAAAAGAAATGCTGGAAAATTATGGAAAGACTTATGTTGTATTCAGAAAATACAGAGAAGATTTGTTCACATTGGAATTTTGATTTTTGAGGAGAAATATGGCATTTATAGACACTAAGAATAAGTTTAATAAAATTGAACGGAATTTTTCAAAACAGGACATCAGTCCTGCTACTTACTCAACTAGAGACAGTCTATTTCAAATAAATTCCTATTCTAAGCAAGGTAATGCAAGTCAAACCATTCAATTTGATTTAGAAGGACTAAAAGACCTGATTTCAATTATAAAAAGGGAATTTCCAAATGTTGAGAAAAAACAGAGCTTTGCTACAATGCATACTCTCCCCCTCCCCCACAACCGCATAATTTTCGGTGCGCCGGGCACGGGCAAAAGCCATTTGCTTGAAAAAGACCGCAAACAATATTTTGACGATGCGCATTACGAACGCGTGACATTCCATCCGAGTTACACTTACTCCCAATTTGTCGGCGCATACAAGCCGGTTGCTTTGAAAAATACGGAAAGCAAGGATGACATCACCTACTCTTTTGTCCCAGGACCGTTCTGCCGCACTCTTGCGAAGGCGATTCAAAATCCTTCCGAAAACTTTCTCCTCGTCATCGAGGAAATCAACCGCGCGAATGTGGCGGCGGTTTTTGGAGATGTGTTCCAATTGCTCGACCGTGACGAGAGCGGAAAAAGCGAATATCCGATTGACGCGGGCGAGGATTTGAAAAATTATTTGGAAGAGCAAGGCATTTCCCTTTCCGATGGAAAAATCGCGATTCCCGCGAATATGTACATTTGGGCGACGATGAACAGCGCCGATCAGGGCGTGATGCCACTCGATGGCGCGTTCAAGCGAAGATGGGAATTCGAGTACATTGGAATCGATGAGAATGAAAGCGAAGTTGCGTCTTATGAAATTCCAAATGTGAGAAATTCCGATGGCAATCCCGCCACTTTCACTTTTATAAAATGGAACGACTTTAGAAAGGCGTTGAACAAAAAATTGAAGAACCTGCAAGGAACGACCGTAAACGAGGACAAGCTTTTAGGTCCATTTTTCATCAGCGCGCACTGCCTTGAAAATGCACAGGAAAACCCAGAGGATTTTATCCGCCTTTTCAAAAGCAAGGTTCTGATGTATCTATACGAAGATGTCTGCAAGATGAATCCACGCGCCTTGTTCAAAGGAATTGCAGATAGCGGCAAACTGCATTACTCCGATGTGTGCGCCGCGTTCGACAAAATGGGCGTGGCAATTTTCGACGCAAATTTTATGGGACAAACAAATGAGCAAAAAGAAAACTGAAATCTCGATACGGTCAAGCGCAGCAGAATATTTGACATTCATCGCTGCTACTGGCGACAATCCAGAGAGTATCGAAGTCCGTTATGAAGATGAAAATATTTGGCTCACTCAAAAGATGATGGCTACATTGTACGGAGTTACCGTGTCAGCAATAAATCAACACATTAAAAAAGTCTTTGAAGATGCGGAACTCTCCGAAAATGCAGTTATTAAGAAATACTTAATAACTGCATCCGATGGAAAAAAATATTCCGCAAATCATTACAATCTTCAAATGATTATTGCGGTTGGATTCAAAGTGGATAATGAACGTGCTGTTCAATTTAGGAAATGGGCGGGCACAATAGTAAAGGATTATACAATCAAAGGCTGGGCAATGGATGACGAGCGACTTAAAAACAGTGGCTCTATTCTAACAGAAAAATATTTTGAGAAACTTTTGGAGCGCATTCGAGAAATTCGGCTTTCCGAACGCAAGTTTTATCAAAAGATTACTGACATCTATGCAACAAGTATCGACTATGACAAAACCGCAGTGTCTACAAAAAGATTTTTTGCATCTTGTCAAAACAAAATGCATTATGCCGTTCATGGAAACACAGCAGCAGAACTTATTATGAATCGTGCCAATCATAATAAGACAAATATGGGATTAACAAGTTGGGAAGGCTCTCCTGAAAGTAAAATACATAAGTACGATGTTTCTATCGCTAAAAATTATTTGGAAGAAGACGAGCTAGAGCAACTCTCTAGAATTGTTTCATCGTATCTTGACTATGCAGAAGCAATGGCTCAACGGCATATCCCTATGACAATGGCAGATTGGGAAGAGCGTCTCAATAGATTTTTGACGCTTTGGGATCACGAAATCCTAAAAGATGCAGGGCGAGTCACCCACGAAATCGCAAAAGCATTTGCAGAAACTGAATTTGAGCAATATCGCATTATTCAAGACAGAATATACAAATCTGACTTTGACAAACTTCTCGAAGAAAGCGCACAATGTGCCACCAACGAAAACACCGCAAAGGAGCGATAATTGTCTGACAAAAAAATCGCATCCGCCTTTTTCCGTGAAAACAAATTCTACAACCTCACCGATTTTTCCAAACGACTAAAAATCGATGAAGAACATGCGCAAAAAGTCATCTCGCATCTTCGTGCCGCGAACATCATAAAGCCCACTTCCCGCCGTGCGCTCGATATGGACGAGTTGCAGTCGGAAGCAATCATTTTGGAAGAAACATTTTTCTCAAACTCTGAGAACGGCTTCACATTTTGCTTTGTTGGAATTGTGTACACTGAAAGCTGCGTCTTAAAATGCTTTCCCAAATATTTTGAAAACGATGCGGACGAAAAATCCTTCGGGGAAAATTCTGCGAATATTTTACACTTCAAAAAAGTTTTGAAAGCGATTCAAAAATACAAAAGCGACAAATGCGAGAACCTTCATATTTATTATGACACGGAGGAAAAAGGGAGCTTCAATCGTCTTGCAATGGAACTCTTTTTGCTTGAAGATTATTTTACAAACGGCATCTACACAAATGAGCGTGAAATAATTGAAACGAATGGCGAAGGACAAATCGACTGGAACCGCACGATTGGAGATGCATTCGCCTTTATAAAAAACGCAAGACCATATTATGTCGATTTGCAAACTGTAGAATTTCGAGACAATAGCCAGGATTTTTTCCGTCTGCTTCACGAATGCGTTTTGACAAAATGTTCGCGCGAACTGCAAATTGCGGGCATCCTCGATTTGTTTGACATCGCCCCAGTTCAATTGAACGCAAAACCAGTTTCCGACTTCGGCGACATTGACTACATAAAATACCGGCTTGAATCGGAAATCAAAAGTCAATTCATTACGAAAAAGAAAAATCTTTTGAGGACGATGTATATTTTTTTGAGTGAAACTGAATCTGAAAAAATTGAAAGTGATTTTAGTTTCTATGGCACAAACGCCTTCGATATGGTTTGGGAAAAAGCATGCTCTGCAATTTTTGATGATATAAAGAACGAACAAATCACTAATCTTGAACTCCACGGAATTGTGCGGTTCAAAAACTACAAATTGAAGAGGAACGGAACTCTGAAAACTCTTATCGAAAAGGCGAAATGGGAATTCCCAAAAGACATCATCGATGAGAACGAACCTTCAAAAGCGACCGCATCGCTAGAGTCACACGAATCGTTGGATTCAATCAAACAGTTGGAGACAAGCAAAACATTGAAGCCAGACATTATTTCAATTCGCGATGGCATTTTTTATATCCTTGACGGGAAATATTATGTTCCGCATTACAACGAAAACACTATTTCAAATCAGCCCGGCATTCAAGATGTTGTAAAGCAGTTTGCGTATCACAAGGCATTCCACCAGTTCCTGCAAATCTCGTCGCTTGAAAAAGTCGCGAACGCGTTTTTGCTTCCACAAACTTTTCCAAGAGCTAATAAAAATGACGAGAACATCAAATACATAGGAAATGTCAAACTCAACTTGATGCAAACTTTCGCATTGGAAACACTGTGCCCGATTTCGCTTATTGAATTGAATCCAGATTTTGTTTTTGAAAATTACTTACAAGGAAAAAGGATTTCTGATGAATTGAAAAATTTACAAGAAATAGAAACACCGATTCCAAAGGCAACGCTCACAAACTATGACTGGCAAAATGATTTTATTCCTCGCTTGGATTTTACAATGGCAGGATTCCTGCGAAAATCGTACATCGAACAAATCCGCTCGCAAAAAAAAGACTTCATTTTCTTTTTTTACCGCAAGAAAGGCGAAGTACTGTATCCTGTCCACAACCTGCTCCCCTGCTGCGGAAAATTCATCGGCTACAATCCAAAATGCGATTTCTTTGTCAAAGGAAAAATCGTATTTGAAGAAAACAAAGCAATAATAAAAATTCTTGACAAATCAAAATTACTGGACGAACTCAAACAAAGCGGCTATGAAAACGCCTCGCACACAAGCGCGGACTCGTATTATGCAATTAAAATCACTGCCGTGAAAATTGTGGACGCGGATTTTGCCGAGAAGAAAAAATTGCAGGACGCAATCGACAATTTTGAAGGCAACGACATTTTAAGCGAGCATTCGCCGAAAGTTGAAAGTGTTTTCTAAATATGCTAAACTGATATGACGGAACAAAATTTATGTCCAACATCACCCCTCATTTTGAAGTAGTAGCAGCAGTAATTTCTCGAACTGTCCTTGATGGCACAACGCAGTTTTTTGCGGCGCAGCGCCCCGGTTCCAAGCCTAAGTCTTCTCCAAACGAGACAAATTATAAATGGGAATTTCCTGGCGGCAAAGTCGAAGCGGGGGAAACTCGGGAAGCGGCGCTCGCTCGTGAAATCAAAGAAGAATTCGGCGCGAAAATCGTTGTAAATGATTTTATTACAACAGTTCATCACGAATACAAGACATTCAGCATTACTATGCACGCTTTTCGTTGTACGCTTGCGCATCCTGGTGAAGTACTGACCTTGCGCGAACATTTGGACAGCAAATGGCTTTCGCGAGAAGAATTGATGTCGCTAGATTGGGCGGCGGCGGATGTGCTGATTGCAAAGGCGATAAGCCGTTAGCCGAGCCATTTATCTCACGAAACCTACCGTTTGTCGCCAAAGATATTGCAATGTTAAATATTCCGCGTATAATTACTGCAAAATTAGTTTTTGATGGCGGAGGAATTTATGAAAAGAAAGAAATTGTTTTTTGTAACGGCAATTTTGGCATTCTCTTTTTGCCAGATTTTATTTGCACAAGAATCGGATTTAAAGCGATTTTCTCTCGGCGGGATTTGGAGATCAGATGATTTTCGCTCTTCGGGCGGAATCGAATTTGGCATTACGATTTCGCATGGAAAATTCGTCGCAAGAAATTATTTTCTCGCGGAGGGCTTTGGCTTGCGGGGCGATGAATTGTCGGGAGGGGGATTTTCGCTTTCCGATAAAATTCAACTCGGCGGCAAAATGGACTTGGGAAAAGTTTCCGTTGTCGCATACGGCTTCGCGCAAATTGGATGGGCCGCCTTCTCGACAACTGGAAAAGCGATGTTCGCGCAGCCATTTTTTATAGAACTTTCAGGCGGCGGAGGAATTGAATTTCTTTTGTACAATAATTTTTCTTTTATGGTTGAATTTGGCGGCGGCGGATACATTCCGACTAAGTCAGGAAAAATAAATGGAGGCGGCTTTCAATCTCTTTTGCTCGGATGCCGAAAATATTTTTAGATATGAAAACTTTCATCGTGTTGGAGGAATCTTTGCAAATTCCTTTCGCGCAAATTCACACGCAAAAAGTGACGCCCGAAATTTCACGGCTAAAGGAATTGATGGAGAACGATTTCGTTCCGATAAAACTTTGCGGCTATGACAAAGATTTTATGGTAAAACTTTTGCCCGAGCAGATAATGCGCATTTACAGCGCGAACAAAAAAGTCTACGCCCAAACTCAAGAAGGGATTTTTGAAATTAGGCAAAGGCTTTATGAAATCGAAGAACTCATTCCGAGACTTGGTTCGGACAAGTTCATTCGAATCTCCAATTCCGAAATTGTAAATTTCGATTTCGTAAAAAAATTCGATATGAGTCTTTCCGGGACAATCGGCTTGAATTTTAAAAACGGCGAGCGGACTTTTGTATCGCGCAGGCTTGTAAAAAAAATCTGCACCGCGCTTGGATTGAAATAATTTACTATTAGAGTGTTTAAAATTGTCTCCGAAATAGCGAGACAATTTTAACTTTGAGCTTCCTTTGGGAAGTCGCTTACTTTACTGCGATTTTTCGTCTTGCTACAAAATCGCGTTTTCAACAATTCCCGAATCTGAAGGTTCCTTAAAATTAAGCACCGCAGGAAACTTCAGTTTCCGAGGACGCTTAATTAGCCCGCGCGAGCGGGCAGTAAATCGCGAGTTTTTGAAAAAACTCGTATTAAAATCAGCAACGCAATTTTAGTTGCTGATTTTAAATGTTCGCTCATTGTTGAAAATTAAGGAGGAACAAAATGAAACAGACTATGAAAAGAATTTTTGTACACGGAATGCTGGCAAGCGCGATTTCAATCTCCGTGACTTCCATAATCACGCTTGTAATTTCTGCGAGCATAGGAAGCGGAGATTGCATTCGGGCGATACCTGCATTTGTAAATAAATTTGGTTCGGATGTAAACGCGTTGATTTTTGAATATTCTTTCGTGACAGGATTTAGTTTCATTTGCGCCGCGGCCAACGAGTTTTTTAAAATAGATTCTTGGAATCTTACAAAAGCGACGCTCGTTCATTTTGTAATGGTGTTTTCGGCTTACGTTGTTCCGGCATGGATTTGCCGTCTGTTTCCGCACACGCTCCGCGCGATTTTACTTCAAGCAGGATTTTTTATCTTAATCTACGCGCTTGTTTGGATTTCGATTTATGTTAGGCAGCTTTCTGCAATAAAACGAATCAATACGAAAATCGCCGACTTAAGACGAGGAAGAAATCAAAACTGATCAGCGTAAGCAAACGAGAATTTTTCTTTTGAGTGAAAATGCTTAATGAAAAATTATGCGTTGTCATTAAAAGTGATTGTTGCTGGCAAATAAGAATGCAAGCCGTGTTTTTGAAGACTATGCTTCACCTTTGCTTTCTGTATTCTTCTGGCGTTTTTCCCGTTTGCTCTTTGAACGATTTGGAAAAATAACTCATGTCGTTAAAACCGCATTCCGATGCGATTGAAGAAATTTTTTCGTCGGTGTAAGAAAGCATTCGGCAGGATTTTTCTATGCGGATTTTCTTTACATATTGAAGAGGCGAGGTTTTTAGCACGGATTTAAAATCGCGCAAGACGACGCTTTTGCTCACGGCGGCAAAAGCCGCAATTTGCTCCAACTTGATTTCCGATGAATAATTTTTTTCTATGAACAAAATTATTTTTTTGACGCGTTCGTTTTGGATTAGCGAAAAAGCATTGTCATTTTTTGAGGAATCTTTGAGTTTGCAATTTGCAATCAAAATATGAAAAATTTTTGTCAAAAGATAACGGCAGTCATTTTGAAATTCGGAACTTTCGGTTTTCACCTTATTCCAAATTATTTTCGCGAAATTCACGCATCTTCTTTGCCAAAGAATTTCATGGCGCATTTTGCAAAACGAAAAACCGCTGTCGCGCAAAAAAGGAAAAATCAAATTGTGATTGAAGAAACTTTCGCTTGTGCCGGAAATTATTTTTGAATTGAACACGAGCGAATTTATTTCTCCAAAAGATTTTTCCAAAGAATGAATCGCACGAGAGTTTATAAAAATGGCTTCGTTCCTTTTTAGAGTTATTTTATTTTGCGCGACATTCACAATCGCTTTTCCTGAGACACAAAAAATTATTTCAAACTCATCATGCCAGTGCCACGGAATTTCGCTTTCGTGCAAATCATCGCTATAGCATGCAAGCGGAAATTGAATTGTTCCGTGCGAGATGAGTTCTTTTCTTGTGTTGTCCGTCACGACATTGCATTTTGAAAGCATATTCACTCCTTAATTTTCAATAATGAAAAAGTTTCAACTTTTTCATTATTGAAAAACGCGACTTCGCAATGAAATGAGAAGTTGCAGTGGATGTGCGAGTTTTGGAACAAAACTCGAAATTAAAATTGTCGCCCGGGTTTTTCATAAAAAAACAAGGCGAAAACCCGATAGCAAGTCGCAAGGCTTGCGTTATATTTTCGATGCGAAATTTAAACGCTCCTTTTCTGTGTGCTAATTTTTATATTTTACGCCTTACATTATCTACTGTACGGAGACACTTCAAGCACCAAATTCTAAATTGAAGCCAAGTTAATCTGTATTAAAATTTTCTGATAATCCGACTTACTTTCCGCGTGGACGATTTTTTGCCGAAGTTCCGCGCCGCCCGAAATTCCTTTCGAATAAGCGCAAAACCGTTTTCGCATTTCGCGGCAGGCGGCATCTTCTCCAATGTCGGCGGCGAGCAAATCCAATTCTTCAAACGCGGCACTGAATTTTTCTGCGGCGGAAATTTCTTTGAACGTGCCGTTTTCCAAAAGTTCGCGCGTCTGCCTAAAAATAAACGGATTTCCCATCGCGCCGCGCGCGAACATCACGCCGTCGCAGCCAGTTTGTTCAAGCATATTCTTCGCGTCTTGCGGCGAGAAAATGTCGCCGCTTCCAAAAACTGGAATTCTTCCTGCCACGAATTCCACTAGTTGCGCCAAAATGTTCCAGTCAGCTTTGCCTTCGTAACCTTGCGCACGCGTTCGTGGATGAATCGTAATTGCGCTGACTCCTGCTTCCAAAGCGGCGGCGGCGGCTTCCCGCCAAGTCAAATTCTGCGCGTCCCAGCCCGAACGGATTTTTACGCTGACAGGAATTTTAAGAGGCGCGGCTTTTCCGCCGAATGTCGGACGCTCGCCTTCAAATTCCGAAACCGACTTTACGACTGCGCTCGCGATTTTGAAAAGTTTTTCGGGATTTCGCGTGAGTTCCGCACCCGCGCCGCTTTTTATGATTTTCGGAACTGGGCATCCGCAATTTATGTCGATGAGTTCGCACGAAGTTTTTTGCAAGACGATTCGCGCGCCTTGCGCCACCACTTCTTCATTGCCACCGAAAATCTGCACAGCATACGCAGCTTCGTTCGGAGCACGTTCCATCAAAACTTGCGTTTTCTTCGAATCACGCGTGAGCGCTTCCATCGAAACCATTTCGGTGTATTCAAAACAACTCCCGCCTTTCACGCAAACGCTCCGAAAAGCGCGGTCGCTGTAACCGGCCACCGGCGCGAGGAAAAGGTTTCCTGACAGAGAAAGATTCCCGATTTTTACAGGGTGAAACAGCGACATTCTAATTTTTGTTTCAAACAAATTCCGCGCAATGTTTTTTTTCAACAAACCAAATATAAACAAAAGCCGCGCGAGTTTGTTCAAACAAACTCGTTAAGCAAGCCGTAGGCTTGCGGCACTCATTCCGGAAGCTTGAAAACTTTGCAACTGTTTTTCCAAAGTTGTGCGCTCAATTCTTCCAAATCCATTTCCAGCATTTCCGCGAGAAATTTCGCCGTGGAAGGCAAATATTTTGGCATCGTGCGCTTTTTTTCGCGGAATTCCGCAGGAATCATAAAAGGACTTTCCGTTTCAATCAAAATCCTGTCCACGGGAACATTGAGGACAGTTTCGTGCAAATTGCGCGCGTTCCGATAAGTCAAATTTCCCGCAAACGAAAAATAAATGTTGAGATTCGCATCGAGACATTTTTTCGCATATTCGGCATCTTCGGAATAGCAATGCAAAATCGCGCCAGAATCCGGAATCCGCTGACTCAAAATGTCGAAAATATCCTTGCCCGCATCGCGATTGTGGATGACCACCGGCAAATTGTGCTTTTGCGCCAATTCGAGCTGCGTGATGAACATTTCGATTTGGGAACGCTTGTCGCCGAATTGCTTGAAATAATCCAACCCCGTTTCACCAATCGCCACAACGTTCGGCAATTTCACGCTTTCTTCAATCGTGCGAATCCAATCTTTGCCAGGATTCACCACTTCGGCGGGCGCGACTCCTACCGCGTGATAAATTCCTGAAATCGACTTCAAATTCGGATAAACTTTCGCGAAATCGTGGAGAGAATTATTGATGCTGACAATTCGCGTAACTCCGGCGATTTTTGCCTGCTGAATTACACGCAATTGTTCAATCGGGTCATCATAAATCAGCCCGATGTGGGCGTGAGTATCAAAAAACTGCATGGCATTTTCCTATGAGCCACAGCAAAGTGGCGAAAATAATAATAACCTTATGGATAAGCGTCGCTCTTTTTATGCCGACACTTACTTTTTTCTGAGTTTCTACCGATATTTAAAATAATAGCACGGTTTTGGTTTTTTGTCAAATAAAAAACACGATTTTGCAATGAAATGCCTCGCAACGAGTGTGAAGTATGAAGTTTCAAGCAAAAATCGCGAGTCGACAAGCGAGTTTGTCTTAATTTCTGCTTTTTCAAAATTTGCTCTTGACAAACCGCCGTTTGAGTGCTAAAATCAAGACAATGTGCTTATTGTCGTTACTCGCATGACAATGGGAGAATTAAATTGGTTAGAAACAAAGATTTATCAAAAGTTATGGCCCGTTCTTTCATAACAGACAAGCCGACATTGGGTCAAAAAATTCGCGGTGGATTTTCAAAGTTTTTCCATATATTTGACAACAAATTGACAATAATGATTGTTCCTCATTCGCAGGGCAAAGTCATGAATTTGCAGACAAATGTCTTCGCAATGTTTTTGGGAATCGTAATCATTGCGGGGATTTTGATAAGTTTCATTTTTTTCAATAAGAACGCGATCAATTCCAATGCGGAAATCAGCCGGCTTTTTTCGGAAAACCGCGAAACGATGGCGAGCCTTGACGAATTGAGAGACGAAAACAACAATCTTTTGCAGACGGCGAAACGCTTTCAGTCTTCCTTGAGCCAATCGCTTTCGCTTTTGGGAATCGACCAGCAAACTAACTTGGAAAATTCAACCATGCAAAACGGCGACCTTTCTTCGCTGTTCAGTTCGGAAGACTTGGCGATGGGAAGCGTCCGGGAGACCGCGGACATCCGAAAGCTCACATCGTATTTGGAAAACGCCGTCCAACCAATCGAACAAATCGGAAAACTGCTTGAAACGCAAAATTCGCTTTTCGCGGACATTCCGAGCATTTGGCCAGTTCGCAGTCCGCAGCTCCATATTTCAATGCCGTTCGGACCGAACATTCACCCGATTACCGGTCAATGGTATGTTCACAAGGGCATCGATATGTCCACATGGCGTAGCGGCGACCCGATTCGCGTTCCGGCAAACGGACAAGTCGTCACTCGCGCATACGATGCCGGTTACGGAAACAATTTGATCATAAAGCACAAGCATGGCATTTATACGCGTTATGCGCACATGAACACTTTCCGCGTGGTTCCAGGACAGTTTGTCTCGCAGGGAGACATCATCGGCACTATCGGAAATACCGGCGTTACGACAGGTCCGCACTTGCATTATGAAGTTCATATTGGAAGCGATGTAGTAGACCCAATGAAATACCTCAACATCAAATAATCAACATACCTCGCGCAGGGCGTCGGGGCGCGAAACCCTCCGCACAATCAAGAGGTTAACGTGTGCGCGTCATTAACGCGCACGCTAAAAACCCAATCATTATTTTCCAAAATCGCCCTTGACTTTTTATTAGGAGGTTAAAATGGGCTTGCTTTTTGACGACATTTCAATCAGCACGATAATAGGAGCCGGCTCATCGTTAAAAGGAGATCTGAGCGTTTCAGGCGCGGTGATGATTGACGGCGACCTTGACGGTGACTTGCAGACGACAGGAAATATAATTATTGGCGAAGCGGCGCGAATTCGGGGAAACATCAGCGCGAAATCTGCCGTGGTAAACGGAATCGTTTTGGGCGACATTTCCGCTCCCGAAAGCATCAAACTGAACGCTTCGTCCGCCGTAATCGGAAACATCGCCACGAGAAAATTGCAAATCGCAAATGGCGTGGTTTTTCACGGACACTGCATCGCACTTTTCGACGAGTCTTCGTTTGAAGCGGAAAGACAAAGGCAGAACGAAATTCGCGAAATCAAAAGCAAATCAATAATCAAATGAATTCAATCGACCCCACTTCAAACGGATTGTATTACAACGCGACGCAAGCGACACAAAGCCAAATCGCTTCCGACATGGCACGACGCAAGGAAAAAGAGCAGGGCGTAAAAAAGCCGCTTTTTTCTTCGCTCGTCCAAAAAAATCTGCGACAGAATTCTTTGGCGGCGGCAGGGCTTCCTGCGGAAATCGCGGAAATGAGTCAGGAAGAGGCGATCATTTTTTTGAAGGATCAACTTGACATTGCTGGCGACGAACTCAGTCAATTCGGAAGCGGTGAAAGTTTTGAGAAGTACAAAAAAGCGGTCGGACAATTTATCCGTTATATCGAAAAGAATAATTTCACTTTGGAAGAGCACAAACGGCCGGGATTTCGACGCGGAAAAAAACGCGAGCCTTTGGTTTTGATTCAGGCGATAAACCAAAAGTTGGATCATCTCGCCTACGACATTTGGTACAATCATTTGGACAAACTCAAATTGCTTGAAAAAATTCACGAAATAAACGGTTTGGTTATAGACTTAACTGCGATTTAAAAGTAAAATATAAATTGAACAAGATTCATTTGAAATCAAGTTAAAAAATGAAGTCTCTCAAAATTGGCGGCTTTATTTTTAGGAAAAAATTATGAGCGACATTTTTGAAAATGATATAGAACAAGAAGAAGACATCGCGGCTTTGGAAGACGATTCGGGCGCGGAAGTTTCAAACGAAAAATTTATTTTTGACGAGCCGCTTTATGCTCTAAAGTTGGATTATTCTTGCGAAGGCGTTTTTGCTTCACCCGGCGGATTTAAATTGGAACAAGGTGAAAATGTCATCGTGCCGACGCGCTACGGAAAAGATTTGGCTCGCGTTTTAGGCAAGGCAAAAAGCCCGCTCGGCATAAAAAAAGACGACATTGTTCAAATCGAGCGCAAGGCCACTTCCGCCGATTTGCAAAAGGCCGAAAATTTCAAAAAAAAGGAAAAGGACGCGTTCAAGGTTTTTCAGGAAAAAGTCGCGGCGCACAAACTCAATATGAAATTAGTCGGCGTGCATTTTTTGATTGACGAGCCGAAAGCACTTTTCTTTTTCAGCGCGGATCAGCGCGTGGATTTTCGCGAACTCGTAAAAGATTTGGTGAGCGTTTTCAAAATGCGAATCGAATTGCGGCAAATCGGCGTGCGCGACGAGTCGCGCATAACAGGTGGCTTGGGAATTTGCGGCAGGGCATGTTGCTGCCACGCCATCAGCGACAAACTGCGCCCTGTTTCTATCCGAATGGCGAAAGACCAAAATCTTTCGCTGAACTCAATGAAAATTTCAGGACAATGCGGACGGCTTTTGTGTTGCCTTTCATACGAATATGATTTTTATTCTGAAGCGCGAAAAAAGCTTCCCCAAGAAGGCGCGCGGATTTTCTATGACGGAACGAATTTCAGAATCACGGAAATCAATCCGCTTTCTTCAATGATAAAACTCTACGGTGAGGACGGCAGGATTATCGAAGTAAATTCAAAGCGTTTCATAAAGGAAAACAATCGCTGGCGAATAAATTGAAAAAAAATCGGTAGCAAGCCGCAAGGCTTGCGTTATATTTTCGACGCAAAATTTAAACGCGCCCAAATTTTTCTTGCACAGGATTTGCGTTTGCGATAAAATGAAATTATGATTAGACGAGCGGAAGAAAAAGACATCGCTGGACTAAACCGGCTTTTGGAACAAGTGCTGATGGTGCACTACGAGGGGCGGCCTGATTTGTGGCGGGCGAACGCGAAGAAATATACAGACGCGCAGCTCAAAGAAATCTTGTGCGATGAAAGCCGCCCAGTTTTTGTTTGCGTGGACAATGTCGGCTACGTCCAAGGCTACGCGTTCTGCGTAGTGGAAGATTTTACAGACGACAACGTTCGCGCACCGAAAAAGTCGCTTTACATCGACGACCTTTGTGTCGATGAGAATTCGCGTGGCAAACACATTGGAACTTCTCTTTACAATTATGTTTTGGATTTTGCGAAGTCGAACGGCTTCTACAGCATCACGCTGAATGTTTGGGAAAGCAACAAAGGCGCACGAGCATTCTACGACGCGATGGGACTTGTTCCGCTGAAAACTTGCTTGGAAAAAATTTTGTAAAAGCAGATGGAAAAAGAAAATCTGGAAATGCAAATTCAAAATTAACGAGCGAATTCCGAAAACGGAAATTCAAATCTTGGTTTTCGCTGTTGGAAATTCTCGTAAAACTTTTCGCGCAAATCGCCGTGAATGTTCTGGACTATGCTATAAGCAGGATTTTAACTTTTAGGAAAAAGTGAATTTTGTTCGCAGGAAGAAAGTTCTCAAAAAGTGGATCGCAAGAAATCGGAATTTCACATCTACAACAGTAGAAATTTTGTATTTGTCTGAAGCACATAACGTATGCCCCACAGCAGATTGATCTACAACAGTAGAAATTTTGTATTTGTCTGAAGCCAAATTTTTCATCTTCAATCTCTACAATCTACAACAGTAGAAATTTTGTATTTGTCTGAAGCAAAACCTGAACTTTCTTACCCTTTGCATCTACAACAGTAGAAATTTTGTATTTGTCTGAAGCGTTAAGTTATCTTCTTTCAATTTCTCACATCTACAACAGTAGAAATTTTGTATTTGTCTGAAGCGCCTTTAAGGTGAGCAATGAACCGAATCTACAACAGTAGAAATTTTGTATTTGTCTGAAGCGCCTTTAAGGTGAGCAATGAACCGAATCTACAACAGTAGAAATTTTGTATTTGTCTGAAGCCACTTGACAAAAAAACAAGTTCATGTATCTACAACAGTAGAAATTTTGTATTTGTCTGAAGCCATGGTGCGCGCAAATGCTCTAACTTATCTACAACAGTAGAAATTTTGTATTTGTCTGAAGCGACCGCGCGTTTGGTGCGGAACATCCATCTACAACAGTAGAAATTTTGTATTTGTCTGAAGCAAATCACTCGGGGTTTTTTCCGTCCTTATCTACAACAGTAGAAATTTTGTATTTGTCTGAAGCCAAGTCCTTCTTGGCTAGGTAGACGATCTACAACAGTAGAAATTTTGTATTTGTCTGAAGCGCGGCGGATTGACTTACACCACCACGATCTACAACAGTAGAAATTTTGTATTTGTCTGAAGCTCACAAGGCTGTGTATGTCCGTTTCCAATCTACAACAGTAGAAATTTTGTATTTGTCTGAAGCCTGTTTTCAGAGGTTTTTCCCTTGTATCTACAACAGTAGAAATTTTGTATTTGTCTGAAGCCCTAACTTTTGTACAACAGTACGGTATCTTGCTGTTTTTCGCATTTATTGCATAAAAAATAGATAAAATCGCTTCTTTTTCCATTTTTATTACAGTAAGACCTAGGGTTTGCAGTTTTTAGCTAATGACGAAGATCTCTTTTTCTTCATTCTTGGCATAACCATAGCACGTTTTCTTGCATGTTTCAGATAAAGTAATTATAATGATACTGTCTTCCTCTGTAAAGTGCTTTACATATGTATTTTGAATTTCTGTTTCAATGTTTCGCAGGACGGTTTCGCTATTTTTTATTTCAAAGACAGAATACTGCAATCTGAATCCGAATTTTGAAAGATACTTTGCAAATTTCGTGCGAAGTTTGTCATCACTGATATCATACGTTATCAAAAGCATTAGGTTTCCTCCATATCAAAAACAGGAAATTCTTCTGCAGGCTTGTCACGCATAAAGGCGCGATAATATCCTTGCAAATAAATAAAGATTTCGTTTTTGTATTCCATAATTGCCTCCAAAATAAGTGAGATGTATTTTTGCGAGTTTTTCCAAGGGAGAATATATTGACTCTGATTTTTCCAAAAATCCTTCTTGCTCACTTGTCCGAGGTTCATTGCCTTTAGGATTGCCGCATCAACAATCGGACGAAACGGCTCTTCGAGGTCGCATACAAGCGACTTCCTGTGAAAAAACTGTGTATGCAGGATTCCTACATACACATCAAATCCGTACATTTCTAAAAGCGCATTTACAATGTTGAACAAAATCGTGTAGCCAATATCCAGCAATGTGTTTGTAATATCATTTTTCACACGCGGCTGGCGCGACTTCCAGTTATAGGCGGCAAACAGCGTTTTGAAATATAGTTTCGCGCTTACACCTTCAATTCCCATTATTTCTTGAACTGACAAGCCAGGATTTAAAACGTCTTTTTCATAGCGTTCAAGGTCTGCAATCACACGTTTTTCATCATCCGCCTTTTTCCGTATCTTTTTTAAAAGAAAGTTTTGATTGTGAATTTTGTTTGAAATCACCCGCGCAGCGATATCGGTCTTGTCGTACGCATATTGTCTCTTTCTCAGAAGCACATTTCCTTCGGCTTTCGAAGGCAGAATCATCGTCACGCGAAGACTTGCCGTCATGAATACAATGGTGAAGCCAAATTTTTTTGAACGCTCAAGCAGCCCTGTTGTCACGCAGTAGTCGCCGCATACAAACAGCGCGAAAAGACGATAGCAAGTGGACTGATGCTTTGTTTTTCCTTCCGAATCGGAAACAATGATGTTGTCGTTTTTAAAGCTGATTTTTTCGCCGCGATTCGAAAAAACAAAGGCAATCTGCTTGTGCTCAAAGTCCCTCGTGCTCATCATAAAAAACCTCCGTTGTACTTTTTCGGAGACAGCGGGCGGTCGCAAAAATCGTTGTAGATACAGTGTGCGCATTTCTCTTTGTTTTCAGGGACAAACGAATTCAAATCAAAGTTTTGCATGGCGTAGTTTGCCGCCTTGAATTTTTCAAACATTGCCGGATTAGCTTCCGGCAGGGTAACGGAATGTACAGTGTTGTTGTCGAAAGAGTAAAAATGAAGTTGCTTCACGGTGTATCCCATTTCGCGAAGGCAGAGACATTGCGCGTAAAGTTGAAAGATGTAGCCGTCATAAATTTTTTCGATGTGTTTTTTCCGCTCCGTCAAAAGTTTTTTTTCCACATCGAAAACATCGATTTTTCCGCACAGCTTGTACTCGTCGGAATATACATCGATTCCCTGCAAAATATTTTTGTGCGTCGAGTATCGTTTTTCGTCCACCGCCGAATGCGCTGCCTTTCCGTCGAACTGTGCCTTTCCATAGTACAGATGCTCGGAAAGTTCACCATAGAGCTGATGATAATAAATCGAAAGCGGGCAAAATATAAAGTCGTTTAGATAGCTTATTTTAAGGTAAAGTTCCATAGGTTAATTATTACATTTTTATTATTTGTTTGGCTTGTTGTTTTGTCATAGATTGTCCTTATTCATAATGTGTCCACATACGCAATATTTGAACGATTTTTTCACTTTCGCAGAATTTATAAACAAGACGATGCTGTATATTGATTCTCCGTGAATAAAAACCAAGCAAATCGCCGACAAGTTTTTCGTAAGGCGGCGGATTTTGAAAAGGATTTGCAGACAGAATTGCAAGCAATTCTGTAGCCTTGCTTTTTAGACCGCATTCTTTTATTTTTCTTGAGTCCTAAACCGCCTGCTTTAAGTAAACAATTTTCCACATCTAATACAGCCATATACACCTCTTATAAAAAGCCAAGATTGGAAATTTTTAAATCTCCAATCTTTATCCTGTGTAATGACAAAATATTAGGCTGCCATTGCACAGGGTAATCTTTATTTTAAACGTTTCTTTTCCTGCACAAATTTAAACCAATCGGCATTGGAAATTTTCAAATCCGCTTTCTTGAGATTAGCATCTTCCGTTGCGGAGAATCGCTGAAGCAGCAGCAGTCCTTTCAGCGCGATGTGATACGCTCCGTTTGCATCGGCGTCGATTGGAAGTTTTGCCGCACTTCCGTTTTCCGCCAATTTTTTTTGCTCACGGCTGTCAAAGAATGTCCCGTTTATGTTTTTTACGGGCGAAATGATATAATCTTCGCCGCTTGAAGCATTGGAATTTCGCATTTGCAAAATGAGTTTGAAATTTTTAAACATCGAATCCCAAAAACTCGCAACTTCAGACACAGGTTTTTCGCCGTCCTTTAAATCCGCGCCTATTTCCAAAATCGAATCGATTAAATTCGTGCCGCTTTTAAAATCTATGTTGCATTGATTGAAAATCTTTTTAAATTCATCGGTCGGATAAACATCTGAATGCGATTTTGACTTGGGCAAATATGCAATTCTTTTTTCGCGGGAATAAACAGTCCATTTCGTTACAGACATTTCATTTTTGCCTTTTCCGTCGAAATTTTTATAATCAAACGTAAACGCAAAAGATTCGGTTTCCGCATCGTAGCGAATTTCATCGAATTTTGAAAAGAACTCACGCTTTTTGTGCACGTTCGTCAAATCACGCAAATTCAGTAAATCCGCAAATCCGGTTTTCGGATCGATTTTCGAAGTGTATCCGGCAGGAACGTAAAACAAAAATCCCGACTGTTTTCCGAGTTTTTGAAAACTTTCAAATTGTCCCGCCAATTGGTAGCCGTTTAGAACTCCGCCCGCTTCGGAAAAACCTTTGTCCTTGAACACAAGATAATTCAGTTTGTCGATGAGCATGTGTTCGAATTTTTGATAGACTTGTTTTTCAACATGGAAGCGTCCGCGCTTAAAACCGAAATTCAAATCTTCCATTACGATAACGGCGTTGTATCGAATCATCAGTTTTGCAAGTTCATGGATTACGGCAGAAAGATAGCCTTCCTTTAATTCGGCGATTTTGCCGATTGCGTTCCAGTTTTTTCGGGCGGCGTCGCGTTCTTTTTCGCGATTGTCAAGTTTTTCGTGGTAATTTACTTTTACAGATTGCCCGCTTTTGTTGCGCTCAACTTCATTGAATGAAAATTGTTTGAGTATTTCGCCTTTTTGATTTATAAGCGACAGATAGATTAAGTGCCGCTCGCCGCGGTCAAGCCCGATAATGTTCACATCGGGATTATTTTTTAAGAACTTCTTGACACGTTCGTTCATTGCAAAGGCGTTTCCTTGCGCTTTAAAATTGATAGTGATTGGAACATGAAACAAAAACTTGGGTTCCGAAAATCGTCTGTCTTTTGTAATATCGTGTCCCGCTGTTTTTACAGTCACTTTGTGTTCATCGGCATATTTTTGCGTTTCTTCCGAAAGCGTATTCTGCTTGCCGTTTTCAAATTTGTAAATTTCCTCGTAAATCTCCTTCGGGATAGAAAAGCCGTCTTGCGTAATTTTGTTTACGAGTTTTGAACCTTTTTTATGGACAATCGGCTCTTTTATTCCTTTTTCACGATAAAAAAGTTCTGCTTCGCCGTTTAGTTTTAACACAGTGTCTTGCAAATTCTCTTTGCTGAAAAGATTTTTCCAATACAAAGTGTGCATATTCGGAGCGCCGATTGCGCCCTCGGCAAAATCCTTGTTGTAGATTTGGAAGAGATACAGTTTGCCGTTTGCAACCATTTCATCAATTGCGGATTCAGGAATATCAGCAAAATTGATTTTATATCCTTGTTCTGAAACTTCCCTATAAAAATCGCTTATGTCTTTGTATGACGCTGTGTCCGAAAAAGTAAATCCGAAATTTTTCCAGTCATCATGGCGATTGATTGCCTCTTTAAACCAGTCAATTAACCGATGGCAAAATTTAATATCAAAGTTACCGCCTTTTTTATGCAATCCTTTATCATAACCGGTCAGGATTTCTTCGGGCGGACAGAAAGTTGCTTTTCCTTTTTTCGAAAAGAATACTTTCGGAAGCATTTTGTTCGGTCCGGGAAGCAGTTTGTAAGCCATTTTTTGATAGCATTTTTCACCATTCGATTCGTATTTTTCTTGAAATTTTGGCTTGTCGTGCGCGTTCATTATTCCCAGAAAATATTTATCGTCTTTTATCAAAATGATTGCATCGTTTTCCCGTTCTTTATTTTCATCCCAGCCGTTGGCAAGTGTTGCGCAATCAAAATTCAACTTGAATTTTGATTGCGCATCTGTTTTTTTCGCGATATAGTTTCTTGTTTTATTGTAAAGGGAAATCACTTCGCTGAGCGCGGAATATACTTCGTCATAAACCGTATAAAAATTCGCGTCGCCCAAACCGCTTACTTTTAAAGGCTTAATGCGATGAAGAAGATTTTGCACAGAGTCCAAATAATTCTTGATTTTTTCAACGTCGGCTGGTTTTTCACGCAGCGTTTTCTCAGACGGAACAGTTTCAAAAACCTTATGCATTGCGGTAAAATCATTCTCTATTTCCGTGCATAAATCTTTTATTGACGGCTCAATGACTTCTTCGCTTTTTGTAAAAACTCCTGTTTGCTTGTCAAAATACCAGCGGTTTGTCGTTCCGAAATAATCTTGTATGCGGATTGCCGCAGGCGAACAATTTTCTGAGCTGTATTCCAAAACGGCATTAAGTTCTGCAATGCTGAAAATTCCTTTTGTTTTAGAAGTGTCGTCGTCAAGTTCCTTTTTCCAGCGTTTCTGTTCTTTTTTGTTTAAATTCTCTGCCGCAAAGATGTTCATGCGCTTTTGCAAATATGCCCAGTCGCCTGTCAAAACTCTTGAAATATTGTTTATATCTTTTTGATTTATATAAATTTGGGACAAATCGAATTGCGTAATATTTTCGCAGAGTTCTGTTACGACAGTGAAAACAGTTTTCCCTTCGTTATTTTTCGAATTCATTTTTTTCGCAAATGATAAAACCGAATCTTTTAATTCTTCATCGGAATCAATCGTCTGGATTTTAAATGACAATGACGTGCGGTCGCTTAAAATTTGCTTGTACAACGGAATGAATTTTATTTTTCGATTCGCTTTCGCAAAATCGGCATTTTTCTGCCAGTAAAGATTCAAAAATTCGTTTACTCCGCGAAGTTTTTTATCATTTTCGTTTTGAACGATTCCGCCAATTACCTGATTGTAAAAATCAATTCCGCGCTGTTTTTCCGCTCCCGTCTGGCACAAATATTTGTTATAATTTTTTACATTGAAAATATCAGACAGTTTTTCATTTCCGAGGTAGGCAGAAATTTCCGTTTCTACCTGTTCGATGACTTCGGGACATTTTTTCTGCATTTCGCTGAAGGAAGCGACATTCTGCAAAAATTTCGGAAAATTGTCGTGAACAATTCTATAAGGTACAGCCGTGGGAATTGCCTCTTCTTTATACATATTTTTTCTGTTTTCCTGAAAGCCTTTAAAATAGGAACTGAATTTCTTGAAAGTTTCGACTGCCCTTTCATTCAATTCAGGCGATGCGTTTTTTTCGAACCATTCGGGCAAAAGAGAATTGAACAAATCTTTCGGAGTAGGCGCGGTAAGCGGCTTGAAACGTTCGTCTTTTGAAATATGTTTTACAATTTCTTTCCTAAGCGCGTCTTGTTCTTTTATAATATTGGAATTGTCTTCTTTTGCTTTGCTGTATTCGATTAAAGCGTTAGCAAGATTTGTCCAGTTCAAATTTACGTTTTGAAGAACATTATCGATAAAATATTTGTGATAATTATCTATGATGATCTTAACGTCTTTGTAATCTTGAGATTTTTTAAAATCGCTTTCAAGCAGTTTTGCTTTTTCGATGTTCCCAAGCGTCGCGCCTTGCGGCTTCAATTCAAACCGCAAGGTTTTTGAAATAGAATACCCGTTTTTCTGTCCGCAGAATTCTTCGCTGATTTTCATTACGCGTCTCCTTTTGAGTACTATTTTTGTTTGTTATAAAATTATACTACAGTTAAACTAGAATGTCATTATATAAATCAACAATTGGAATGTTTAAAATTGTTGTTAAAAAATTGCGCCTGTTGTAATTGAGGTAAATACCAAATAATTTTTTTTAAAAGCGGTTGACCCGCACATCGCGCAAGCGATGAGTTAAAATCAACTTCTTATCAGAGCAATTGCTCTTCAAAAAAATACAATTTTTTCTAAAAAGTAATTGACCCGCACGGCGCGTGCGCGCCGCTGTGAAATAAATTTCCTTGCAGAGCAACCGCGAAAAAAAACAAATTTTTTTTAAAAGCGGTTGACAATTTTTTGAAAAAAATATATAACTATTTCATCACTTCAAAGGCGATGTGAACAGTTTTCTTTTTCAAGAGGATTGTCCACATCGCCTTTTTATTTTTGGAAAAAGTTTGTCTGAGCGCGTTGCGACTTTTCAAACTTGCTTCGTAAAATTTGTGCGCAAAATGCGCACATTGAAAACTTTTTGGAAATTGAATTTCTTGAAAAGTTTTAAGAGGGGTAATGTTATGGCTGTGAAGAATGTGCCTGAACTTTTTGGTTCGATGGTTTTCAATCAAAAGACGATGAAAGAAAGGCTTCCGAAGGAAACTTTCAAGGCTCTCAAAAAAACGATTGACAATGGCGAGCCGCTCGACTTGAATGTGGCGAATCAAGTGGCGCACGCAATGAAGGAATGGGCGATTGAACGCGGCGCGACTCACTTTACGCACTGGTTTCAGCCGCTTACTGGAATCACGGCGGAGAAGCACGACAGTTTCATCACGCCGCAGGACGATGGCACTGTGATTATGTCGTTCAGCGGAAAGGAACTTGTTCGCGGCGAGCCGGACGCTTCGTCGTTTCCTTCGGGAGGGGGCAGGGCGACTTTCGAGGCGCGCGGCTACACGGTTTGGGATCCCACTTCGTACCCGTTCGTAAAGGAACACACGCTTTGCATTCCCACGGCGTTCTGTTCTTACAATGGCGAGGCGTTGGATAAAAAAGCCCCCCTCTTGCGCTCGATGGAAGCGCTGAATGTTCAGGCTTTGCGCATCTTGAAACTTTTCGGCAACACGAGCGCGACTCATGTCGCCACGACTGTGGGCGCGGAGCAAGAATATTTTATCGTGAGTGAAAAACTTTACAATCAGCGCAAAGATTTGCGGATGGCGGGGCGCACGCTTTTTGGCGCGAAGCCTTCCAAAGGTCAGGAAATGGACGATCAATATTTTGCGGCGCTCAATCCGAAGATTGTAGAATATATGGAAGACTTGAACGAAACGCTTTGGAAGTATGGAATCCTTGCCAAGACTGAGCACAACGAAGTCGCGCCTGCGCAGCACGAAATGGCTCCGATTTTCAGCACGACAAATTTGGCGACGGATCAAAACCAGCTTACGATGGAAGTGATGAAAAAAGTCGCGCGTCGACATGGACTTGTCTGCCTGCTTCACGAAAAGCCGTTCGCGGGATTGAACGGAAGCGGAAAGCACAACAACTGGTCTATGAGCACGAACGAAGGAGAAAACCTTCTTGAGCCGGGCGACACTCCCGGAAAGAATTTGCAGTTCCTTTTGTTCCTCGCCGCGTTGATTAAGGCGGTGGACGAAAGTCAGGATTTGCTTCGAATAAGCATTGCGAGCGCGGGCAACGACCACCGACTTGGCGCAAACGAAGCGCCGCCCGCAATTATTTCGATGTATGTGGGCGACGAATTGCTCGATGTTTTGCAGGCGATCAAAGACGGAACTCCGCTTAAAAGCGCGGCCAAGCAAAATATGAAAATCGGTGCGGATGTGCTTCCGGCGATTCCAAAGGATTCCACCGACCGCAACCGCACTTCGCCGTTCGCGTTCACAGGAAACAAATTCGAATTCCGTTCGGTTGGTTCAAGCCTTTCGATTGCCGGTCCGAACACCGCGCTCGACGCGATTGTCGCGTTCACGCTCAAAGGTTTTGCCGATGAGCTTGAAAAATCGAAGGATTTTGAAAACGATGTGGCAGCTTTGATCAAGCGCGAAATCACGGCGCACTGGAGAATTATTTTCAACGGAAACGGCTACGATTCGAGTTGGATTTCAGAAGCGGAAAATCGCGGTTTGCTGAATTTGCGAACTTTGCCCGACGCGATGTCGCATTATCTCGCCGCGAAGAATGTAAAACTTTACACCGAGATGGGCGTTTACACCGAAGACGAAATGCGAGAGCACTACGAAATCAAGCTTGAAAAATATTGTCAAGTTTTGAACATTGAAGTCGAGACGATGCTCGAAATGATCAACAAGGATATTTTGCCGGCGGCGTTCAAGTACATTCACGAGTTGACGAAAACTGCTTCCGCGATAAAAGCGATGGGCGGCTCTTCGGCTGGAAGCGCACAAAGCAAGTTGGCTTTGAAGTTGGACGGACTAGCCGCATCGCTCGTGGAAAAGTCGGAAGATTTGTGCAAGGCGCATATCGCTGCGAAAGATTCGGAAGATGTGATGACGGTGGCGCGCTCTTATGTTGACAGCGTTCTTCCTGCGATGGCGCAGGCGCGAGCGGTGGCCGACGAAATTGAGCCGTTGCTCGGCGAGGAATACAAGCCGTATCCTTGCTACGAAGATTTGCTTTTCCGTATTTGACAGGTCGCTGCGCGACCGCGAGTTTCGCTTTGCGAAACTCGTGCAACTGGATTGATGACATAATTTTTGCACGAAGGCGTGCGTTTGTTTCAAGCGAAAAATGCTTGGAGAGA
Organism: uncultured Treponema sp.; assembly: GCA_910584475.1. Classification (GTDB taxonomy): domain Bacteria; phylum Spirochaetota; class Spirochaetia; order Treponematales; family Treponemataceae; genus Treponema_D. Next base: position 122,011 of record CAJUBD010000010.1, read on the forward strand.
CGCACGCCTTTTTTTGTTTTATTTGGAAACTTCCCGAAAGGGAAAATTATAAAAACGGAGGCTTCTCTTATGGAAGAAGTTAGTTCAATGGTTTTCGGCGTTTGGTTTTTAATCGGCGCCGCATTGGTTTTCTGGATGCAAGCGGGTTTCGCGATGGTGGAAACTGGATTCACGCGCGCGAAAAATACCGGCAACATTATCATGAAAAACTTGATGGATTTTTGCATCGGCACGGTGATGTTCTGCCTAGTAGGATTCGGACTTTTATTGGGCGAAGATTTGCTTGGCATAATCGGAAAGCCGGGATTCGACTTGTTCACGGATTACGCGAATTTTGATTTCAGCGGCTTCGTGTTCAACTTGGTCTTCTGTGCCACGACCGCTACGATTGTTTCAGGAGCGATGGCGGAGCGCACGAAATTCCTTTCGTACTGCATTTACTCTGCGGTGATTTCCGCCGTGATTTATCCGATTGAGGCGCACTGGACTTGGGGCGGCGGCTGGCTTTCGCAAATCGGTTTCCACGATTTCGCAGGCTCTAACTGCATCCACATGGTCGGCGGAATCGCGGCTTTGATTGGCGCGGCGTTGCTAGGCCCTCGCATCGGAAAGTATACGGTTAATCGCGACGGCTCTGTAAAAGTGCACGCGTTTCCCGGACACAACTTGCCGCTCGGTGCGCTCGGCGTTTTCATTCTGTGGTTGGGCTGGTACGGATTCAACGGCGCGGCCGCGACGAGCGTTGCGCAACTCGGCTCGATTTTTTTGACTACGACTGTCGCTCCTGCCTTGGCGACTTTCACTTGTATGATTTTCACTTGGGTCAAATACAAGAAGCCCGATGTGACGATGTGCCTGAACGCTTTGCTCGCGGGGCTTGTCGCTATCACTGCTTCTTGCGATGTCACTGACTGTACGGGCGCGGCTATAATCGGCATTGTCGCGGGATTGCTTGTCGTGTTCGGAGTTTGGTTTGTGGACAATGTGCTTCATGTGGACGATCCAGTGGGCGCGGTCGCCGTGCACATGCTGAACGGAATTTGGGGAACAATTGCCGTGGGACTTTTCGCTACGGATGCCGCGCCCGAATTCGCTTTGGCGGAAAAAGGCTTGTTTTATGGCGGCGGATTCAAGTTGCTCGGGATTCAGTTTGCGGGAATGTTCGCTACGATTCTTTGGACGGCTGTAACAATTACAGTTACATTCATCGTCATTAAAAAGATTGTCGGGCTTCGCGTGAGCGCGGACGAAGAGATTCTCGGTCTCGACAAAACCGAGCACGGACTTGCTTCTGGCTACGGCGACTTCAGCACGATTCTTCATTCCGAATTCGGCGAAACGGAAGGAGAGGCGGCAGAAATTTCCAAGGCTGTTCCTGTCGCGAAAATCACGACTGGCGAGCATGCGAACGCGAAGTTCTCGAAGATCGTGATTGTAACTCGACAGAACAAATTCAACGATTTGAAAATTGCGATGAACAAAATCGGCGTTACGGGAATGACCGTGGCAAATGTGATGGGCTGCGGAATGCAGATGGGCGCGTCCGAATATTATCGTGGCGTTCCGCTCGACATCCAAGTCTTGCCGAAAATCAAAGTTGAAATTGTCGTAGCGAAAGTTCCTGTTCAGGAAGTGATTGACGCGGCGAAAAAAGCGCTTTACACCGGACACATCGGCGACGGAAAGATTTTCGTTTACCCCGTGGAAAATGTCGTGAAAGTGCGCACCGGCGAAGAAGGCTACGACGCGCTGCAAAACGATGACTAAATTAACTTGAATTGAAAACGAAAACACCCACTGAATTTTCTGTGGGCGTTTTCGTTGCAGATTTAATGCGTTCACAAGTAAATGTCATTTCAGCAATTGTGACTAGTGTGGCAAGGTCAAAAATGATGTTCTCTGTTCATAGAAAAACCCCAACAGTCAGAACATCGCTGCTAGTTTTAGTTCGAGTTCTTTGACTTTGACGCAAAAACTCGCCGATTTAATTGCGATAAAAGCGCAAAATTTTATCGCAATTTTATAAAAATATCGCAAGTCACAATATTTTTATCGCAATTTGAAAAATATTTTGCTTTATTTTATCGCAAGTTGCGATAAAATAATTGATTTTGTGCAACGATTTGCGATAAATTTATCGCAAACAAGTCTTGTAAAATTATCGCAACTTAGTTTTTATCGCAAGTCAATTGAATCCGCCGGAAAGAATTCGGAATTTCGGTGTGTTTTCCCAAATATCGCAAATTTTTTCAAAATTTTTGCTTGGCTCGAGCATCAAATTTGCGATAAAATCCAATTCCTCAAATTCCGCTTGCGATAAATCAAATTTCTTTTCAACGATGTATCGTGGCGAATGCCAAAAGAAAATTTCATTGTTCATCAGCGAATGCAAATCATAAAACAGCGATTGTAACGCGGCGCGCAGTCCATGCGTCGGCGGAACGGACGCGAATTCCAATGCTTCATCGCAAATTTCTCTGTCGCGAATTTTCAAATAAGATTGCGCGCCAAAAAGAAATTTATCGCAAGGAATGTCGGCGAAATCAAATCCCAAATTTTCAACGCAACAATCCGCGTCCGTCAAAATCCATCGATTTTCTTTATCGCAAAATCTTTCGCAAATCCAATGGTCGTGTAAAATTCCGTCGCTCGAAATGTACGGCGCGAATCCGCTTCGCACTCGCGTGGAAATTCCTTTCGCCTTTAAAATTGCCGCCAAAAGAATCGCTTGCTCGCGGCAAGTGAGATGCATTTTGTTTTGGATTTTCCGCTCGTAAGAATATATGTTTTCGCGACGGAGCAATTCCGCCAAAATGCCGAGCGCGGTGGAAAAACGCTCGTTTTCAAAAAGCAGACGGTCAAATGGAATTTCGGCAATATCGCCGTGGAATTTTGAAAATTCATCGAAAGCGTTTTTGTCCATCCGCGCCCTAATTATCGCAACCGGATGAATTATTTGATGGCGTTGCAAAAGGCAAAGTTCGCGAATGTCATTCGGCAAGTTTATCGCAAAATTTTTGTAAAGTCCGAGGTCGGTAAAACAACTCGTTTTTTTGTAAAATTCAATCTCATTCATAAAATCATTTTGCTATAAAAAAAATTTAATGTCAAGCATTCTGCGAGGGAAAACGAAAAACTTCTATGCAAAATCTAACATTGTTCAATTTTCAGTGGCATAAATTGCGATGAGATTTTCGCAGGGAATTTTAAAATTGACTTCGCACTAAAAATTTATTATTATAGAAGTATATAATATTGTCGCGCTTTTTTACGCCAATATTATATACTTGGAGGAAAAATGAAAGTAGCGGCTTGTTTTTCAAATGAAAGCGGAGAGATTTTCCAGCATTTCGGGCACACGAAGTTTTTCAAGTTTTATGAAATCGTGGACGGGAATGTCGCCGCTTCGAAAATTGTTGATGTCGGCGACGCTGGGCACGAAGCATTGGCGGATTTTTTGAGGGCGCACGGAGCGACCGCGCTCATTTGTGGCGGAATCGGTGGAGGCGCCGTGAATGCCCTGAATGCGGCGGGAATCGAAATATATGCCGGGAATTCTGGCGCGGCGGACGAATCGGCGCGACTTTTCGCGGAAGGGAGACTGCAAAAGAATTCCAGTGCGAATTGCACTCATCACAGCGAGCATCATTCGCATTCGTGTCACGGAGAAAACCACGGAGAACATTCTGGCGAAGTTCCGAAAGTGGATGTAAAACTTTTTTAGAATGTGCATTCAAGAAATTCGCGGTTAAAATAAAATAGAGTTTTGCAAATCAACATACCTCGACGCAGAGCGTCGGGGTATGAGACCCTCCGCACGAATCAAAACGAAATCCTAAAAACTTTCGAGCCGCGTTCTTCCGACCAAATCTCTTTTCTTTCTTTTGGAATTGAATCAATTTCATCGGCAACAAAACCCAATTTTTCAAACCAATCCGCGGTCTGCGTCGTCAAAATGAAAACGGATTTTGCGCCGAGCGATTTTGCTTTTTCCAACAAAAAATTTATCATCTTTGGTCCTACGCCCATGTTGCCGTAACTTTCATCCACCGCGACGGAATAAATTTCTGCTTGGTCGTCGTCATATTTTTTGAGCGCGGCGCACGCGTGTATTCCGCCATCTACATTGTATACAATATAATTGTATAATTGAGATTTTAGCATTTGAAAATTTCGCGGCAAAAGAATTCCGCTTTTTATGAACGGATTCATCAGCGAAAGCACGGATGGAATGTCCTCGCCGCGCATCGGGCGAAAGTCGCCGTAACCATCGTTGAAAATCATTGTGCCGCTTCCGATTGCGGAGAAGATTTCGCATGGTAAAATCCCTTCTGTGTTTCCGTTCAAAATGTGAATTCGCGCCACTCCGTTTTCGCAAGCGTTTTTTGCGAGCGCGAAAATCGCGAGTAATTTTTCTTTGTGCGAATCTTTTTCGGAAATTGAATTCGAATTCAATTTTAAAATCTTCGACAACATTTCCACGTTCATTGCGGGAATGTTTCCGTCTTGCGACAAAGCGATTTCATTCGGCAAAGAAAATTCTTCTTTCGTAATTTTCGCGTTTGGCAAAATGAAAAAGAGTTTTTCGGCTTTGAGAAGAATCGCAATTTGCGCCGCGAGTTCGGCGGAAGAAATGTTGTAGGGCTTTCCCAAATCGTTCCAGCCGATGCATGGAAAAATCGGAATGAAGCCATTGTCCAAAGTCTGCTTGATTGCTTCGATTTTGATTTTGTCGATTTCGCCCGCGCAACCAAAATCCGTTCCGTCGATGATTCCCTTTCCTCGCGCCTTTACCCAATTTCCAATCACGGCGGTGAGATGCTCGCCTGCCAAAATGTTCATGATGTTGTTTGCGACATCGAATGCGGCAGTTTTTATCTCGGGCATCGCGCACTCGCTTGTTATGCGGAAACCATTTTTTATTTGCCAGGAAATTTTTTGTTCTTCGAGCGCACTGTTGATTTGAGTGCGCGCGCCAGGAATGATGATTACTTTTATTCCCGCTTCGTGAATAAGGCTGATGTCGTGAATGTGGCTTGGCAAAAGCGGCGAGCCGATGATTTCGTCGTCGATGTGGATTACGGCGAGCGCGTTTTTGAAAACTTTAATGTAATTTATGACATCGCGAATTTCGTTCGCCTTTTCCGTGATTTCCCGCATAATTTAATTTTATCGTAAATTCTCTTTTGAGTAAATACAGCCGCAATAATCTTGGCGATACAAGCCGTATTCTTTTGAAAGTTCCAAACTTCGCTTGAATCCGTTTTGCTTTTTGAAATCCGCATATAAATATTTCGTGGGGAAAAAATTCTCTGAGATGGAAGCGGAAGAAAATCGCGCGGAATTAAGAATGCTCGTCATTTCGAGCGGAGTCGAGAAATCTTTTTTTGGAGTGGAGGAATTTCTTTTCGGATAATTATTTTCTGAAAATTTCTTCGAAGAATTTTCTGCGTGAGATTCGGCTTGCGCTTGCGCGATTTTTTCAAGATTGCTTTTTTCAAGTTCCGCGCCGATTTCGTTTATTTTTTGCGCGTCCTTGTGCGGGCTTATCGAAAGGGTCGTGGTAAAAAAATCGAATTTATTTTTTCTCGCAAAATCAAACGCGCGTTCCATTCGCAATTTATAACAACGCCGACAACGTTCGCCGCGTTCGCGTTCGTTTTGCAAATTGTCACGTTCGGCTTGAACGGCATCGAAAAATTCTTGCGGAAAATATTCGGCTTCTACCAAATTGAAATTTTCGTTCTTCGAATCCGCAGAAAATTTCGGCAGAAAATTTTTCAATTCCTCAAGTCGCCGCGCGTACTCGGTTTTCGGATGAATATTCGGATTATAATAGAAAATCGTGATTTCAAAAAATCGGCGCAAATATTCAAGGACATAAGAGGAGCACGGAGCGCAGCAAGCATGCAAAAGCAAAGAGGGCTTTTTTTCATCGCGAGAAATTTCTTTTTGGATTTCGTCAAGTTTTGTGGAAAGCCACCGCGCGTAATTTTGCATAATTTATTTTAACGGAATTTTTTGTGTTCTGCAAGGATGCCTTGCCTTTGATAATAACCCGAATTTGATAATTTGCTCACTGTTGAAAAAATAAAGAAGATTGGTATTCCAATTTATTATTAACAGGATTGAGATTTTCACGCACAGAAAAATCTGGCACACTGAAAATTTTGTCCAACACCATCAACGCCGCGCCGTAAGAAACTGCGCGTTTATAGACGGTCGCGTTTTCTATAGATTTTTTCTTGTTCCATTTATAAGGCCAAAGCCGAACGCATTCTTGCCGAATCAGTTTGATGAGATTTTCCGAAAAATGCTTTTCAATTCCGCCGACGAAAATCAATTCCAGCGAAAGCGTGTTTGCCAAGAGCGCGACATTTTGGCTGAGTTCTAGAAAAATTTTTTGCGCTTCTTCACTTTCAAGATTCAGAATATCTTGTGTAGCCAGCGAGAATTGCGAAGAGCTTGACTCGCGCCAAAGCATGCTTCGAAATTCGCCTGCGCATGAATTCGCGCCGTGAAAAATTTTTCCATTGGAAACAAACCCAAGTCCGACGGAAATATTTTTTGGAGAATTTTTTATCGGATGGAGTCTGCGGTGGTCGATGAAAACATATAAAAAATTCTTCGCCGGTTTCACTTTGTCGCGGAATTTTTCGGTATAGCAGCAACATCGCGCGTCATTTTCCAAAAAAAATGGAATGTCCGCAATGTCACTTACTGCCTGCATTATGTTGAACGGCTTTTCGATTAAAAGCGGAATCGACTGAATTATTTTTTTGTTTTCAATATCCACGATTCCGGGAACGCCCAGTCCAATTCCTGCGATGGAAATTCGCATTCGCGCCGCGTTTTCTTGCAACAATTTTATTCCGCTTTGAAGGATTCCAGAAAAACCATTTTTGGCATAATCGCCCTCGTCAATTCTTTGAACCGACTCGAACAAAATCGTTCCGCACAAATCCGTGAGACAGACGAACATTTGTTCCGTGTTGATTTGGATTCCGCCGGCGCAGGCAAAGCTTCCGTTTATTTCCAAAAAAATTCGCTTTCTTCCGCCTTGTGGTCGCGATTCGCCGAACGCCGTTTCTTGCACGAGATTTTTCCGCTCAAGACGCGAAATTATTCTCGTTACCGTGGATTTATCCATTTTTAAAATCGATGCAATTTCGACTCGACTGATTTTTTTTTCCCGCCAAATCAAATTGAGAATTCGTATAATGTTCAGATCCGAAAGCGAATTCAAAACGCGCACAAATTCATTATGCATATTTTCGCGAAAACTTCAACTTGAAAACGCGCGGTGAAAAAGGGAAATCAAAATAGGTTTTCATGCGCCATAAAACTTCGTGGAAAAATTTGCTCAAAAGAAAATTGTGTGCTATAATAAAAGTCTGTAATGGATATATGATAAAAGCGCCACTAAAATAGCGTGGCATTTTTATCATAACAAGTTTGGAAACTTGCGCTACAATTTTCAAACTTTCTTAATTGACTTGCGCATCGCAATGAATTGCTTAGTGCGCACGCTAAAAAGCCGATGTCGAAAGTCGCAATCTTTCGGGTTGCTAGAAATTTCGCTCTTGACTTTTTATATGGGAGAAAAAATGGAAAAACGCTCTTGGTTTGAAAATGAATCGTTTTGGAAAAATTATGGTCCGATAATGTTTGACGCGCCGCGATGGGCGGAAGCGCATGGAATCGCCGAAGCTGTCTGCAAGATTGCGGGGCTTTCAAAAGGCGGCTCGGTTTTGGACGCGGGCTGCGGTCCTGGACGAATCAGCGTGGAACTTGCCTTGCGCGGACTTGAAGTTACGGGAGTGGATTTGATTCAAGCCGAACTTGACGCTGCGAAAGAAAGCGCGGAAGATGAAGGCGTTAAAATCGAATTTATCAAAGCCGACTTGCGAAATTTTTCTAGCGAAAAGAAATTCGACTGCGCTGTGAATCTTTACACTTCGTTCGGATACTGCGACACAATCGAAGAAGACATTCAAATCTTGCGCCGCATTTCAGACTGCGTTCGTCCGGGTGGATTTTTCATCATTGAATGCACAAGCCGCGAATGTGCCGTAAAATATTTTACGGAAGGCGAGTGGTTCGAGCGCGCCGGAATGACTGTGCTCACGCAATTTTCGGTGGAAGGCGCGTGGGAAGGCTTGCGCTCAAAATGGATTTTGTTCGGAAAGGACGGCGGCAGAATCGAGCACGAATTCGTGCAGCGGCTTTATTCCGCAGTCGAACTCAAGCGGCTGATTTTGGCAAGCGGATTTTCGTCCGCGGAAATTTACGGCGGTTTCAATTTCGAGCTGTACAACCAAAACGCCAAGACAATGGTCATCATCGCGCGAAAATGATTTTTGTGCGACAAAAATCATTTTCGCATAAGGACAAGGAGTTGATTTATGACAATGTAAGCAAAATAAAATTCATTTTTTCCAAATAATCTATAGTAATTTTTTGCGAAATGTGATATAATTTTAATACTTTATTTTTGGAAAAACGAGGCTCAAAAATTGTTGTTGGTCGATAAGGAAATTAAGGCTTTTGCCCAAAATGGACACCTCATCATTTCGGCTTATGACGAAAAAAATGTCAACTGCATTTCTTACGATTTGTTTGTTGAACAAATTCTTTCCAACGAAAAAGAATTTTCAACTTATGATTTGCAGCCGGGTGAAATTGTGTTTGTCCAGACAAAAGAAAGAATTTCGCTTCCCGATGACATTACGGCTGAAGTCGGCGAAAAAAATTCAAAAATGCGGCTCGGACTGAAAGTCGATGCGCCGCGTTATTTTCCTGGGCACACGACAAATATTTTTCTCAGAGTTCAAAACCTTTCCGGCAATGTAATTCAAATTTGCAAAAATGATTCAATCGCGCAAATGTTTTTCGAACGGCTTTCTCAAACGCCCGAACGCAACTATGCGGCGCAAGAAGGAAATTCTTTTGAAGGCGAGGACAAATTCAGAGGGCTGGGAAATTACAAGGACGAATATGAAAAGCGCATAAGGGGCAAAGTCGAACAAGCGGAGCAAACAATCGAAAATGTTTCTGGCAAAATTTATTCAAATGTCATCACATTGATGGGCGTTCTTGTCGCCGTGTTCGCTTTGCTTTCAATAGATTATCATGCGTTTACGCAGGCGATTGTTGACTTTAAATTCATACTTACGATGAATTTGACTTTAGTCCTTTGCATCGTTTCAATTTTCGGCTTGATTTTTTGCTTTTTCAATCGACCAAAATCAAAATGGTTTTCAATCGCATATATCTTGCTGATGTTGGTTTTGGCAATTCCAACTATTATTTTGTGCATAAAATTTTTTTGATAAAATTTATAAGGGGTAAATAAAATTATGAAAAAAATCTTTTTTTTCGCGGCGGCACTTTCCGCGATTCTTCTTTCGTCTTGCGCGAAAAAAAGTTCGGCTTTGAAAATCGGCGTGATTCAGCTTGTGGAGCATCCCGCGCTTGACAACAACTACAAAGGTTTCGTTGACGGTCTTGCCGAAGCGGGCTATGTCGATGGCGAAAACATTGTCATAGACTACGAAAACGCGCAGGGCGAGCAGTCTAATTGCGTTACGATTGCGCAAAAATTGGTGAACGACAAATGCGACTTGATTTTTGCGATTGCCACTCCGGCGGCGCAGGCGGTCGCGAATCAGACTTCGGAAATCCCGATTTTGGTTTCTTCGGTGACTGATCCTGCTTCGGCTCAGCTTGTCAATTCCAATGAACATCCCGGCGTGAATGTTTCGGGCACTTCCGATCTCACTCCTTGCGCGGCGCAAATTGATTTGCTCAAGCGGATTTTTCCAGACACGAAAAAAGTCGGAATGCTTTTTTGTTCGAGCGAAGAAAATTCGCGCTTCCAAGTCAATCTTGCAGAAGCCCAATGCGACAAACTCGGACTTGAATATGTGGAGGCGACGGTTTCAAATACTAACGAAGTCCAGCAAGTTGTGCAAAGTTTGGTGGGAAAAGTTGACGCGATTTACGCGCCTACAGACAATATGATCGCTTCCACAATGGCGACGGTCGCGCTTGTCACCACGCCAAACAAAATTCCCGTAATGTGCGGCGAAGACGGAATGGTTCAAGGCGGCGGACTTTGCACATTTGGAATCAACTATTACGAATTGGGAAAGCAGACGGCGAAAATGGCTGTGGAAATTTTGCGCGACGGAAAAAATCCTGCGGAAATGCCGATTCAATATTTGGAAAAATGCGACTTTTCCTACAATGCCGATACGGCGCGGGAATTGGGCGTTACTTTTCCCAACGATTTGTTGGAATAGGGGTTTGCAAGCGAGGAATCTTTTTGCAAAAAGATTCCTCCACTTTGTTTGAAAAGAAAGAGCTTTCGTGCTGATTTGCAAGTGCAAAATGACAAAATGAAGGTTTTTCGAAAAAGACGCTGGAATGGCGCAAAATTTTTGAATTCGAGTTTTTGAACTTCATCCAAAAACTCGTTTATTGAATTGCTCGCTTGCGCGAGCGAATTTGCTCTTTTTCGAAAATTGAAATTTCCGAAAAAGAGCAAATTATGAGGAAAACGAATGCCACCATTTTTAGGAGCGATGCTCGGAGCTGTGAGCCAAGGGATTCTTTGGGGAATCATGGCTTTGGGCGTTTACATTACATTCAAGATTCTCAATTTTGCCGACATGACCGTGGACGGAAGTTTCGCTTTGGGCGGATGCACATGCGCGGTTCTGATCGTGAACGGCTGGAATCCGCTTTTGACGCTTTTAGTGGCGGTGGCGGCTGGAATGCTTGCCGGCGCACTCACGGGATTGCTTCACACAAAATTGAACATTCCGGGAATCCTCGCGGGAATCTTGATGCAGCTCGCGCTTTATTCTATAAATCTGCATGTTTTGGGCGGTCCAAACAAACCGCTTGCCCGCACGAATCTTACTATTATAAATCGCATCAGTGAATTTTTTGGCTTGAAAAAATTCTTGCCCTCACAGGCGGCAACTTTTTCCACTTTAATAACAGGAATAATTTTTGCGGCAGCTATAGTCGCTTTGCTTTACTGGTATTTCGGAACGGAAATCGGCTCTGCGATTCGCGCCACCGGCAACAATGAGCGCATGGGACGCGCACAAGGAATAAACACGGATAATATGAAAGTGCTCGCGCTTGTGATTTCCAACGGGCTTGTCGCGCTCAGCGGCGGACTTGTAATGCAGCAGCAGCGTTTTGGCGACGTGAGCATGGGAATTGGCGCGATTGTGATTGGACTTGCCTCGATTATAATCGGCGAAGTTTTTCTCGGTGCGAAATTTTCGTTCGGAGTGCAATTGCTGGGCGTTTTGTTGGGCGCGGTGATTTACAGGATGATTATCGCGCTTGTGCTTCAGCTTGGAATGAAAAGTCAGGATATGAAACTTTTTTCGGCGATTATAGTCGCGTTCGCGCTTTCGCTTCCGGTTTTGAAAAAGAAATTCATACGCAAGAAAAGAATTCCTGCGGCGGCAAGTGAAGATGCCTATGTTTCGCAAAAAGGCGGAAATCCTGATGCCGAAGTGAAACTGTGATTTTGATGAAACGTGTCGTTGCTAGGAATGGAAGGGCTTGCGTAGATTGCTTCGTTGCGCTAGCAATGAATGATAGAAAATATTTTCGCAAGTACAATTTCGAGGAAGTGTGAAATAAAATGCTTGAAGTGAAAAACATAGCCAAAACATTCAATCCCGGTCAAATCACGGAGCGCAAGGCATTGAAGGGCGTGAGCCTTACGCTGAACGATGGCGACTTTGTCACTGTCATCGGCGGAAACGGCGCGGGAAAATCTACGCTTTTGAATTTGATTGCGGGTGTGCATTCTTGCGATTCTGGCGAAATTTTACTCGACGGAAAAAACATCACGAACATAAAAGAGCATGAACGCGCGAAATATTTGGGACGCGTTTTCCAAGACCCGATGATGGGCACTGCCGCCTCGATGCAAATCGAAGAAAATCTTGCATTGGCGTACAAGCGCGGCAAACGTCGGACGCTTCGCTGGGGCGTCACAAATTCTGAGCGCACGATTTTCAAAGAATCGCTTTCCAAATTGGAACTCGGTTTGGAAGAGAGAATGACTTCGCGAGTCGGCTTGCTTTCTGGCGGACAGAGGCAGGCGCTTACGCTTTTGATGGCAGTGTTGCAAAAACCGCGGCTTTTGCTTTTGGACGAGCACACTGCCGCACTTGATCCAAAGACCGCGAAAAAAGTTTTGGAACTTACGGAATTTTTTGTGCATCGCGACAATCTCACCACTTTTATGGTAACGCACAATATGCGCGACGCGATTCGCTATGGAAACCGCCTGATTATGATGCTTGACGGAAAAATCGTCTACGAAGTGAGCGGTGAGGAAAAGAAAAATCTTGAAGTGAAGGATTTGCTTGAAAAATTCCAAGTGAGTGCGGGCGTAGATTCGCTTTCGGACAAGATGTTGCTTTCTTGAACGATGCGAGTTTTTGCTTTGCAAAAATTCGTAGGCAAGCTGACGGCTCATTGCGCAAAACCGTTCCGAAATTAATCATGACGACATTGAAAACCACAAGGCAGGATGAGACGGGCGCAGAAAAACCCGTGATTCTGTCGGAGCGGCGTATAGAATAAGGGCGTTGGAAGATGGTACATGATGAGCGAGTTTGTATGAAAGTCTTGCATCTTGCCACCAGGATTTTACTTCGTGTTTTAGGCAAAAATTGATTTCCATGTCGCTTAAAGAACTTCGGTTGCCATTTTCCGCCAAAAATGTTATCATAGAAAAATGCGAAGAATTATTCCTGCGTTTTTTGTGATTGTCGCCACGGTTTTGCTCGTGATTTTTCTTACGAAAAAAACTTCCGAATCTGCGGAAAAAAGCGGCGTGCAGAATTTGCCTGCTTCCGGCAATTTTCAGGGCGAAGGCTTTTCTGCTACGGAGAACGCGCTTGGAATTGAAGACAGTGCGATTGTTTCTTTTATGCCGCTTCGTGCGAACGAAACGCTTTTGGGCGCGAGCGGAATCGATTTAAATGGCGACAATTTTGACGACGAAATTCTCGTGGTGCGAAAAAGCGAAAGTCCTTTTTTGTATTTGATTGTCGGACTTTACAATCCCGAAACTACGCTTTACGATCGCATCGCCGAATTGCGCACGGAAATCACGCAGTTGCGCTCGCTTTCTTACAATGGAATGGACGTTACTGGCGATCACAGAATCGCGCTTGTTTATCAAGGTTTCACTGACGACGAGCACGCGGTCTTGCAAATGTTTTTTTGCAGACGAAGCGGCGTGGTCAATATCGGCAGTTTTAAATCCGATGGAACAATTTTCATTCAGCAATACAATCGCAGCGACGCTTACGAACTTTCGCAGGCATCAGACAGGAGTTTTCCTGTTTGGGTTTACGCTTCGGACACTCGACCTGGCGCGGGAAATTTAAGTCAAGTTCAAACCGAATACGATTGGGATGAAAGCGCGGGCCGCTATGTTCAGACACGACAAGTTTTCGTCACAGGAAAAAATATCGCCGCCGCAGAATTAGCGAAAATCCAGGACGGCACTGTGGAAACTTTCGCTAATTATTTGAACGGCTTGTGGTATATGACCGACAGCGCGGAAAAAGAAATCCGTTATATTTTCTTTGACTACGCGGCGCGTGAAGTAATTTTTTTGGTGGGTGATACTCAGGAAGTTTTCCGCTGGCAAAATTCGAATTTGTACCGCAACGGAATTTACCTTTCCACCGTAAATGTCTCGATAGAAAATTTGCGCCGGAGATTCGACATCGGATTGACGGGACTAAACGAAATGCGCGTGCGCGTTTATGATGACGTTAGAATGATAATCCAAAATGATGCGCTTTGGAACGGACAATACAAAAAGATGAACATGCGCAGAGATTTCAACTCGGGCGAAGAAGTGCCGCAAGAATTGACCGCTCTTCGACAAAGGCTGGAACAAGCGCCGAATTGGACCGCGCCGAACGGAATTTCGGTGGCGTTCAAAGACGGCGGCTACAAAATCAGCGGTGAAGGGCAGGAAGAAGAAGGCGTTTATTTTTTGACTATGGTAAAATCTGCGTTCCTCGTTCAATTCAATTCGCGCTCGAAAAATCGATATTTCGCCGAAGCGTACACTGTTTCGCAATCTCAGGCAAATGGCACTCTTTTGCTCCAGCCCGCGAAAATCCTTTCTTCGGATGTCTACGAAATCCCCGGAAGAATCATAACGCTTTCCGCAGAAGAATGATTTGTCGCAAAATCTTTTTTGAAAACAGACTCCTCACGAATGCTTCGATTCGCTATTTATAAGCATCGGGAACATCATTCTTGTCACTGTTCGCTTATTTTTGGATTCGTGCGGGGGATTTCATATCGACGCGTGCATTGATGTGTATTGATTTTCTAAAAACGCGAAAATTCTTCGCGGATGACATTCAAAATAGAATCAGAAAGACGGCGTTCAAGTGATGACAGATGCCGGGCAGAAATGGTGGAAAATTCTTGCTCGTCAAAAAGTTGATGGTAAGGAACGCTGAGCGCACCTGCAATACTTTGAATGACTTCAAGGGAAGCGGATTTGCGCCCTAACTCAATCTGTGTCATAAATGGAACTGAAATTCCTGCCTTTTCTGCAAGAAACTGTTGTGTCCATCCGAATTCCTTCCTGAATTTACGGATATTTCCTCCCAAAACTAAAAGAATATCTGTCATTTTACCTATAATATTGCTATCAGCAACACTTGACAATTATCTTGTAGCAATGTATACTGTTGCTTATGGCAACAAAAAAGTCTAAGAACGGACTGACACGCTATGCGATTCTTGTCGGAGCAACGGATCTCTTGCAGGGCTTGCAGAAAAGCCTCGTAGATTTCAAGGATTTTCTCACGAACGAGACCGGTGGCGCTTGGCGCGAAAACGAAATTATGATTACAGGTCCGCTTGACTGGTCGCTCGTTCAATTGTTGCAAGCGAGATTGCGCGAATATGATTTCGTTTTGGTGTACCGATGCCGCTTTTCAGGTGCTCGGACTGCGCAAGACGACTACGGCGAAAAGCTAAAAAGCGTGGCAGAAGAGCGCGGAATCTTCATCAGCGCGGTGTGCGATGACATTGTGGACGCACGAGAACTTAGGTACGAAGCGACGGACAAGGAGGTGGCGCGCGCATGACGGAGCGGAAGATTACGGCGAGCGTCGTGCTTTACAACACGCCGAAAAGCCAAGTGGAATTGGCCTTTTGATATGAGGAACTTATGTTTTGGGATAAGGTGGAGATTTACAGGCAGCAGAAAAACCTCACATACCGCACCATAGCGAGGGTGATTGGCAAGGCGGAGACGACTGTTTCATCGATGCGGCAGTTCGGGACGGAGCCGCGCATAAGCGACGGAATCAAGATAGCGGACGCGCTCGGCGTGGACATCAGGGATTTGGCTGAGTGAGTGAGGAAAACGCGTTCGGCTTGTTCATGCGACGAGTGCGCGAAGTTTGTTTGGTGAGTATGAAAACTTTGTTTTGCGACTGCGCCAATAAAATTTTGTGGCTTTGGCGATAATATTCGGCGATTTTGGCAACAAGGTTTTGTGCCGGAATCTTGTTTTTGGCGGAGATATTGTTTTTATGGCGAAAAACACTGTGAGTTTTTTTAGAAACTCTTTGAGTTTTGTCTAAGAACTCACAGTGTTTTTGAAAAAAGGCTGTGAGTTTTTTGGCGGGAGTGCAAGGAGCGTTGTTGCTTGTATGGCGAAGATGAAGCTTTCTGAGCGCAAGAAGGAAGTCGCGCTGACGGTATTCTCAAACATCCTCCTGCAAGTCGGAACGGCCGTCTGTGGGTTTGTGCTTCCGCCGCTCATAGCGCGCACGTTCGGCTCCGAGACAAACGGAATGGTTCAGTCAATATCGCAGTTCATAGCGTACCTGAACATTGTGGAGGCGGGAATCGGGGGTGCAAGCATCGCCGCCCTGTACAGGCCGCTTGCGGATGGCGATTCGGACGGGGTGAGCGGAATCCTGTCCGCGACGCGGATTTTTTATGTGCGCTCTGGAATCGCGTTCACGGCACTTGTCTTTGTCTTGGGCTTAGTCTATCCATTCGTGGTCGGATTTCAGGTGGACAGGAAGACAAGCGGACTTATGGTGCTGGTGCTAGGAATAACTGGGGCGGCGGAATTCTTTTTGATAGGCAAGTACCGCGTCCTGCTCACGGCGGACAGGAAAACATACGTCATATCGCTTGCGCAGATTGTAGCAGTTGTGTTGAACACTTTCGTGGCGGTGGCTCTCATAAAAATCGGAATGGGTATTTTGACCGTGAAGTTGGCGTCCGCCCTTGTGTATTTGAGCCGCTATGTATGGCTTTCGGTGTATGTGAGAAGACATTACAGGTGGGTGGATTTTAAGTACGAGCCTAATAGGAATGCCGTCAGCCAAAGCAAGAATGTTATGGTTCATCAGGTGGCGGGGCTTGTCGTCTTCAACTCGCCGGTCGTCCTCATAACGATTTTCTGCTCGCTGAAGG
>CAJUBD010000011.1 GCA_910584475.1 uncultured Treponema sp.
TTATACACCTTATTAGCTTTCCTGTTTTAGTCCAAGTTGCGGTTAGGCATTACAAGGTTTATGACAGAGGCAAGTCTGCAAAAAACCGAACAGGCTCAAAATGAAGTTGATGATGAAAACAATAATGAAATTACAGAGGAAAAAGAAAAATATACAAAAGACTTTGCGGATAATTTGATAAAAAAAATTGTTGATTTAAAAAGTGCTGATGATTTTTATAATGCTTTTTATAGTTTGTTCAAATGTGAATATTATGGTAGTATAGATGAAGAAAACATAGATGAAATTTGTAAAAGATACCTACCGTCTTTTCTATAATATGAAAGAGTTGTCAAGAAAAACTGTATGCAAATTGTTGACAGCGCAGAAAAAGAAATTCATTGAATCTGGAACTTTTAAAGAGGGAAACATTCTAGATGAATTTGATTCATTGGAAAAACTTTTTCAGCGCATAAATCACCTTTCATTTTCTCATATTAGTTACTATGATTTGAAATTGGACTATGCGGATTACAATATATTAAAATATTGCTTCTTATATGTTCCGGATTCTGTAATCAAGGAGTTAAAGGAGCAAGAAAAAACTATATGTGCGGTAGACATTGAGAAAGATAAAAAAAGGTCATATTATGAATCCGAACTTATAATAGCGTCATTTTTAAAGGAAATTTATTATTTGAAGGATAGTGGGCTTTTGGAAACATTTATAAAAACTGCTAATTCAGCATATTGCAAATTTTTTTTCGCAAATGCGATTCAAAATAGTAATTTTGAGAAACCTTTTAACGAATTATGTGAAAACTTGAAATCACTGGATTTGTCTTTGGAAGAAGAAATTTTGCTTTTGACTGATTTGCATAGGCGAAAATCAATAAAGCCACATTGTAAACCTTCGGTTGACAACGAATATCTTTCAGGCATCGAGGATTATGTTGTAAAAAAATGCAAGGATAACAAAAATCTACTTCTTAAATTTTTGTTTAGGGTATCCATCTAGCGTTCAAGTTTTAATTTCAACGCTGTAGGATCATTTTTAGAAAAATCAAATGATAATGATATTAAAATTGCTTATGAACAGTTGCTTCTTTTATATGTTTTAAAAAAATGTCCATATAATAAATTGTATAATTTGCTTGTGTCAAAAAATGTTGCCTTAACAAATGAAAATATGAGTCTGATTGAAGAAAATCAGATGTTTGATTCCGACTTTGAACATAGAAGATCAATCGTTGATGTTGGTGAGTTCGTGAATTATATGCCATATCTTGCTCACATACTTGTTTCTCGATATTTTATGTCACATAAGGAATTGATAAATAATATAATCTATAAATTTCAAATTCGTAAAAATATAATTTTTGAAATCGGTTATATAAGTGAAATTGATTTTGATTATTTTTTGCTGAATATAATAATGCTTGCTATATATGAAATGCAAGGTGATACTTCAGATGTGTCAAAAGAAATAAAGAAAATAGAATGGTACATTCCTTTTATGCTTAATGCATGTTCCGATGACTATTATGGCTTGGGTATAAATCTTTTGGATTTGTACCTTTCGTTTCTTGATGGTGATGATGAGCGCAGAAAATTTCTTCAGAAAATAGGCGATAGAAGACTTATGGCTTTTATAAGTGCAAAAATCACGAATAAATTTTGTGACGATGAGAACTTGTATGTTGATGTTATAGAAAATGATGATTTTGCCAGGCTTGATGCTCCAAAGAAAACAATATATCTGCTCAACATATTTGCAGACATAATTCTTTATACAAGTGAAGAAAAAAAGGAAATAATTGAGAGTCCCTTAGAATGTATAAAAGAGAAATTGCTTACAATAGATAATCCAGAAATTAAGGATTTGGTTTCAAAAGGTATTGTTTGTTATAAAAATTCAACTGTAGAAAATAAAATGCAATTTATTGAGGCAATAAAACAGGTATGCTGGCAATATTCATTGGAATCTGTTGAAAACGAATTGAGGATAGAGTCCAATGAGTAGTATTCATGAATTTATAAATAATCAAGTTAATAATCTGCCACAGGATTTTCTTTGTTCTGAAATAAAAGAGATATGCATAAAGCTTAATGATATTTTAAATAATCCACAAGGAAGTGATTATGTTTTGCACTTAAAAAACAAAAAAGAAGATATAAAAAAATTGATATGTGAGTTGTTTTGTCTTATTAGACCGAATTTATATCTTTCCTTAAGAAGGCATTTTTGAACAATTAGGACACGATCAAGAAAATTGCTTGTTGATAGATAAAAAAAACTATAGGGATCATTATTATCATTCAATATAATGTTTTCTATTGGGTATTTCATTATATGATTTTTTTCAAAATATAGTATCAAAGGATTGTGGGAAAACAAAAAATCCTGCAAATAATCTCGCTCAAATATTCAGAATCTGTTTTTATCATGACTTGGGCTACATATATAGTTTGGATTTAAAGGGAAAAAATTGCAAGTTAAATCATACTCTAAAAAATTGTTTTTCTGATTTGAATGTGGAAGACATTAAAACTATAAAAAGATACTTTTGTTTGAAAGATGGCTTTAATGATGAAGATTTGGAAGATGTTTTAAGAAATCAAAAGGCTGAAGAACTGTGGAGTCAGGATTTTATTTTGCAAGAGAGAAATAACTTATTGAGTATGTGCGATATACGGGGATTCAATAGTATTAAGAATCATGCTATTGGAAGTGCCATTTTGTTGGAACGTTTTATAAATATAAAAAAATTACTCTTTATGCCTAAAGTAGACGAAAAGCAAATGTTGGTAGTCACTTCTAAAGATGAATATGCAGAGGAATATGAAAATTTTCGAGATGTCCTTCAAGCAATTGCAATGCACAATTTTAATATGGTTCATACAATAGATTTTAATAATTACTTTTGGGCTTGTTTTTTGATGATTGTTGATGAATTGCAAAATTATGGACGACCGTATCAAGACAAAACAAAAAATGTTTCATTGATATTGCCAATGGATGTTGATTTGGATATTTTGGATGGAAAAATAACTTACAAGGAAGAGGGGAATGTATATAACGACAGAATTGTAAAAAAATTGGAAGGGAAGATGGAGCAAGATTTGTTGAGAGGAATTTTTTAATTCGTATTACAGCCGAATCTTATTTCGACCTTTACTTTATTACAAATTTATTTTATTGCCAAAATTCGTGATTTTATCACAAAAACCTATTGTAAAATTTAAAATATGTCGATATAATATACAAACTGTTTTTCAAGGATTGTGTATGTTATTGCAATTTTCTTTCAAAAATCACCGTTCAATAAATGATGAAGTGACATTTTCCACGCTTGCGACTTCGGACACGGAGCATTCAGAAAAGCTCATTAAATTCGGCGATGACAAATTCGTCAGGGTGGCGGAAATTTACGGAGCGAACGGTTCCGGCAAGACATCAGTTTTAAACGCATTGGGTCAAATGCAACTAATTGTCATTAACTGTTTCAATAGTCAGCCGGGCGACGGCATCAGGCGCTTTCCTCACAAATTGGCGATTTCAGAGCAGACGGAGTTCACTTGCATATTTGAAAAAAACAGCATCAAATACTCGTATCAATTTTCATACGATGAAAACGGAATTCAACATGAGACGTTGTTTTATTGGCCGAACGGCAGGGTCGCGACAATTTTTGAACGAGATGGACTTTCTTTTGAATATAACGCAAAATATCAAAAATACACCGAAAACACAAAGAGTTATTTAAAGCCGAACCGACTTCTTCTTTCCGTAGCCGCCAACATAACGGATATTCAAGAAATAACGGATGCGTTTTTATTTTTCAAGGAGGACCTTGTTGTTTTTCCTGGCGAGCCGAATAATTGGCTTGAGTATTCTGCGAACAAACTTCAGGCAGATGAAAACCTAAAGAATGATTTCTTGGATATAATGCGTCAATCTGGTTCTGATATTTGCGATATTGCGTCAAAGGTTGAAACTCGACTTCCAAGCGAAAATGAATTGAAAGGACTTCCAGAACCATTAATGAAAGTTTTTTCAACAACGAAGATGAATCACATTGATATAAAATTGGCTTATAAAGATTTTGTTCTCAATTTAAATGAGGAGTCGGCGGGTGTTCGGCGACTTTTTTCCTTTATATGTCCTGTATTGGATATTTTGAACACAGGCAAGGTTTTTATTTGCGACGAAATAGAAACGAGTCTCCATCCATCTGTTGTGGCGGCTTTTGTTGACAGATTCCAGAAAAATACCATGTCAAACGCGCAAATTATTTTCACGACTCATGATACGGATTTATTGGATTTAAAACAAATCCGAAGAGACCAAATATGGTTTACAGAAATCAATCCAAATGGAAGGCAGACCGATTTATATTCTTTAAGTGAAATTAAGAATGTTCGCAAGGATGAAAATATAAAAAAAGGTTATATAATGGGAAAATATGGCGCGATTCCGATGCCGAATGAAAACATTCAAAGAATTTGTGAGGAAGAAGATGCCAAATAATGCTCCTGACTTAAAACCGCGAAAGGTTGAAACGAAAGAAAAGAAGATTAAGAAAATTCAATATAGCCTTGGTAAAATTCAAGAAGACTTTGACAAAAATATTGCGAATATAGAATCAAAATTCGAGATTGCCGATTCATTAAAGGCAGGAAAAATGACTTCTGCGGAAGACATTTGGAGAACGCAAATTGTATTTTTAGATAGTGTCCTTGACTTTTATGTTCATGAAATCACAAAGTTCGGTATTACAAAAATTTTGTATGATGAATGGGAAGAAACAAGAGAATTCGCAAATTTTAGGATTTCCATGCGCTTTGTTAAAAAATTGGTGCAAAGTCCGGAAAACATAAATTTATTTCTTGGGGAATTGGAAAAGGCGACCCAGCGCAACTGCTTTATGCATTATGAGCATCTTTCAAGGCAGTTGGAATTGCTTGGTGTTGCAGTAGATTTGTCGTCTTATGAGCGGGATATTAACAAACTGTATAAACGTAGAAACGAAATCGCTCATCAAGCCGACATCACGAACGGAAAAAAGAACCTAATAAAAGAAGAAGATGTTAAATCTTTCATTTCCGTAGTAAAATCGGTTCAGAAGCAAATACAACAGACAATCGTTAATAAAGGCTGATTCTTTGTAATATATTCAATTGTGCCGGGGAATTGCCTTAAAAAAATATAGGAAATAAGGGTATAAGAAAATTGTGAAAATGTTTCCCCATCCCATCCTCCCCAGCACAAAAAAATTGCCCTTGACAATCGCCCGAAACTGTAATAACATTAAATTCAAATCTTAAGAATCAGGAAAAAAGAAAAATGTTCAATTGGATTTCCAATTTGTTCAAAAGTTTGAACGCCAACACGAACCCTGCCGAAATCGCGCACGCGCTTTCTTTGGGCGTTTTGCTGGGGCTTATGCCGAAGACGAACGCGCTTTGGTATATGATTTTCGTTTTCTTTTGCTTCGTGCGAATCAACAAGGCCACTTACGCGCTCGTGCTTTTGGTCGTGAGTTATTTCGCGTGGATGCTCGACCCGACGTTCGCTTCGGTGGGATATTCGGTTTTGACTTACGCGCCGTTTGAAAATGTTTTCGCTCGTCTCATAGACATTCCGTTCGTCGGCTTTACGAAATTCAACAACACTGTCGTAATGGGGTCTTTGGTGGTAGGGCTTGCGGCTTACATTCCGTTTTTTCTCATAGGATTTTTCTTCGTGAAATTCTGGCGAAAGCATGTCGCGCCTACATTCATCAAGTCGCCTCTGCACAAGGCGGTGCAAAAACTTCCGCTTTTGGGAAAACTTTTCGAGGCGGCGGAAGACAAGTTTTTGAAATGATTTCTGGAGTTATGATAAAAATGCCGCTAAAATGTCGCGGATTTTTATCATTGCAAGTTTGTAGTTCGCGTTGCGACTTGCCAAACTTGCCTATTGATTTGTGCGCGTTGCAACAAGTTGCTTGATGCGCACGCTAAAAAGCCATTCGAGAAATTGAAATTTCACCAATGGCTTTTTATGGGAGATTGTCATGAGCGAAAAAGATGAAAAGAAAAATGATGTTCCTGCGAAGGCGTTGTCCGATAAGAATGCGAAAACTGCAGTCGATGAGAAAGCGAAAAATTCTGAGTCTACTCGAATCGCGGTGAAAAAAGATTCCGCTTTGGTCGAAAAGAAAAAGAAAAAAAAGCGCGAGGCGAAAAAGTTTCCCGCGAAAAAATTGCCGGGACTTTTGAAGAAAAATTTTAAAAAGGAAAAAATCGAAAAGAAACTCTACAAGAAAATTTATGTTTCAAGCGACAGGGATTTGGTGCGCTCGCTTTTCGAGGAAAATCCGAAAAAGCCTGGCTACCTTTATATTCCCCGCGAAAAGATGATTGAAAAGCTCGACTTCAAGCGGCTCAAGCTTATCGCGAATGACGTGAAAAAGCAAAAAGGCTCGTTCAAGCTCGTTCCGTTTCTCGCGGTCGTGATTTTGATTGTCGCGGCGTATTTGGCGGTGATTACTTTCAAAAATCCGCTCTTGAAGAAAGGACTCACTTTCGCGATGCAAAAGGCGTTCGGTGCGCGCACCGACATCGGAAGCGTGAACGTGGAATTTATGAACGCCACGATTACGATAAGAAATTTGCAGCAGGCGAATAAAAAGTCTCCGATGAAAAATCTTTTCCAAATTGACAAGACCGAAATCAGCTTCAATTTGACCGAAGCCTTGCGCGGAAAATTCGACGCCCGCAATATAGAAGTTTCGGGGCTTGCCCTCGACACGGATCGCACTTATTCCGGGGCTTTGCCAAAGGAGGCGAAAAAGGAAAAAAAGCCTAATCCGCAAGTGGAGGCGATGATCGCCGAAATAAACCAGCGAAAGGATGACGCTATAAATGCCGCGCGCACTTCCATAGAAAACGCTTTCGCCGAATACAATCCCGTCAACATGATTGCGAATGTTCAAGAGAATTTAAAGTCGCCCGGCGTGGCGAAGGACACTCAGGCGCAGGTGGAAGAAGCCATCGCGAGGTGGCAGGCAAAGCCCGCAGAGCTAAAATCGCAGGTTGACGGGATTTCTGCAAGTACGAACGCATTCGTGAGCCAAATTGATTCTCTCACTAAAACTGATTTTTCGAAAATGAAAGATCCGAAGGAAATCCAAAATTTTGGCACGCAGATAAAATCCGCAATCAATCAGGTGAACGACTTGATGAGCCAAAGCAAGTCGATGACGAATACGGTAAAAGGCGTCGTAAATGACGTGCAGGCGGATGCCATGCGCGTGAAGGCGATTTCTGAAAATGTGACTGACGCCTTGAAAAGCGACACCGCATTGGTAAAGACGCAGCTCGACAAGATCACTTCGTTCAATTTGGACACTGGCACGAAGATTTTGAGCAACGCCGTGGATTCCGCGATGTACGCGATGATTGGCAGCTATTATCCTTATGTCGTGCAGGGCGTGAACTACGCGATGGAGCTAAAGGCGAAGACATCAAGCGCGTCAAAGGAAGAGCAGAAAAAAGCCGCGGAGGAAAAGCCTCGGCACGAGCGTTTTTCAGGAAAGAACATTTATTGGAAGAGAGATCGCGTTCCTACTTTCTTGATAGAGAACATTAAGTTCAGCGGATTGGGAGTCGCCGTAAAGGGCACGGAAATTTCAAGCGATATGGACAAGCGCGGCGCACCCGCCACGGTGAACGGCTCGTACAAGCAGGGCGACACTCGTACGCACAGGGGAAAAGTGCTTGTGGACGCGCGGACGAAAACTTCGAACCATCTTGTCGGCTTGGAATATTCCGGCGACAATTATCCGTTCGGCTTTTCCACGCCGTATTTGAACCTTGCGTCGAACACGACATTGAGCGCGAGCGGCACGGTTGACAGAAGCGGCGCGGTTCTTATAAATGCGCAATTCGACATGGCGCGTCTTGCCCTTACCGCCGATGAATTCGAGCCTGCCATCGCGTACAGGTTTTACACCGCCGCTTTGGAAGCCATCGACTCTCTCGTGCTTGGCGCGCAAATCGGGCTTGACGCGAATCGCAGGCTTGTCTTGAAAATTTCTTCAGATTTGGATCAACGCTTCAATACGATTTTGCGCAAAATCGTGAACAATGAATTGAAAATCCTGATTTCCGAAGCGCAAGTTCAGCTTACGAAAATCTTGAATGAGCAGTGCGGCGATGTTATGGAAAAGATTTCGGAATTCGTAAACATCGAAAACGGAATCAACGCGGAAAGCGTGAACATGGACAAAATAAACGCGCTCCTTGAGTCGAAAAAGAATGAACTTGAGACGAAGTTGAGGGAGCAGGCAGAGGCCGCGATTGGCGAGGCGAAGGAAAAGGCGACTTCCGCTGCGAAGGATGCCATCGGAGATGCGCTCAAGAACGCGAACATTCCGACGGTTCCGTCGAAGGGAAATGAAAAATCTGGCGGCAATACTTCCGCCGGAAACTTGCTGAAAGGGTTGCTGAAAAAATAAAATGGAGGCTGCCACTGGTTTAGCATTTGTTACTGTTTTGAAAAGAAATTGTTTTCTCCGTATGAAACGTGTCTGCGTTTTTTTGGTTTTTGTCGCGTTTTTTGATTTGCACGCGCAAGAATCGCTGGAAAAACTTTTGCTCGGTTATTTTCAAAACAGTCTCACATTGCAGGAACTTTCGGGAAAAGTTGACAAGGCTATTTTAAATTCAAAGTCCACTTCGATTTCAAACGGAATGAACATTTCACTTTCTACGGGTTCGATAGCCTTCAGCTTCGGAAATGGCGGAAGTTTCAATTTTACGCCGAACGCCTCGCTTGGAATTCCCGCCTGGCAGAATTTGCGTTTTACCGCGTCGTCAAATGTTTCCGCTCGAAACGGCGAAAGCGAAATCAAAAACACTTCGCTCGGAGTGAGCGTGGACGTTTATTCTAGCGCGCGCGAAGAGCGCGAAATCGCATTGCTGAAATCCGAGCGCGCTTTGCTCGAGGCGCGGCGCGACTTGCAAAACGGCTTCGTAAATATGGAAAGCGAATTTTACACGAAGCTGAAAAATCTTTTTGAAATCGCTTCGAAAATAATTACGGCGCAAAAATCGCTTTACGAGCACGCGTTGGAATTCGACGAACTGCGCGTGCAAGGCTACAGCGCGACTTCTTCAAAATATCGGCTCAAGCAAATGGAAGTGGCAGGCGACGAGCACGACGTGGAAATTTATCGCCACGAACTTGAGCGCGAGACGAAAATCTTCGCGCAGGAATGCGGAATAAAATACGACTTTTCAGACGCGATGGAATTTCTTCCGACGAAAATTCCTGAAGTCGCCGCTGTGGACGTTTTGGATTTTGACGCGGAAAATTTCGCGGAAACAGAAAGCGCGATTTGGACGAACAAAATCAATTCCAAAACTCGCGCGGCGGACAAGGCGTTTTCGTTGAGCGTGAACGCGGGCTACACTTTTGCGAACACCGTGAATTCCTTTATGACGAACGCGATGGAATACGGCGACACGATTGACATCGGCTCGTCATTGGCTTGGCAAAAGACCGGATTGCAGGCGAGCGCGGGCGTTTCGTTTCCGACGAATTCCGCGAACTTCAATCCGCTTTACCGCCTGAGTTTTTCTTTTATGCCGAATCAATTTCGCTTGGCGGCCGTCCAGAAAAAAATCGAAAAGGTCGACGAGCAACTGGAACTGGTCGCAATCGAGGCGGCGCGGAAAAATTACGAGACTGCTTTGGTCGCGCAGCAAAGTTCGCTTGAAGAATTGCAGTGGGCGGCGCGGACGAACGGCGAAAGTTTTGAAACTTATTCGCGCCTTGAAAGCGACACGGCTTCTTGGTATCGGCGCGGCATCATCACCGAAAGCGAATATCGAAGCGCGCAAGTGAACAAGGAAAATTACAGGATAAAAATCTTGATCAACGCGCTCGACTTGATTATCTACAATAATAAAACTGCGACGCTTTTTACGAGGGATGAAGAATTGAGAATTGAGAATTGAGAATTGAAGGGCACGGAGGTTATTTTTGTTTTTGACTGTGTCGCATCTTTTTTATCCGTGTTCATCTGTGTCTGTTTTTGATTTGAAATATTGATAAATGGAGAAAAATAAAATTGACGAAAAAAACTTTTCCTAAAAAGCGCGCATTGAAAATAATTTTGACAAGCGTGATTGCCATCGCCGTGATTGTGGCGGCGTTGTGCGTGATTCGCCTTGCGCTCAGCACAAATAAAATCGGCGACACGGTTTACACTGTGCGAAAGGAAGTGTTCGAAAATTCTGTCAGCGTCGCCGGCGTAGTGAGCGCGGCGCAAGAGCAGACTTTGCAGGCTTTGAGCGACGGCACTGTTATTGCTGTTTATGTCAAGCAGGGGGACGAGGTAAAAAAGGGCGACGTGATTATTCAGATGGACGCAAGCGAGCAGCAATACAATTTGGCGAAGCATGACTACGAAATGGAAACCACGCGCATCACTGGCTCGGCGCGTCAATATAATTTGATGCAAACGCAGCGGCTTTCTCTCGTGCAAAAAATCGCCGAGCGAAAAGTGAGCGCGACGTTCGATGGGATTATCGCGGATATCGATGTCGCCGTTGGCGATTCGCTTGAAGCGAAGGATTCGGTCGGAACGCTCGTGGACATTTCGCATTTGATTGCCGACGTGGAAGTGGCGGAAACCGATGTGGCGAAACTGAAGGCGGGACAGGAAGTGCAATTTACTTTTCCCGCCTACGAAGGCATGGTGACGGGGCATGTCGTGGGCTGGCCGGCAATCGGCGAAGTGACGAGCAGAGGCGCGACGGTGGTGAAAGTGCGCCTTCGAATTGACGACTATCCGCGCGAATCGATTTTGCCGAATTTTTCTTTTAGCGGGCAAATCAAAATCGCTCCCGACGAAAATTATCTTTTGGTGGAACGCGAAGCCGTCGGCAGAGACGGAAACGAAGCCTTCGTAGTGAACGCGAAAACTGGCGAAAGGAAAATCGTAAAGGTGGAGACTTATACTCGCGAGTTCGTGAAAATCGTGGAAGGCGACGTGGCGGAAGGCGAAACGCTCAAAGCGCAAAGCGCGCCGATTAGTTCGGGAATGATGCGCGGCAGGGGAGGGGGTCGAGGTGCGCCTCCGCGACGATAAAAATCGCATTTCGTCGCTGCAACAATTTTCGAAAATACTGAATTTAATTATTTGGAGGAAGGCTCGTTATGATTTTTGAAAAAGCAGGCATCGACGATTTGACTTCGCTAGTGGAATTGCGGATGAGTTATCTGACGGAAGATTGCGAAAATTTGTCGGAATTCCAAAAAAAACAAATCCTTGAAAAGTTGCCGAATTATTATCGCAATCATCTTGACAAAGATTTTTTTGCTTATGTTTGCAGAGAAGAAAAAATTGTTGGCTGCTGTTTTTTGTGCGTTGCGGAAAGACCGTCGAATCCCGCGTTCATTAACGGCAAAATCGGCACGGTGATGAATGTCTACACGAAGCCCGAATGCAGACGGAGAGGCATTGCCAGCAAGTTGATTAAGTTGTTGCTCTCTGACGCGGAAAAAATGAATCTTGATTTTGTTGAATTGAAGGCGACGGACGCGGGATATAATCTTTACAAGTCGCTTGGATTTGAAGATGTTATTTCAAAATATCACGACATGAAATTTTTGCTAACCGCGCACAACGCGAATTGAATTTTTGAAAAAGCACGGAAGACCAGCACCTTGACAAAAGTGCGGTGGCGGCTTATGATTGATTTATGCTTGACCGAAGCGAATTGCTGAAGGACAATCAAATTTCCTCGTGCGTTGAACTTTTGCGCGAAAAGGGCGCATCGCAAGTTTATGTTTTCGGCTCGCATGCGAAAGTAGAAAGCGGTGCAGATTCGGACTTTGACTTCGGCGTTTGAGGCTTGCCTCCGCGAAATTTTTTTTCCGCTTGGCACGAACTCGAATTGCTTTCAAAGAAAAATGTGGACTTGGCGGACTTTGACGAAAATCCCGAATTCTTAAAGCCACTTGCAAAGTTACGGCGGCGCGGTTTTGGTGGCGGGATAAAATGAAATTGAGTTTTGTCGTGGACATCAAAAACGAAATCGAAAAACTCGACAAGCAAGTGGGAAAAAACCGAACCGCTTTTTATGAACTTGCAGGAAAATTGGAATTTGATAAAAGGCGAAATGGAAAAATTCTTGATAAATTAAGAACGTAGATGAACTATGCTTACATCGATGCAAGGTTATTTTGACGGACAAAATGTCGTGCTTGACGAAACGCCCGCTTTTCTGTCGGGAAGCAAGGTAATTGTTACGTTTTTGCAAGAGTCGGCGTGAGCAAAAGTGGCAACAGGGAAAAACAAAAAACTTTCCTAGGTGCAACGATTAAATGAAATGGATTTTTCATTGTCTGCGGATTTTGAGACGGAAAATTATGAAAAAGAAATCTGAAATTTTAGAAAGCGAAATCGACGCGAAAAAAAGCAAGAAGAAAAAATCAAAGAAGGACGCAAAAAAGAATTCTGAAAAAGAAAAGCAAGAAAAAAATTCCGCCGACAAAAAGAAAAAAAAGTCGAAGGAGAAATCCGCGAAAAAAGGCAAGGATAAAAATTCTGCAAAGCATTCCGAAAAAGATTTCTGTCGCACGCCGTTGGCGTGCTTGCCGAGTTTCACTTTGCAAAATTCGCGAACTTTGATTGAAACGACAAGCGAAAAAATTTCGCGAGAAAACGAAATTGCTCCGAAAAAAAAATTTGCGGATGAAGCCATCGTGCCGCAAAAAAGCAATTCCAAATTCTGCGCTTCCAACAATTCTCAATTCTCCACTTTCAATTCTCAGTTTTCGGACGAAATAATTTCGCTCGAAAATGTCAAGCGCATTTACGCGATGGGCGACACTCAAGTGCAGGCTTTGCGCGGAATTTCTTTCAAAATAAATCAGGGCGAATTCGTTACGATAATGGGACCTTCTGGCTCGGGCAAATCCACTTGCATGAATATGATTGGCTGTCTCGACCGCCCCTCCGAAGGCGTGGTGAAAATCAATGGCCGCGAAACCGCGCTTATGAACGAAAAAGAACTTTCGGTTTTGCGAAACCAAACAGTCGGCTTTGTTTTCCAGCAATATTTTTTGCTGCCTTCGATGAATGTTTTGGAAAATGTGATGCTTCCGCTTCGATATTCAGGAATCGAACGCAGGGAGAGAATTGCGCTTGCGAAAGCCGCGCTCGCAAAAATGGGCTTGCAAGACAGGATGAGTCACAGGCCGAGCGAACTTTCAGGCGGACAAAAACAGCGCGTCGCAATCGCGCGCGCGACCGTGACGAATCCGAAAATAATTTTGGCGGACGAGCCGACCGGCGCTTTGGACAGCGAAACCGGCCGCGCCGTGATGAATCTTTTTTGGGAAATAAATTCTAGCGGCACGACTGTCGTAATCGTAACGCACGATCCGCGAATCGGAGAGGCGAGCCGCCGTTGCATAAAAATTTTCGATGGAAAGATTTTGTCGGATGATAGGCAGATGCCGAAATCGTTGGAGTAAAAATTAAGGATTTTGAATTGACATCGGGGCGATGTAAAACTTGTCGTAAGTCTAACGCTTGCGGGGAGGGGCAAATTCCATCCTTGACAGATAAAAAAAATCTTGTTAAAATGAATTTTATGTGGACACAGGGCAATGTCGTAAGAAAAGATGATTTTCAAAAAAGCGTTTTTGTCCAGCGCGAAAATTCCATTTTTCCTTTTTCGCAAGAAAATTACATTTCACAAATTGAGCGACGCGGCATGAAAAATGTTTGGCGCGAGCTTTGCGATTTTTTGATTTCTAGCGACGTTCAAAAATTCAGCAAAAAAATTGTTGACTTCTACGAAATTGGTCGGCTTTACGAAGTTGGACTTGCGCACGAAAACAAATTCAGCAAAAAGCAATGCGGAAAATATTATACGCCGCGCGATGTAAGCGCGTTGATGGCGCGACTTCTTTGCAAGAATGAAAATCTTTCGGCGATTGCCGATGTCGGTTGCGGATGCGGAAATTTGATTGTGGCGGTTTTAGAAGAACTTGAAAAAATCGGCGCATTGGAAAATGTCGTTCAAAATGGAATTTATCTTTTTGATAACGACGAAATTGCGCTTGAAATTTGTTCGGCGCGGATTTGCTCGCGTTTTGGAATTGCGGAAAATCAGCTTCATAAAATTTGCGGCGATTTTCTTTCTTTGGAAAATTTTCCGCAAAACATTTCTGTTATTGCAAATCCGCCTTATGTTTCAAATTGTCGCGTTGATTTTGGCGGCGCGGATGTGGCGAACGCTTGCGATTTGTACATTGCATTTTTTTCCAAGATTTGCGACTTCGCGAAAAATGTTGTGATTGTGACACCGCAATCTTTTTTGGTCGGGCAGAAATTTTCGATGTTTCGGAAAAAGTTGAACGAAAATTTTTTCGGCGAAATTTTTTCTTTCGATAATGTTCCGTGTCCGCTTTTCAACGGAAAAAAAGAAGGCGTTTTCAACACAAACAATGCGAACGGCGTTCGCGCATCAATTTCCAGCTTGCACAGAAAAAACGAAAATTCGCCGCACGGATTTTTGCTTTCGCATTTGATTCGCTTCAAGTCGGAACAGCGCGAAAAAGTCATCGATGAAAATTTTCTTGCTTCGACGCTCGGCACGATTCGGCAGGATTTGTCGCGCCCGATAAAATCGTTCAAGTCGCTCGAAAAATTCGCGTTCGGAATTTTGGAAAATAATTTTGCTTTGGAAGAATTGCTCGCCGACTCTGAAAACGAATTTGTGATTTGCGTGGCAACTTCCGCACGATATTTTATTTCCGCTTCAAAATTGCGACAAAAGCGTTCAGGCTTTTTCGAGATTTTCGCGAAAGACAAAAAATCATTCGACTTGCTTTACGGGCTTTTAAATTCGAGTTATTGCTATATGTGGTACAGATTTTTTGACGGCGGAATTCTGCTTCCAAAATCGTTGCTCAAAAAAATCCCCGTTCCGCGAAATTTGCAATTTGACGAAAATAAATTGTCGGACTTGGTTTCAAAAATCATCGCGACGGAAGAAAATTGCAAGTCGTACAAAAAGAATGGCGGCGCAATTCAAGAAGTCGTGAAATTTCCAGAAAGCACGCGAAACTCGCTCAACGAATTTTTGTTCGGCGAAATTGACTTTTCTCCACTGCACAGAAATTACGAGGTTTGAAATGACGGTGGCGGAACACGAAGAAAAAATATCGGAATTTTTTGTTAATCACCTCAAATTAAAAAATCTCAAATTGATTGTTCCTGTGAAGACAATAAAAAAATTGAACGCAATTTATAAAAGCGTTTTTCATTCCGCAAAGAATTTTGAAGAGTTGAATTCTTGTTTTTGTGAATTCAAAAATCAATTGGATTTATCGCCCGCAGCGTTCTGCGAATTGAAAAAACAGTTTGAAAAGAAAATGGCACTTCAGCCAAGTATTTTAACAGAATGTTTCATCGCGCAGACTTTGGCGAATTTTTGGGGACTTGACAAATTCGAAGATTTGGATGCGAAAGGTTTTATTCCATCAGAAATTTCCAATATTCTGTTCGGCATAAAAAACAAGCGGGATGGTGCTTCGTTTCGATACATCTATTTCAATGACAAGGCGGATTTCGTGCTTGTGCAATGTGGAGACTCTTCCACAATCGATGCGGTTTTCATAAAAGAAAAAATCGGAATTCGCATTGAGTTCAAAGAAGAATTGGCGAAAATCAACGAGGTGGACATTCCGAGTTACGACGATTGCGGAAAACTTCTTGTCGGCAATGATTTCAAATTGAAATATCCGTACTACGCGCCTTTTGTGGATATTTTCAATCGAAAGACGAATGTTTTTGAAATGATGGGACACAATTTCCGTCTAGCCGATTATCTTGACGAGGAAAGCTCAAAGCGCATTGTTGAAAATGTTGTGGACGCGAAATTCATCAACGCATACATTTTGCTCAAAGGAAATTCTTTGGTCAGCGTTCTCGGAAAGAACTTACATTCAAGCGTGGAATTTTCAGGTTCCGAAATTCGCACGGCAGGAAAGAATGCGAAAAAGCTTTGGTCAGTAGATTTTGCGAAAAATGAAATCTCAAAACTTGGTGGAAAAATCGCCGACGGAAAAGTTTTTCTTCCGCTCAACGAAAAAATGTATGTTACAGGGCGCGGAATGGACATCGTTACTCGCTACAAAATCAATCCGCTTATTTTCGTTCGCATCGAGCATACAAATGTTGAAGGCGGAATCATTTCATTCGCCTTTGAAAAAATCGAGCAATTAAAGCCGACAATTTCATTGCATCTTTCTCCGTTGTAAGTTTGCATTGAGGAAACTAAATAATGTTTGAAGATTTTTTAAACGCGCTCGCCAATTTCAAGCGGCAAAAAATGCGGACGATGCTTTCCGTGCTCGGCGTGATAATCGGAGTGGCGAGCGTCATCGTCATAATGAGCATGGGGCAAAGTTCTACGAAGCAGATTCAAGACACGTTCGGGAACGCGGGCCTTGACATGGTGAATGTTTCACCTGGATTCATGCGGCGAAATCGCGATGCCGTGGCTTTGCAGTTCAACGAGGATTTCCGCGAAAAGCTTTTTTCAAATGTCCGCAACATCAAAAAAGTTTGGTACAAGAATTCGCTTTCCGCCACGATTTCGTTCGGCGAGACTAGCGTGAACGGAAGTTGCGAGGCGGTGGAAACTGGATATTTGGAAGCGTATTCAATGCAGCTCGAAAGCGGAAGATTTTTTTCCGTGACCGAAGATTTGGCGGGAGCGCAAAAAATAATTTTGGGAAAAGAATACGCGGACTTGCTTTTTCCTTCGGGCGACGGAGTTGGAAAAAAAGTTATTGTTACTGCCGACAAAGTTTCGTTCGGATTTGAAGTCGTTGGCATTTTAAAAGAGCAGAACACGGGAATGGAAGACAGCTCGAGTTCGACTTACATTCCGCGCGGATTCTACGCGAAAAAAATCAAGCCGAATCCTGAAAGTTCCACGATTATGGTTCAGGCGATTTCCAATGAATTTTCCACGCAACTCGTTTCCGACATCACCGAATATTGTCAGGAACTTACGGGCACGGAAGGAAGCGTTTGGGTGAACTCGATGCAGACGATGATTGAGCAGATGAACACAATCACGAATTCTCTGAGCGTGATGCTCGCGGCAATCGCGGCGATTTCGCTTTTGGTCGGCGGCATTGGAATTATGAACATTATGATTGTAACTGTCACGGAACGCCGTCAGGAAATCGGAATCCGAAAGGCGTTGGGCGCGAGTCCGAATACAATCCGCCGACAGTTTTTGATTGAGTCCGCGGCAATCACGGTGATGGGCGGCATCGCGGGAATCGTTTTCGGAATCTTGATAACACTCGCCGTGGAATATGTGCGTGCTTTGAGTTTTACTGTGAGCACGACGAGCTGCTTCATTTCGTTTTTCTTTTCGGTTTTCGTCGGAATATTTTTCGGATTCAGTCCGGCCAGCCGCGCCGCGAAATTGGATCCGGTGGACGCTCTCAACGGCGAATGATTTTACATCAACATCGACTTTGGAATCTTGTAAACGCTGCCGCAATTTTTGCACGAAACTTCAAGCGGATCTTTGTCATTTTCGAGAATGTCTTGCAATTCCGTTTTGCCGAGATTTTTGATTGACCCCGCGAAACCTTGCGCACTGCACGGGCAGTCGAAAATCACGTCTCGTTCCAAGACGATTTTCGGCGCAAATTCGCAAAACAAATTTTTTATGAGCGCGTCGCGTTTTCCGCCTTCGGCAAACCATTGTCCCAAAGACGGCGCGCTTCCAAACGCAAGTTCTGCTCGTTCGATGAGCGCGTCATGTTCGGAATTCGCGTTCGCGGAATTGGCGAGCGGTGCGCCTTTTGAAGATGCCCCTCCCATTGCAGGAAGAGCTTGCATAAAAAGTCCGCCCGCTCCCACTACTCGTCCCTTTTTGTCAAATTGAATTCCAGTATTGAATGCCGTGTTGATTTGCTCGGACTTCGCGAAATGCCACGCCAAATCTTTCGCGATGTTCCGAAATCGAATTTCAGTTGTTCCTGTATGCGGCTCTTTTTGCCCTTCTGTGTCGCGCGTGACTGTGACAGTTCCATAGCCAAAAAATTCAGTCAAATCCCAATTCGTGATTTCGTGTTCAATCGGAATTTTGTCTTGGAAAATGTAGCCTCGCACGCAGCCTGAAGAATCCGCCTCGACGGAAAATCCGGCGGCAGGTCCATTTGTGTCGTAGCGAAACGTGAGATGTTCGCGGCCTTTCATCGTTTGGATCATCAAGGCGGTGCAAAGCGTAGCCTGTCCTAAAATCATCGTTTCCAAAATGCCGAGGCTGTGCTGGGCGCGCATTTGGTTTACCATGCGAGTGCCGTTGTAAAACGCGCCGCGGAACATTCCGTCGGCGGCGATGAAAACCGTCATTCCGTCAGGCTCTACTTTTTCCAATTGCGCCAAAAGTTCTTCGTCCAAAATTTTTTGCCGTATCATTTGAAAGCATTCTAAATGATTTTTGCGCGAAGGTCAATAAACGATTGTGGCAAAAATAATTTTTTTGTGCTATAATTTTAAAATGCGGAAACCTAAAATCGCTTTGACAATTTTTAAAGAATATGTGCGAAATTTTTCTTGCGGAAACGTTCCGCGAAATTTTTTCAATTTTGAAAATTTTACGATCTTCAAAGTTCCGCGCAAGTTTTTGAAAAATTCTGGGCGAATTTTTTTTGCAATATTGATTTTGCTTACGTTTCAAAATTCAATTTTTGCGCAAACAAAAAAAACATCCAAAAATTTTGATGCGGGAGCGGCGAAATCCGCCGTAAAGAATTATGTTCAAAATATGACGACGCAGGAAAAAATCGGACAGCTTTGCCTGATGAATTTTCGCTATTTTTCGGATGTTGAGTCGGAAGACAAAAAATTTGCCGACGCGCTCACGGTCGAATCGCCTGAAAAATTCCGTGCGCTTGAGAAAATCAATTCCACGATTTATGACGCGGTGAAAAATTATCACATCGGCGCGGTGATTTTGTTTGCCGAAAATTTAGGCGACGCAGATTTGGCGAAGCGTTTCATCCGCGATTTGAACGATGCCGCGCTTGACGGAAAAAATCCGCCTTTGCTTTTTTGCGCCGATCAAGAAGGCGGCAACGTGAACCGTGTCCGTGATTTTACGATGCCGAGCGCGATGGCGATTGGGCGTTGCGGAAATTTGGAGAACGCATTCTTGGCGGGGCAGGCGAACGGCAGGCTTTTGCTGGACTACGGAATTCATTGCGACTTCGCGCCCGTGTGCGACATCGCGTCCAATCCGGCAAATCCCGTGATTGGAATAAGAAGCTTCGGAAGTGACAAAAATTATGTCGCCGAATTCTCCAATGCCATGCAAAAGGGAATAAAAAGCTCAGGCGCGATTGCGTGCGCGAAACATTTTCCCGGACACGGCGACACGCAGACGGATTCGCATTTGGGTTTGCCAAAAATAAATTCTAGTTTTTCCAAATGGAAAAAAAACGAAGCTGTGCCTTTTGAAAAAAATATTAAAAGCGGAATTCCGATGATAATGACGGCGCACATTCAAATGCCATATCTCGACTCAAAAAAAATCCGCGCGTCAAAAACTGGAAAAAAAATTATTGCGCCCGCGACTCTTTCCAAAAAAATCCTCACGAAAATTCTACGCGGTCGCCTCGGCTTTGAAGGCGTGATTTCAAGCGATGCGATGGATATGCAGGCCATCAGCGACAATTTCACTCCGTCCGAAAGTTTTGTCCTCGCTGTGAATGCAGGCGTGAATTTGGTTTGCCATCCAATCAATGTTTATTGTGAACGCGACTTGAATTTTTTGGAGCAGCTTTTTTCGGAAGTGGAGGCTGCCGCGCAAAACGGCGCACTAGATTTGAAGATGCTCGATGAAAGCGTGGAGCGCGTTTTGCTTTTGAAAGCCGAATATGGAATCATAGAAATTCGCGACGGGAAAATTTTCCCCGCTCCGCAAAAAATTATTCCGATGGGCGCACAAGAAAAAATCGAGGCGGAAATTCTTTCGCGAAAAATCCAAAGCATCGCAACGCATTTCACTTACAAAAATAAGATCCGCGTAAAAAACAATATTTTGTTTTTTGTGCCTTACGAGCGAAAAATAAAATGGATTGAAAATTATTTTTTGAATTTTGCAAAACCGAATTTGAGTTACGAGGTGATTTCTTACGAAGGTGAAGATTTCGTGAGCGACGATTTGAGAGAAAAAATTCACGCGGCTGGAACGCTCGTGATTTTCACGCAGCTGAACGGCTACGCCGTGGCAAACAAAAAAAATTGGCGCTCGGCATTTCCTTCGGATTTTACCGAAACTGCAAAAGATTTGGACAAGGCGTGCGCGACAATTTGCGTTAGCACGAACTTGCCTTACGATGAAGAAATTTTTTCGCGCGAGGAAGGCTTCGGATTTTGCGCCACCTATGATTACGGCGCGCGCGGATATGAAATTGCGTTGGATGAAATTTTTCATTTCTCTGAATAGGCGAATCCGAGTTTGCGCCACAAGTGGTGAAGTCATGATGGTCAAGGCAAAGTCGGCGTAGCGTCATAAGAAAAATGCGCCGTCCTCAAGCACGGTTTTAGAACGGCACGATTCTCAATTCTCAATCTTCCAACTTCTTCCGTATGAATTTCGCCGCCTGCTTCAGATCGGCTTTGCCTTGCGACATTTTTCTTTCCGAAAACATGCCCGTCATTATTAATTCTCAAGGCTCGCTCGCAACTTCCCCAAAACATTCCGCAAACTGCGTCTCAAACTCCGCGCATTTACTTGCGTCCTGCGAATTGAAAAATGGAAGACCGAGCAAAATATATTTTTCACTGTGCCTTATAAATGGATTTTTTATTCCATATTTTTTTGCAATTTGGAGCAAGAAATTTTCCTTCCAACTGTCCTTTTCAAACAAGTGCTTTCCCTTCGGCTCAATGAAAATTTGAAAATAGAAGGCTTCCTTTTGCGATTCTTTTTCTTTAAGCAAGAGCAAAAAGTCCGGGCAAAAACCTTCCCCATTTTCAAAAGAAAAAATCTTGTAAACCTCTTCGTTTCTCAAAAGGCAGACTTCATATTTTTGATTTAAGTTTCCAATTCGCATTTTTATAAAATTAATTAATTCTCGCTCTTCGCTTGTTCCCCAAAAAGCATTCAATGCATACCATTGTAATTTTTGAAGTTCATTTTCAAGTTTTAAATTTTCCTGTGTATCATGTGACTTTTCATCGATATCCAGCATTTTAACTTTTTCGCTCTGAAAACACTTTTCAAAAGGAACAAGAGAAAAATCACTTCCAATAAAAGGCTTGTCATATTGTTCAAGTTCATTTTTACAAAACTTAAAAAAAGCAATTGAGATTTGTAAAAGTGTTTTGTGTTCAATTTCTTCTATGCTTTCAAAATTTTCCGCGCATTTTAAATTGATTTTTACCTCGTTCAAGTAATCAAAAAAATCATTCAAAGAAGAAATAGCAAAACGCTTTCTTAAATTTTCAAAGCTAAAATATGAATGAAGGTTTGTATTTAAAATGTGAATCGCCTTTTGAAGAATGTGGATTGGAAAATCTTTTATTGTCACGCGAAAAGTCTTCCAGTTGCCGACATCCTGAATAAAAAATTCCGAAGACGAAGTTTCTTTTTCTTCGTTCATTTTTACTTCCAAAATTTTTGAATAAAGAGAATGAATCGTGTAATCAAATGAAATGTGCTTTAGATCTTCTGGCAAAGTTTTCAGGCGGCGATTTGGATTTTCCTTTTTCTCGTTAATGAGCAAGAACATTTTATTTAAGAAGTCAAAAGACTCGTTTTTAATTGCGAACTTTTTTTCCACTCGCTTATCTTGAATCAATCCTTTGCTTTTCAATTCATTTGTCAAATCACTTAAATATTTCACATCGTCGTCGCTATGAAAATAAAATTCCTCCAGGATTCGCACCTCGTTGTTCAAATCCGAATCAAACTTGCGTTTATTTTTTTGAAAGTTTTCATAAGCAAATGGAAAATACCTCACGCCGCGACCGATAAGCTGCACTTCGCTTGTCGTGCTTGCTCCAACCTTCTTGTTTTTGTAGTCCGTGTCGCGACCGTGATAAAGTCTGACAATATCATAGAGGTTTAGAACATCCCAGCCTTCTGTCAAACGCTGAACTGTAAAAACGGCTCGGATGGGATTTTGAATGTTCTCTAGACTATTTAAAAGTTTGTCCTGTTCTGAATCAGTTTTTTCTTTTTTCGTTTTATTTGTCCTGCTGTTTGTGATGAGGCAGGTTCTTGATGTAAAATTATCTTTTATAAAATCTACAATCCTTGACAAAGGAATTTTATTTTGCCGAATGAAAAGTTTTACTTTTTCAAAAATGTTGCTTGTCGCTTCATAGACTTGTGGAATATAAAAATCTGCTTCTTCCTGTAGTTTTTGATTTTCAAGTGTTTCTATTCCTTTTCCTAAAAAAGACAAGTCCTCAATCGTGACTTTTGAACAGAGTTTCAAAAATTCTTTTAATGCTTTGTTTGATTCTTCAATTGTCTTGCTTCGGAATAAAA
Organism: uncultured Treponema sp.; assembly: GCA_910584475.1. GTDB lineage: Bacteria > Spirochaetota > Spirochaetia > Treponematales > Treponemataceae > Treponema_D. The sequence continues at coordinate 22,585 of CAJUBD010000011.1, forward strand.
TTACAGGCTTGAAATTCGGAATGTTGTATTTTAATGCAATTTGCGTTCTGTACCAATTCAAGACAAGCACTTGCAAAATCCTTTCATTCACAGAAAGCGAAGAACGCACCAAGCGAATATGTTTTGTAAAGCCAGCGGTCACAAATTCTTTTAAATCAAATTTTATGATAATTTTGTCTTCGTATTTTTCTTTTGCCTCTAGCGTTTCTGGAATTGTCGCCGTAAATTCCAAAAGCGCGTTTTTATTTTGTGAAACATTTCTATTTTCTTTGTTTAAAATATAATGGCAGATGGTCGTTTCCCAAGATTTTTCAACATCCTCTTCTTTTGCACCTTCCTTTAATTCTCCTAAAAAAGAAATGTCTTGATTGTTCAAGTCGTTTTGAAAGACTTTTGTTTTCTTTCTGTTTGTCGTCGCGTTCAAGTGATGGGCTTCGTCCGCAAGCAAAACTAAATTTCTTTTCTGCAAGTCCGAAAGCAAAAGAGACGACTCGCTTTCTCTGTAAATATCGTTATGAAGTTTTTGAATTGTCGTAAATTTAATTTGAATATCATTTGATGAGGACAAAGAAGATGAAAACTGCTCGACTTCATGAATTCTAATTCTTTTCCCATCAATTACAATATTTTCTTTGAACAAATATTTTTGATGGTTGGAGTTTATGAAGTTATCCTGCGTTTTTCCAAGAATTGCATTTTGATTTACGAAAAAAATAAAATTGGTAATTCCGCATTCTTTGTGATAATACAAAATTAAAGCGGCCATCACCAAAGTTTTTCCGCTTCCTGTCGCCATGTTGAACAGCAAATGATTTGGCAAAATTTCTTCGCCTTTTTTTGCTTTTATTTTTCGAGTGCGTTCATTGATTAAAAAATTTTCCAGCGCAGTTTTTTGCCAATCAAAAAGTTCGTATTTCAAGTTGTCTGTAATATAAGAGGGAATTGCGTAATCTTCAAAATCCAAATCTTCCTTTTTTATCTTAATGTTTTTGTATAACATCATTCGCCGTCCTTAAGCTTGCTGTAAAAATCTTCCGTAAAGGCGATGTCGTTTTTCGTCAGCCCATTTGATTTGTCGTTCCGCTCTGAATGATTTACATAAAGTTGGTTTAAGTCCAACATTCGGCAGAACATTTCCTTTTGTTTTTCAAGAGGAAGTGATTTGAATTGAGGTGAAGTCGTAATTTCATCGTGGAATTTTTTGACTTGCACATTGTAATGCAAAAAATATTTTGTGCAAAGCTCGTCAAAAATGGAAACTAATTCATCGTAATTTTCGCATTCATTTATCAAAGAAACTGCCTTTTCGTTTTTTTGAGCAAGTTCACAATAGACGAAAGAGCCACCGCCAGTCCAGTTTGCAGATTTTGAAATGCCTGTTGTATCACCATTGATTACATTTTGAAGTCTAACAACGCTATCGTTTTCACCGTAGTCAAGTTGTTCAATGCCGATATATTGACGATGCATTTTGTGAGCAACGGCGGCAGTTGTTCCTGAACCAAGATGGTAGTCGAGAACAATATCTCCTTGTTCTGTAGCCATTTTTACAATTCTTTTTAATAATTTTTCAGGCTTCTTTGCATTTTTTAGTTTTATTCCACCTTCAGTAGCTATACCAGCCCATGATATATCATCCCAAAAGTCGGATAATAATTCTGTAACGCATTTCTTACCGTCAAGTTCATGAATTTTTGCACTATAAAAAGCAACCGCACCACCATTTATTAAATAAGTTTTTTCGCCGTTCGTTTTTTCATAAGTAAAAATAGTATCTCTTGTTATTTTGGACTTATCTTGAAGTTCTTTCATTTTTGGGGTTGGCTTGTGCAAATCTCGAATACTGACAACTGAATCCGCATTGTCAAATGCGTATTGTGCAGTCATCTGTTCTAGTACAATTTGAAATGCATCCCCAAATTGTTGCTTCATTTCTTTTTCTGTTTTATCTATTTCTGACAGAAGTTTTTCCTTAATGGGTATAAATTTCCATTTTCTAACATCGTCTGAATCTTTTTTATCGAGATATTTGTTATAATTTTTGTTGTATCCCATTTCGACATAATTTTTTTTGAATTCAAACGAATGCTTGTTTTTGGTATAAAAAAGAATATATTCAGTAACATCTATTGGTCCTGGATTAACAGCTTTAAAACCAGAAACAGAAGCGGCTTTTACTGAAATAACTTGAACCTTATTTTCAATTCCAAATATTTCATCAATCAAAACCATGATATAAGCAAGTTCGTGGTGGTCTATTTGTATAAATAAAGCTCCATCATCTCTTAAAAGTTCTCTAGCAACTTCAAGTCGATTTTTCATAAATGTAAGCCAACTTGAATGATTAAAATTATCATTGTAAGAAAAACTGTCGCTTCCTGTATTATACGGCGGATCAATATAAATCAATTTTACCTTTCCCGCAAATTCTTCTTTAAGGGAGTGCAGAGCCAAAAGGTTATTTCCTTTTATAACCAAATTGTCGGTAATCGTATCTTCTGAAAGTCCGCGCTTTTTATTTATTTCTGCGTCACGGTTTAATTTTGTACAAACGCTCTCACCGTTTTTGTCATACAATTTTGCATTGGAAAACGCCTTTGGACTAAAAAGACTGTCAATTTCATCTTGCGCCAAAACTTGATTATAAAAAATTTCTTTTCGCTTCGCCTTTCCTTCTTCAAAAGCGCTCTGTTTTTCATTCCACTTGTAAAAAACATCCTGACCGTCTTCCTTTGTCTGCCCGCCTTCCAAAACGCAGTCCTTGAACGGAAAATTCAGCACGACTTCGCCCCTGTCAGTAAGTTCCTCATCGCCAAAATAAAGCCCGATTCTTCTTCCCAGATATTTTGAATAAGAATTGCACGCAAAGGAAAAGTCCAAAAATTCCTTGAACTCTCGTGTTTTAAAAACAAAGCTGTCAAGTACGGGAGCAAAAAACGCCCTTTTGACTGACTTGTTTTTTAACAGCGCCTCCAAGATTTCAGGGCTTGCGTTTTCAACATCCTGTTTTATTTTGTTGATTTTCAGCTCGCCGCTTTCCGTGACGAGGCTTGGAATGGATTTCAGTATTTTTTCAATGGTCGACTTCAGCGCGTTTGTTTCCGGCATTTTTGCATTTTCCTTGAAGCTTATTTAACAATTAGCGAATAATTTTATTTATAAGTGTATAAATTTCGCTTTTAAATTATCTATCGGTGAATTTAGTTGTCGATATGAGTAAAATATACGCTTATAGTATATTATAATCGCCATAAGATAACTTTAAGATAATTCTATGACACAAAACGAATTAAGCAATATCTATATCAAAAACTTAAAGAATTACAGAAATGAAAAGAATATTAGCCAGGAAAAATTGTCTGAGCTTGCACAAATCAGTCCGAGTTTTTTAAGCGATATCGAAAATGGCAAAAAATGGGGGTCTTTCGAAACCTTGGTTTCGCTTGCGAATGCGCTGGAAATTGAACCATACGAACTTCTTTTGCCCAACGCACAAAGTGCGCACTACGACACAGAGCGAACTCGCAGCCTGATGAAACGCTTGCGCGGCAATGTGTCACAACTTTTGGACACTCTGGAAGACTATTTGGGAGAATGATGGCAGACAAGAATTTGGAACAAGACGGCTAATAACTGTATTAGCGCAATCTGTTTCCAAATTCAAAATTTACCGCCTATTTGTAACAAGCTAAACCGCCTATAAATTCAAAATTTATAATGCAAATTTTCAGATTCCAAATTGCGAAAAATAAATTCAATTTTTTTGAATTTATTCAAAGAGAGCGGCGCGATTTTGTGGCATTGGCATTTTTTCCGCGCACTTGAAAAAAATCTTGCTTTGAAATATAATATTCGATAAAAATAATTTCATTTTTTATAGAGGCGATTATGGCTGAAACGAATTCTAAAAAATCCGACAACGCGACGAAGGGGGCATCTCGCGCTCCGCATCGTTCGCTCTTTTACGCGATGGGCTATACCGACGAAGAGCTTTCGCGTCCGCTTGTGGGCGTTTGCTGTGCCAAGAACGAAATCATTCCGGGGCATATTGAGCTTGACCGAATTGCCGAGGCGGTAAAGGCTGGCGTTCGAATGGCGGGCGGCACTCCGATTGAATTTCCGGCGATTGGCGTTTGCGACGGAATCGCGATGGGACACGAAGGAATGAAATATTCGCTTGTCACGCGCGAGCTGATTGCCGACAGCGTGGAATGCGTGGCGAAGGCGCACCAGTTTGACGCGCTCGTGATGATTCCGAACTGCGACAAGATTGTGCCGGGAATGTTGATGGCGGCGGCGCGGCTTGACCTGCCGACGGTTTTTTGTTCGGGCGGACCTATGATGCCGGGGCATTTGCCGGGCGCGGCTTGCGACAGTTCGAATCCTTACGCCGAAAAAAATCTTTCGCTCACCGATATGTTCGAGGCGGTGGGAAGTCTTGCCGTGGGAAAAATAAATGACGAACAGTTAAAGGAAATGGAAGAGCGCGCTTGCCCCGGTTGCGGCGCGTGCAGCGGAATGTTCACAGCGAATTCGATGAACTGTCTTGCCGAAGTTTTGGGAATCGCGCTTCCCGGAAACGGAACTATTCCTGCCGTCACTGGGCGGAGAATCGCGCTTGCGAAGCACGCGGGAATGGCGGTGATGGAAATGTACAGGCGCGGAATCACCGCGCGGCAAATGATGACCGCGAAAAATTTCCAGAACGCTTTGGCGGCGGACATGGCGCTCGGCTGTTCGAGCAACACGATGCTCCATGTTCCGGCGATCGCACACGAGGCGGGAATAAAAATTGACTTGCACGAGGTGAACGAGATTTCAAACCGCACTCCGAACCTTTGCCACCTTGCTCCTGCAGGACACACTTTTATGTGCGAACTCGACGACGCCGGCGGAGTGCAGGCGGTGCTCGCGGAACTTGCGAAGAAAAATCTCATCGATACGAGTTTGATTACGGTGACAGGAAAGACGATTGCCGAAAATATCGCGGGCGTGAAAAACCGCAATCCTGAAATCTTGCGCCCGATTGAAAATCCGTTTTCGGACAATGGCGGCATCGCGATTCTTTTTGGAAATCTCGCTCCTGACGGGACTGTCGTAAAACGTTCGGCATGCGCGCCTGAATTGATGAAGCACACGGGAATTGCCCGCGTTTTCGATGACGAATCCGAAGCGATGGAAGCCGTGCAAAACCGCAAGATAAATTCAGGCGATGTCGTGGTGATTCGATACGAGGGCCCGCGCGGAGGACCTGGAATGCGCGAAATGCTCGCGGTGACGGCAGCGTTGGCAGGACAAGGCTTGGACAAGCAAGTCGCGCTGATTACCGACGGGCGTTTCAGCGGAGCGACCCGCGGCGCTTCGCTCGGACATTGTTCGCCCGAAGCGGCGGTGGGCGGACCAATCGCGCTCGTTCAAGAGGGCGACAAAATCACGCTCGACATCAACGCGTACAAAATCACTTTGGAAGTAAGCGATGAAGAACTAAAGCAGCGAAAAGCCAACTGGTGCGCCCTCGAGCCGAAAGTAAAGAGCGGCTACCTCGCGCGCTACGCGAAGCTCGTTTCTTCTGCCGACAAAGGAGCGATATTGGAGTAATGTGCGCTCGTCGCATTGTTGTAGGAGCAGAGCGAAATAAATTCGAATAGGCGAAGAGGCAAAATGCAAATCAATTTTTTGGGAGACAGCATTACCGAGGGTGCGGGAGCGAGTTCGCATGAAAAAATGTATACGGCGATCGTGTGCTCGCGCTTGGGTGCGAAAGAAAACAATTTCGGAAAAGGCGGAACGCGGATTGCGCCTCAAATCCACAAGGCGGGTGACCCCTTCGGCGAAAATTTCATCTTGCGGGCAAAAACGATGCCGAAGGACGCGGACTTCACGTTCGTTATGGGCGGCACGAACGATTACGGACACGGTGATGCCCCACTCGGCGCGGTGGACGATGCGGCGAGAGACACATTCTGCGCGGCGTTTGCGGATTTGGCGCGTTATATGCGCGACAATTTCGGCAAAGAAAAAGTTTGCTTTTTATTGCCATTGCCGCGCTACGACCAAGACAATCCTTACGGCGATGGTAGCAAGAAGCGTCCGCAAGAACCGCTTTCCGCATATATTGCCGCCGAAAAAGCGATTCTCGAAAAATTTGAATTGCCGTACCTCGACCTTTCGGACGCGTTTCCTGTCCCAGAACGCGCAGACTCCACCGCGTTTACTATGGACGGCTTGCATCCCAACGACAAAGGGCACAGCCTGATTGCGGAGCGGCTTGTGGCTTATTTGGAAAAATTGTTTTTCCCTGCGGAAACTCCCGAGCCGCTTGACAAGAGCGGCATTTAATGCTATTATGTATATTATGAAACTTTCGGCAAGGCCGTATGACATTATGAAATTCACTCTAAAAACTACGGGGGGGGGGTGCAAAACCTTGTCTCGTAGAAAGTCGAATGCCGCGCATTTAATTTTGGGACATTTTTCCATTCTTATCTTGACGAAAATTGTTTTTTTTCTATATGATATTAATTTCTAAAAGTACATTTGTGTTATGCGAAAACTGATTTTTTGTGCAGCAATTTTTTTACTCGCTTCTCTCGCGTCGTTCGCGCGGGAAACTCCCGTGCCGATGATAAAAATTCCGTCGCGGGTGGAATGCGTGGATTGGAGCACAGACGGAACGCAGTTCGCATATTCGGAAAAAGGAAACATCACGGTGAGAAGCGGCGCGGATTATTCTACTGAAAACCTCTTGGAAATTTCTGATGCCGACGAAGCGTTCGATTCGATTCAATTCGTGCAAAACCAAAACCTTGAACAAAACCAGTTGATGACCTTTTCCGACAAGTCCGTTTTTCGTGCGTATCGCTTGCCCGAGACAGTGCCGTCCATCGAGCGGGATTTTTACGATGTCAATAGAAACAAGGGAAACGAGCACACGAAGGCAGTGGCGTTCGCGCCCGGAGGAAACTTCATCGCAATCGGCAAGACGGATGGCTCAATTGACCTTTTCTTTCAGCTTTATTTTACGAAAAAACTTTTAAACAATTCGCTCAACCTAGGCGGAACACAGTCAGATTCTCAAACCTCATTTGTTAATACCCCCCCCCGCGTCGCCTGAAAGCGAACTTTTAACCAAAAATCAAGAAGTAATAAGCGTCGCGTTCAGCGCGGACTCGCAAAAAGTCGCGGCGTTGCGAAACGACGGCGGCATCACTGTATGGGCGGTGCCGAACGGCGAAGTTGTCGCGGAATTTTCCGACGCTTTTACAGGCGTAGACACAATCGCTTTCACGAACGACTCGCAGTCCATAATTTACGCGACTGGCGAAAAGCAAATCTCAATCAAAAACTTTTCTGGTGAAACTTTAGGAAAAATCAAGTGCAGGGAAAAAATCGTCTCGTTCACGCAGAGCGCGGATTCTCGGCAAATAGTCGCGCTTGCAGTCTCGGGGCGATTTTTGTTTTATTCGATTGATGGCTCGCGCTACGAGGCGTACATTCCCTCTTGGAACGAAAGCGGCGTTTCTGCATGGGCGTTCACACAAAACGGCGAGCGGCTTTTGGTGGGGCACGAGGACGGAACAATCTACATTTTGAGCGTGGAGGAAGTCGTCTACACGCCGGGGGAAAAACCGCGCGTCTACGCTCTCTACTACGCCGACGGAAGCGGAAGGCGAAATAAGCGCATTTCTTACGAGCCAAATGGCGACGGACAGGCAGAGGAAAATTCTTCGTCCGCGTCGTTTTCTTCAGGCGCGAGCGGTCGCTCCGGCGAAGCGGCATCTTCGGGCGCGGAAAGCCGCTCTGAAAAAGGCGGCGCGGACCGCGGGCAAATCCTCAAAAAGCGAAACGCGCACAGCATAGAATTGCGTTCGGAATTTTCCATAGCGACCGGCATCTACGGCGCGGGCGCGGAAATCTCTGCGGGCTACACGAACGCAAAGCTTTTAAGTCCTGTCTACTTCGGCGCGCTCTTGAACGTCGCCGCCGCGTTTCCTTCCGGCAAATTTCCGTACACATACTACGACGCGTTCGGCGGCGAAATCCGCTCGCCTTTCTTGGCGTCTTTCGGCGTGATGATTCCGATTGGAATTTGCGTGATGCCTTTTAAAAGCGACGTGGAATTTTTCGCGGAAATTTCAGGCGGCTTTTCTTGCTACGCGCTCTTCCAAAGCGACAACACGCTTTGGGGAAAATATTTCGCGCCGGCAGGAAAATTGATTACTGGAGCGGCGTTCAAGCGCATTTCAATTTTTGTGGGCGCGTCGTACGACACTGTGAAAGAATTTTCGTTTCGCGCGGGGGCGGGCTACCGCTTCAAGGTGGGCGAAAAATGAAATCGATTTTCACGCTCTCGCTTTTGCTTTTTCCGTTGTTTTTTTCGTGCAAGAATGCCGACGACGTTTTGGAAGAATACAATGCCTATTTCGACATAATTCCGCAGACGCATGAAGCCGCGCCGGGAGACCCCGATTTTGACGCGCGGTCAATGCTGCTTTCTACTTACGATGTGCGGACGGATTCTTCGCTTTCGATTCCCGCGCCGAAGGCAGACACTTACCATTGGACTTTTTGCTCGCTTGCGAAAGACGGCACGGAAACGACGCTCTTGGAAAGGCAGGACAAAAATCTGATTTTGGACGCGAGCACTTTGGCACTGAAAGTGGACACATACACGCTCACGCTCGACATAACGGCAGGCGGGACGGACTATTCTGCGAAATGCTTCGTGGTCGTCTATGATCCGAAAAAAACGCCCGGAGGATTTGAATGGTAGGAAAAGGCTTGCCGCAAACAAAAATGGTTTTTCGCGGGTTTCCGCAAAAAATATACGGCCGCCGCAAAAGCGGCGCAAATCTTGCAAAAATTTTTATGAGGAGGTTTTCTATGAAGAAAATTTCATTGGTTCTTGCAGCGTTCGCCACGCTGCTCGCATTCACCGCTTGCTCCGACATATCAGGCTCCGGCGTAAGCGGAACAGGAGAAAACGGACTGCGAAGGCTCACCGCCACAGTCGAAAGTCCGAGCGGAATTGCCCTTAAAACGCAAAGCCGAAGCGTCGCGAGGACAATTATGTCTCCGCTTCCAACAAATGGATACGGTTATTACCTCTATGGAAGGGCAGTGAACGGAAACAAGATTCACGCATGGGAGGAAGTGATTCTAGATGCAGACAACAAGTTCTCGCTGAACCTTGAATCTAACGCTTGGGAACTCACGCTTGTCGCTTGCACAGCCGAAAATGCGCCTGAGGAGGGAGACGATGTTGACGCTGTAAGAAGCAAAGCCATTCTTATTGCGACCACGCAAGTGGATCTTTCTCGCGCCAACGCAGGGACAACGTTCACCTTGCGCCCCGACGGACTCACGACACCTTCAAGCGTGAACCTTAAGCTTGATCTTGCAGGTACACCAAAATGGACAATCCCCGATTCTGTAAAAAATGTCGTCTGCGGAATCTACAGCAAAAAAGACGGAAGCATAATTGCCGGAACAGACGCTCCAGATTCTAAAATGGAAGTCACAACCGCAATAACAAACGGCGCAGGTTTTCCAACTTCATTCGGCGATTTCACTGATGTCGCCCCGGGCACATACTTGTTCAAAGTGTTCTTCTGCGACAAAGATGACGGCGTAACTCCTACTGCAAATCCCGACACATTAGATCCGCTCGGAGTTTGGACTGACGACATCGTGGTTCTGCCAGGAATTCCAAACGAAGAAACCGTCACAATTCCGAACGTCATCGGCGTAAAACCGGAGGCTCCTACCAATTTCACAGTTTACTACACGAACGCGGACAAAGAAACGGACGGCTATTACGACGCTGTGTTTGAATGGAAAGATGTGGCGGACAACGAGCAGTACTATGAAATCGAGATTGTAGAATATGATGGAAATGCTACCGTTGCAGGACTGCCCGCCAATGAAGAAGGTAATGATTGGCCTGATACTGATGTCACATCAACAATATACAATCCTTCTGAAAAGAATTTCAAGTCGGGTTCTCTTGGCTCTTATGCGAGTACAAGCAGTCCGAAAGTCACAATTGAACTGGAACTTGGAAAGCGATACGCCGCGAGAATCCGCGCCAAAAACCGCGCAGGATATTCTGAAAAATGGGCGTGCGTTACATTGAAAGATGGCACTAACTCCGCTACCGAAGGCTACTTCAAAGGCGATGTAATCAACTTGTTCCGCGTGCGCTACTACTTGCAGAGCGGAACATACACGCCAGCCACTGGTTCAGCCACGAATGGTCCTATTAGTGTTTATGGAACGGGCGGCACTGATGTGGTAACATATATTGTCCCCGACAAGAAGACTGATATCGTGACCACAAACACTTTGGTAAAATCATCTAACAACTGGAAGGAATGGCGTAAAACTCCGAGCGACCCCAATACGAAAATAGACACTGCTACAACCGCAACATACGCAGGTACTGGCAACCAAGACTTGTACGCCGTCTACGACTCGACTGCCTCTGTAGGAAGAGAAGACCCGAACGACTTCAATATTTTACCCGGCTGGGTAAAGGTCGGCAAAAACACCAAAACACTTGGCTCTGGCAACACTGTAGAGATTTCAACAGAAACTGACCTTGAAGACGACAAGAGTCTTGTATGGACAATCGCTGTGCCCGCCGCCCAAGATGACGGTGATGGTTGGCCAGATGGCTTCAAGTACGACAGCATTTTCATCACATTGACGCGAGGAAATGACACTATCCTCACCACCGATGCAGCAAAAAATGTTGAGCCATGTGATTCTTCCACGATTACTATCGAAAAATTCAATGGGATGGAATCTGGCACATACATAGCCACAATCACCGCGCAGACCGAGTATGGCAAAAAAGAATCCACGATTCCTGTGACGGTGGACTTTAGAAACAACTAACATCTAAAATCAGCGGCGGCATTTCGCCGCTGATTTTAGGCTTTCTTTGGTTCGCGGCGGCAAACGAATTGTCAGATTCTTTCGCTGCCGCGAAATCACCATAATTACGAGACATTCGGATTTTGCAGGAAAGAAAATGCTATAACTTTTTCTTCTATTGACTTTCCCCGCAAAATCCGTTATACTTGTTTCATTCAAAATGAGGACAGCATAGAGAGGACGAAACGATATGAAAATTTCTGGTTCACAAGTTGTAATTGAATGTCTCGTAGAGCAGGGCGTTGACACTATATTCGGTTATCCAGGCGGCGCGATTTTAAACATCTATGACGAGCTTTACAAAAACAAAAGCCGCATTCGACACATTCTCACGGCGCATGAGCAAGGCGCGGCGCACGCGGCGGACGGCTACGCGCGTTCCACAGGAAAAGTCGGAGTGGTTTTCGCGACGAGCGGGCCCGGGGCGACGAACCTTGTTACGGGAATCGCCACGGCTTATATGGATTCTTCCCCGATTGTCGCGATCACTTGCAATGTCGCCACTCCGCTTTTGGGCAAGGATTCTTTTCAGGAAATCGACATCACCGGCGTTACGATGCCGATTACAAAGCACAATTTCATGGTGCATTCGGTGGAGGAACTCGCTCCCACGATTCGCGCGGCGTTCGCGATTGCAAAGAGCGGTCGCCCGGGGCCTGTTTTGATTGACATTCCAAAGGAGGTGACCGCGCCTAACAATTTGGTGGATTTCGTTCCGATGAAAAAGGGCGAGAGAAACGCGATTTTGGAAAAGAATTTCCCGACCATTCGCCGCGCTTTCAAGGCTTCAGTGCCAAGCGAATCTCAAATAAAGGAGGCCGCGCGCTTGATAAATTCGGCGAAACGCCCCGTGATTTACGCGGGCGGCGGCATCGTTATTTCGAACGCTTCGGCGGAACTTTTGGAGTTCGCGCAAAAGGCGAACATTCCGGTAAGCCAAAGTTTGATGGCGCGTTCGGCGTTTCCCGCCTCGCACCCGCTTTGCACTTGGATGGTCGGAATGCATGGTACGAAGGCGAGCAACATGGCGGTTACGGAAAGCGATTTGCTCATCACGCTCGGCGCGCGCTTTTCTGACCGCGTGACTTCCGATTCTTCTAAATTCGCGAAGGATGCGAAAATCCTTCACATCGACATTGACCCTGCCGAAGTGAACAAAAACATAAACGCGCATTTGAGTTTGACCGGCGACTTGAAGAGCATTCTTTCGCGCCTGATTCCGCTTGTGGAAGAAAAGCCGCGCAAGGAATGGTTTTCAAAGGTTTCCGAATGGAAAAAAGAAGTGCCTTCGATTTATTCCGCCAAACGGGAAAATTCGATAAATCCGAAATTCTTGTGCGAGGAAATCCATCGCATCGCGGGCGACGGCGCGTTCATCACTACGGAAGTGGGCGAGCATCAAATGTGGACGGCGCAATTCTATCCGTTCGCGAAGCCGCGCACTTTCATCACTTCGGGCGGGCTTGGCACGATGGGATTCGGCACGGGAGCGGCGATCGGAACTCAGTTCGCAAATCCGAAGGCGCGCGTGATAAACATCGCGGGCGACGGCTCTTTCCGAATGAATTGCAACGAGCTTGCCACAATCGCGCATTATGATTTGCCCGTGATAATCGTCGTCGTGAACAACGGCACTTTGGGAAATGTGCGGCTTTGGCAAAAACTTTTTTACGGAAAACGCTACAGCGCGACCACGCTCGATTTCGGCCCTGACTGGGTGAAATTGGCGGACGCCTACGGCATTGCCGGATTCCGCGCGGAAAACGAAGAGGAATTTAGCGAGGTTTTTGAAAAGGCGTTCAAAAGCAAAAAGGCTGCCGTCATCGATGCCAAAGTGGACATCGACGAGCTTATCCTGCCGATGGTTCCGGGCGGCAATGCTATTTACGACCAAATTATGGAGTGTTAGAATCCGCGCTAAAGTTGTGTCGCGGATTTTAACTTCGAGTTTTGCTAGCAAAACTCGTTTATAAGATTGCCTGCGCCGCAACAAGTTGCTAACGTAGGCGAATTAAGCGTCCTCGAAAATTGAAATTTTCTGCGTCGCTTAATTTTAAGGAATTGAATTTGCCCGCGTTCAATTGAGCGTTTTGGAAATCGCGATGAAAATTTTGTGAGGGGAAATGCGCCGGATTGGAATTTTAATCAATACGATTTACTCTGACTATTCGATTATGTTTTTCAAGGGAGTCGAAAAATATTGCCTTGAAAACGATTGCTCTTGCTATATATTTCCTCTGGCGCATGGCTCAAACACTGGCATCTACGACTATCATTACGAGACGCTCTTGCAGTTCATCAACAAAAACAATATTGACGGGCTTTTGGTCGCTTCGGCGACTTTGACTTATGATTCTTCGATATCTGAAATCGTTAGGCAGATAAAATCGTTCGATCCTTCTCTTCCAAAAATTTCCATAGGCTTGGAAGTGGAAGGCGTTCATTCCCTGATGATTGATTGTACGAACGCCCTCAAAGAACTTTGCGAGCATCTCATAGAAGTGCATGGCGTAAAAAATCCGCTTGTCATCCGATGTTCCGAAGGCAATTTTGAAAGCGACGAGCGCGAGCGGACGATTTTGGAAATATTTGCCAGGCATCGCATGAATATTTCGCAAGAGCGTATTCTTGACGGTCTTTTTCTTTCGGACAATGCGTATTCTGTTTTGGATAATTTCATAAAGCAAAACGGCGTGGACTTTGACGCGGTGATTTGCCTCAACGATACGATGGCCATGGGCGTCTACAAATGCCTTGTCGAAAACGGCCTTCGCATTCCGCAGGATGTCATAATCACGGGATTCGACAACGCTTTCGCAAGTTCAAGAGACGAATTGAACTTGACCACTGTCGACCAGCGCATAAAGGATTTGGCGTACAATGCCACAGGCGGCTTGATCGACCTAATAAATGGTTTGGAAGTTTCAAGGCAGAAGTCAATATATGCCGTTCCTATTTACAGGGCATCTTGTGGCTGTCAAGAGCGCGTCCGCTACGAAGACGGCAAAAAGGCTTCCATGCTCCGACAGCAACGCCACGAAATTTTGAGGGCGAGCGGAATGCAGATTTACATGCTCCATTATTTTTTGATGGAAATTCAAACTCCTGTTCCGCTTGAAAATTTGTATTCGAGGCTGCATTACAGTTTGAGCGTTTTTGACATAAACGGATTCGTTATGGTTCTCTACGACAGCCCTGTCTTTTATGCGAAGGATTCGGATTTCCACAGACCGAACAAGGCGCGCGTGGCTATGACCCTTTTCGACGGCGACTATTTTGAGCGTCCCGACATAGTGTTCGACTCGAATTTGAATATGCTTCCCGCCGACATTGTCAAGAAGATGTCCGGCGAATATACTGTATTTCCGCTTTTCGCCGAAAGATTGCAGTATGGATATTTGTTCTTCAAGTTCGGAAGCTATGAAAAAATTTTTTATCAGACTGTGTTTGAATTGATTGCGAAGGAAATCATCACTTCGATCGAAATTTCTTACGAGCAGAGCCAAAATGATTCTTTGAAAGACCAAAATATTTCTCTCGAACAGTATTCGCAGAAAATGCACTTGATGTCGTTTACCGACGATATGACTGGATTTTTGAACAGGCGCGGTTTTTATGAATATGCGCGGCAAAAAATTTCCACTTCGCTGAATGCCAAAAGGGAAGGGCTGGTCATTTACTGCGATATGGACGGCCTTAAGAAGATCAACGACACTTACGGGCACAACGCCGGCGACCGCGCCATAAAATACGAGGCGAAAGTTTTGCGGAAAGTTTTTTCGCCCACTGACATTTTGGCTCGGCTTGGCGGCGACGAGTTCGCCGTAATTGCAAGCGGCATTTGCGCGAAAGATTTCGCCCGCATCAAAAAATCCATAGACGAGGAATGCGACAAAATTAATTCCGAAACTTTGGATCCGTTTGAACTTTCCATGAGTTGCGGCTTCGCGGAATTCGGCTCTTCCAACAATGACATCGACGAACTCTTGAGCCGCGCCGACGCGTCGCAATATGAAGACAAGCGTTCCAAAAAAGAGCGCATGAAGCCCAAAAGGCGCAATGCCTTTTTCAAAAGCCTAAAAGACGATTGAATAAATTTTCATTTTTATGTATACTGAAAAAATGGAACACGGCACAATTACATCCGACAACCACGCGGCTTTGTGGAGCGGTCGGTTCAAGGAAGGACCGGACGCTGCGGCCGTCGCATTCGAGACTTCGATTTTCGTGGACGAGCGAATGGCGGAGGACGACATCCGAGGTTCTCTCGCACATGCCGCGATGCTCGCCGAAACGAAAATCATCACTCAGGCGGAATTCAAAAAAATAAAGTCAGGATTGAATTCGATTCAAAAAGACTTGAAAAGCGGCGCGCTCAAAATCGACTACAGCGCGGAGGACATTCATTCTTTCATCGAGGCGACTCTCACTGACAGGATTGGCGATGCCGGAAAAAAACTTCACACTGGACGTAGCCGGAACGACCAGATCGCTTTGGACGAGAGGCTTTGCTTGCGCCGCGAAATTCCTTCTTTGCAAAAAGAAATAGTTTCGCTGATTGGCTCGCTTGTTGCCATCGCGGAAAAACACACTTCTTCGATAATGCCGGGCTTCACCCATATGCAGCATGCGCAGCCTGTGACGCTCGCCGAGCATTTGTGCGCATGGGCGTGGATGCTATCTCGCGACTACGAGAGGCTTTCCGACGCGCTTTCTCGAATCGCGCTTTGTCCGCTCGGAAGCGGCGCGCTTGCAGGGAGCGGACTTCCGCTTGACCGCGAGGCAGTCGCCGAGAATTTGGGATTCGCCGGCGCGACGCAAAATTCTATGGACAGCGTGGCGGACCGCGACTATTGCATCGAATTCGCGTCGGCGTTTTCGCTTTTACAAATGCATCTTTCCCGATTCAGCGAGGAAATCGTCTTGTGGGCGACGAGCGAATTTGATTTCATTTCGCTTTCGGAAAAATGGTCCACCGGCTCTTCGATTATGCCGCAGAAAAAAAATCCCGATTTCGCCGAATTGATTCGAGGGCGCACGGGAAAAGTCTACGGCGCGCTTTTCAATTTGCTTACGATGATGAAAGGCCTGCCGCTTTCTTACGACCGAGATTTGCAGGAAGACAAGGAGCCGCTTTTCGCCGCGTTCGACACAGTGAAAAGCTGCGTCGTCGTTTTCGACTATATGATTTCATCTGCGGAATTCAACACGGAAAAAATGCGCGAAAGTTGCATGGGCGGATTTTTGAACGCCACGGATTTGGCGGACTATCTCGTGAAAAAGGGAGTTCCTTTTCGCACTGCGCACGGAATTTCTGCGAAGGCGGTTCGGCTTGCCATCGAGCAAAATGTCCGGCTTGAAGACTTGACTTTGGAACAGTTAAAGCAATGTTCGCCGAAAATCGAAGGCGACGTTTACGACGCGATAAAAATCGAGTCTTGCGTGGACGCGAGAAAGACGCTCGGCGGTACTTCAGGCGAAAGCACGAAAAAGCAAATAGCCGCGCTCAAAGAATTCGTCGCGAAAAAGCAGGGGTAATGCGTGTGTCATTGCGATCAAAGCGAAACAATCTAGTTTATGGATTGCTTCATCGCTGTTGCTCCTCGCAATGACAGTGAGTCGCAATGCGCGAACGTACGGTTTTGGCAAAATGGGACCTTGGGGCGACAGTCTCAAGCGGTGCTGGGGAAAGTGGGTGGTTTGGAGGAATGAAAACTACATTCTGACGAATGCTTCCGCTTCCGAAGTAGAGGGGTTGTCTCCCTCCAAAAAAACTAGTGAGGTATGAAAAAAGCCGCACAAATGGCGCGACTTTTTTCAACTCAAGTTTGTCCAGTTGCATTGCAACTTACCAAACTTGTTATATATAACGCGTTTTTCACTTCGTTGCAAAACGCACTAAAAAGCCATTCGCGATTTTGATAAATCGCTCTTGACTTTTTATGGAGGTAGTATATGAAAAAATTTATGGTTTGTGCGGTGATTGCCACGTTGGTGTTGGGTTCTGTTTTCGCGAAGCCGAAAAAGGCGAAGGGCGACAATTCTTTCGAGGATTTGAAGTCGCGCGGAGTTTTCGTGCTTGGCTTGGACGATTCCTTTCCTCCAATGGGCTACCGCGATGAAAAAAATGAAATCGTCGGATTTGACATTGATTTGGCGAAAGAAGTGGCGAAGAGAATGGGCGTGAAATTCAAGGCGCAGCCGATTGACTGGGACGCGAAGGAACAGGAATTGCGCGGCGGAAAAATCGACTGCATTTGGAACGGGCTTACTATGACAGACGAGCGCGTCAAGGCGTTTTCGTTTACGAAGCCGTATTTGCAGAACAATCAAGTCGTGGTCGTAAAAAGCGATTCAAATTTTAAGACGCTCGCGGATTTTAAAGGCAAGTCGATTTCCTTGCAAAACGGCTCGAGCGCGGAAGACGCGGTGAACGCCGCCCCCGCCTTCAAGAATTCCCTCAAGGAAATTGTTCCGCTTCAGGACAATTTGATGGCGTTGAACGATTTGCAGATGAACCGCGTGGACGGAGTTGTGATGGACAGCGTTGTCGCCGAGTATGTAATCAAGCAGTCGAACTTGCCGCTGAAAACTTTGGGAGAAAGCCTCGCCGCCGAACGCTACGGAATTGCCTTTCGAAAAAGCGACGCGAAACTTGCCGAGGGCGTGCAAAAGATCCTCGAAGAAATGGCGAAGGACGGAACTGTCGCGCGAATCAGCGAAAAATGGTTCGGAAGCGACATCACCGTAATCGGAAAATAAATGGGCGCGCAAATCCTTTCGATGCTGAGCGGAACTCTAGTTTCCGTGAAAATATTTTTCTTCACGCTGATTTTTTCAGTTCCGCTCGCAGTCTTTCTTTGTGCTGGACGAATGGCGAAAAATGCCGTTGTCCGCACAATAGTAAAATGGTTTTTGCTTTTGATTCGCGGAACGCCATTGATGTTGCAGCTCATTTGCGTGTATTTTATTCCGGGCATTTTGACTGACGGCGCGTTTTCGTTTGAAAGGTTCGTCGCGGCGATAATCGCGCTTTCGATAAATTACGCATGCTATTTTGCGGAAATCTATCGCGGCGGACTTGAATCGATTCCGCGCGGTCAGTACGAGGCGGCGAACGTCTTGGGCTACGGAAAAGCCGCGCGTTTTTTCTATATAATGATTCCGCAAGTCGTAAAGCGAATCATTCCCGTCATGGGAAACGAAGTGATGACGCTCGTAAAGGACACCGCGCTTGTCCAAGTGATTGGCGTGGTGGAATTGCTTCACATCGCGAAAACCGCCTCCAACAGAATGGTTTCCACCGTGCCGCTTTTTTTGGCGGGCGCGTTTTATTTTCTGATGAACGGAATCGTCTCGTGGTTTTTCAATTTTTTGGAAAAGAAGCTCTCTTATTACAAATAGGAAAAAATGGAAAACGAGGAAATCATAACGGCAAAAAATCTCCGCAAGAATTTCGGCGAAACTGAAGTGCTCAAAGACATTTCGTTTGGCGTGAAAAAAGGGCAGGTGCTCGGAATAATCGGGCCGAGCGGAAGCGGCAAGTCCACGATTTTGCGATGCCTTACGCAATTGGAAAAAGTTTCGGGCGGCTCGATAAACATTTGCGGAAGCGATTTGGTAAAGGACGGCGTTTATTGCGACAAATCGTCCCAAAGAAAAATCGGCTTGAAAATCGGAATGGTTTTCCAGAATTTCAATTTGTTTCCGCATTATTCGGCTTTGCAGAATGTCGCCGAGCCGAAAATCCGCGTCTTGAAAATTCCTCGGCTTGAAGCGGAAAAGACCGCGCGCGAATGGCTTTCAAGGATGAACCTTTCGGAAAAGGAAAATTCTTATCCTTGCGAGCTTTCGGGCGGACAGCAGCAGCGCGTGAGCATAGCGCGCGCTTTGGCGATGAATCCCGAAGTGCTGGTTTTCGACGAGCCGACGAGCGCGCTCGATCCCGAACTCACCGGCGAAATCCTCGAAGTGATAAAAGATTTAGCGAGCCAAAAGATGACGATGGTAATCGTGACGCACGAAATGGCCTTCGCGCGCGATACGAGCGACCACATCATTTTCATGGACGGCGGCGTGATAGTGGAAGAGGGCGACCCGAAGCAGCTGATAAACAATCCGCGTGAAGAGCGCACAAAAATTTTTCTAAAACGCTTTTCTGACGCTTCAAGTACTTGACAATTTATTTTGATTTATGCTATAATATAAAAACATTCGCGGAGTTAGCTCAGTTGGTTAGAGCATCACGTTGACATCGTGGGGGTCGGTGGTTCGAATCCACTATTCCGCATTTCATTTTAAAAAAACGGGAAGGTTGTTATGTCATTTCTTTCACTCTTGCAGGCTGCAGGAGGCGCTTCTACTACAGGAAGTTTTATGTCTCTGATTGTGACCGTCGTCTTGATGATCGCAATTTTCTATTTTTTCCTGATTCGCCCGCAAAGCAAACGGCAGAAGGAAACTGAAAAAATGCTCGCCGCGCTCAAAAAAGGCGACAAAGTTGTTACAATCGGCGGAATTCACGGCACAGTCACTTCGACAAAGGAAAAGACCGTCGTGCTCAAAGTTGATGACAATACAAAAATTGAATTCAGCCGCACGGCGATAGCCAGCGTCGAAAAGAGCGAAGTTGAAAAAGTCGCCGAAAAGCAGGTGGAAGACAAGGCCGAAATCAAAGACGAGAAAAAAGACAACTAATTTGGAGTGTACAGATGGAAAAGGGAAACAAAGGATGGCGTTTTGCCATCCTCCTTGTCGTTTTGGCGTTGTGCTTGGCATTTTTGCGCCCTACAATTGCTTGGTATTTTAGAACGAGCGAGGATGCCCAACGCCTCGCGCTTATGTCGCTTGAAAAGATCAAAGAATATTCAATGGAGCAGGCGGACAAGGACGTGAAGGCTTTGGAGCAAGCCGCCATCGCGAATCCTGGCGCGGATCCGGGCGAAACTTATGCTTGGCTTGCAAAGCAGGCGAAAAAAAATTACAAGGCGTTCAAAAAGCCGGTTCCCGAAAATCTCACGCTCGGCGCGATTTTGAATTCGTTCAGTCTTGGCCGCAATGCCAACACGGACGAAGAGAAGAAAAATGTCGCTTCTTCAATTCATCAGCAGCTTTTGGATTTGTTCCAAGAGCATTATCGTGAAAAGATTTTGGCGGACAAAAAGAATTACACCAATTCGGTGAAACTCGGACTTGACCTTTCGGGCGGAATCAACATTATCGTCCGCGCGGATTTGGAAGCGGCGTTGCGCTTGCAGGGCGACGCGGCTTTGGCGGGCGGCGAGGCGGAATTCAAGGCGCGCGCGATGGAGCAGGCCTTGGAGACTTTGCAAAGCCGAATCGACCGCTTCGGATTGAGCAACCCTGTCATACGTCAGCAGGGCGAGGACAGGATTTACATTGAAATTCCTGGAGCGGAGCAGAGCAGCGCGATCAACACAATCATAATGGGAAAGGGCATTCTCAATTTCCGTTTGGTTGATGAAGACGCGACGAATCAGTTCCTTTCATATTATTACTCAAATCCCGGCAACACTTTCAACGAAGACGGCTCGCTCAAAGACGCTTCAATTGTTCCTGAAGACGTCGAGATTTTGGGATACTACACGAAAGACAGTTACGGACTTGACGAGTTCGTCCAGTATATGGCACTCAAAAAGGAAGTCGCGCTTGACGGACGCTATGTGAAAAGTGCCGAAGTCTCGCGCGACCAGATGGGGCAGACCGGCGTGGACTTTACGCTCGACATGGAAGGCGCGGAAATTTTCGCGGACTTTACAGGCGCGCATGTCGGCGAACGCCTTGCCGTGGTGAGCGACAACAAAGTGAAAAGCGCGGCTACAATACGCACCAAAATCGGCGGCGGACAAGTTCGCATCGACGGATTCGGTTTGGAAGAGGCGCAGAATTTGCAAAAAGTCTTGCAGACCGCTTGGCTTGAAGTGCCGCTCAGCGTGGAAAGCCAGCAGGTAATCGGTGCGGAATTGGGCGAACAGACGATTCGCGACGGGCTTACCGCGCTCGCCGTGGGTTTGATTGCGATTTTCATCTTTATGCTCGTTTTCTACAAAGGTGCGGGCATCAACGCGATTGTAGCGCAGATTTTGAATATGTACATTTTGTTCGCGGTGCTTTCCGCGTTCAATTTGACGCTCACGCTTTCGAGCATCGCAGGAATGATTCTCACGGTGGGAATGGCGGTGGACGCGAACGTAATTATTTTCGAGAGAATAAAGGAAGAGTTGCGTGCGGGAAAAAATCGCGCGAGCGCGATTAACGCGGGCTTTGAGGGCGCGTTTTGGGCAATTATGGACTCGAACATCACGACGTTCATCGCGGCGCTTTTCTTGAGCCAGCTCGGAACAGGTTCAATTCAAGGATTCGCGGTGAGCCTTGCGATAGGCGTGGCTTCGTCCGTGTTCACCGCGCTGTTCGTCAGCCGCCTGATGTTTGATGTCGGTACGGAAGCGTTCGGCTCGAAGAAGGTCAGCATAAGTTGGAGGGGAAATAAACAATGAAAGACCGAATACATTTTAGCAAAGCCTTTTTGCCTTGTGCGATAGTTTCTCTCGTTGTAATTATGAGCGGCGTTGTCGGCTTGTTTGTGCGCGGAATAAACCTTGGAATTGACTTTAAGCCTGGAATGATTGAGGAAGTGGAAATTTCCAATGCGACCGGAATCGAAGAAGTGCGCGACGCGCTTTCGGCGTTCGGCGGAGTGAGCGTAAAAAAAATCGGCGGAGAGGATTCTTCATTCTACCAAATTCGCGCGGGAATTTCCGAAGGCGACGACGATTCGAAAATCACGGACGCGCTAAACGCGAAGTATGGCGCGGCGAATGTTTCCGTGCAGAAGACGGACTTCATCGGCTCTAGCATGTCCGCTTCGCTCGCGCGAAATTCGATTTTGCTTTTGGTGGGCACGATGGTTTTGATTTGGCTTTACGCCACGGTTCGATTCCATTGGGATTTCGCGCTCGGTGCGATCATCGCGCTCATCCACGACATTTGCATAATGTTTACTTTCATAATTTGGACGCAACTTGAATTCGGCACGACTGTTCTCGCGGCGGTTTTGACAATCGTCGGATATTCGATAAACGCGACGGTCGTCATCCTTGACAGGGTGCGCTACAATTTGCCGCTTATGGAAGTGAAAAAATTCAGCGAAATTCTCGACCAGTCTTTGACGGACACGTTGGTGCGTTCGATCATCACGACCGCGACGACTCTTTTTGCCGTACTCTCGCTTTACATTTTCACGACTGGCAGCATAAAGGATTTCGCGCTTGCGATGATGGTCGGGCTTTTGAGCGGCTGCTATTCTTCGATTTTCATTTCAAGCGGATTCATCAATTTGACGAGGCAAAATTGGAAACCCGAATTCGGCTTCCACCACGCGCTTCCGAAAAATCCCGCGCCGACTGTGATGGTCAGTTAGTGGACGCAAGCGACGCTTTAGGAAAGCGGAATGAAACGCCGCGCGTGATTCGTTCCGCGATTATGGGATTTTGTTCTGGCGTGCGTTTGGCGGTAAAAGCGGCCGAGGACGCGCTTGGGCGGAATTCCGATGGCGAAAAAAAAATCTTTTCCTTAGGTCCTCTGATTCACAATGAGACTGTTCTGAAAGACCTTGAAGATAACGGCTTAATTATCCTCGATGAAAATCAAATTGACTCGCTCGATGAAAACTGCGTGGTGCTTTTGTGCGCCCATGGGGTCGCGCCGAGCGTTTTGAAAAAAATCAATGCGACTGGCGCACAGGTCATAGATTCCACTTGCCCGAGGGTCGCTACGAGCCTTCGCCGCGCGGAAGAATTTTCGAAAGAGGGATGCCACGTGATTTTGGCAGGAGATGCGGGACACGGCGAAGTGCGCGCCATACAAGGAAGCGCGGAGCAGGGCGGCGGAAAATTCACGCTTGTGCAAAACGCGGACGAAGCGAGAAGTTTCGCAGATTCTTTTGAAAAAGCTCGCGATGAAAATTGTGTGCTTTTGAGCCAGACGACTTTTTCTCCTGAAGAGTTTAAAAAAATCTCAGGAGTTCTGCGCGAGAAAATTCCTGACTTGCAAGTGCTCGACACGATTTGCCCTGCGACTCAAAGCCGTCAAAGAGCATTGCTGGATTTGTCGGAAAAGGTTGAGGCGATAGTCGTGGTGGGCGGAAAAAAATCTGCGAACACGAGACGGCTTTTTGAACTTGCTCGCTCGCTTTGCGAAAAAAGTTTTTTCGTCGAGGGTGCGCGGGAAATGGAGCGGCTTTTGCATGAGGGCGCGCTTTGTGGCGTAACCGCTATTGGAATTACGGCGGGTGCGAGCACTCCGGATTTTTTGATTGGGAAAGTGGAAGATGTGATAATTGAGAATTGAGAATGAAGCGTAATATGAGTTTTCAATGTTTGAAATCAATGTCCTTCCCTCGTTTCGTGAAGCCTTTTTTCATCGCGCTCGCGGTTTTCCTCGCTTTGTTTTTTGCGCTTCCATATTTTCTTTTGCCGAAAAACACACCTTATTCTTTTGCGTTGTATGACAAGGACGGAATTCTTTTGGGCGCGACTTGCGCGAGCGACGGGCAATGGAGGTTCGAGCCTGGCGAAGTGCCTGAGCGTTTCAAAATCGCGCTTGTAAATTTTGAGGACAGACGGTTTTATTTCCATCCGGGGGTGGATTTTATTTCCATTGGACGGGCGTTTATTTCCAACAAAAGGGCAGGAAGAATAGTCTCTGGCGGCTCGACAATCACGATGCAGACGATAAGGCTTTTGCAAAAATCGCCGCCGCGAACTTACGCGCAAAAAATAAAGGAAGCGTTTTTGGCGGTAATGCTTGACGCGCGGTTTTCCAAAAAGAAGGTTTTGGAATTGTACTGCGCGCTCGCGCCGTTCGGCGGAAACGTCGTGGGCTTGGAGGCGGCTTCCTGGCGGTATTTTGCCCGCGCTCCGAAGGACTTGACTTGGGCGGAAAGCGCGGCTCTCGCGGTGCTTCCGAACCAGCCTTCGCTCGTTTTTCCCGGGACGAACGACGAGATTTTTCTTCAAAAGCGCAACTCGCTTTTGGCGAGACTTTTCAAAAAAAAATATTTGAGCGAAGAAGAGTACGCGCTGGCTTTGAGCGAGCCGCTTCCGCAAAAGGCGCATCCCCTCCCAAGCGGCGCGTTCCATTATCTTGAATATTTGAAGCTCTCTTCGCCTCGCAAGAACAAATTTTTTTCCACTTTGGATTCTTCGCTACAACAAAACGCCTCGCGAATTGTGGAGTATTGGTCCGAAGAATTTTCACGGCAAGGGATAAACAACGCGGCTTGTCTGATTGTGCGGACAAAGACCGGCGAGCCGCTCGCATACATCGGAAACACGGGGCGCGAACGCAACGCGAAAAATTACGACGTGAACATCGTGAACGCGCGACGAAGTTCGGGAAGCCTTCTCAAGCCGTTTTTGTTCGCGGCGATGCTGGACAATGGAATGCTTTTGCCGCAACAGCTGGTGCTGGACGTTCCCACGCGAATCGGAAACTACAAGCCCGAAAACAACGTCAACACATATTGCGGAGCGTTGCGTGCGGACGAAGCGTTGAGCCGCTCGCTTAACATTCCAGCCGTGCGAGAATTGCGCGAGTACGGAATAACGCAGTTTTTGGACTACCTGAAGCTTTGCGGCTTTACGACGCTCGACCGTTCGGCGGAATACTACGGGCTTCCCCTGATTTTGGGAGGCGGCGAAATCACGCTTTATGAAACGGTTCTGGCTTATGCGTCGCTTATGAATGTATGTTCCTTGAAATTAAGCACCGAAGAAAACTTCAGTTTTCGAGGAAGCTTAATTCGCTCGCGTGAGCGGGAAGTAGATGAACGAGTTTCTGAAAGAAACTCGAAGTTAAAATCAGCGCACCATTTCTGTACTGATTTTAACACTTCAGATGTTCATATGTTCAATAAAAGGTTTCCTGCAAGCGCGGGTGCGGCGGCTCTCACTTTGAATGCGCTCGAAAAAGGGACTCGTCCTGCCGAAGAAGCGCTTTGGCAGTCTTACGCCACGTCAAGAAAAATCGCTTGGAAGACGGGCACTTCAAACGGCAAGCGCGACGCTTGGGCAATCGGAACGACTGCGGACTACACAATCGGCGTGTGGATTGGAAACGCGGAAGGTCAGGGAAGCGAAAACTTGCGCAGCATGGCGACGGCCGCCCCCGTGCTTTTCGATTTGTTTTCGATTTTGCCGCCGTCTAAGGAAACGGCTTGTGTTCCGGAAGACGCGCTTTGCGAGCAAACGGTTTGCGCCGCTTCGGGATTCGCGGCAGGCAAGAATTGCCCGGAAACAAAAATCGCGCTGCGTCCGTCTGCCGCGCCTTTGGGCGAATTGTGCCCATATTGCAAAATAGTTTCTCTCACTCCGGACAAAAAATTCCAAGCGACAGTTTCGGATATGAAGGGCGAGTACGAAGGTTTTTTCCCTGTGACAGAAAAACGTTTCGTGCTTCCCCCGTCAATCGAATACTACTACACAAGGCAGGCCTTGGGCTACAGGCACTTGCCGCCGTTTTTGCCGGAGCACCGATTCGCGCAGAAAAGCGAGCTTTCGATTTTGTTTCCAGAGCAAGGCGCGCAGATAATTCTTCCCATCGAAATTGACGGAACGCCGGGAAAGACCGTGATGCAGGCGGCGTCACGCTCGAAAGGCGCGACGCTGTATTGGGATTTGGACGGCGAGTTTTTGGGAGAAACGCGAGGCGAACACACAATGGCAGTGCGTCCGCGCGCCGGATGGCACACGCTCACAGTAACCGATTCCAACGGAACGCGGCGCACAAGGCAGTTTGAGATTGCGGAAGGCGGAATGTGAGCACGGCGTTTTCGGCGAACTGCGGCGATTTCATCTTTTTCATTTTTCGCAATAAAAAAAAATATGAAAAATTTGCAATAAACTCTTTTCATATTAAAATAAATATGATATAATAAGATAAGTATTATTTTAAATTCGTTCACGGGAGGACTTGGATGAACGAATGGCTCAAAAAACTTGGCGACTCCTTCAAGGGGGCATGGGCCAAGTGGTCGAAAATTCAAAAGGGAATAGTCATCGGCATTGTCATCGTCGTCATCGTGGCAGTGGTCGTGATGTTCCGAGTCTCTTCCACTCCTTCGACGGTGCGGCTTTTCAATACGCCTGTTACCGGCGAGGCTCAAAGGCAAATACTTTCTCGTCTGGACGAAGAAAACATCCGAGCCGATGTGAATGACGCGGGTTATATTTCTGTGGCGGACGACGCGACCGCCACGCGCGCGCGGACGCTTTTGTTTACGGAAAATCTCGTTCCTGCGACTGTGGATCCTTTCGCGGGCGTGTTCGACAGGGGTTGGTCGACCACAGACGCCGACCAAAACGTGCGCATCCAGCAGGCTAGGCAAAGGCAGTTGAAGCAGCACATCGAGTCTTTGCCGGATGTGGCGAACGCGGAAGTGATTCTCAATTTGCCTGAGGACAAGCTTTTTCGCAGAGACCAAACTCCTGTCACGGCGAGCGTGATTTTGACTGTGCGGCGCGGAAGCGACTTGTTTTCGAGCCGCCGCAGGATTCGCGGAATTCAGGAATTGATTCTTTCGGCGGTGGACGGTCTTACCGAAGAAAATTGCGTCATCACGGATTCGGAAGGAAATATCCTCAACGACTTTGAGGGGCAGGCGGACTTTGACAGGCTTGACTTGGTGAAAAAGCAGGAAAAGCTCATCCGTGAAAGCGAAGCGTATTACCGCGCCCAGACTTTGAAGTCGCTCCAGAGCGATTTTTCGGAAGACCGCGTGCGCGACTTGCTGATAAAAATCGACATGGATTTTTCCGAGGAAACGCGTGATTCCATAGTTTACCATCCTATTGAGATTCGTCCCGACAATCCGGACACGCCTTACGACGATTCGGAATACCGCGACTTTCTTCCTCGTTCTAGCCAAACTGTCACGCGCGAATGGCAGGGAACAGGATTCAATCCGCAAGGACCTGCCGGCACGGAAGGACAGAATCCGCCGGTTTATTCGGATATGTCCAATGTCATAGGACGACAGACCGAAACCGGCGTCACTCAAAACAACGAGCTAAATCAGGATACGATTCACCGCGTGGAAAGTCCGCGCTTCGGGCGTGTCACTGTTTCGGTCAACATCGACGGTGAATGGGAAGTCATAAAGGACGGCAAGGGAAATCCTATTTTCGTTACGGACGACAATATAGAAAGCGCGCGCGAAAGAATGCGGGAACTTTTTCCAGATTGGGATACGAACGAAGTCACTCGCTCGAACGCGAGGCTGAGATTGGGAAGCGTCTTGCGCGTTTATCGCCCGCTTTCCCAAAGGACTCTCGAAAATGTTTCCGCTCGCTTGGAGGGCGCGATTGGCTACGACCGCGCCAAAGGCTATCGCGTAGTAGTGACGAATATTCCGTTTGACAGGCGCGAGGAATTTGACGCTGATGATGCCGCCATTTTGAAGGCGCAGCAGACGCGGCTTACTATAATTTTGGTGTTGATCGGACTTGCCGTGATTTTGGCGGTGTTCATTTTGTACCGCGTCATCAGCCGCGAAATGGAACGCCGCCGTCGTTTGCGCGAAGAGGAATTGCTTCGAAAGCAGCAGGCCGCGCGAGACCAGGCTTTGTGGGAAGCGAAAGAAGAGGGCGTGGAAGTTACGATGTCCGTGGAAGAACGCCGCCGCGCGGAACTTCAGGAAAACGCCATCGCCATGGCAAAAGAACATCCCGAAGATGTCGCTATGCTCATCCGCACTTGGCTTATGGAAGAATAGCAAAAACTCGTAAGCAACCGCAGGTTGCGGCTTATTATTGAACAGTTGGTGGCATTAGGCGCAGGAGATTTTATAAATGAGCAGTTTGGATTTTCAAAAGACTTCGCAGAAAAACATTCCGGGAAGGAAAAAGGCGGCGATACTTTTTGGCGAGCTTGACCCTGCCGCCGCCGAAGGCGTGATGGATTATCTCAATGCCGATGAAAAGAAAATGCTTTTAAAGGCGATGCGGAAACTTGGCACGAAATACAATCCGAACAATCCCGGTGAAGTGCGCGACGAAATTCAGGTTTTGGAGACTTTAGAAAGATTCGGAAAAGTCCGAAATATATATAAGGACGTCGCTTCGGAAAGAAAGGCATTTGAAAAGGTGGCTGCCTCTCCCGCGACAAAAATCAAAAGCGCGTTAAGCGATTATCCTGACAGGGTGGCTTCGGTTTTGAGCGCGTGGTTGAGAAAGGACGAATGACAAAAGGGGGATTCGAATGGCAGAAGAAGCGGCTGCGAAGGCTGCGGCAAAACCACAGTTGAAGTCCGCGAGCGCGGGCGGCGGAAAGAAAAGTTCGAAAGACTATAAGAATCTCACCGGCAGACAAAAGGCAGCCATATTTTTGGTTTCCGTCGGAAGCGATGTTTCTTCTGAAATAATGAAGCATTTGCGCGAAGACGAAGTGGAAACTTTGACTTTTGAAATAGCGCGCCTTGAGACGATTGACGCGGAAATAAAGGATCAGGTTTTGGAAGAATTCCAGGACTTGATGAACGCGCAGAATTTCATCACCACGGGCGGCATCGACTACGCGCGCGAATTGCTCGAAAAGTCTGTGGGAAGCCAAAAGGCCATAGACATCATAAACCGCCTCACTTCGAGTCTGCAGGTGCGCCCGTTTGACTTCATCCGCCGCACGGATCCGGCTCACTTGCTCAACTTCATTCAGCAGGAATATCCGCAGACAATCGCGCTTATTTTGGCGTATTTGGAGCCGGCGAAGGCGGCGATTATCTTGCAGAATCTGCCCGAAGAAATGCAGCCTGAGGTTTCCAAGCGTCTGGCGACGATGGACAGAACTTCGCCCGACGTTTTGCGCGAAGTGGAGCGGGTTTTGGAAAAGAAGCTTTCCACGCTTTCTTCCGAAGACTACACGGCGGCGGGCGGCGTAGAAAGCATCGTCGAAATCTTGAACCTTGTAGACCGTTCTTCCGAAAAGGCCATCATCGAGGCTTTGGAAGAGGAAGACCCGGATTTGGCGGAAGAAATCAAAAAGAGAATGTTCGTTTTCGAAGACATCGTTATGCTCGACGACCGTTCGATTCAGCGAGTGCTTCGCGAAGTGGACACGCAGGAATTGGCGAAAGCCCTCAAAAGCGTGGACGCGGAAGTGCAGGACAAGATTTTCCACAATATGTCAAAGCGCGCCGCGAGCATGCTCAAGGAAGATATGGAATTTATGGGACCTGTCCGCTTGAAGGACGTGGAAGAATCCCAGCAGAAAGTCGTTTCCACGATCCGCCGTTTGGAGGAAAAGGGCGACATTGTTATCGCGCGTTCGGGCGAAGACGAGCTGGTAAGTTAAATAGAATAAGTAATATGTATTAGGTAATAAGTAATAATGCGCTTGTTGTTGCAAGTTGACTAGCACAAACCATTTGGCTTGCATTACAAATTGCTTATTATATAATTTTAAGGGAGTGTCAAAAAAGCGTCAAAATGTTGCCGATTTTTTGACTTCGAGTTTTCTGCGAAAACTCGCTTATTTACTTGCCCGCGCCGCAACAAGTTGCTAACGCAGGCGAAATAAGTTTGTTTAAAAACTGAAGTTTTTAAGCAAACTTATTTTTAAGGATGTAGAATGGCGAAGACTGTGTTCCGTCCGCTTGAATTCAAGGACGACAAGGAAGATGTGGTTTCTCTCAAGCTTATACGCGATTATGCTCCGGTCGAAGAATCGTCGGAGGAAGAGGAAGTCGCCGAATACACAGGACCTACTGCCGAGGATTTGCGCAACGAAGCCGAAATGTTCAAAAAAGGCTGGGAGATAGAAAAGCAGCGCATGCTCGACGAAGCGCAGGCGGCGGCGGACGAAATCGTAAAAAAGGCCGAGGACTCGGCTTTCGCGGAAGTGAAGCGGCAGACCGACCAAGCGCAAATCATAAAAGCACAGGCGGAGCAAGAAGCGCAGAAAATTCAAAATGAGGCGCAGGAAAAGGCGCGGCAAATTATTTCGGAGGCGGAAGACAAGGCTCAAAAACTCCTTGAGGATTCGAAAAACAAAGGTTTTGACGAAGGCCGAGAATCTGGCTATGCCGAGGGGTCTGCGGAAGCGAATCGCCTTGTCGAGCGCATGCATAAAGTCATAGAAGCCGTGATGCAACGCCGCCAGGAAATTCTAGATGAGACCGAGCATCAAATTGTCGAACTTGTGATTTTGACTGTCCGAAAAGTAATCAAGATAATTTCCGAAAATCAAAAAAGCGTGATTTTGAGCAATGTCCTTTCCGCGCTGAAAAAGGTAAAAGGGCGCGGCGACATTACGATTCGCGTAAATTTGGATGACGTAAAGCTCACCACCGAGCACACGAAAGATTTCATCCAGCGCGTAGAAGGCGTGAAGGGAATCACCGTTATGGAAGATTCCACCGTTGAGCGCGGAGGATGCATTGTAGAGACCGACTTCGGCGCGATTGACGCGCGCATTTCTTCCCAACTTGCGGAATTGGAAGAGAAGATTTTGGAAATCTCTCCGATAAAGACAGTGCCGAAATCCAATGTGGTTGAGCAGTGATGGCGAGCGACGACAAGAAATTCAGCCTTGAAAAATATCTCGAAAAAATAAAGTCCGCCGAAACGATTTTGTATGTCGGAAAAGTAAAGAGCGTGAGCGGCCTTGAAATTTTGAGCGAAGGTCCGCGCTCCGTCATCGGCGAAATTTGCACTATTCGAATCAAAAGCCTGAAAAAGGAAATGCTCGCCGAGGTCGTCGGCCTTGAAGGAACTACTGTGCGGCTTACGGCGTTCGGCGACACGCGCGGAATCGAGGTGGGAACGGAAGTCGTGGCTTCGGGGCAGACATTGCAAGTGGGCGTGGGCGAAAGGCTTTTGGGGCGGGTAATCGACGCGACTGGAAAAGCCGCCGACGGAAAGGCGGAGCCTGTCTGCGAAACTTATTATCCGGCTTTGGCGAGCGCACCCGATCCTATGAAGCGAAAGCCGATAACGCGTCGCATTACGACAGGCGTTCGCTCGATTGACTCTATGCTGACCGTGGGGGCGGGACAGAGGCTCGGAATATTCGCCGGCTCTGGCGTCGGAAAGTCCACTTTGATAAGCATGATGGCGCGCAATACGAACGCCGACATAAACGTAATCGCATTGGTGGGAGAGCGCGGTCGCGAAGTCCTGGACTTTATAAATCGCGATTTGGGCGAGGAAGGCTTGAAGCGTTCGGTGGTGGTCGTCGCCACAAGCGACACGCCGAGCATTTGCCGTTTGCGGGCGGCTTTCGTTGCCACCGCAGTCGCGGAATATTTTCGCGATCAAGGAAAAGACGTAATGCTGATGTTCGACAGCGTAACCCGATTCGCTATGGCGCAGAGGGAAATCGCGCTTTCAAACGGAGAGCCGCCGGCTCGCGAAGGTTTTCCGCCTAGCGTTTTCGATATGATTCCAAAACTCCTCGAACGCACGGGCACGAACGATAAAGGATCGATCACCGCTTTTTACACTGTTCTCGTCGAAGGCGACGACATGAACGGTCCGGTCGCCGACACCGTGCGTGGCGTGGTTGACGGGCACATCGTCTTGAGCCGCTCTTTGGCGCAGGCATATCATTATCCTGCCGTGGATGTCCTTGCGAGCATAAGCCGACTTGCTCGGCGTGTTACGGGAAAAGCCACTCGCGAGGCGTGCGGAAAAATCAGGCAGCTCATGGCTACCTACCAGCAAAACGAGCTGATGATTACGACCGGCGCGTATTCGCGGGGCGCGTCGCCTGCGATTGACGAGGCGATTGAAAAGCACGAGCAAATCGAAGAATTCCTCAAGCAGGAAGAAAGCGATCGTTGCACGATGCGTGACACTCTCGAAAAACTCGCCGAGCTTTCCGAAACGGAAATTCCCGAGGAAGAATTCGCCGACTGTCCTGCCGCGGAAATTCCTTCCGTGGCGCAGGTCGTTGACGCTCGCGTTTTTGAAGGCGATAATTTAAATTCAGATGAAGAAATTTAAATTCGAGCTTGAGCCGCTTTTGCGCTTGAGAAAATATGAGCAGGAACAGGCTCAAATCGAGCTAGGAAAGGCAGTGAGCGCGGAGGCGAAAATCCAATCCGATTTGGACACGCTCGCCGGTCAATACGCCGCCGTAAAGAAAATGGGCGAGGGCGAACGCGACTTTACTAAAATCGCTGAAGCGCAGCAGTTTTATTCTTTCGTGAAAGGTGAGCAGGAAAAACTTTTCGCACAAATGGCGCAGGCAAAAATCATCACCGAAGAAAAACGCGCGGCGTTCAAGGCGGCGATGCAGAAAACCGAGAGCCTCAAAAAACTCCGCGAGCGGAAACTTGAAGAGCACAATGCCGCCGCGAAAAAGGAAGAGGCGAAATTCCTTGACGACATCTCGACATACAAATATAATTGAAATAAGACTGTTTCGCAAAGGCGAAATTGAAATTCCGTGTTCGCCGCTTCACTGGATTGGTGAGGCTTGACTTGCGAAGTGATTATGAACAGCAGGCGTGCATTGTGGAAATTATGCGGTTGATTGAAAAGTATTTTTTCGATTTGTTTTACTGCGAAAAACTAGCGACAAAAGGATTTTCAAATGCAACGGGGCGCATAGCGGCTTTGAAAGAGGTGGGCTGGCAAAAAAGCGAAAGTCCTCTTGTTGGCGGCTACGACACCTATTTTGACTACTGGGTAAAACAGAGGTAGAAATTTTTGTTTTGCTTGGCTTAACTTAAATTAGACGCAGACGAATATGGATTTGCAAAGGGGGAACGCGGATTTTATTTAGAATTATTCTGTGTTCCATCCATATTGAATCGGCGTTTATATGTCGCTTCGCGCCGTTTTCATATTGGAAAATTATTCCACGTCATCGCTTTCGCGATGTGAGAATACGTCGCTTAATTTCCTTATTAGCTTAGTTTCTTCCTTATGAAGTCCGCCGCTTGTTTCGGGTCGGCTTTGCCTTGCGACATCTTCATCACTTGTCCGCAGAGCCAGCCGAGCACATTTGTCTTTCCTCCCTTGTAGTCGGCGACGGCCTTTTCGTTTTGCGCGAGGACTTGCTCCACCAATTTTTCTATCGCGCTTGAGTCGCTGATTTGTTCCATTCCTTCTTCGCGGATTATTTCCGAAGGCATTTTGTTCGTCTCAAGCATTTTTGCGAATACTTCCTTTCCTTGCTTCGACGTGATTTTTCCTTCTTCGAGCGAATTGGCAAGCCCTGCGATGTGCGCTGGCGTAAGCGCGATTTCATCTATCGAAAGATTCTTTTCATTGAGGTGCGCGAGCAATTCCGAAAGTATCAAGTTTGCGGCGCGCTTGGGGCTTTTGGAATTTTTCGCCGCTTCTTCAAACCAAAGCGAAAGTTCGCGCGTTCCCGTCAAAGTTTCCGCGTCGAAATCTGAAAGTGAGAATTCCTTTTTGAAACGCTCGCGCTTTGCTTCGGGAAGTTCTCCCACTTTTTCGGCGGCGCGCGCAATCAAATCTTCGCTCACGGAAAAAGGCTTGATGTCAGGCTCGACGACGAATCTATAGTCCACGAAAGAATTCTTCGTGCGCTGCACGACGGTTTTTCCTGCCGCCTCATCCCAGCCCATCGTCACCTTGAATCCCGCGTCGAACGGCTGGCGATCGTTTTTGAATTCCTCGAGCTGTCTCTGCGCCTCGTAAGCGCACGCCTCGCGAATCGCCTTGAACGAGTTCAAGTTTTTTATTTCCGAAATCGGCGTGTGGAAAATCTTTCCGTCTTCCCAAACATTCAAATTGATGTTCGCGTCGCACCTCATGTTGCCTTCTTCCAAATTGCCCTTCGTGACCTTGACGTAGCGCAAAATTTCCTGGACGCTTTGCATGAAAAGCGCGGCTTCTTCAGGGCTTGTCATGTCGGGCTTCGTGACGATTTCGATGAGCGGCGTGCCGCAACGATTGTAGTCGATGTAAGAATGCGCCCCCTCCATGTGAAGCGACTTTCCGACATCCTCTTCAAGGTGAATGCGCTCGATCCGCACGCGGCGATATTTTCCGTCTGGCGAAACGCATTTTTCGCCGATAAAATTTTTCTCGCGGAATTTCGCTCCGCCTGGGCGTTCGTCTTTAGGATAATTTCTCATCGGCAAATCCACGAATCCTTCGCTGCAAAGCGGAATGTCATATTGCGTGATTTGATAGCCCTTTGCCAAGTCGGGATAAAAATAATGCTTTCTGTCAAATTTTGTAAAGCGCGCGATTTTGCAATTCAAAGCCTGCCCCGCCACCGCGCCTAGTTCCACATATCCTTTGCTCACTCGCGGCATCGCGCCTGGAAGCCCCAAGCAGACAGGGCACACTCGAGTGTCGGGCATTCCGCCGTAACGGTTTTCGCAGGCGCAAAAAGCCTTTGTCTTTGTCAAAAGCTGCGTGTGGATTTCGCAGCCGATTACGATTTCATATTTTTCAATCATTTCCTTCCCCATATTTTAATTTTTGTCAGTTTTCCAATTTCTCGAAATTTCACGAAAAGCGCAAAGGAAATTTTTGCGGACGGCGCAACGCTTCAATTTCAATGTCCGCATCGAGCAAAGGCCAATGCAAGTTTCCCATGCAGTCCGCGCGAACGTCGGCAATCGCTTTCAGAGGAGCGTTCTCAAAAACAGGATAGTCCGCATACGATGCGAAATATTCATTTCCGTCCGCCGCCAAAATCCAAATACCGAACGGCGAAACATTCGTAACTTCAGTCTCATCCGTTTTTTTCAAAATGCCTGTTCCAAAATCCATTGATTTCCCCCTCTCGATTTTTCACAATCTCAAGAATTTTGTTCACTTCTTGCATAGAAAGTTTTGCCACTTGCGCCACTTCAATTTTTGGTTCAAGCCAAATTTTCGCCTCTCCGTCAGATGATGAAACATGAATATGCTTTCGACTTTCTTCCCGCGAAAAAAAATAAAATCGATATTTTTCGTGAACAAAAACTGTCGGCATAAAATTTCCTTTTCAATTTTACAATTTGTTGATTGCTGAAAATTAATTTTCATTATAACGATTTGCGCTGTTTTGGGCAAGAGAAATTTAGCACGAGTTTTGCCATTGCGAACGCTTTGGCAAAACCCATGTGTTTTGCTGCGAATTTTAATTGCGAAGAAATCGCGCGTCAGATTCGCGAAACTCCGTCGGCGGGAACGCATTTGAAAAATCCCGCGTCATGACCGATTTTCTGCGTGTAGATTTTCTGCACGTTTTCGATGAAATCGTCCGCCTTGTCTTTTTTTACGATTGCGATCGCGCAGCCGCCAAAGCCTCCGCCCGTCATTCTCGCGCCTATGCATCCTTCTTGCGCGTTGGCCGCCTCCGCCAAAGTGTCAAGTTCGATTCCGGTCGCCTCAAAGTCGTATTGCATGCTGTGATGCGCTTCCCGCAAAAGTTTTCCGAGTTCGTTCAAGTCGCCTTTTTTCAAAACTTCCACGGCTTTCAAGACGCGCTCGTTTTCCGTCACCGCGTGTCGCGCTCGTCGCAAAATAACGTCGTCCTTTAATATTGAAGAGACCGCGTTGAACTGTTCCACCGTGAGCGAGCACAAGTCGCTCAAATCTTTTGTGTTGGAAAATTTTCCGCCCGCTGGAAGGGGAAGGGCCGCCGCCTTGAGCTGCGCCAAAGCCGCCTCGCACTGTTCGCGCCGCTCGTTGTATTTTGATTCTGAGAGCAAGCGTTTTTTCTTCGTGTTCATCACGACGAAGCACGAGTCGCCCATTTCAAGCGGAACATATTCATGCTCGATTTTCGCGCAGTCCAAAAGTTCCGCCGTGCCTTTTTTCGCGGTGGCGATTATGTATTGGTCCATGATTCCGCATTTCACGTCCATAAACTCGTGCTCGCTTTGCTGCCCTATGAGCGCGATGTCCTTGCGTGAAATCCCGAATCCGAAGAGTTCCGAAACCGCGAACGCGAATCCGCATTCAAGCGCGCTCGAAGAAGAAATTCCGCCGCCCGCCGGAACTGTGGAATCTATCAGGACTTCGAAGCCCGAATCGAATTTATAGCCGCGCTTTTTTATTATGGAAAGAATTCCGTTCAAATAGTTTGCG
Source organism: uncultured Treponema sp. (assembly GCA_910584475.1). Classification (GTDB taxonomy): domain Bacteria; phylum Spirochaetota; class Spirochaetia; order Treponematales; family Treponemataceae; genus Treponema_D. Next base: position 58,599 of record CAJUBD010000011.1, read on the forward strand.
TAGTCGTTTTCTTTTTTGTACGCGAAATTTTCGTTTATGTCGAACTCGAAAGTTCCCGGAAATTTCAAGTCGTTGTAAATGACTTTCGTGTCGCCGCGCTTTCGAATCGCGAAGTACATATAGCGATCGATCGCGGCAGGAAAAACTTTTCCCCCGTTGTAGTCGATGTGCTCGCCGATGATGTTGATACGCGCCGGAGACGAAAAAAGCTGAATGTCGTCCGCGCTGCCGCCGTAATTTTTTACGAAAGAATTTTTAAATTCTTCCAAATTGATTGTTCCGTTTTCTTCACTCATAATTTTATTTTAGCACAGATTCTGAATTTGTCAAGTTGAAAATCATTTCATTTGCACAGCATCAAGACGGCCTCCACAATCGCCTCATGTTCTTTCGGAGCGATTCGCGCGTAGAGGCTTTCCACCGTGTCGCCTGGCAAAACGCTGACTTTTTTTTGAATGAGGATTTTTCCGGTGTCGCAGCCGCCGTCAACAAAGTGAACCGTGCAGCCGCTTTCTTTTTCGCCCGAGGCGAGCACGGCGCGATGCACGTTTTCACCCCACATTCCCACTCCTCCGAATTTCGGCAAAAGAGCCGGATGCAAATTGATGATTTTGCCTTCGTATTCGGAAATGATTTTTCCGCACAATACCGAAAGATAGCCTGCGAGCACGATCAAATCCGCGCGAAATTCTTTGCACAGCTCAAACACGGCATCGCTTACGGCGGCGTTCTTTTGCTCGCGGCTTGCGTTCTGCGCCGCTTGTTTTCCCATCACGGAAAAAGGACTTTTCACGAATGCGGGAATGCCCGCCTTTTTCGTGCGCTCCAAGGCGAACGCGTTTTTCGTGTTTGAGCAGACCGCTACGATTTTGTAAGGACACTCGGCGGCGGATTTTTCGTAGTCGATGAGAGACTGCAAATTCGTTCCTCCGCCCGAAACCAAAACGACGACGTTCATTTCCTAGTCCTCGAAAAGCACCGCGTCTTTTTGCCCCGCGACTTCGCCCTTCGAATAAGCGACGCGCCCGATTTTTTTTGAATGCAATTCATACCATGGCTTAAATTGCTTCAATTCTTCTTCTGTCTGAATCGGGCAATCTTCGTCGGGAACGACTTTCGCATTTTCTATCGTAAATATTTGTTCAGGAGTAAGCGGCGGCAAATTCCGCAATTCATCTAGCGTCATAGTTTTCATAATATTCGTCCTCCTCTGATTTGTTCGCGCGTCGTGCCGAAATCAATCTGATGTTGTCCTCGCCACGTTCTGTGTAAACAACGAAAAGTATTTCTTTCACTCGCCCGATGACATTTATTCGTTCTTCACCAAAATTTGAATGTTTCAAATCAAGTTTTTCGATTCGCTTCGGATCTAGGAAGACCCTGATTGCAATTTCAAAATCTATGCCATCATGCTTTTTCTTGTTGAGTTCATTTTTGTTTTCATCCCATTCAAACGTCATTTCCTAGTCCTCGAAAAGCACAGCGTCTTTTTGCTCGGCGACTTCGCCTTTCGAATAGGATACGCGCCCGATTTTGTATGCTTTCATGTCAGGAATCCCCGGCAATGAAAAATTCGCGGCGCTTTTGTTGAACATTTCCAAAATCGCGTCGGCATCGTTGTTTTTCACGGCAAGCACGAATCCTATTCCCATGTTGAATGTGTTGTAGACTTTCGAGACATCCGCGCCGCGTCGAATCAGTTCGCCGAAAATTGGCGGAATGTCCCAGCCGTCGCGCTTTATAATCGATACAAGCTGCTTTCCGCCTGATGCCGCTTTGGGGAACATTCGCGGAATGTTTTCGTAAAATCCGCCGCCAGTGATGTGCACCATTCCGTGAACGCTTTCGCGGAATTTTTTCAGCGCTTGCATGACGGGCTTCACATAAATGCGCGTAGGAGTGAGAAGCACTTCGCCGATTGTCTGGCCGGTTTCATTTCCGTTCAAAACAAATGGCTCGTCAAAATTCTGCACGAGTTTTCTGACGAGCGAAAATCCGTTCGAGTGAACGCCGGTGGAAGAAAGTCCAATCAAAACATCGCCATCGCGGATTTTTTTTCCCGTGATCATTTCGGATTTTTCGCCGATGCCCACGCCGAATCCGGCAAGGTCGTATTTTCCTTCGTCGTAGAATCCCGGCATTTCGGCGGTTTCCCCTCCCAAAAGGGCGCAACCCGCTTGGAGACAGCCTTCGCTCACTCCGCGCACAAGGTCGGCCGCCACGTCCGCCTCAAGTTTTCCGCACGCGATGTAGTCCAAGAAAAAAAGCGTCTGCACGCCCGAGCACAAGATGTCGTTTACGCTCATCGCCACGCAGTCGATTCCGACCGTATCATATTTTTTCATCTTGAACGCGATGTCAAGTTTTGTGCCCACACCGTCAGTGCCCGAAACCATCACAGGATTTTTTATTCCCTTCGGAACGGCGAACATTCCGTTGAACGCTCCCAAGTCCGAAAGCACGCCCGCGATGTGGGTGCGTTTCGCGCTTTCCTTGTATTTGTCCACGGCACGGTAGCCTTCTTCTACGTCAACGCCCGATTGCTTGTAGTCCATAGTTCGCTCCTTATGAAATTTTTTTTGAAATCGCGAGTTTTCGCAAGAAAACTCGTGGTTGCGAAGCAACCTGTCATTCTCGTGCTTGGCACGGGAATCTTGTTCTGCGACAGATTGTCGGGGCAAAGCCCGACAATGACACTGTAAATTCATTTTTCCAATTTTTTTCCGTTGAGTTCGCCTGGCACTGACATAGGGTATTCGCCGGTGAAACAGCCTTTGCAAAAACCGAAATTTTCCGGGCTACATGAGCGCAACGCTTCTAGCATTCCTTCCACCGAAATGAACGCGAGCGAGTCCGCGCCGATTTCCTGACGAATGTGTTCCACGTCATGGCTCGATGAAATCAATTCGGCACGGCTCGGCGTGTCGATCCCGAAGTAGCACGGAAATTTTACAGGCGGACTTGAAACCCTGAAGTGCACTTCCTTTGCGCCCGCGCGGCGCAAAATCTGAATGAGCCGGCGGCTCGTAGTCCCGCGCACAATCGAATCGTCGATGACGATGACTCGTTTTCCGTCGAGGTCGCTTTTGATTGCGTTGAGTTTGAGGAAGACTAAATTTTCCCGTTCTCCTTGAGTGGGAGCGATGAACGTGCGCCCGATGTATTTGTTTTTTACGATTGCATTGGAATAAGGAACGCCACTCGCACGCGAATATCCCAAAGCCGCGCCCAAGCCGCTGTCGGGAACGCCCACAACTATGTCAGCGGGAACGGGGCATTCCCTTGCCAAAGTCTCGCCCATGCGAAGCCGCGCTTCTTGAACTGCAATTTCATCGATTACAGAATCTGGGCGCGCAAAATAAACGTATTCGAAAATACATGAGCGTTTGGAAGTCTTTTCGCCAAATTCGAACGAAAGCACTCCGTCGTCGTTTATGATGACGATTTCGCCGGGGTGGATGTCGCGGACGAAAGTTCCGTTCACCGCGTCTATGGCACACGATTCGCTTGAAAGAATCCAGCCGTTTTCAAGTTTGCCGAGGCAAAGCGGACGGATTCCGTTCGGATCGCGCGCGCCGACCAAAGCCTTTTCTGTGAGCATGCAAAGCGCGAACGAGCCTTTTATCATTTGAATCGTGTCGGTGAGCGCGCGGTCAAGCCCTTTCTTGTAACTCCGCGCGATGAGTTTCACGATGACTTCTGTGTCGCTTGTAGAATTGAAAGTGCAACCGGATTCCTCGAGCATTTCGCGCAGCTGCTCGTAGTTGACAAGCTGTCCGTTGTGCGCCACCGCCACCGTTCCCAATTTCATTTGGCCGACCATCGGCTGCGCGTTTTCCATTCCCTCGCCGCCGGCGGTGGGATAGCGCACGTGCCCGATTGTCGCGAATCCTTTTAGGTCGTTGATGTCGTTTCCTTTGAAAACATCGCCCAAAAGTCCCGCGCCTTTTTTCAATTTAATCTGCTCGCCGTCGTAGACCGCGATTCCCGCGCTTTCCTGTCCGCGATGCTGAAGCGAATTCAAGCCGTAATAGGTGAGGGCGGCGGCTTTCGAACTTTCCAAAATTTGTTCGCCGGAATTTTTCGTAAGGTAGATTCCGAATACGCCGCATGCGTCGTGAAGTTTGCTATGCTGGTCCACTTCGTGGACACTACATATCGAGTTTCCTTCGCAAACGTCGCGATTAAAAAACGCTTCGTCGGCACGACATTCCGAGTTTGGTTTACAAGTATGATTCAGCTCTTTTCTTGCAGACATAATTTTACTTTCGCTCATAGTTCCACGCCTTTTTCGTTCAGCTCTTCCGCGTCACGCGAAAGCCTTTTTCTGAACTCGCACAATTTTTCCTTGAGTTCAGGATACTTTATTGAGAGAATTTGCACGGCAAGATAGCCTGCGTTTTTCGCGTTGCCGATTCCGACCGTAGCCACAGGAATTTGCGGAGGCATTTGCACGATTGAAAGAAGCGAGTCAAGCCCGCCAAGTCCGTTCGACTTTTCGCTCACGCATTCAAGCGGCACTCCGATTACGGGAATTGTTGTCATTCCGGCGATTACGCCAGGCAACGCCGCCGCAAGTCCCGCGCCCGCGATGACGACTTCAAAGCCTTCGCTTTCGATTTTGCGGACAGTTTCGCGCAAAAGCTCGCCTGAGCGATGCGCCGAAATTATGAACGCCTTGCATTCTACGCCGAATTCGCGCAAAACGTCGGCCGCCTTTTTCATCACGGCAGAATCAGATTTCGAGCCAAAAAAAATCGCAACTTTCAAATTTTCCTCCAGCAAATCAATGTAAAAATGATAGCACATCGCGAAAGAAAAATCAATATGAAAGGATTAAGGCTGGCAAAATTTTTCAGCAAAACTCTATGACAGGGAAATCTTGCTCGTAAAGGCAAAAAATTCTTATTGAAAATCATCGATGCGAATTGACAGTCATTTTTTAACATTTTTTAACATTTGACTATTCTCGCTTTTTTTTGTATATTAAAGTAATATGGCAAAAAAGAAAAAAAATGTGAATAATGTCGCAGCCGAGAATTCGTCCGGCGCGGTGCTGCCGGTGGAGCAGGCTCTTCCGCCCACGCTCAATATACTTCCCATTCAGGGACGGCCGATTTTTCCTGGCATCTTCACGCCGCTTCAGATTACTAACGATGCCGACCAAAAGACGGTGGATCAGGCGATGAAAGAGGGCGGCTTTCTTGGAATTTCTCTTGTAAAGAATGACGATGAAAAAAGCGATGCGAAAAATATTTTCGCCATCGGGTGCGCGGCGAGAATCATAAGGAAAATCAATTTGCCTGACGGCGGAATCAACGTTTTCATTTCCACGGTCAAGCGTTTCAAAATCCGCTCCGTGCTTCACGCTGAAAATCCCGTTGCCGCCACGGTAAATTACCTTGAGGACGAGGAGGACGACACTTTCCAAGTGAAGGCTCTCACCCGCGCGCTCATCAGCGAGATGAAGGAAATCAGCGAAAACAATCCTATGTTCAGCGAGGAAATGCGGTTGAACATGGTGAACATCGACCATCCGGGAAAAATCGCCGACTTCATCGCTTCGGTTTTGAACATCGAAAAGAACGAGCAGCAGAAAATCCTCGAGACCGTGAACGTCCGCCAGCGAATGGAGCAGGTTCTCGTATACATCAAAAAAGAGCAGGAACTCCTGCGCATCCAAAAGAAAATCCAGCACGAGATAAACGAGCGCGTGGAAAAGAACCAGCGCAACTATTTCTTGCGCGAGGAAATGAAGTCCATTCAGGAAGAACTCGGCACGGACGCGGAAGGCAACGTCAACGACTACAAGAAATTCAAGGAAAAGATAGACGAGCTGAAGTTCGAGGGCGAGATAAAGGAGACCGTGGAAAGCGAGCTTTCCAAATTCCAGGTGATGGATCCGAACTCTCCCGAATACATCGGCACGCGAAACTACCTCGAGCTTGTCACCACGCTTCCGTGGCGCGACGATGCGCACGAAGACTACGACTTGCAGAAGGCAAAGAAAATCCTCGACCGCGAGCACTACGGGCTTGACGACGTGAAAAAGCGTATCGTGGAATTCCTCGCCGTGCGCAAACTGAAAAAAGACAACAAAGGCTCTATTCTGCTTTTGGTAGGACCGCCCGGCGTAGGAAAAACCAGCGTGGGACATTCGATTGCGAGCGCGATGGGAAAGCCTTTCTTCCGATTTTCCGTGGGCGGAATGCGCGACGAGGCCGAGATAAAGGGACACCGCCGTACTTATATCGGCGCGATGCCCGGCAAAATCATACAGGGCTTGAAGATTACGAAGACGCGCTCGCCTGTTTTCCTCATCGACGAAGTGGACAAGATGGGGCAAAGCCATCAGGGAGATCCAGCGAGCGCGCTGCTCGAAGTGCTCGACCCCGAGCAGAACGTTTCGTTCCGCGACAACTATTTGGACTTGCCGTTCGACGCGAGCGACGTTTTTTTCATCCTCACCGCGAACACTCTCGACTCGATTCCCGCGCCCTTGATGGATCGCGCTGAAGTCATACAGATTCCCGGCTACATCGACCAGGAAAAAATCGAAATCGCGCGGCATTATCTCATTCCGAAAAACCTCGCCAAGAACGGACTCCGCAAAAATCAAGTGAAATACACTCGCTCGGTCCTTGTTTCCATAGCGGAGGAATATGCGCGCGAGGCGGGGGTACGGAGTTTTGAAAAGGCTTTGGACAAGATAAACCGCAAGATTGTTACGAAGATGCTAGATGAGGAAGAGGACACGAGCAAGACTTATACTGTGGATACAAGCGACTTGAACGAATATCTTGGAAAGCCCGTTTTCGACGAAAGCACGATAAAGCGCGCGAAAAAGCCCGGCACGGCCATCGGACTTGCGTGGACGAGCATGGGAGGGGATACTCTTTTGCTTGAGGCGGTCTCGTTTCCGTCAAAGAATGGCGGTCTTGAGCTTACGGGGCAGATGGGCGATGTGATGAAAGAAAGCGCGCGCATCGCGTTCAGTTGGGCGCGTCGTTATGCTGTGCTGAACGGAATGAAGAATGCGGCTTGGTTTGACGAGAACACCGTTCACCTGCATATTCCCGAAGGCGCGACTCCGAAGGACGGTCCTTCCGCTGGAATCACGATGGCTACGACTTTCATCTCTCTTTTTTCTGGAAAGACCATAAGACCGGATCTTGCGATGACAGGCGAGCTGTCTCTTACAGGGCAGGTTCTGCCGATTGGCGGACTGCGCGAAAAGACCGTGGCGGCTAAACGGAACGGCATAAAGACGATTTTGATTCCGAAGCCGAACGAGCGCGATTTGGAAGAAACTCCTGAGCGCGTCAAGGCTGGAATAAGATTCATTCCTGTTACTGAAGTCTCGCAAGTGATGGAAAACGTGTTTTAGGTCTGCGATGTTTGCGCCATCGTGTGCGCAAACAAGCAATAGGTAATTGAGAATTTTTGCGCCGCTTCGTGATTTGATTTCAGTCAGCGAGTTTGCTTCGCAGACTCGTAAGCACGGCTTTTGCCGTGCGATTTGAGCCTGTCGAGACCGCCGCGTTTTTCATTTTCCAAACCATTTTGCAAGGCTGCTTTCATTTGCCTAACACGGTTTCCTCGAGCCACGGCCAAAGCCATTCGTCGTTCCATTGTGTGGAATGGACGAACTTATTGTTGCCCATGCCAAATCCATGTCCGCCGTTTTCGCAAAGGATGAATTTGCTTTCAACTCCTTCGCGAGTCATCGCTTCTGCAAGGCGAGTTGAGTTGAGATAATTCACTGTCGCGTCGTCTTTGGCGGCAAGCAAGAAAACCGGGCAATTTATTTTTCGCGCCTGCATTTCCATTGAAAAAAGATTTTTGCGCTCTTCGCTTTGGTCTTTGCGGAGCAGGCTTTTTCGAGAGCGTTTGTGCGCGATGTCGTTTTGCATCGAAACGACAGGATAAATCGGCATAATGAAATTCGGCTCAAGCGAAACTTCTGTTTTTATTCCGAGTTTTTCCAATTCCGATTCGCCTCCGAAAACTTCCGCCATCAAGACCAAGTGTCCGCCCGCCGAAAAACCGATCGCGCCGATTTTGCCCTTGTCGATTCCGTACTCTGAGGCGTTCTCGCGTATGATTTGGATTGCCCTTTGGACATCTTCTAGCATCGCCGGATGATGGTGGCCTTGTCCGCTCACGCGATATTTTAGCACGAAGCCGCTCATACCTTTTTGCGCCGCCCAAAGAGCCACGTCCTTTCCTTCGTGGAAAACGCCAAGATGGTGATAGCTTCCGCCCGGGCAGATTACAAGCGCCGCGCCTGTGTTTTTTCCTTGCGGCGCGTAGTAGTCCATTTTTGTGGATTGACCTTTCATCGAAGGAACGCCGTCCCAAATTTTTATCGTGGTCGGCACGATTTTAGGCGAAGATTTTGCGAACGCCGTATAAGCGAGCGTGAAAACCAAGGCGACGGCGAAACATGTTTTTTTGAAATTGTTCATTCAAACAGTCTATCACATTTTCTTAAAATGAGCAAGGCGCGATTGACGTTTTCCTCAAGACACAGAAATCGAATTTGCCACGCTTGCAAAGCGGATCGCTTTCACAAGTTGACAAGCAAGAGAAATCTCAATGACGGTGTATCGGGATGCATTGCGTTTTAAAAATTTGCCGTCTCAAAAATTTCAATATGCATTGTGCTTTTTTTTTATTTTCCATACTGCTTTTCTATGTCCGCGATTTGATCACGAATGATTGCCGCTTGCTCGTATTCCAAATTCTCCGCGTACTCGTTCATCTGTTTTTTCAAAGCCTCTATGAGTTTGCGCCGTTCTTTCGGCACGAAAAGATTCGCGCTCTTTTTCAGCACATCGAGCTGCAATTCCGCTTCTTCTTTTGCTTCCTGCGTCTTGTGCTCGAGTATGTCTTCCACCGCTTTCTTTATCGTGGTGGGGGTAATTCCGTGCTCTTTGTTGTAGGCTTCTTGAATGGCGCGGCGACGCTTTGTTTCCGTGATGGCTTCTTTCATCGCGTCGCTCATCCTGTCGGCGTACATCACGACCATTCCGTTCGCGTTTCGCGCGGCGCGTCCGATGATTTGTATTAGCGAAGTGGTGCTTCTCAAAAATCCGATTTTGTCCGCGTCCAAAAGCGCGATGAAACTCACTTCGGGCAAGTCGATTCCTTCGCGCAAAAGGTTGATTCCAATCAAAACATCGATTTCGCCAGAACGCAAACTTTTCAAAATTTCAACTCGCTCGAACGTGTCTATTTCAGAGTGAATGTATTTGACTTTCAAATTTAGTCCCAAAAGATAGTCGGTCAAATCTTCAGCCATTTTTTTTGTGAGCGTCAAAATCAGGCTTCGCTCGTCGCGTTCGATGCGCGCGAGCACTTCCTTGTAAATGTCTTCCATCTGTCCTTCGCTCGGCCGCACTTCGATAATCGGGTCGAGCAAACCTGTCGGGCGGATGATTTGTTCCACCACTTGGCTGCTCTGCTTGATTTCTTCGGGGCGCGGTGTGGCGGTAACATAAATCACTTGGTTGAGCTTCTTTTCGAACTCGGCGAATTTGAGCGGGCGATTGTCGAGCGCGCTCGGAAGACGAAAGCCGAAGTCTACGAGATTTTGCTTTCGCGAACGGTCGCCCTCGTACATCGCGCCGATTTGCGGAACGGTAACATGCGCCTCGTCGATTATGCAAAGAAAGTCGTCGGGAAAATAATGGAGCAACGTGGCGGGCGGCTCGCCCGGGGCGCGGGCGGCGATGGGCGCGGAATAGTTTTCGATTCCCGAACAATATCCCATTTCCTTTAACATTTCGATGTCGTAAGTTACGCGCGTCTTCAGGCGTTCGGCTTCGAGAAATTTTTTTTGCGCCGTCAAAATTTCCACTCGTTCTTCCATTTCCTTTTGGATTCGATCCGTCGCCTGCAAAAGCAATTCGCCCGAAACCACGAAATGCTTCGCAGGATAAATCACGGTTTCTTCCAGTTCTTCCACGCGCTCGGAAGTGATTACATTGTAGCGTTGGATTCGAGCCACTTCGTCCCATTCAAGTTCGATTCTGTAGGCTTCGTCGGTTTCCATGTACGCCGGAAAGATTTCCATCACGTCGCCTTTTATGCGGAAGTTTCCCCTGTCCAAAATCGCGTCGTTGCGTTTATATTGAAGCGAAGTCAATTGCCGCGCCAAATCCGAAAAATTCAAAGCCACGCCTTTTTCAATTCGGATTCTCATTTCCTTGTAAAGGTCCGGCATTCCCAAACCGTAAATGCATGAAACCGTGGCGACGACAATTACGTCGCGCCGCTCCATCAAGCTGTATGTCGCCGCCAAACGCAGTCGGTCGATTTCCTTGTTGACGGCGGCATCCTTTTCGATGTAAAGGTCGCGGGCGGGAACATATGCCTCAGGCTGATAGTAGTCGTAATATGAGACGAAATATTCCACGGCATTTTCCGGAAAGAATGTCTTGAATTCGCGGAAAAGCTGCGCGCTCAAAGTTTTGTTGTGGCTGATGATTAGGGTGGGGCGTTGCACGGCTTCGATTATCTTTGCCATCGTAAAAGTCTTGCCGCTTCCAGTAGCGCCCTTGAGTGTCTGGTAGCGGTCGCCGCGCAAAAAGCCTTCGCTCAATTTTTTCACCGCCTCGCCTTGGTCGCCAGCGACATCGTAAGGCGCGCGCACGACAAATCTTTTCATAACCTTCCTTAATTTGCAACAGCGAGCGAATCTTCAGATTCGGGAGTTGTTGCAAAAATCATTTCGCAACGAAGTGAGAAATGACAAAAAATAAGCGAGTTTTGGGTAAGGTGCCCGCACCGACAAACTCGAAGTTAAAATCCGCGCACCATTTCAGCGCGGATTTTAAACTTTCCTTGAAATTAAGTATCGCAGAAATCTTCAGATTTCGAGGAGACTTAATTCGTCTGCGTGAGCAGACAGGTACAATAAGCGAGTTTTTGGTAAGGTGTCCGCACCGAAAAACTCGAGTTAAAATCCGCGCGCCATTTCAGCGCGGATTTTAAACTTTCCTTGATTATTCCGTTTCCGCGAGAGTTACTTTGCAGTCGTAGTTCTTGCCGTCGCGATGAATCGTTACTGTTACGGCATCTCCGGGACGCTTGTTTTCCAGCATCGAATAATAGTCGGAATAAGTCTTCACTTGCACGCCGTCTATGCCGACGATTATGTCGCCGCCCAAATTGAAAACGCGCGAAGAACGCGCGTTGCCGTAGCGCACCGGCATCGTTCCGCCTTTTATTCCTGCCTTGTCCGCGTTGCCGTTTTTTTCTACTTGGGAAACGAGGATTCCGTAATTTATGTCAAGCCGCGCGTAGTCCGCTATGGGCTTTGTGATTTGCACCAAATTTGCCTGTAGCGTTCCTCGCCGAACCTTGCCGTATTGGAGCAAGTCCGCCACGACGCGTCGTGCCGTAGAAGCGGGCACCGCGAAGCCGATTCCAGAATTGCTTCCGCTCGAAGTGTAAATCATCGTGTTCACGCCTATCATGTTTCCTTTCGCATCGAGCAGCGGTCCGCCCGAGTTGCCGGGATTTATCGAAGCGTCGGTTTGAATCATGTCGCGAATGATGACATTGTTGGAATTTTTTATCGGACGGCCGAGCGCGGAAACTATTCCGGTAGTTAGCGTCCTTTCAAAACCGAAAGGGTTTCCGATGGCGATGACTTTTTGTCCCACTTTCAGTTTCTCGCTGTCGCCGAATTGGATCGTTTTCAAGACGACGCCTTCGCCAGGATCGAATTTCAAGACCGCTATGTCGCTTTCCAGATCCGAGCCTACAATCTTTCCCTCATATTGCGATCCGTCAAAAAGCGAGATGTAGATTTTGGAGGCGTTTTCGATGACATGAACGTTCGTGATGACATAGCCTCGCGCGTCGATTATCGAACCTGAGCCAGAACCGCCGTCCTCCGCAATCGGCTCGAGAAACCAAGTGACTCCCATCACTTGCGTGGTGATGTTGACTACCGCCTCGTTGAAATTCTCGTAGACGGAAATGTTTTCCTGCTCGTCCATCGTGTATGGCGAATTGTTCGCCGACACTTGAATTTGCTGGACGGGCTTTATGACAGGCAGGGGAGGCGCGCTTTCCGCGATTTGCTCGCTTTTATTCTTTTCTTGCGGTATAGTTTCAATTTCCGCGCTTTTGCTCTCCTGCGCCTCTTCCTGTTCGGAGACGGAGGAAGTCGAGCTGTTTTTGCCGAATATTTTTTGCGTGCCCAGCGTGAGCAAAATGCTTGCCGCCGCCGTTGCCACGATCGTAAGCACAATATGGCGATGCGAATAAAGTCTCATGAGCCTATTATAAGCGTTTTGCAAAAAAGAGAATACTTGATATTTGTATACATCCGCTTAGTGCGGATTCTAAGCATCGTCAGATTCTGAACATATCGAGACTTTCGCGCATGTTGCCGATGGCTTCGTCCATTTCCTTGGAAAGCGAAGAAAGCGCGCCGCTCGCGTTTTTGAGCGCGCCGTTCTTTTTGTCAAGCGCGTCCATTCCGCCGTCCATCTCGCCAGTCGCGTTCTGCAAGAATTGGACTCCCTCCAAAACCGCCTTTGTGCTTTCGTCCATTTCTTGGGAGGCCGAGCGAACATCCGCGGAGGAATTGTTCAGCGTCAAAAGCGAGTCGCTGATTTGCTTTGAGCCGTTTTCCTGCTCTTCCATAGAATGCGCGATTCCCTGAACGAGCGCGCTCGTGCTGTTCACCCTTTGCGAAATGTTGTTCAAAGACACGCCCGCTTCTCCAGAGGCATTCACCACAAGTTCTATTGATTTTTGGATATTGGAAAGTTTTTGCGAAATTGTCTTTGACTGCGTGGAAGAATTTTCGGAAAGTTTTCGGATTTCCTCCGCCACCACCGAAAATCCTTTTCCGGCATCGCCGGCATGAGCTGCCTCAATCGCCGCGTTCATCGCCAGCAAGTTTGTTTGGCTCGCTATTGAAGAAATCACTTTGTTCGCGTCCGCGAGCGTCTTTGATTCCGCTTCTATTTGGGCGATTTTCTCGTTCATATTCTTGTGCTTTTCTACGCCGTCTGAGGAATTCTGTTCGAGTGCGGAAAAAGAGGAAATGAGCTTTTCCACAGAGACGTTCACTGACTTGATGTTGCCGAGCATTTGGCTCACCGCGCTTGAAGCGTTGTTCACCGCCGCGCCTTGCGTGGAAATCATATTGTCGAGCGAAGTTATGCTGGATGAAATTTGTTCCACCGCGCCTGCCGTCTGCTTTACGCTTGAAGTCTGCTTTCTTATGTTTTCGCTGAACGAATCGATGTCCGTGCCGATTTCCTCGATAGATTTTACGGCATCGTCGGTCACCGTGTTGAGTGTCCCGCGGGAGCGTTCGAGCTGCTCTTCGGTATTCTTCATCGTCCGCACGGTTTCTTGAATTTTTTGGATGAATTGATTGAAGCCTTCCACCAGCTGCGCCACCACCGGAAGAGTTCCCGAAGTGTCGATTTTTATTCTTTTGGTCAAGTCGGCGTTGCCGGAACTCAAGTCCCTCACGGTTCTTTCAAGCGCGTTGAGAGGATGGAAAAGTCTGTTGAAGACAATGACAAGTACAACCGCAAAAACCACGAGAATCAGAATGCCGAACGGAAGAGGTGCGCTTTCTAAAAACGCCGATATATTGAACGGTCGTTCCAAAACCAAAGTCCAGCCAACCGAAGTCATCGGGGCGAGAATGAATTCCGCCTTGAACGAGGATATATATCGCGTCTCTTCCGAATAAGTCTGGGAGTTTTTCAGTGTCGGAATGAAATCGCCGATGAGGACTTTTTCCTCGACGAGCCGCTGATTCCTCGCGCCGGTAATTTCCGACAAGTTGTTGAACATGTACATTGAAAGCGACTTGTTCGTGTTGAGAGAGGCGAATAGGTCGTTGATGAAATCGCCGATTGGAATTCCAGTTCCCGCCACCGCGATTGGATTGCCCTGCGGATCCCGCACCACGGCGTTCAACCAAAGGCTCGTCTGCTTCAAGTCCGCGTTGTAGTTTATGTTGAAATTATAGACTTCCGTGTCATAGAGCGTCATCTTGTACCAATATTGCGCAGGGTCTTCAGGGTCGACATCGTAGGCGTATTCACCATTGGAATAGAATTTGTTGTCATAAGTGGAAATCCAAAACGAGCTTTTGCTCAAGAACGAGCTTTGATAACGTTGCAGTTCCAAAATCGCGGTTTCTTTTACCGATTCGTCGTCCGGGTTTTGCAGAAACTTCACTATGACTGGCGATTTCGTCATTTGCAGAACGAGCTTTATTTCCGCGTTTAGCTGCGACTCGAAACGCAGGATTTGCAACTGCGCCTCGCGAGCGAGAGACTCCTTCGCGGATAAGGAGAACGCGAGCCGCGTCCCGAAAAAAGTCACGGCGAGCGCGATGACTCCTAAAATGCAGGCGAACAAAAATTTCAGTCTTTTTGAATTCATATTTTCTCCCAAATTTTCAAATTAGCACTTAAATCTATCATAACATTATACAGCATAAACGTGGCAATGTATAGGATAAAATGAATTTTTTTTAATTTTTTCGTAGGAATTTCATTTTTCCATTTGGAAATGCTTCATCGCAAAAGGACCTGTGAACATTACGAAAAACGCCGCGCAGAATTCCACGATGAATTTTCGCGCCCTTTCGTCCGCTCCGAACGCTGAAAGAAGTTTTGCGAATCCTCCGTAAATCAAGGCTACGATCGCGATTCCGATAATGGCGCGGAATGTTTTTGTTCGCCATGTGCCGCTTATTTTGAATCGCACGAATCTGCGCTCCAAAAACCAGCCCAATGTAAATCCAATGAGCCGCGCGCAGTCGCCGTACACTCCGCCCTTCATGGTCTCGCCGTCCACGATTATCACTCCGTCGGCGAAGTCCTCTGGATAGGATTTGAATTCGGCATAAAGAATCAGCGTCAGCGCGAACAAAGCGCCGACCAACAAAATCCATTTGTCGCGAGTCTCGTCTTTTGAAATCCATTTCATTAGGAAATGAAACGCGGCAATTACGATTGCGCCTTCCAAAAGCCCCGCCGCCACGTCTTGCGGAGTGTGACATCCCAAATAGTTGCGTGAAAATCCGGTAAGGATCGCAAGGAAAATCATGCAAAGCGAAAGAGCCTTGTTTTTCCAATATCGTTCGGCGACCCCTCCGTAAATTGTCGCGGCGATTATCGAGTGTCCGCTTGGAAAAGAATAGCCGCCTGCGGTCGCCTTCGAATTGCCATAAGGCATGATTTTTTCGCTTCGAATCCATGGACGATAAACGCAGAAGGCGGTTTTTAGAAATTGGTTCAACGCGCATCCGAATCCTGTCGAAAGCGTGACGAACGCGCCCGCTTCTTTCGACACGCACCAAAACAGCACGAGCGGAATGGCGTAGCATGCCGCCAAATCCAAGTCCGAGACAAGCATCATGAATTTGCTCACAAAATCAGGCAGCGATTCGCGAACGTTTTGCAAAAACAAAAGATACTGAATGTCCATGGGCGCATCCTTTATCGCACTGCGATTTCAAATTCAATAAAGACCAATTTTATGTCCTCGCGGAATTCATAGCCGATGATTTCCGCCTCTTCTTCAAGCGTCTCGCGCGTGCGGTCACGCCATTCCTGCAAATTCGCATCCTCGCCTTCAAGCGCGGCGAGATTCCACGGCACTTCGTTGAACGGAATGATTTCCACGCGCTGAATTTGAATCGCGCATACGGCTTCTTCGTCAGCGTTTTTTACGATATAGTATTCGCCGCCAACAGGAAGGATTTCGTTGTCAATCGCGTAGACGGCGAAAGTGGAAAATGCGGCGCGTTTTTTTCCCGCAAGCAATGCGGCGATTTTTTCCGTGCCCGCGAATCCTCGAGCCTCGAAGCCAATGTCTCCTGCGAAACTCTCGTCATCTTTCAATTTCAATTCGGCTTTCGCCTTTTGCCAAAACTCATTTGAAGTCATTTTCGCATCCTTTTTTTTGAATTTCGACCGAAGCGGAAAATCTTTTGTGATGCAGATTGCTTCGCGTCGCTACGCCCTGCTCGCATTGACGCAGGAATTCCAAATGAATTGAATCCAATTGAATTGGCTTCAATCAAAATTCAAGTTTTCGCTAAAAAATGGCATGAAAATGCCGCGTCATTTCTTAACGCGAATTTTTCGCATTGCCGAAAAATTCGCGTTTTCGGCTACTCAAAAGTTCAAGTTCCTTTCGCTGTCGAAAATAAAGGGAGTTTTTTCTAGCTTTCTGAAGACGCCTTCGTACGCGCCGAAAGGCACGATTGAATCCGCAGTGTACTCGGGGCTGATTGCGAGCGCGCAGTCAAGGCAATGCAACACGAAATCGTCGTATTTTTCCTCCGGAATCTTCGGACGCAGATAGCAGCCTTCGCGCCGCCAATATTTCGTGAGAATCTTGTCGTAGATGAAAAAGTCCTTTTCGTATAAAGTCTTTTGCGCGGCAATCAAGTCGTAAAAGGCGCGGCTCGCGGCCGCCTCAAAAGCTGGGGGGAGCGTCTGCGGAAATATTCCTGCCAGTTTCAACTGCTCTTCAAAAAATTCGATGCAAGAATTTTCAGAGCCGTCGCAAAGGGCAGCCACAATGAAAATGTTTTTGGTCCATGCGAGCGGGGGGTAGAGCACCACGGATTTCGTAGCAGAAAAATCAATCGGCTCGCCCTGCGCGTTTTTCGCGAAAGGCTTGAAAAACGCCGCGCTTTCCTTGCAGAAAATCAGGCTTGCCCGCAACGCGATTTGTTTTTTCGGAAAAACGAAAATCTTCCGCTTGGAATTCAAAAGAGTCGAAACTGCATTTTCAAGTCTCGCGCGCGCCGCCGTGATGAACGAGCCTGCCAGCCCTTTGCTCAGCGTGTTCTTGAGAACCGTGTACGCTCCGTTTCCCCAGCCCAAGATGGCGCGACCTTCCTCGCGGTACAAGTCGGCGAGACGGACATTCTTTTGCGTGTACAAAAAATTTCCGCGCGCTCGTGAAACATTTCCGAAACGCCTGTAGATTTCCTCGTAATATTTTTTGATTTCCATTTTTTTATCGCCAGAATTATTTTTCGATTTCAACCATCTTGAGAAATTCAAGCCGCTTTTCGCTTTGCGTTTTGAACGCTCCGCGCGCCGTAATTGTAGTCGTTTTCGTTCCAGGCTTTTTGATTCCGCGCGAAGTGAGGCACGAATGCTCCGCCGTAATCACGACGATTACATCCTCTGTCTTTACGACCTTGCTCAAAATGTCGGCGATGTCGTTTCCGATTTTTTCCTGAAGTTGCAGCCGCTTCGTGACTAAATCGACGATGCGAGGAATCTTGCTCAAGCCCACTATGCGGTCTCTCGGAACGTAGCCGACGCTCACGCGCATGTTGTACATCAGCGCGAGATGATGCTCGCAGTAGCTGAAAGCGTCGATGTTCGTGACCGCCACCGTGGAATTGTTTGAAATCGAGCATTCGGGGAGGGGAAATGTTTTTCCGCATTCCTCGGCTATTTCGTCGTTTGAAAATCTCGTTCCTTCAAATATCTCGTCCACCATCCGCGCCACGCGCTCGGGCGTTTCCAAAAGTCCTTCGCGTTCAGGATTTTCGCCAATGTTCGTGATAATCGTCTTCACCGCCGCGCGAATGTTCGCAAGTCGCTCTTCCGTCAAATGCCGCGTTTTGTGTTCCATGTTGCGCGAAATTATATCATATTCATGAAAATTATTCTAGACTTTTCGATTTTTTTTGTGCGGACAAAGAAAATCGAAAGCTATTCTCCGTCATAGTTTTCCCATCGCCAGCGGATATAATCTTTGTTTACATAATCGGGAATATCTATATGATCAGGAATGCTTCTTCCATAATCTTCCAATGCAGATTGAGATATGAAAATATTTCCATTCACATCTATACGCAAGTTGCCAGAATCGAAAAGATAATGAATGTCGCGCCGAAGCAAAATTCCGTTATTTTTTAAATCTGGTCCATTAGATTTCCAATATTGTCCAGAGTTACGGATTAGATTTCTATCTCCTGTTCTGCCAGTTACATTCACTTTAATGTTTGCACTGTCCAAATCCGCTTGCAGTTCTTTCATCGCGCCATCATATACACATTATGCTTATTTCATCAAATCCGCATCGCCCTTGTTGTCTCGTGCGGAAGCAACTTCAACCTTTGGCGATTCCCATCCTTTCCTCTCATTCAGTGCTTTCATCGCCGAAAACGATGGACTTGTTCACGGAACGCTGCGCCTTCGGCAGATAGTTGCACAAGAAAACCATAAAAGCAAAATATATCGCAAAGATGATCCCCAATACCGCATATGCGATTTTGTAATAGCCGTCCGCTTTTTCCGCGCACATTTCTTTCAAGGAAAACAACGCTTCTTTTATGGACAATTTGTTTTCAGTCCGCTCCAATTTTTTTATTGCTTTCAAAGCGAACGAAGTAAAATCCTTTGCGCTGCTTTTTATCAAATTTGCGACAATGCTTTCCAAAGTCCCGTCGCTTTCAAATGTCAAAGATTCATCCAAAAATTGCTTGATTTCCGTCGTGTCCATTTGCAGGTTCAGAGCGTCAGGATAAATTTCGTTCGCCTTTTCTTCGAGCGAAGAAATTTGAGAATCGAGAATTTGATTCAGATTCTTTTCCATAAATTTTATCGCGCAAGCAAAAGCGACAAGCAAAATCAAAATTATCAAGTTCGCCGCGCAAATGCAAATTTTGTATGTTTTGTTTGAGATTTTTTTTATCGCAAGCGCGTTCAATAAAATCGTCGCAAGAATTCCAGCCAAAACAAGAAAAAACATTTTACCTCCCATAAAAAGTCAAGAAGAAAGTTTGAAGTTTCGATTGACTTTTTAGACTTCTTCGCAAGAAGCGGCGGTCAATATGCAGGTTTGGTAAGTCGCAACGCGACTGTAGAAGCTTGACATGATAAAAATGCCGCGCCATTTCAGCGGCGTTTTTATCATATTTCCTCGTTTATGAAAATTCTCGTTTCCTGCACCTTGCAATTCTCCGCAGAAAAAATCGGTGTTTTATAAATGAGCAATTCTTTGTAGCGATTTTTAATTCCCAAATCTTTTAAAACCGCCTTTGTCAAAAGCCTTCCGCACGGCGCTTTCATAAATATTTCAAATGAATTTGGACGGAATTCGTTTTGATTTTTTTTGATTAAAATTTCGTATTTTATTTTTTTGTCGTTCCAAGAAGAAAACAATTTTGCAGATTGCGTTATGCAAGCAAGGCTTGAAATGATCTGCGGAATCAGCAATAAAATCGACCTTTTGTACAAAGGCGGAAGAATTATCGCCAATCCCGCAATGAGCAACGAAAAAGAATAAGCGTTCAAATATAGAAATCTGGAAAGCTTATGCATTTCCTGTTTGCGCGGATGCAATCGCCTTGTAGAACGCTTCGACAGTTTTTTGCGCGCCCGCTTCGTCTACGCCGGAAAGCATGACCTGCGTTTTTTGCGTAAAAGATTCATAGTAAAGATAGAACGCCGGGCAGAAGCAGCCGCAAGTGGCTCTTTTTTCATAGCCGATTTCTTTGACGCTGCTTGGGAGCAAATATTTTACCGTCGTGCCCGTGTTGAAGCAATAGCAGTTTATTGTTTTCGTCACTTCCACCACGCGCTTGTTGGTGATTACTAAAAATCCGCTCTTTCTTAAGCCAAAAATTTTGGCAAGAAATTTGTTGATTCTTCCCAACGCCATGGAAATTGGATTGGAACTTGTCGCCCAAAGTTCCGCCTCGATTTCCATTACGAGCGATTCGCCTTCGCCCAAAATGACTCCTGATTTTAATTCGGCCATAAAAAGACTCCTAATGAAAGGTCAGGAGCGAAATTGAAATTTCGCTCCTGACCTTTTGAATTGATTCTATGGCATTGTAAGTATATTTGCTCGTTTTGTCAAGCCATTATTATTGTACATTTAAAAAATAAATTTTACAAAAATTCGTTTTACTTTTTGAGAGAACCGTGTTATCATTATAATTAGGGAGAGGGAAAATTTGCCGGAGGCATTTATGAACAAGACAATTAACGCGGTTGGGTTTGAGTTGGAGCAAAAGCAGTCCGACATGATAGAAAAAAAACTCAAGCGGCTCGACTACGCCGATGATTTGATAATCGATTTGATTATGCGCGTAAAGCATGACAAGCAATACAGCTTTGACACGACCGTGAATTTCCGCTGGGGCGCGCAGGCGCATGTTTCCGGCGAGGACTACGATTTCGCCGCCGCGCTGAACAAATTGATGGATGTTTTGGACAACAAGATCAACAAGGAAAAGGAGAAAGTCCAGGAAAAAAATTAAATTTTTCCCAAAAACGCCAAATTCTACTTGCGCAATTCTCGTAAATTGTGTATAGTGTTTGTATGGCGGAGAAAAAGTTTACAATTCTCGACCTCATAAACTTGGAACTGTCTGGATATGACGCGCTGAATTTAAAGTGCGTCGCCGGAAGGCGTGGGCTTTCTAGAGAGCTTTCCAACACATCGATAAATCGGCCGGGATTGGGACTTTGTGGATTTTTCGATTTTTTTCCTCGCCACCGCATTCAGTTGTTTGGAAGCGGCGAAGTCGCGTATTTGAACAAGCTTTATGCCGAGCGTCGCACCGATACAATCAGGCAGTTTTTTACATACGACATTCCGTGCTGCGTTTTTTCTCTGAGTCAGGAGCCTACTTTGGATTTTTTGGAAATAGCCGAAGAGGTTTCCTGCGCGATTTTGATAACTGATTTGGAGCCTTCGGAATTTATGGCGAGGCTCGCGCGCATTTTTTCGAATATTTTCGCGCCGAGAAAAACGTTGCACGGCGTTTTCGTGGAAGTCTACGGCGTCGGGATTATGCTGGGCGGGCATTCCGGCGTGGGAAAAAGCGAGACCGCGCTTGAACTCGTGGAGCGCGGACATCGTTTGGTGGCGGACGACATAGTGGAAATTCGCTGCGTGAACGGAAATATGGTTTTGGGACGCGGCGCGAACACTCTCATAAGCCACCACATGGAAATTCGCGGTCTTGGAATTATAAATGTCGCCCAACTTTACGGGGTGGGAGCGATCCGCGAGCAAAAGGAAGTCCAGCTTGTCATAAATCTAGAGGAATGGAATTCCGAAAAAATCTATGACCGAATCGGCACGGCGCAAGAAACCGTCAATTTGCTTGGAGTGGAAATTCCGACGATAAACATTCCCGTGCGTCCCGGACGAAATCTGCCGATAATCATCGAGGCTGCCGCTATGAACATGCGTCTCAAGAAAATGGGCTACAACAGCGCTCGCGACTTCAACCAAAATGTTTTGCGTTGGATGGAAATGGGCGATGCGCAAGCCGCGTATTACGGAACAGAGGATTACTATTAGTTTGGCAAGGGCATGATAAAAGCGCCGCTAAAATAGCGCGGCATTTTGTCATCGCAAGCTTGTATGTTGATATGTGCCGCGTGGCGACAAGTTGCTTGAAGCGCACGCTAAAAGGACTATGGCGAAGGTAGCAGCCTACTTTCATTGTCAGGGAAACTAGGTTGGCGGGCGCAAGCCTGTCGCCAATTTCGCTTTTGACTTTTATAGGGAGGAAATATGGTCGAGAAAGTTTTGACGGTTAAAAATCGCGCTGGAATTCACGCGCGTCCGGCTTCCATGATCGCTCAGGCAGCGAACAAATTTGTGAGCGAGATTACATTGGAAAAAGATTCTATTGTCGTGAATGCCAAGTCGATTATGGGTGTCATAACGATGGCGGCCGGCTACAATACTACTATCGTGCTCAAAGTGGAAGGTGATGACGAGCAGGAAGCGGTCGCCGCGATTGAAAGGCTTTTCGAGACGAAATTCGAGGAGGAATAGGGTGAAGGAAATTACGCAGATTCAGCGTGATGTTCTCAATTATATTGCGCAATTCATCGATGAAAATTCCTATCCTCCGACTGTGCGTGAAATAAGCGAGCATTTCGGCAAGTCGATTCGCGCGGTTCAGGACAATATGACGGCGTTGCAGAAAAAAGGCTATATTTCTCTCGTGCAAAAAAAGTCGCGCTCGATAAAAATCCTGATTGACGAGCGGAAAAAAGATGCCGGCATTTTCATGGAAAAAGTTCCGCTGCTCGGAACGATTGCCGCCGGCAGGCCGCTTTTATGCGAGGAAAATCTCGACGGCTATGTTACGCTCACCGAGCCTTTCATCCGTCCGGGAAAAAGTTATTTCGCGCTGCGGGTTCGCGGACAAAGCATGATTAACGCCGGCATTCTTGAAGGCGACCTCGCCATCGTGGAACAAGGCTCGGAAGTTTCGGATGGGCAGATTGTCGTGGCAGTCATTGAGGACGCGATTACGCTCAAGCGTTATTTCAAAGAGTCGGGAAGAATCCGGTTGCAGCCCGAAAATCCCGCGTTCAATCCGATTTATTGCACGAGCGATTTGCGCATCGTGGGGACGCTCGCCAATTTGGTGCGTACTTATTGAAGATGTCGCTCTATTTGTACAGCGGGCCGGAATTCGGCGAGCGAGACGACGCGGTTTCGGCGATAAAAGATTCATTGCAAAAAAAATTCTCCTCGTGCGAATTCTATTCGTATTATGCCGTGGAAACTCCGATTGCGGATGCGATGCAAAAATTGTACGGAGCGTCGCTTTTTTCCGAGGCGACTTGCGTGATTTTTCACGGCGCGGAACAAATCAAAAAAAAGGAAGACATTCAAAAAATCGCGGATTGGGCGAAAGGCGCGGGCGAGTCGAGCGTCTTGATTTTGGTGAGCGATGAAATTTCTTGCGACGCGAAATTGGAAAAAATCGTGGCGAAAGAATGCCGCCGCCAGTTTTGGGAAATGTTCGATGAGCAAAAAATTCCCTGGCTCAAGAACTATTTTTCCAAAAGCGGCTATTCGATTGAAAGCGACGCTTGCGAGGAAATTTTGGACTTGGTGGAAAACAACACGCAGGCGCTCAAAAACGAATGCTCGCGGTTTTTCGTCTGTTTTCCGCCTGGCGCGAAAATCACCGTTGAAAACGTGGACTCTCTCATCGAGCATGGCCGCGAGGAATCGGCGTTCACGCTTTTCGACGCGATGGCGGACGGCGCGAAGTCTCCTTCCGAACGGCTTGAGGGCGCGCTCGGCATTTTGCAGAAAATCCGCCTTTCAAAAGACTCTTCGAGCGTGATGATAATCTCGGGGCTTTCGTATTGCTTTCGAAGGCTTTCCGCATGGCACGCGCTGAAGATCGCCGGCAAGACAGATGACTTTTCGCTCAAGACGAGCGGATTTGCGAGCAAGAAAAGCCGCCGCCAATACTCCTCCGCCGAGCGCGTCTGGAATTACGGGCAAAGCGCGGCAATCTGTGCGCTGCTTTCCGAAACCGACATGCAGATCCGTTCAGGCGGCGCGGGGCTTGAAGACACGCTTTTGCAAATGCTCCTCTACGAAATTATTGTGAAGCGCGGAGCGAGGATTTCGGCTTACAGCGAATGTCCTTGATATCGTTGTTGAACCGTGGTAAGTTATCAATATTTAATAAACGTCTTCGACGGCACACTGCCGTCATAATTGAGGAGATGGATTATGCGCAAGGCGAACCCGGAAATCATTTCGCTCATAAAAGAAAAGGCGTTGGAACTGCTCATGAAGCAAAACCCCGACACCATCGGAATGCGTGACATAGCGCGGGAATGCGGCATCACGGCGGCAAGCATCTACTATTATTATAGCGACAAGGACGCGCTCTTCCAGCAGATTGCGCTCGACTGCCTGCGCTCCCTGAACGAATCGCTCGTCGCCGCATCGCAAACAACGCGGAATCCCAAGAAGAAAATCATCCGCACAATCGACGCATACCGCCGTTGGTGCTTTCAAAACCCGCGAAAGGCGCTCCTCGTCATGCAGGGAATCAAGTCCGCGTCTGACGCGCCGCCTGAAACCGTCCGCGAATACTATGTCTGCAACCGCACGGGAATCGCCCTTTTAGAAGAATGCGTGTCCCTCGGAATCGCACGTTCCGAAAATCCCGCGCTCGATGTCGGCATCCTCGTCAACGGGCTGTGGGGATGCATCGAGTCAGTCCTGCTAAAAAAATGCGATGTAGAATATTGGGGCGATGGAGATGCGTATGCCGACCGTTTCATAAAAATGTGGATGAAGTCCGTTTTCATAAAGCGAAAAGAAAAACCATCCGAAAAACAATCTGCCATTGACAAATAAAAAAAATCGGAAAAACTTAAAAGAAGCCTATTGACATTATTATTAAACAGTGTTAAAATATCATTGTTTAATAATAAGAATAAATACCTTCATGTCTTTAAGCATTGTCAATTTATCATTGTTTGAAGAATATGAAAAGGGAAAATGAGTTTTTCAAGTCTTTTGATGGGGGAAAAAATGAAAAAAATGATGATGACTTTTGGAACACTGCTCGCACTGTCGGCAATCGCCGCGCAGGAAAACCGTGTGCTTGTGGCATATTTCAGCAAAACAGGAAACACTGAAATCCTGGCAAAGGAAATCGCGGCGGAAACAGGCGGAACGCTGGCCCGTATCCGCGCCACGCAGCCGTATCCAGCCGACAAAAAGGCGAATATGGAACGGACGAAGGCGGAGTACGAAAACGGCGCGCGCCCAGCAATCGAGTGCGATGTTTTGGATGTTTCTGATTACGACGTCATCTTTGTCGGCTATCCGCTTTGGTGCGCGAAAGCGCCCGCTCCGATTTTCACTTTCCTTGAGTCGCACGACCTTTCGGGAAAGAAGATCGTGCCGTTCGTAACTTACGGCGGAAGCCCTTTCGCGCGGGGCACGGAGGACATACGCCTCCTCGCGCCCGAAGCCGAAGTCTCAAGGCCGATCGCCGTGCGCGCCTCCCGCGTTTCCTCGTGCGGAAAGACAGTCCGCGCCGCCGCCCGGAAACTCGTCGCAGAGTGCGCCCCGTCGGCGCTCAATTTTTGACACGGGTTTTGTTCCAAAACTTGCCTTTTATATTCATATTCGCTAGCTCGTGCGAATTAAGCATCCTCGGAAATTGAGTTTCCCTGCGGCGCTTAAGTTCCGTTGTTCTAAACGGCTCGCCGCGATCGCACGGAACGGCGTCAAGCGTTTCGCGCGAGCTGTTGGAATCCGCGTGCAAATATTGACTAAAATTCCCTTTCGTTCAGTCTCGCTTTTAGCGAGTTCAGCTCCTCGGGCGTGAACGTGATTCCTTTGCCCATCTTCTGGTGATCCGCGCTCCACGGCCGCAGGTCGTATTTTGCGGGGCGGTCTCCCCAAGAAACGCGGTTCAGCTCGGTTTTCCAGCCGCCTTTTCCCTCCGAAATCACGGCTATGTGCTCTTCGATTTTGAATGTGAATTCGTCCATCTTTCCTCCAAACGGTGTTTTTTTTCTCGAAATTCTTTTTATTTATATTATACAACTTTTTTCGCTTTTTTCACAGTATGAACATAGAAAAAAACATGATTTTGAAAGCAAAATACTTTAACGCCTACGGTCTCGCCTCTCAATTAACTCGACTCCGCCCAATTCCGGCGTTTCGCTAGCGTCGCTCAAGCTCTTGTCGATGCGAATCTTCGATTCCTCTAGCGAGCGGATTTTCGACGAAAAGTCGTTCCGCCTTTCGCACACCCAGAATTCGTCGCGGCGCATTTTCTTCATGTCCATAAGCCTGAACTCGTGCGTAGTGACGAGCAGCTGCACCTGCCGCTCCCTGGCAAGAGACAAATATTTTTCGATGAAATTTATCGTGAGCGAAGGATGAAGGCATCGGCTTATTTCGTCTATGACATAAGTCTTGCTTTGCTTTGAGACAAGCACTTCGAGCAAGTCGAAAAGCCGCGCCGTGCCGTCGCTTTCGTCGCCACGCTCAAACGCGACCCCTTGGTCTGCATAGTTGTGGACGAATTTGAGTTCACGGGTCTGAACATTCCCGTCGTCACCTATCTTAACCGTATAGACATTGTTGCGGTTTCGCACGGCCGCGCTCCAAATCTCTTTATTTTGGCGGTTGTGAAACTGCCTTGCGACTTCGATTTGCGCCTGAAGCGAAGCCCGCTCGAAAATGTTAAGCGTCTCCATAACCTTTGAAAGAGTCACTTCCACGCTTTTTATTCCGTCAATTCCCGTTCCAAAGTAGAGCAGAAGCCTTTCAAATTCCCGGATTGAATCAGTGTCGGTAAGCAGCGTGGTTTCGCTCAACGGACGGTCGGGGAAAGTGATTTCTATTCCGCGCTCAAACCATTGATGCACATTGCGAAGCACTTGCACCTGCGGAGTCGTGGCGAAAAGCGCCTGCGTGTTGTTGTTTATATTGAAGAGGAACGGAGCGGAACTCTGAGCGAACACCGTTGCCAAAGCCTTCACGTTTTCGATACGCTCGAAGTCCTTTCCCAAAACGCAAGGCGAATCCCTTTGCTCCTTTTTGAAAAGAAAGACCTTTTTGTTCACGTTTCTCCTGAAAAGCCATTCCCTTTCTATCTTGCCCGCCGATAGCGTAACCTCGATTCCGTAGACAAATATCGCGCCGTCAAGAAAGAATTCTATTTCAAAAGACGACGGCCGCTCCTTGTTCTTCGCGTCAATCTTGCACCAAGAATCCGCCGCCCCATGCAATAGCCGCCCGGTCCGCACGAATGTTCGGAGCAAGTACATCGCCTTGACAAGGTTGGACTTTCCAGCGCCGTTCGCGCCGTAAATCGCTGAAAACTTGAGAAGTTCAAGCGGCGGTTTTTCCACCACGTTCAAGTGTTCCTTCTTCGTGCGCACCGCGCCCGCCTTAAGCGAAATACTTTCCGCCGCGTTGAAAGAGAGAAAATTGGAAAGAGTGAAACTGATTAGCATAGAAATACCTGCATTTTTTATCCGTATCTTGGCGCGGATCTGTCCTTTCATTTCTGGAATATCAAATATGTCAATTCTAATGTAATTGCCGATAAAATGCAACAGTTTTTTAAATTTTAAGCGAAAAAATCGAATAAAATTTAAAAATTTGCTTGACAAAACACATTTTCAGTGCTATTTTTAAATTAGAAAGTTCGTCGAAAAAATCGAATAACTTTCAGATTTTCGTTTGGTTTCCGTGGCCAAAATCGGAAAATGTTCCGTCTGCTCCAAGAATCGCGGAAAAGGCGAAAACCGAAGGTTTCCGTATGGGAGCCTAAACTGTGGCGAATGCTAAGGAGGAAAAAAGAGATGAGCGTACCTTACAAAGTAAAGACCTACAAGAATCCGCTGAATGCCGAAGCCGAGGCGAAGTTCTATCCCGCTCCAGTATACCACGGCGAATTGGGCTTTGAAGCCGTGTGTTCGGAAATCTCTGAAAAGACCGCCCTCACGCCTTCGGAAGTGCGTGGCGTAATAGACGCCCTTTTGACGAGCGTGCCGAAGTACATGCTTTTGGGCTACAAAGTGCGTCTTGACGGCTTGGGAATCTTCCGCTTCACGTTCAGCGGCAACGGAAAAGAAACCAGCGACGAAGTGTGCAGCACGGACATCAGGGCGGAGAAAATCCACTTTACGCCGGATGTCAGGCTCAAGGCGAAAATGGCGAAACCAGAATACGTTCGGATGTAGACAGCGTTAGGCAAGCGGCGGCTCTGTAACGGAGGCCTGAGTTTGTGGAAAAAGAGGCCGAGCGGCCAAAGGACAGATTCCGTTATGAAAAGTAGTATTGGGCTTTCGGCAAATGTTTTGGCTTGCCGGAAGCCATTTTTTTTGCTGGGAAAATCCGCCCGATAGGAGAGTGTACGCTTGTCTGCCGAAAACTTTTTGTGGAAAAACTTCGAAGGCGTGTCATATCAATAGAATACATTTCTAAAACTTGCGCTGAATTTATTTCCGTAAATGCTCGAAAGTTTTTGTGGGAAAACGAAAATCTTTTCAAGGATACGAGCAAAAGTTTTCAAGGAGAAACGCGGCGAGTTTTCAAGGGAAAACATGGAGAGTTTTCAAGGAGAAACGTGGTGAGTTTTCAAGGAGAAAGTTTTAGGGAAGCGTGGGTATGAAAAAAGTTTTCTACACAATAAAGACGGTTTCTGCGTAATTTTTATGACGCAATTTCAATAAGAGGTGCGTAGTTCTTTGCGCAAATCTTGGTAGCCGTCAAGTCGTCATCGGCGGAATGCAAACCAATCAGCCATTTAGTTTTATCCCTTTTGAAAAGATTGTCTGTTCAAGCCCTGGCGCGCTTTTCAGTTCATTGAATTTCGACTTTCTCTGAACAAGCAAATCGACAGGACGTTTTTGGATTTTATATAATGCCTGTCCGATTCGCTGCATTGCAATGAGAGGGCGCACTTCGCCGTTCGGAATCGTGACATAAATATCTAAATCGCTTTCCGAATCTGGCGTTCCGTAAGCGTAAGAACCGAAAAGATAGATATATTCTGCTTGAACTGTTGCGAGAATTGCCCGCTTGATTTCCGAAAGTTCCTCTGAAATTTCAAAATTCATAATTGGAACTGGCTATGTCATTTATTATAGCACAAAACTATAAGGAATTAAAGTAATCCTAGTATCTAAATCCGTCTTTATGCCGAGTTCCTTTTCCAACTGCGACCAAGTCCTGAAGAACATATATGGCGGCAGACCTTTTACGCCGAAGTCGTAATCAGAAGCCTCTGTATGAGTGCCGTTCGCCCTTGAGCCGAATATATAGACATGCGTTGCGCCGGCGTTTTTGATAATGTTGCGGGCTTTGCTTATTGTTTCGTTCATGGTGGTAGATTCTTTCATATTTGTTCTTGTCATATTTGCCTCATGATTTCCATTACAGCAGTTCCAATCAAATTTACTACAGCACCATAAAACCAGCCGTGTTTTTCTAAATGATTGGATAGTTTATTCATCAGAGTTTTGCTTTTCGGCAGTTGTTCAGAAGTTTTTATATTTTCACACAATTCTTTTACTTGCTCAAGTAAATCCTTTAATTCTTCCTTTTCTTCTCCACCATTCTTTTCGATTTCTTTTTCTAAATCTGAAATAACATTTTGAGAATTTAATGTTGAATTTGACATAGTTCCAAAATTAAAACTGCTGCCTGTGGCATTTAAATTGTTAATGCTAACATTTTGTAACGATTGCTTCTCTTGCTGTTGTTTCAAAGCATTCTTTTTGTTTTCGAAATATTTCAATGCTGATGGAGATAGAGAAACTCGAAAGTACCCTCCAATGGCTCCTTCATATTCAAAAATCTTGCCATATTGTTGCAGAGTATCAAGAATTTGAATTATGCCATCTTCATAGCCCTCTGGAACTTCTTTGTATAGAAAAAAAGATTCTTGCTTATCACGTTTTGTCAATAGAAATTTCAGTATTTCTTCTGAATTTTCATCTAGCATTTTAACTCCTTCGATAATAGGTTGTTTTTCTACGATGGATTTTGCGATGGCATTTCTGGCTTCTTTTTCTGCCTGTCTTTTCGCTTCCTGCATTTGCTTTTCCGCCGCCTTCTTTATCTCTTGTTCAATTTTCCGTGTGTCTAATGTAACTTTTATATTTGACATAAAATAATTTCTTTCACTCCTCTTTCAATTGTATCACATTATCATATAAATTTATATCCCATTGACTACTGCTATCGCGTAAATAATAGGTATAACCCTATTTCGTTTATTATTTCTTCTGGCGTTCTTCCAAAGTCAATAATTGTTTTTAAATCAAATTTCATTTGTTTTGTAAAACTAGGATTGCTATCAACCATTTGTTTTGAAAGCTCCTTTGCTATTTTTTCTTGAAAGTTATCAGCCATACATTCCTCCTAATTGGTATTATATCACAGTTCTCTAACATAAAAATATACAAAAAATGGCTAAATTCTGTATTTTTTCTTTTCATTTTGTGGAATACCAAACAAATCATAGACTTGGGAATTTAAATCTTTTGTAGAGTCAGACAAGTCGTTTTCATCTGTATAATCGCCAATGTCTGGAACGAGTTTTGTCAGAGAAGACAACGCCTATTCTGTCATAAAACATTCTTTTGCATCGCTCATATATCACCTTCCTTTAATTTATTATAGCATAAAACTATAATAAATTAAAGTTCGCTCTTGCTACATCTCCTTAATCATCTTTTCCACGAATGCGATTTCTTCTTCTGACAAGCCGTACTTTGCATACAACTGCTTGTCGATTTCGGAGATGGGCTTGCTCCAATCTATGTCGCTGGTTTCGGTGAAGTCTTGGAGGGGAACAAACTGAAATGTTTTTGAAGTAGCATCTTGACTTGCTTTGGAAAGGCTGTGCATAAATCTAAAAAATTTGGCACTCAAATATTTTTCAAGGTTCTGCGCTGAACTTTTATCCAGTTCCAAATCCGCGCCGACACACAAATAGGATTCCGTACAGACAGATTGTTTTTCGCCACCAAATGAGTTTATGTTGTCATCGTTTAATTCTGTTCCAATATTGTTTGCCCTTGCGACATAAACTTTATATTTGTCAATCCATTCTTTGTGTGAAACTATTTTGTCCTTTTCCACATAACCGATTTTCCGTCCCTTGCAATAACAAACAATCGGATTTCTCATGTTTGCATTATCGGTATGAAAGTCTTCTGATTTCGTGAAATCTGTGCTAAAGCCAAAAGGTTTTCTAGGCGAAACATAATCACTGAATGATTCTTTCGTTTTTGACTTTACTTTTTCAATAATAGAAATCGCTCTGCTGTCTCTGATAAAAATATCAAGTCCTTCAATTTTCATTGGTCGCCTTGAAATGTTTGTAATCTTTGAATCTTCGTGTGTTAAAATGGTTACAAGGTTTTTTGAATTGTCATAATTTTTATTCCACAGAAAGTAGCAGACTCCACCACGAATATTTGTATTTGGAAATAAAAACTCAGGAGTTAGAAAGTCATGCAAGACTTGAAGATTTTTTGTGTTTAACATATTTTCTCTAAACGCGTCCAGCCCCTTTCCTCCTGTGTACCAACGCGTAGGAATAATCAAGCTTGCGATTTTTGGATTCAATTTAAATGCTCCGTCAACAAAATGTTGGTATACAGGGGTCGCGCTTGCCTGTGCCCCTCCATCCATTTCCTGATACGGTGGGTTACCCACTACTGCGTCAAATTCCATATTTCCGTTCCCCTTGTTCCAATATTTTTCGCTTGTTACTTTTTTTATGAATAACTCCGATTTGTTTTTAAGCATATTTACCAAGTCTTCAAAACAATTCGCGTTCACTTTTGCTCCGCTGAATCCTGCGAGAGTTCGCATTGTAATCGCCTTTGCCATCGGTGTCTTGCAAATGACAAAAATATTTTCTTCTAGCGTTTTTTGCCACGATGTTTTTTCGTCTTTGGTTTCCTCCGCTCCTGTTGGTCGGTCGGAACGACAGGAACTCTTTGCGCGGAAAATGGAATACGCGCAGTAAAGCGGATAAAGGCCTGTCTTTGAGTTGATTTCAAGGATGCGGGCGTTTGCGTTGCCGAGCGTTTTTTCCGTGATGTTTTCTATGTCGGCAAAATGCGGCGCTTCGCTTTCGGCGAGCGGCGTTTTAAAATCCGCGTCGAAAAAGCTGTAGCCTCCCAAAGTTTCGTTCAAGTGGATGTTCACCACGCGCCACGGAGTGAGGACGGTTTCCTTGTCGGGATTCTTGAAACAACTGAAAATCTCGGCGATTTTTTTCACCCGCTCCGTCATATTCAAATTGTCCGCCTGTAAGACCATACGCCTGATTTTCTTTCCCGCCGCGATGAAAACATCCTCGTCATAATACTTCGTGAAGTCCATGAACTTTTCTTTTGTAACGCCGCGTGGCATGAACTCTTGCCAAGACTGATCGTCCACGAGTCCAACGAACTTTTTCAAGGTGATTTCTTCTTCTATGGGAACGTCCGCGCCATAAATCAAAAGCGGCATCCTTACGCTTATTCCTCGCAGAACGCTGATTGCAGTTTGCCTTTGCTTTTTTGCGGCGACTTCTTTGTCTTTCAATTCCTGTTGTTCTGGAGAGAGTGATTGGTCTTCCCGTGTTTCGCCTTGCTCGATTTTTTTGTACTCTTCGTCCGTAAGCCCTTGTGAATTGATGTCGATTTCGTTGGTTCTCTTATTTGCTTTTGTTTCGCCGATGATTGCTTTCAAGTCGTCAAATGCTTTTAGTTCGACTTTGGTCAATTTTAGAAGTTCGTCGTTGTAAAGGCACGCGTCGTCAAATCCTTTTGTGACGGCTCGTTCCGCGTATGCCCTCTTGAGTTGCTGAAGCATTGCGGCCACTTCGTACTTTTTCATTCGGCTTCCATCAATGCCGATTACGGGGCAGAAGTTCAGGAATTCGCCGAGCGCGATTTTCGCGTCGAGCGTGGTTTTTCCCGCCTTTGCCGAAAGACTCACTGCGTCGCTCACCATTTTTAAAGTGCGGTCTGGCGCGAAGTCAAAGACATAGGCGGTGGTCTTGGTCTTGCCGTAATCGTTGCACGGAGTTTGGACGCGGAAAATCGTCTGCAAATATCCCGCCGCTTTCGTGGCGTAAGTTCCGTAAAGCATAAGGACGGCGCTCCATTGCGGAACGCTTACGCCGGTGGTGAGTTTTCCGCAGGAAAGCGTTATCGTGTAGCCGTCCTCGCCAGAATCTTTGATTGCTGACCTTACCGCTTCCAACGCTTCTCCAGTCGGGTCTTCGGGATCGCCGTCGCCCGCGACATTTACGACTTTGAAATTGCAAAAGACGGGATGGGATTCAAGCAGATGTTGCAACGCCAACGCTTCTTTTACGCCCGGCATCATCCAGAGCGTGTGGCGGAACAAGTCCCTGTATTCTTCCGTGCTGAACGGATATAAAGAAGTTTCGTCTTCTTTGCAAAGCAAATTCAAAAACGCCTTCACATCTTTTTCGTGGATAAACTTCTTGCTTTCGTCCGTCTTGAAAAACTCCGCGAAGTTGAACGCCTTGTCCTCTATGTCCGCGAAATCCTTGCCGAGAATTTTTCCCAAATCGTAAGTGTACATTTGCATTTCGGGCAAGTCAGAATATGGGTTGGAATCGCCGAAGTGCGTTTCTTCCCATTCTTTTTTTGCCCGCTGTTCCATCACGTAATCCCAAGTGAAAACGGAATCTTCGTCATCGTAATTTGAAAGGATGTTAAACGGCGTGCCAGAAAGTTCCAAAAGTTTCGTTCCCTTTTCGACCTTGAACAAAATCGATTTCACTTTGTCGCCGAGTTCCGTTGTCGTTCCTTCGTGCGCTTCGTCGATAATCACGCAATCCCATTTTATGCTGAACACGTCGTCATTCTTGCCGAATCTTCCCCCGACAATCTCCGAGCCGCGCAAATCTTGAATGGAAGCGAAATAAATGTAGTTCGCGCCCTCGCTTTTGAATGTCCGCTCAAGGTCGGCAATTTCGATTCCGCTTTTCTTCGAGCCGTAACGGTATTTGTCTTCTTTTGAAAAGATTTTTGAAAAGTCGTCGTGCCAGCCTGAGTCCACCACGGGACGGTGCGTGATTAAAATCGTTTTCTTGAATTTGCAACGGTGAACGACTTCCAATGCGCTCAATGTTTTTCCGAATCGCATTTTCGCATTCCAAAGCATTCGCGGAGATTTTTTGAATTGCTTTACGGTCTTTTCGATTGCTTCTAATTGCTCAGGGCGGAAAACCACCGGAATGAATTGTTCGAACGGTGCGAGCGTGTCGATTGCATTGTCGCCGCGCTTTACCGCGTCTATTGCTCTGATTGCGCTTTCCAAGTCGCAGACGAACCATTCTTTGCCGAGTTTTTTGTTTGGAAATTCCTTTCTTTTAAATCCTGAATTCATCAGAACTCGATGCACATCGTAATCTCGAAAACTTCTTTTGTTGCCGCCGATATTTCTAATTGCAAGTTCCGTGTGCAAAAGTTGTGTGGTTACTGCCGCTGTTTTTGTATATTGGTCAATTCGTTTGTTCGCCGCCTTGTTCAGTTCATTGCAACGCGCAGTCAGTTGTTCAAAGTTTAAGTCAGTGTCCAGTGTAGTGTCTCCGACTTTCAGGCAGTCGGAATGCGCGTCGTCCGCGATAGCGAAAACGTAAATCAGTTTGTACGAGAATGTGTTTTTAAAAGCGTGTGTTGTGTTCTTCATAATTATCGTCCTTTTGCCAAAGATTTGTATTGCACGATTTTGTTTTCTTTCCAGTCCATAATCTTGCACGGAAAATTTTCCTTTTCGTTGAATTCGGCAAAAAGCGAAGGCTGTTCGTCGCCGTTCGCCGAAAACGGCGTTTTAAAAGTCAAGCCGTCCATTTGCCATAAATTCCAGCTGATGATTTCCGCGATTTCCATTTGCTCGGCTTCGCTCGGCTTTCTCCGCAAAAAAAATTCTGTGCTTTCAACGAATGAGAGCAAAAGGTTTGTCCGCGCCAAAAACAAATTGTCGCCTTGCAGTTCAAAGCCGTAGCAATTTTGATAGGCGGTTTTCGTCCACAAAAAATATTCATCCTCGCCTTGCGCATTCTCACGGACAACGCGCAATTTTCTGTCGAGCAGTCCAATTCTGTCTGCGATTTTTATATGTGCGCCTGTAACTGTGTCATAGCGGCTTGTCAAATAGGGCGCCTCTCCGCAAGTGATTTCAAGGCGCGTGGCGTTTACATAATCGCGCCAAGTTTTTTTGCCGTTTGGATTTTCATCGAAAATTATTTTTTCTTTCGTCGAAATCCATTTTTGCGGATTCTTTTCATCGGGAAAGTTGAATGCGTTTTTACGCGCGAACCACGCTTCGTCCACCAAATTATTCTGTTCATTGCAAATCCAACTCGGCGTGAATACTTCCGCCTTGTTCCGCGTGCGGCTCGCTTGCTCAGACTTTTGCTTTTGCACGCGCGGCTTTATGCGCTCGGAATTTTCGCCTGTAATCTGCTCGATTTTGATTTCGCTTTTCGCTGGAATCGGGGAATAGTCGTCGGTCGCCCAAAGAATGTTTCTGCCGGTCGTGCGGTCGAGCAATAAGATAGAAAGGATTTCCTTTGGCAGAGTCTGGAATGATGCGCTGTGCGAAAAAGACGTTTTGGAGTTCATAAGTGTGCCAAAATGATAGCACAAATTGGCAAACATTTAAAGTGGCGGAGATGGTTTTCGTCTATGCGGCACAATTTTTCGCGGATCCTCTCAAGCAAAAAAATGCGCAAAATTCAAAAATTTTTGTTGTTTTATTTGATTTCCCGTGATATAATCTATTAGTGTTTAAGAAAGTGTGGAGGAATTTATGAAAAAAATTTTTCTCTTTTCGTGCGTCGCTTTCGCGCTGATTTTCGCATCATGCAAATCGACCGAACAGGCGACTGACGGCGAAATCGATGTGCCGCCGGTCGTGGAGGAAATTGTAGAGGAAAACGAGTCGTCCGCGGCGGAAAAAGAGCCGGAGGACAATTCAAGTCTCATTTCTCAAATTGACGATGCGCGTCAAAGGGCTTTGGAAGAGGGCGCGCAGGATGCCTATCCTGAGGCTTTCGCCGCGCTCGATGCCTCATACGAAGCGCTCAAAAATCTCGATGACGGACTCGACCACAGCGCGGAATTGAACGACATAAAGTCGCGCTACGAGGCTTTGCAAAAGGCCGCCGCCGCGAAAAAACTAAAGGAAAGAATAGACGATGAAGGTTTGGCGGAAAATTCTCCCGCCGACTACGACAAGGGCGAGGCGGCTTTGTCTGAATTCGACTCGCTTTTAAACAGTGTGCTTTCCAATATCGCGGCGATTTCCGAAAGCCTTGTGCCAGGCGATTCCGCCGTGGACAATGTGAAAAATGCCGCCGGCGCGCCGTCGAAAAAACTGCTTTCAAAGGCGAACGAAGCCTACGATTCTTATTACAAAGTCTATTTCAAGTCGTACAAGAAATTCGCCGACGACGAGCGCAAGAACGCCATTTCCCAAAAGAAAAAGGCGGATGCCGTAAAAGCGCAGATTTCCCGGAAGCAAGAGTATAGGGAATACGCCGAACTTATTCAAAGGGGCGACTCGCAGTATTCCACTTCCAATCCTGAAAGCGCGTACGAATCGTACAAGGAGGCGGCCGCTTCCTACG
Source organism: uncultured Treponema sp. (assembly GCA_910584475.1). Classification (GTDB taxonomy): domain Bacteria; phylum Spirochaetota; class Spirochaetia; order Treponematales; family Treponemataceae; genus Treponema_D. The sequence continues at coordinate 94,564 of CAJUBD010000011.1, forward strand.
AGGCTTTGGCGTCCGATGTGGCGGAAAAACGCGCCGCCGCCCAAAAAGCCATCGACGAGGCGAAGGCGAAAGTCAAGGAATCAGGCGACTATGCCCTGGACGCCGACAGCACGAATCCGCTTGACGAAAAAGTCGAGGGAATCGAGGACGAGGACGCCGTTCTTTTGGAGGACGACGAATTCGCGAATCCTGACGACGAGATAATTCAGTTCGGGGAAATTGATTCGGATTTTGACAGCGAAATTGAAGAGGAATCCGAAGTCAATGAAAATGACAGCGTGAACGCGGGAGACAATGCGAGATGAAAAAGATTGCTTTGACGGCCATATTGTGCGCCCTGTGCGCGGCTGCATTCGCGGTGAGTTACGCGAACAACACTTACCAAAAGCTTGCGGAGGAATATGCCAAAAAGGCCGACGCGGCGTTGGATGCGGGCGAATACGATTTGTCCGAGGAATACGCGCAAAAGGCGGTCGAAAACGCGGCTCTTTCCAAGGCGTTCATCGACAGCATGAACGCTCGCCACAACGCGCAGACTGAAATCGCCGCCGCCGAGCAAAAGATGAAGTGGGCGAAAAGCATCAATGCGGACACGACTTTTCCCACGGCGTATTCGGCGGGGCAGGAAGCCTTGGACAATGCGAAATCCGCGTTTGAAAAGGAAGACTACGAAAGCGCGAAAAAATACGCCGAGGCGGTGAACGCGGCTTTGGCGGGCGTGTACGAAGTGACGCCGCTTCCGAAATTTTACGTCGTGCGCCCGTGGGCGGAAAACAAGGATTGCTATTGGAACATCTCGGGACGAAAGTACGTCTACAACAATCCGCTTTTGTGGGAAAACCTTTATCAGGCCAACAAAGGCAAGATGCCTCGCCCGAACGACCCGAATCTGATTTTGCCCGGAATGAAGATGGAAATCCCGAGCATCGCGGGGGAGCTTCGCGACGGCACTTACGATTCCAAAAAGGACTACGAGGCATTCAATTTGCGACATTGAACGAATTATCAAATTCGAAAACTGTCGCAAACGCGACTTCACGGCGAAGCGCTTTCGCAACTAGCGCACGAGCAGGCAAGTGCAACAAGCGAGTTTGTGCGCTTTTAGTCCGCTTCGTGGACGAAAATGCGAGCTGTGCGAGCAAGAGAAAACTCGGTAAGCAAGGACGCGAAGCGTACTTGCATAACATTTTAGTCGTTGGGCTTTGAAGATTCGTGCTGGCGGTAAAGTTCGAGCGCGGCGACCATCAGCGCGTGCGGATATTCCGCGCCGCCCATTTTCTCGAAGACTTCCGCCTTGGGAATTTTCATGTAATTCAAAAATTCGTCGCGGTCGAGGCTTTGCTTTCCGCCTGAGTGCAGGTCTTCCGCCAAAAAAACATGGAAGCGGTTTGAAAAGAGCGCGGGATTCGGGTTCATAGTTCCGAGGTGGATTAGCTTTCCCGCCGAAAATCCGGTTTCTTCCATAAGTTCGCGCCGCGCGCCTTCTTCGGGCGTTTCGTCGCTTTCGATTACGCCGCCCGGAAATTCGATGCTCAGACCTTGGTGTCCGTGCCGCCATTGTTTTACCATCAGGAAATCGTCTCCCAAAACTGCAATCACCGTCGCCCAGTCGCGCGCCTTGAGGACTACATAGTCGCCGCTTTGTCCAAGAGGAGAGACGCTGTGCGCCTTCGTCACGCGGAAAACCGGCGTTTCCAAAATTTCCTCGCTTGAAATTTCTTTCCAAGCCAAATCCGAGTCATTCAAGGTTTTCCCCCATAAAAATAATGAAATTTCGCGAAAATTCAAATTGGCATTTGACAAATCGTCCGATATGCCTTATTATATTATAGCCGATATTTAAAAAAAATGTTTTAAATCTGCATAAAATTCGGAGGAATGTATGGCGATAGTTGCGATGGCGCGTCAAGTGGCGGCTTTGGGCGATGAAATCAGCGCGGAAGTGGCGAAGCTTTTGGGCTACAAATTCATCACGAAAAAGGAAATCGAGCAGAAGATTTTGGACAATGGATTTTCGGCGGACAAACTCCACAAATATGACGAGGTGAAGCCGGGATTTTTCGCGTCGCTGACAAAGGATCGCGACGAATATTTGTACTGCCTGCAGACGGCGATTTTGGAAAGCGCGGCGGAAGGAAACTGCGTTTTGATTGGGCGCGGCAGCGCGTTCGTCTTGGAGGAACTGCCGAATCTCGTTTCTTTCAGGTTCGTCTCGAATTACGAGGCGCGGCTTTCGCGCTTGGAAGAGGAATTCTCTTGGAACGAAAAGCAGGCGAAGCAGCGCATCGAGCAGAGCGACGCTAACCGAATGGGATTTCACAAGAATTTCTTCAACATCGATCCCGAAGACCCGACGCATTACCACATGGTCGTGAACAGCGGCAAGATGGATGTGCAGGGCGCGGCGAATGTGATTGTTTCCATCGTCAAGGCTTACGTTACTCCTGAGCGAGAAGAGGCGGGCGCGAAAAAAATTCAAGAATTGCTTTTGGCGCAACATCTCGTGAATTCGCTGATTTTCGAGCACAAGGTGAACATCAATTTCTTGCATGCCGTGGTCGTGGACAAGAAAATCGTCCTGCAGGGAATTTCGGATTCTGGCGCGTGCGTGGAAAAGGCTTTGGTTTTGGCGCGAAAGGCTTATCCCGACTACACCATCGAATCCGCCGTGAGCGTAGTGCAGGATTTCAAGTCATACAAATAGACTCGCGCGGCGAAAATCCTGCGAAAGCAAAACCGATGCGGTATCCTGCGAATGTATATTTGAATTTGGCTTTTCTCTTTTTCGGCGCGTTTTTGGGATGCGGAGCATGCATCGTTGTCGGCAAGGTTTCGCGGCGGAAATATTTTAAATTCCGCATTTCGCTTGCCTTTTTGCTTTTGTCGATTGCGGCGGTGTTTTTCGCGATGTTTTTCCTTAGAGGCGCGATTTCAGTCGTACTGCGCGGATTTCATTTTGGAAAAGATAATGCGCCCTTTTCCGTCTCTTGTGTACATGGCGGCGGGCGCGATTTGCGCGGCGTTTTTGCGAAGCGTTTTTCCGGCTGTTTTGGCGGTTTACATTTTGTTCACATTTTGCTTTGGCATCGCGCTTTACAAGCGGCTTCCCCGTCCGCAAAAACTCGCGCTCACCGTAAACAAAAATTTTTTGCGCGACGAAACTAATGGAAAGGAATATGAATTTTTTTCAGAAGAAAATTTTTCCGAAACGAATGCGCAGCGCGTAGTGGCTTTTTTTGTCTACGAGTTGAACGAAAATGTGGTTTTGCCGTTGCCGCATTTTTGGTATGAAATTGCAGGTGCGGCCTTGCAGGATTCTTCGGGCTCCGTCCGTCAAATTTCGAATGTCGATTTTTCGGCGCGGGATATTTTTCTCCCAAATGTTTCCGACAATTTTTTCAAAAGAATTCTTTTTGGAATTTATAGGACGATTTTGAGCGACGCACGCTTGGAAATTTTTGCGCTTCCCGACGACCAAATTTTTCCCGCGCTTTACAATGTGGACATTCAAGGCGATGGCGCGGATTTCCGTGCGACATTCAAGAAAATAATGTAGGAAAAATTCGTCAGAATTTTATTCAATGAATTTTTAGGCGAATTTTTTTGACTTGCGTTTTTCGCTTTGTAGCGAGACGATGTTTTGCGACAAAAAATTGAATTTTTTTATTAGTTGAATTGAGGATAAAAATGAAAACTTCGAACAAATTTACTCTTGTAAGGATTGTCGCCTCGCCGATAATTTTCGCGCTTTATTTTTTGCCCGAATGGTTCGGCTTGGAGGAACTGGGCAAAGTGATTTCCGTCGCGCTCATTCCGATTTTGGCTTTCGTCGAAATCACGGATTATTTTGACGGACATTTCGCGCGGAAGCACAACGAGGTGAGCGATTTCGGAAAAATCTTCGATCCTTTCGCCGACGTCTTTTTGCACCTTTCGATGTTCACTTGCTTCGTGTTCAGCGGCTACATGCACCCGATTTTTTATGTCCTGATTTTGTACCGCGAATTCAGCCAGAATTTTTTGCGGATGGTCGCGGCGAAAAGCGGGACTGCGATCGCGGCGCGGAAAGGCGGCAAGCTGAAAACCGTCTTTTATGTGGCGAGCTGCTTCGTGGCTCTGGCGCAGAATTGCCTTGCGAGGACGGGACTTGCCGCCGCTTGGGGCGTGAACATGGACGCTTTCAATGTGGCGGGGCAGGCGATGTTCGCCGTTTGCGTTGTGCTTTCTTATGTGAGTTTTTTCGACTATTTGAAGAATTTCGGGCATGTCCTCAAAGATGCCGCGCGGTAGCGAAGCGGGCGAGGTGTCATTCCCGTGTCGCTTGTTTTCCTTCTTCGATGATTCTCATCATTTCCGCGGGCGTGACTACGAAAGGCTTTTTAGGAAAGTCCTTTATGTTCCCCGTAACGAGGAATGCATCGCTAGCCTGTCGCGCGTCCATCGTCACTTCATAGAAGACAGTGTTCTTTGTGTCGGTCGGAGTTTCTTTGGTTTTTATGCCCGAAAGTTCAATGCCGTTGTCGATGATCGCGTAGTGTTTCATCGTCATATTTCTTCTCTGTACGCTCGGATTTCCGCGTTGATTTCATCAAGCGACATGCCTTGAAGTCCCTTCTTCTTTGCCTCGCGCCTAAGTTGAAGAAACGCCTTTTTGCCATCTTTGAGAGAAACCTTCTTTTCCACTTTCATGCTGAACGGAATGCCGCGCTCTTCTACGGACTTTTTGAGGAAGATGCGGAACGCCGTCGGCAAGTCAAGTCCCAACCGCTCAAAAATGCCCACCGCCTCGTTCTTCAAATCCTCGTCCACACGAATCTGCACCAATGTGCTTGCCATGTTGCGCCTCCTGTAAAAAGTCAAGTATTTGTAATGTTTTGTATATTATAATTGTATGTGAATGTAAGTTGTTTGTCAAGGCGCGGGCTTGTAAATTAGGACGAAATAGTAAATCAAGGCGACAGCCTTTCTTTCAAAAATTTCCTTGCAGCTCAGGTGCGCAGCACTTGATACGGAGGTCTGAAAATGCGAGCCGTATGTCATTCCCGTGCTAGACACGGGAATCTCTTTGTATAATAGATTGCGACGCAGGGGGTGGTAGGGAAAATAGATTGTCGGGTCACGCCCGACAATGACAGAGAGCGGGGCGCGTGTCACCTTCGGGCTTGACCCGGAGGTCTGCTTTTTGGATGCAATAGCTTTGCGCGTTTCCCACTTGACAATTTTTTCGCGGCGTGCTAGAATGGAAAATAGGATTGAAAGGGAAGCGAAGTTTCCCAAAGTTTCACGACTTAAAAATCAAATCCTAAGGAATTTCATGGCGAAAAAGCTTTATGTAGGAAACTTGAGTTATTCTACGACAGAGGAATCGCTGGGCGGTTTGTTCGCGCAGTTTGGTGAGATTGTTTCAACAACGGTTATCAAGGACAGGGCTACTGGTCAGTCCAAGGGTTTTGGTTTTGTTGAATTGGCAGACGAAGCGGCGGCGGAAAAAGCCATCGCTGATTTGAACGGCAAGGAATTCGAAGGCCGCAGGATTCGTGTGAACGAGGCGGAAGAAAAAAAGCCGCGTCCGCGTTTCGGCGACGGCGGATACAACCGTGGCGGTTATGATCGCGGAGGAAGATTTTAAATCAGCAACTAAAATGGCGTTGCTGATTTAAATACGAGTTTGTTGGTGCGGGGCACCTTACCAGAAACTCGCTTATTGTACTTGCCTGCGCCGCAACAAGTTGCTGACGCAGGCGAATTAAGCATCCTCGGAAACTGAAGTTTCCTGCGGTGCTTAATTTTAAGGGAGATTTTAAATCAAATGAAAAGTTTTGCAGGATTGTTGCTTCTAGCGGAGTTTCTCAAAATGCGCCAAAGTTGACGGTTCTGTAGAATCATTTTTGCAAATGCAGACTGTCGCTTTGGCGGCAGTCTTTTTTTATTTTTTGAGGAAGTGTGCTGGCATCCGCGCAAATGGCGCGAGCAGCTCGACTTTTTTTGAAAAACTTAATTTTTATGGAGGAAGTATGAATTCAAACGGAAAGTATGTTCCTTATCCGAAAGTGAACATTCAAAACAGAAAATGGCCGGACGCTCAGATTACGCATGCGCCGATTTGGTGCTCCGTGGATTTGCGCGACGGAAATCAGGCTTTGGTGAATCCGATGGGCATCGAGCAAAAGCTCGCGTTTTTCGATTTGCTCGTGAAAATTGGATTCAAGGAAATCGAGGTTGGCTTCCCGAGTTCTTCCGATACCGAATTCAATTTTATGCGCCGCCTCATCGAAGAAAACAAAATTCCAGACGACGTGACGATTCAAGTTTTGTGCCAGGCGCGCGAGCATTTGGTCAAGCGCACTTTCGAGGCGATTCGCGGTTTGCCCAAGGCGATTTTTCATATTTACAATTCCACTTCGCCAGCGCAGCGAAAGTACACTTTCGGAAAGACGAAAGAGGAAATCAAGCAGATTGCGGTGGAAGGCGTGAGATGCGTGAAGGAATGCGTGGCGCGTGAAAAGGATACGAAAATCCAGCTCGAATATTCGCCTGAAAGTTTTTCCAATACGGAAATCGAATACGCGGTGGAAATTTGCGAGGCGGTGAAAAACGAGTGGAATCCCACGGCGGAAAATAAAATCATTTTGAATTTGCCGACGACGGTGGAAGTGGCGATGCCGAACACTTTCGCCGACCAAATCGAATATTTTTGCACGCACATCACGAACCGCGAAAATGTAATCGTCAGCCTGCATCCGCACAATGACCGCGGCGAGGGCGTGGCGACCTGCGAGATGGGCTTGCTCGCCGGCGCGGATCGCGTGGAGGGAAGCCTTTTCGGAAACGGCGAGCGCACGGGAAACCTTGACGTTGTTACTGTCGCGCTCAATATGTTCAGTCATGGAATTGATCCCGAACTTAATTTTTCAAACTTGCCTGAAATCGCCGAAGAATATCAGCGGCTTACGGAAATGTCGATTCATCCGCGCACGCCTTATGTGGGCGATTTGGTTTATACCGCGTTTTCCGGCTCGCACCAAGACGCGATTCGAAAGGGAATGGCGGCGCGCGTGAAGATGCCCGAGAACGCCGTTTGGGACGTGCCGTATTTGGCGATTGATCCACACGACATCGGCCGCCAGTATGAAGGAATCATCAGGATAAATTCGCAGAGCGGCAAGGGAGGGGCGGCTTACATTTTGGAAAACAATTTCGGCATCGTACCCCCCAAGGGTATGCATCCCGACATCGGCGCGCTCGTAAAGGAGGCGGCGGACAAAGCGCAGAGAGAATTGCGACCCGATGAGATTTACGACATTTTCACGAAGCGTTGGATTGGCTTGACCTCGCCGCTTAAAATCGCGGAACTCGTGGAGACGCACTTGGAAGGTGCGACTGGCGCGGACGCGGAAGAGCGGGTTTTGTGCAATGCCGATGTGGTCTACAAGGGAACGCCGTATAAAATTTCCGCGCAAGGAAATGGTCCTCTCGACGCTTTCGTGAACGCGATGAAGCAAACTCCCGCCCCGCGATTCAACATCGTTTCGTTCCACGAACATTCGATTGGCACGGGAAGCGACACTCGCGCGATGGGCTATGTCCAACTTACGATGGAGGACGGTCGTCAAGTCTGGGGAGTGGGTCGTTCAAGCAATGTTGGTCGCGCCGGAATCGCGGCGGTGGTCAGCGCGTTGAACCAATAAAGATTCTTGAGCGAAAAAGCGTTGCGAGTTTTCGGTAAGGTGCTTTGCACCGACAAAACTCGGTAAGCAAAAGTTTTTTTTTCAAAAACTTTTGTGACACACAAAAAAGGGCTTCCGTTCGACGAACGGAAGCCCAAAAAAGGAGAGGAGGATGCAGCTATGCTTGCTGCTGACTGCGCATACCGCAACAGCCATAAAATAAACCGCGAGGCAAAAAAATAGTTACAAAAAATTGCAATTTTTTTGAAATTTTGCTACAATTTGTCAGTGAAGATTTTTTTTGAAAAAACAGCCATCGCCATTTTAATTTTCATTTCTCTGAATCTTTTTTCTTGCGCGTCGAACCGCGGGCGCGAGACGGCGAATTTTTACGAAGAAAATATCGCCTCGTTCGCGGAGTTTTCACTTTCAAACGGAATCCCTGTCGTCCTGAAAAACATTCCCTCCGAAAAAAATATCGAATTGCGTTTGCTTTTCGAAGGCGGCGCGTCCACTTGCCCGCGCGGAAAATCCGGCATTGACTTGCTGACTTTTGAACTGCTTTCGCAAAGCGCGGCGGTAAAGGCGCTTTCTTCGCACGGGAAATATTTTTGCGTGAACCTTTGCGCCAACGATTTTTCCACCTACGGATTTTCTTCCTCCGCTGAATATTTTGACGAGGCTTTCGAGGCTTTTGCGCAGTCGATTTTGCATCCAGATTTTTCCCATGAGGATTATTTGAAAAAAGAATCCTCAGCCGAAAATGCCGCGCTTGACCGAAGCGAGAATTTGCACTTCGCGCTTTTGGATGCTGTCTCGGAAAATCTTTTGCGCACACATCCGTATTATGACGGAATTTTTTATAAAAGCACGAGCCGTGTGAGCGAGTATGACATTGAAGAAAATCTGAAAAATCTTTTGGACGCGAGCCGAATGAAAATCATCGCGGCAGGAAATTTTTCCGCCTTGCGATACGGCGAAAAAACGCAAAGGCTTTCGCAGGAAGAATCGTTCGCGAAAAATGTCGGGAGAATACAAGAAACGCTCGAAGAATTTTTTGGCGCGATTCCCGCAAACGGATTTTCTGCGCCGCAGATCCCTGAGATAAATTTTGCGAACAAAAAAGACGAAAAAAAAGAATTCGAATTCGCCGGAAATTATTATTGCGCGGCGTTGTGCCAAAAATGCCCGTCGCGCGGAGATGCCGACTATGAAGCGTTCGCGCTTGCTACGCTTGCCGCGGATTATGTTTTGCGGCGCGAACTCGTTCAAAAAAATATTGCCACTTCTTGCGGCACGGCGATTTTGAACGGCAAGCAAAGCGTCGCGCTGATTGTCTCGAACGGTATAAACGAAGGTCGCGATGTAAAGGAAAACATTACAACCGCGTTGAAAAAATTTTTGAACGCGGAAGAACTCGCGCCGCTTTTGAACGCTTTCAAAAATATTTATGCTTCCAAAATCTATGCGAGCGAAAAAAATTGCTACGCCACGCTTGAGCAAATCGCTTCGTCAATTTTTTACGAAGGAAGCGCGAGCGAATATTTGAAGCGAATTGAAAGGATAGAAAAAATTTCTGCGGAAGAAATTCGCGCGGCGTACGAAAAATATTTTTTGAGCGAAGAAAATTTTTTCATAGAAGTGGAGAACTGAAAGGCGGAGCGGTGTTCCGCTTTTCAGTTAATAGTTTACAGTGATTAGTGGATAGAAAAGTTTCGCAAAGCGAAACTGTGTTTTATGGAAAGCGTGTTATTTCGACTAAAGCGAGCGAAGCGAATGCCGTCATTGCGAGGAGAAAGCGAAGTGCACGACGAAGCAATCTGTTCCACTGTGGATCGCCACGGACTTTCAGTCCTCGCAATGACGAAACGCGCTTGCAATGATGCGATTTTTTTTATAAAATTACATCGGCAAATTTCCGTGCTTTTTGCAAACGCGGTCGGACGAAGTTTTGCCTTCCAAAAATTCAAGGCTCTGCACGACTCGCGCGCGAGTCTGCTCTGGCGAAATCACTTCGCTGATGTAGCCGCGCCTTGCCGCGATTTTTGGAGTCATGATTTCGGTCTTGTATTCTTCGCTCTTTTGCGCCACTTCCGCCGCCTTGTTCGGGTCTGCCAAATCCTTGGCGTACAAAATGCCGATTGCGCCTTCCGCTCCCATCACCGCGATTTCCGCCTTGGGCCAAGCGAAAACGAAGTCCGCGCCCAAATGTTTCGAGCACATCGCGATGTACGCGCCGCCGTAGGCTTTGCGGACGATGACCGTGATTTTCGGAACGCTGGCTTCGGAATACGCGTAGATGACTTTCGCGCCGTGGCGAATGATTCCTTTTTGCTCTTCCTGCGGACCTGGAATGAAGCCCGGCACATCGACGAATGTCAAAAGCGGAATGTCGAACGAATTGCAATAGCGCACATGCCGCGCGATTTTGTCCGAAGCGTCGCAGTCAAGCACGCCGCCGATGCCGCCCGGATTGTTCGCGACTATTCCCACGGAACGCCCTTGGATTTTCGCGAAGCCCGTAACGCAGTTCACCGCGAATTCCTTGGAAACCTCAAAGAAAGTTTCGTCGTCCGTAACGTCTTCGATGATCTTTCGGATGTCGTAGCCGCCGCGCGGGTTTTCAGGAATCACGCTCAAAATGTCCTTTTCTTTTTTGTGCTCGTCGAATTTGAATTTTGCCGCCTTGACAAGTTCGTCGCCATAATAATGCGGAATGTAGTCGAGCAGCTTTCTGACTTGTTCGTAGCATTCGTTTTCGCTTTGCGCACGGAAATGCGCCACGCCGGACTTTTGCGAATGAATCGCAGCCCCGCCCAAATCTTCCGCCGAGATGTCCATGAACATCACGCTCTTTACGACTTTAGGTCCCGTGATGAAAAGCTGGCTTATCTTGTCCACGGCAAAAATGAAATCGGTAAGACCCGGCGAATAGACTGCGCCGCCCGCGCAAGGCCCTGCGATGATTGAAATCTGAGGCACCGCGCCCGACGCGCGCACGTTTTGATAGAACAAGTCGCCGTAGCCGCAAAGCGCGTCCACGCCTTCCTGAATTCTCGCCCCGCCCGAATCGTTTATGCCGATGACGGGACATCGCGCCTTGATCGCGAGGTCGATGATTTCAGCGATTTTCTCTCCATGCATCAAGCCGAGCGATCCGCCTTGCACAGTAAAATCCTGCGCGTAGACCGCCACCTTGCGCCCGTTGATTTTTCCGAAGCCGGTGATTACGCCGTCGTAGGGAATGTCCTTTTTTTCCATTCCGAAACTCGTGCAATTGTGTCGCACGCCGGAATAAATTTCGCAAAACGAATCCTTGTCGCAAAGCGCGTTGATTCGCTCAATCGCGTGAAGTTTGCCTTTGTCGTGCTGCTTTTGAAGATTGTATTCCACTTTGAAAATCTCCTGTAAATTTTATTCCACAATTATAAATAAAAAATCGCACGCTGTCAATTATGTGGCGCGGATATTGACATAGGGAAATTTTTTGAAACCCAGCCCATGTTTTGCTTCGTGAGTTTTGCGGTTTTAGCAAAGCGAAAATGCGAGCGGCGCGAGCAGACAAGTTGAATATGCGAGTTTTTTTGAACCCCCTTGCGGTAGCGAAACGGCGCAGACGGTACACCAGCGGAAGCGAAACAAAGCCGCGCAGGCAATCAAACTCGCATATGCAAGGAACGCGGCGCGAAAGGAACGCGGCGCGTCTTGCAAGCATCGCGTTTTTGTGATATAATATTTGCCCTGCGATGAACAAATCGAATTTCTTTAAAATCGTAAAAATCACTCTGCCGATTTTTTTCGGCTACATTTCAATCGGAATTCCGTTCGGGCTTATGGTGGCGAACGCGGGTTACGCTTGGTGGCTTGCGCCGCTGATGTCGATCGTGATGTACACGGGCACTGGGCAGTACATCGCCATCGGAATGTTCGCCGCCGGAGCGAACCTCGCTTCTATTATGGTGATTCAGGCTTTGGTCGGAATACGCCACATTTTTTACGGACTTTCGCTCATCACGAAATTCAAGGACACGGGACGATGGAAGCCGTATTTGATTTTCGCGCTCACCGACGAAACTTACGCCGTGCTTTGCTCCGTGGAAGTGCCGCCGGGATTAAAGGCAGGATCTTTCTACGGAACGATTGCCGCGCTCGACCATTTTTATTGGACGCTCGGAGCGACGATCGGCGCGGTGGCGGGAAGCCTCATAAACGTCTCGCTTGAAGGCGTGGACTTCGCGCTCACGGCTTTGTTCGCGGTGATTTTGGTGGAACAGATTTCCTCGTCCAAAGATTTCGTTCCGCCCGCGATTGGCATCGCCACGGCCGTGACAGCCGCCGTCTTGGAACGCTGCGGAATTCTTCCTGAAGGCAACATGCTTTTGTTCGCGCTCGCATCGGGAATCGCGGCTTTGATTTTCGCGAAGCAATTTCAGCGTGGAAAAGAAAAATGATTAAACGCAGATTGCCACATCGCATAAGCGATGACGTAAAAAATTCCGCTTGCAAAACGGCGCGGAGCGACATATGAACACAGATTAAAAAAGATGGGACGCGGATTTTTTTATTTTTCGTCATTGTCGGGCAAAGACCCGACAATCTAAATTTTTTCGGAGGAAAAGATGAGTTCTTTAAACGTGGTTTTCCTGACAATAATTTTTACGGCGTTAGTTTTGATTTTTTATCGCGCGTTTCCGTTTTTGATTTTTTCAAAGCGCGAAGTGCCGGCGGCGTTCAAGTTCGTTGAAAAGTCGCTGCCGCCCCTGATAATCGCGGTGCTTCTCGTCTATTGTTTTAAGGATTTGGATTTTATCGAGCGACCTTTCGGCGCGCCGAATTTCATCGCGCTCGCCGCCGTGATTTTGCTTCATCTCTGGAAAAAAAATTCGATGGTTTCGATTTTTGGCGGAACGATTCTTTTTATGGTTTTGAGCCGCGTGATGTAGCGCAAGAAAATTTAGTTAAAGAAAAAATTCGCGAAATTTTTTGCAAATTTGATATGGAAATTTTTTCGCGTAATTTTTAAAAACATTGTTGAATTTTGTTGGAAAGTCTTGTATAATGTTCACAATGCTAATTTGCATGTTAAAAAGACAGGGGAAAAATTATCTGAGACGAGTCGAAAGGCGAAGTCACGACGATTTTTCTCGTGGCTTTTTTATGGGGCTGTTAAAACTTGTTGCTAAAACAGCGCAACAAGTTTTAACAGCGAGTTTTGTTCCAAAACTCGCTTATTCATTGCAACTTCTTATTTCATTGCGAAGTTGCGTTTTTAAATAATGAAAAAGTTGAAACTTTTTCATTATTTAAAAATTAAAGGGGGATTTTTAAATGAAAAAAATTATTTTCGCCGCCGTCTGCGTGGCGGCATTGTTGGCTTCTTGTGGCGGAGACAAAAGCGCCGTAGTGAAAATCGGAATTTACGAGCCTGCTTCCGGCGACAATGGCGCGGGCGGAAAGCAGGAAACTTTAGGCGCGATTTTCGCGAACGACACGATTCCTGCCGTGAACATCGGCGGAAAGGAATACAAAGTGGAACTTGTCCGCGTGGACAATGAGTCTTCCAACGACAAGGCCGTGACTGCGGCTTCTGAATTGGTGAGCAAAGGCGTGAGCGTCGTCCTCGGCTCTTACGGCTCTGGCGTTTCGATCGCGGCGAGCGACACTTTCGCGGCGGCAGGAATTCCCGCCATCGGAATCACTTGCACGAATCCGCAAGTGACTTTGGGCAACGACCATTATTTCCGCATTTGCTTCCTCGATCCTTTCCAGGGAACTGTCTTGGCGAATTTTGCCGTGGACAATTTCAAGGCGAAAAAAGCCTACGTTTTGGCGAAACTCGGCGATGATTATTCAGTCGGGCTTTCAAATTATTTTATAGAAGCGTTCAAAAAACTCGGCGGTGAAATCGTTTACGAGACTTTCCCGGAAGGTACGAGCGACTTCGCGGCATATGTCGCCAACGCGAAAAACGCGGGCGCGCAGGTTTTCTGTTCGCCGGTTTCCACGGAAGCCGCCGCTTTGATAATCGAGCAGGCGAACACGCAGAATTTGGGAATGCCGATTTTGGCGGGCGACACTTGGGATTCCAATGTCATTTTGGGCGCGGTCAAAGGCACGAACATTGACATCAATGTGACGACGTTTTTCTCCGAAGGAAGCACGGATGCGACAGTTTCGGAATTCGTAGAGAGATTCCGCTCTTGGATAAAGTCGGACGCGGCGCATCTTACGGACAATGGCGGAAACGATGTGGTCGCGGCGAATCCTGTGATGGCTTACGATGCGTACAATGTCGCGCTTGAAGCGATGAAAATTGCCGGCAGTACGGACGGCGAAGCTATCAAGAACGCGCTTCCGAAAGTCAGCTACAAGGGAATCACCGGCGTTATTGAATTCGACGAGACTGGCGACGCGAAGCGCGATGTGGCTTACGTCAAGCACGCGAACAACAAAACCGGCGAATGGGAATTCGTCGCAATTCAGTCAGTTAAATAAATGAAATTGACTTCGCCAATTTCATTTGACGAGTTTTGATTTGGCTCGCAACGCACGGCTTATGCCGTGCTACCGAGTTTTTTCTTGCTCGCAAATGGCTCGTATTTTTGTCCGCTTCGCTACCAAAAAGCGAAAAAACTCGAGGGCGTATTGCGATATTGACATGGGAATCTGTTTTTGTTGCAGATTGTCGGGTCGATGCCCGACAATGACAAGGTGTCGCATGGCAATGACAAGGTCGCGTATGACGATGAAATGACAAGGAAAACTTGCAGTTTGTAAAAATGTGATTTTATGGAAAATTTTTTTAGGACAAATTTGCCTTATATTCTCGCCGGAATTTCCACGGGCGGTCAATACGCGCTCATCGCGATTGGCTACACGATGGTCTACGGAATTCTTCGCCTGATAAATTTCGCGCACGGGGATGTTTTTATGGCGGCGGGCTTGATTTTGATTTATGCCACGACGGTTTTGCCGCTTTACATTTCCATTCCGCTGATGATTGTCGTGACCGTCGCGATTGGGTTCGCCATAGAGCGGGTGGCTTACCGTCCGCTTCGTTCCGCGCCGAGAATGTCGGTGATGATTTCCGCGATCGGCGTTTCGTATTTGATTCAAAATCTCGCGCTTTACATTACGGGAGGGCTTACGAAATATTATCCGCCGATTCCGTGGATCAGCGATTCGATTGAAATTGCCGGCGCGATGACAAAGCGCGTCACGATAATCACGCCGTTTCTGACGATCGCGCTCGTGGTGGCTTTGGTTGTTTTGATTCGCAAGACGAAAATCGGAATGGCGATGCGCACCGTTTCCCGCGACTTTGAAACAGCGCAGCTCATGGGAATAAGGCTCGACTCCGTGATAAGCATGACTTTCGTCATCGGAACATTTTTGGCGGCCGTCGGTTCGATTTTGTTTTTCTCGAATTACACCGGCGTCACCCCGACTGTCGGCGCAATGCCTGGTCTGAAGGCTTTCGTGGCGGCGGTGTTCGGCGGCATCGGCTCGATTCCTGGCGCGGTCATCGGGGCGTTTTTGATTGGCGTGTGCGAGAACATCATCAAGGGAATGGGACTTACGACGTTCAGTGACGCGTTCACTTTCGTTTTGCTGATTTTGGTTTTGATGTTTATGCCGACGGGAATTTTCGGAGAAAAAGCGACGGACAAAGTATAGGTTGTAATGCTTTGCGTTACAACGCACGATAAACCGTGCTGACGAGTTTTGTTTGCTCGCGATGCTTGCATTTTGTCCGCTTTGCTATCAAAAAGCACAAAACTCGATTGTCAAAGTATTTGAAAAATTTGATGAGTTGCGATTTAACAGTTTAATGGTGAATGATGCTGTCATTGTGCAAGGAAGCAGACCTTCGGGTCAAGCCCGAAGGTGACGGAAATTAAAGCACGGGAATGACATGATGTCAGAATGATGAATGAAACGATGTCAGAACATTGAATGACAAGATATTAAACTGGCTTGATGATGTGATATTAAAATGATGAATGATGCCGTCATTGTCGGGCTAGACCCGACAATCTATGGTTAGATTCCCGTGTCAAGCACGGGAATGACAAAATGTTAGCATGATGAATGATGTGAATATAAATGAATTTGATTCTCTGAAAATCGGCGGCGGGGGGGGGCTTGACGAAAAAACTCGCGAAAGAAAATTGCGCGACGCGATTGTTGGATTTTCCTTGCTCGCTTTTTTGTTCGTCTTGATTTTTGTGCTCGAAAGAATTTTGCCGCGCACTTCGATGCTCTTTACGGTCTTGAAAAAAGGCGCGATTTATGCGCTCGTCGCAGTTTCGATGAATTTGCTAAACGGATTTACGGGACTTTTTTCGCTGGGGCAGGCGGGCTTTATGATGATTGGCGCGTACACTTACGCCGTGTTCACTATTCCTGTGGCGCAGCGGGCGGCGGTCTATCAATATTTTGACGGCGGAATAATTCAATTCACGATTCCGATTTTCGCGGCGATAATTTTGGCGGGACTTGTCGCGGCTTTCTTCGCGTTTTTGATTGGGCTTCCTGTCTTGCATTTGAAGTCAGATTATCTTGCGATCGCCACGCTCGGATTTTCCGAAATCATGCGCGCTATTTTCCAATGGGACAAACTCGGCATGATTACGAACGGTTCGAACCTTTTGCGAAAATATCCTGTTTTCCGCTCGACGCTTTTTCCGTTCGCGGTGAGCGCGATTTGCATTGCGGTAATTGTGCTTTTGATAAATTCCACTTATGGGCGCGCGTTCAAGGCGATTCGTGACGACGAAGTGGCGGCCGAAGCGATGGGAATAAATTTGGCGCATCACAAAAGAATGAGCTTTGCGATTTCGTCGTTTTTCGCAGGGATTTCCGGCGCACTTTTGGCTATGTTCCAAACCACGATTCAGGCGAACCAATTCAAGAGCGCGATGACTTATGAAATCCTGCTCATAGTCGTCATCGGCGGAATCGGAAGCGTCACTGGAAGCTGCATTTCTTCAATGCTTTTCATCGCGCTTTCGGAATGGTGGCTTCGCTTTTTGGACAACGATTCGCTCGGCATTCCGTTTTTGCGTCCTGGTTTTCGCAAAGTCGTTTTTTCCGTGGCGATTATGGCGATCGTGCTTTTTTACCAGCGCGGAATTATGGGCGAAAAGGAATTTTCTGTCGGCGCGATTTTGAAATTTTTCAAATCGCTTCCGAAAAAATTCACGAAGAAGAAGCGGGAAAATTAATTTAAATTTATTGAGGTAAGGAAAATGCTTGAGAAAATTACCGGTGCGCTAGGAAATGTCGTTCGCACGCTCAGCGGAAAATCTACAATCACTGAAAAAAATATCGAGGAAACCGTCGAGCAGATAAAGATGGCTTTGCTTGAGGCCGATGTGAATTTGCGCGTGGTGCGCCGATTCGTCAACAGCACGATTGAAGAGGCGAAGGGCGAAAAAGTTCTCAAGGCGGTAGACCCTGGGCAGCAGTTCGTAAAAATCATTTATGACAAAATCACTTCGATGCTCGGAGACGAAAAGCGCGACTTGAAGCTCAAAGGGCCTGACACTCAGTCAGTGATTTTGATGCTCGGTTTGCAGGGCGCGGGAAAAACTACGGCTTCGCACAAACTCGCCGCTCGCCTAAAAAAAGAAGGCCGCCGTCCGTTGCTTGCCGCGTGCGATTTGATTCGTCCCGCCGCCGTGGAGCAGCTCGAAGTGCTCGCGAAAAAAATAGAAGTCGCCTTTTACAAGGAGGAGGGCGCGCGCGATGCCGTGAAGGTGGCTCGAGATGCGATTGACTTTGCCAAGAGGAACGGACTTGACACGATAATTTTGGATACGGCCGGTCGCCTGCAGATTGACGAAGCGATGATGGCGGAACTTGTCGAAATGAAAAAGTCAGTTTCGCCGGACGAGGTTTTGCTCGTGGCAGACGCGATGACGGGTCAGAACGCCGTGGATATCGCGAAAAGTTTCGACGAGCAACTCGGCTTGACCGGCGTGATTCTCACGAAGTTCGATTCGGACGCTAGGGGAGGAGCCGCGCTTTCGCTCAAGTCCATCACGCAAAAGCCGATTCTTTTTATCGGCACTGGCGAAAAGACGGAGGATTTTGAAGTTTTCCATCCCGACAGAATCGCGAGCCGAATTCTTGGAATGGGCGACGTGGTTTCGCTTGTGGAGCGCGCTCAGGAAAAAGTTGACGTGGAAGCCGCGCAGAAAATGCAGCGGAAAATGGCGCGCAACGAATTCACGCTTGGCGACATGCTAGAGCAACTTCAACAGGTGAAAAAAATGGGAAACATGAATTCGCTTTTGGAAATGATTCCCGGCGCGGCGCAGGCGATGCAAGGGCGCGACATCGACACGAGCGGAATGAAAAGGCAGGAAGCGATAATCCTTTCGATGACGAAAAAGGAACGCGCGAACCATCTTATAATCGGGCCTTCGCGCCGCAAGCGAATCGCGAAAGGCTCTGGCACGAGCGTCGCCGAAGTGAACAAGCTGATAAAGCAATTTGAAAAGACGAAACTCACGATGAAAAAACTTTCGCGCAACAAAGGAATGCAGGCGAAATTGATGAGCCAGTTCGGTTTCAATTGATAATTGCAGAAGATTTTTATTTGACCAAATTGATACGGATATTTTGTGATAAGGCGCAATTTTTTTTGTATCTGCGCCCCATCTTTTTAATCGGCGTTAATACGGCTGTCGCCGTTTTCATTAGCGGAATTTCATTTCATTCCGTCGCTTACGCGCCGTAAGAATCTGTTTTGAAAGATTTTCAAAGGAAATTGAAACTGCAAAAGAGACAAAATTGTATGTTAATGTAATAAAAAAAATTTTACTGAACGACTTAGGAGTAAATATTTTGATATTGCAGAATTTGGGAATAATGAAATTTTTAGCAGTGTGCAAAAGAATATAAATCACCCAAAATACGGATGGAAATATGTTCTGACAGGTCTAATGATTGCGGTAATAAAATAGAAATAAGAAATGCATATATAAAAAATGGTGTGTTTCATTGTAGTTTATGTTTTGACATTTATGATCATTTTGGACTAGATAGAAAAGATATAGAAAAATTTGGAAGCTTTGCAGGTTTTAGAGCATGGTATTACTTGCAGCATTCAGTGAAATACCATGGCAAATGCAAACCGTTTGTTACTCATGCACGATTCGAAATAAAGATTGAGGAGAAAGTGCAATGAAAATAAGAAAATGGTTTTTGTATGTGGTAATGTCATTCTTTGTTTTGGTGGCTTCCATTTTTGCGTTCGTATTTCCGTTCTTTTTGCATGATGAATTTCCTGGAATTGCATATAAAGGCGACAGGAAAATTTCAGTGGAAGAAGTTATCACGTTTGAAAAGCTTGTTATGCGTGATATGCATATAAGTTATATGTGCGCCGATGAGGAAACGGAGTATTCAAAATGCTACTTGATAAAAAATCCTGACATGAAATTGGATGCGCTTTGCAACCGGCTTGGCTCTTTCTGCGTGCAGGAACTTGAACAGAACGCGGATGGAAAGAAAAAACTGTTTCTATTTTATAGGACAAGCAGGAAAATGCCGTGGTTTTGGAATGAATCAATTTCAAGCCTTGATGGAAACCCTTCTTTAAAAACAAAACTTTTTAAAAACTTCAGTTTTTGAAAAGTTTTGTTTCGTCTGCGCGAGCAGACAATATAATAAGCGAGTTTTGAGTAAGGTGCTCCGCACTGACAAACTCGAAGTTAAAACCTGTCGCGCGATTTCAGCGACAAGTTTTAACGTTCGTTTATAACAATGTAAGGAAGCGCGGAAAATCGCGCGAGCGGCGAGTTTAATAATTACATTAAACACAATGGCTCTAAGAGCCGATAATTTGATTTGAGGTGAAACTTTTGAAAAAGATATTTTCGCTTTTCTCTTGTGCCGCGCTTTCTTTTTTTTGCGGAGCGTTCGCCGAGGAAATTTCCTCGGGCGATTATCAAAACGAGTATCAGGAAATAGTCATCGACGATCCGTCTGAAATTTCTTCGGAAAAGGCAAGTCTTACTGGAACAAGCCAAGTGCCTGCGGCGAAGCGACCAAAATCTCCCGACGCGGAAAAATCCCGCGCCGCCGCCGAAAAGGACAAGGACGGCGAGGATGAAAAACGCCGCGAGACGATTCAGTTCGGCACGGAAAGCGAAATCACAAGTCTCGTGCAAGAACTCATCGCGAAGGACGATCCACGCTATTCGGACGAATTGTATGATTTGTTCGGGAATTCCAGAAGTCCCGCCGCGCGCGAAAAGATCCTCGAATATTTCGCCAAGTTCGAAGATCCTTGCCTTGAAGATTACGCCGTCACGATTTTGAACGATCCTTACGATGAAAAAAATTCCACGGTGGAGCAGGCGTTCCGCTATGTCGCCGCGGTCAAGACCACGGATGCGATTCCTGCCGTCGTCTCGCTTCTTGAAAGCGAAAATGAATCTTACTTTTTGCCCGCGCTTACGACGCTCGGAGAAATCGGAGGCGAGACGGAGGCCGAATATTTGGTTGATTTCCTCGAACGCTCCGACTTGACCATTCCTCAGCGACAGCAGCTAATGCGCGTGCTCGGAAAATTGCAGGCTTTGAAGACATGGGAAAGTCTCGTGGAAATCGCGCAGGACGAGGGCGAAAACGGCTTTGTCCGCGCGTATGCCGCCGAAGCGATTGGCGCGATGAAAAAGGCGGAAAGCGTTGAAATCCTCGAAAAACTTTTTGAAAGTTCCGATCCGAATTTGCGCTGCTATGTCATCAAAGGCATTTCCAATTTCGACACCGATGAAGCGAAGTCGTTAGTGATTCAGGGCATCAAGGATTCGCAATACAAAGTTCGCCTCGAGGCGATTTCCGCGGCGGAAAAAATGAAAATCGCGGAAGCCGTTCCATATTTGATTTACCGTGCGAAAAACGACGGCGAAAAGCAAGTGAAAAACAAGGCGTTGGAGACGCTCGCGAAGCTCGGAACGGGCGAGGCAGAATCGTATTTGCTGGGGCAGCTCGCCGACAAAAAGACGAGCGACACGGTGAAATATTCCGTCGCAGAAATTCTTTTAAAGCATTCAAAATCCGGCCGCGCCGAAATCGCGAACTTGGCAAGCGACCTCGTGAATGACGAGCGGCGAAAGCCGTTCTGCCTCACCATAGGAAAGCTCATCGCGAAATACCCCGAAAGCGTGTTTGCCTCCGTCTGCGAAGAATATCTTTCTTCCAAAGATTCCGCCGTCTGCGCGACAGGGCTTGACATCTACAGCGCGGGAATGTTTCCAAGCGCGGAAAGCGCGGTGCGAAGAATCGCCGAAGGGACGAAACCGAGCGCGAACAAAAAAAGGGCAAGAAAGATACTGAAGATGGACGAAAATGATTAATAATGAATAGTTGAGAATTGAGACAAAAGTCGCGTTTCGCACGGCTTTTTGCCATTGCTACGCAAGTGCGCTACGCGCCCTTGCGCCATGCTTTCTTCGGTCGAAATGACAAAACTCGCCGCAACTATTAATATTCATTGTTAATTATTAACTGCTAGCTTTGCTTGTTCTGTCATCATATCCCTGTTTTTGGGATTTCTGTGTCTTCCGCGCCCGCCGCCTTTAGTATGTCTATAACTTCGTACCTCACTTGCTCCGGATTGTAGAAGTTCAGCGAAAACTCTGCCTCGGATGCGAGCTTGAGAGCGGTTTTGCCTTGGTTGTCTTTTGCATTTATGTCGGCATTTGCCGCAATCAGAAGTTTTGCCACGTCCACGGCATTATGGAATGCCGCGAACATCATCGCTGTCCAGCCGCCAGTAGAATGACCGTCCCAACCGTCACCTATCCAGCCGTCATCCATCTTTGCGTTCACATCCATGCCTGCATTTATAAGCAGTTTTGCCATTGCCGCCGCGTTTCCCTCCGCCGCAGACATCAGCACTGTGTAGCCGTCATGGCTTTTTTCGTTCATGTCCGCACCTGCCTCCAAGAGCCGCTTTGCCGCGTCTGTCGCATTGTTAGATGCCGCATACATCAGTGTTGTGTGCCCTTGCTTGTCCTTTGCGTTCACGTCTGCACCGACTTTGATGAGTTCGTTCAACATGTCTACTTTGTTCTTTCCCGCCGCTATCATGAGCGCGCTCGTACCTTCGTAATTTTTCGTGTTCACATCCGCGCCTGCCGCAATGAGCAGATTCATCGTGTCTGTTTCATAAAATTTTGTCGCGCGAATTAGTGCCGTATCGCCAATGTCGTCCTTTGCGTTTACGTCCGCTCCGGCTTTGATAATCAGTTCCGTTTTGTCAATTCGATTGAGCGCCCACAGGAGCACGGAGTTGTCACGTTTGTCCTTTGCGTTCACATCTGCTCCGGCTTTTATGAGCCGCTCTGCTATGTCCGTCGTCTCGTTCCAGAATACTGCATTCATAAGAGCGGTTTCGCCCTTGCTGTTCTTCGCATCCACGTCTGCGCCCGCTTCTAAGAGCAGTTCCAGCATATCCACCGCTTCTTTGACCACTGCTTTCATGAGCGCGGTGTCGTTGCGACTGTCAATCGCGTTCATGTCCGCTCCAGCTTTTGCGAGCACTTTTGCCACATCTGGCGCATTGTTCTTTACCGCATGTATGAGCGCGGTATTGCCGTAATAGTCAACCGCGTTTATGTCCGCACCTGCTTTGATGAGCAGTTCCGTCATATTCGCCCGATTTTTCTCCGTCGTCATCATGAGTGCGGTGTAGTTGGATGGACCCGTGTCGTTCACATCCGCCTTTGCCCTTATGAGCCGCTTCATTTCCTTCGTGTCGTTGTGTTGTATTGCCCATTTTAGGTTGTAAAAGCCAAAGTTCGATTTCTTTTGCGTGCATCCGACAGACAGTGAAAGCGCAAGCACTGCAAAAACCAATATCTCTTTCTTGAAATTTCCCATTTTTCCTCCCTTTATTTTCAACAACGAGCCAATCTTCAGATTCGGGAGTTGTTGAAAACGCAGTTTCGCAATGAAGTGAGAAACTGCAATCGATAAGCAAGTTTTCGCAGAAAACTTGACATTAAAATCAGCAACGCAATGAGTGAGAAAGCACATTTAATAAGCTAGTTTTCGCAAGAAAACTAGCGTTAAAATTGATGGCGGTATTTCAGACATCAATTTTAACGTTCCTAAAAGACATTGTCCATTACGACGCACGTTGAAACCTGCTACCGAGTTTCCGCTTCCTTACAAATCCCCGCGCGAGTTTTGGTGTTTTTTTATGCGTAGCGTAAAAAAATGCGAGCAGTACGAGCAAAACGAAACTCGATAGCAAGCCGCTCTCCATTATCAATTCTCAAAAAACGAATTCAGCTTCGCGTACAAGTCGCCCGCCGCCTGCTTTTCGTCCTCGCTAAAATTTGCGTTCTCGTCGTCCG
This sequence comes from uncultured Treponema sp., assembly GCA_910584475.1. Taxonomy (GTDB): domain Bacteria; phylum Spirochaetota; class Spirochaetia; order Treponematales; family Treponemataceae; genus Treponema_D. The sequence goes on from CAJUBD010000011.1 coordinate 117,611, forward strand.
CGAGCGTTTCGAGCGAAGAAATCGTTTCCGAAAGCGCGGTCGAAAACCCGCGCGAAACTTTCAGCCAATAGTTCGAGTTTCCGTCCGTAAAAAGGCAGACGAAGCCCATCTCGCGGCTTTTCTTTTTTGCCTGCGCGACGCACATGATCCATTTTAAGTTTTTCATCAAAGCGCGGCATCCTCCGTCCGCTTTCAAATTGAAATTGCTCTTCCTGTCGAACTTGCTTTCGTCCACGGTCTTGATTCCAAAAACCTTCGCCACTTTCATGGCCGTGAAAAGCTTTTCGCCTTCCAAAATCTTGTATCCGCCTTCCATCAAGACTTTCGCTCGGAATCCGTTGCATTTCTTTTCGATTTCAGATAGTTCGACATTTTTCACCGCCGCAAGGAATTCGCGGCAAGGAAGTTCCACGGTTTTCTTTCCCTTGACCTTCGAGACTTTGAACGAAACGCCGCCAAGGAGGAATTCCCCCTCCTGCGACTTTTTCGATTTTTCGCCGCGCGAATTTTTCTTTGCGAATTCCTCCGAAGTGAATTCGCCTTCCCGTTTTTTCGTTCGCGCGCTTTTGACGCTTTCAAGCCGCTCTTCCAAATCCGCATCGATTTTATAAAGCAGATTTTTCGTGAGCGGCGAGACGCTCATCGCGAACATCCGGCTTGTCTTTACGATTTCGCCTGCCACGATGTAAGGCGGGTTAGCGCGAAAAAGGCTCGAGCCAGGATGGATCGTGATGTGGTCTGCGGTGAGCGTCCTGAAACTTCCTCCGCGTTCCCGTCGCCCGCCGTCCGCGCTTCCTTCGCGCGCGCACACGAACTGAATCATTCCCGATGCTACGCAGCAAAGATAGTCGTCCTCAGGTCCTCCGCCTGAAATTGGGATTCCCTGTTCGCTCACGATTTCAGAAAGCTGCGCCACGATGTTTTGGATTTCTGCCAAGACCTTGTAGTCCAAGAAATTTTTTTCCGCGAATCTTTGCTTTTTCTTTTCGTCGCCGAGTTTTTCGTAGGCGCGATAAAGCTTCACGTAGCCTACGAAGTCCCCGCGCTCGTCGTTGAAACGGTGGTGCGCCTTCCTCGCTTCCATTTCGCTTCCTTGCGGCAAGACGAAAGGTGAGTGCGTTGAAAGGAACGCCGCCGCAATCAAGGCTTCTTGCAAAACTTCAGGATACTTCAAAATCGCCTCGACTATGATCCGCGATATTCGCGGAAGCAACGGAAAAAGGGCCATCATCTTTCCGATTGAGGAAAGCGTGCGGTCCGCGTCCAAAGCCTTCAGCATGAAAAGCGTTTTTACCCCTCCCTTGATTCCTTCGGGCGAAGGCTTCGATATAAAGTCGAATTTTTCAAAGTCGCGGATTCCAAGTTCTGCCATCCTCAAAATCACTTCGCTTAAATCCGTGCGGAAGATTTCTTCTGTCGTGTATTCTTCTCGCCTCTCGAAATCTTTTTTTGAATAAAGCCTGTAGCAAGTGCCGGGGCCTGTCCGTCCCGCGCGTCCCCTGCGCTGCAGGCAAGACGCTTTTGAAACCGGCGTTTCAATCAAACTTGAGGTGTAGGTGCGCGGGCTGTAGAAATTGAGCTTCGCCAAGCCGGAGTCAATTACCGTCGTGATTCCGTCAATCGTCACGGAAGTTTCGGCGATGTTCGTGGAGACAATCACTTTTATCTTTCCGCGCGGCGCGTCAAGGAAAACATTTTCCTGCTCCTCTTTTGGAAGTCTTCCATAAAGCGGCAAGATGAAAAGCCTGTGAGAATGGCGGCTTTGCGAAAGCCGCGCCACACAGTCGTGGATCGCCTTTTCGCCCGGAAGAAAAATCAGTATTCCGCCTTCCTCGCCGTTTTCTACCACGCGTTCCACCGCGCCTTCGATTTTTGAAAGCATTGCGTCGTTCGCAGCCTCGCTCAATGTGCTCGCAGGAATTTCTGGCGGATCGTAAATGAGAGTTACGGGATATGTCACCGTGTCAATCGTCACTATCGGGCATCCGCCGAAATACTTTGAAAACGCCTCGGCGTTCATCGTGGCGGAAGATACGATGATTTTCAAGTCCTTCCGCACTTCAAGGCATCGCTTCAAAAGCCCGAGCACGAAGTCAATCGTGAGGCTTCTCTCGTGCGCCTCGTCCACCATTATCACCGAATACTTTGACATCAGCGGATCCAATTTCATTTCCTGCAAGAGGATTCCGTCGGTCATTATCTTGATTTTCGTCGTCGCGTCGGTGAAATCCTCGAAGCGCATCTTGTATCCGACAAGCCCGGGATAAGTCGTGCCCAATTGCCTTGCGATGAATTCGCTCACGCTCAATGCTGCGATCCTTCGCGGTTGCGTTACCGCGATGATTCCGCTTTCGGAAAATCCCGCCTCGTGCAAAATCACAGGAATCTGCGTCGTCTTGCCAGAGCCTGTCGGGCTTTGCACGACAATCACTTGGTTTTCCTTGAGGCATTCCAAAATCTTTTCTTTTTGTTCGTAGACTGGAAGTTTTTTGTAGTCTGTCATTTTTACTGCCATGTGTGGATTTCCTCTATCTTTTTGAGCGCGTCGAGACGGGCGCGATAATACTTCGCGTCTTTCGCCTTGCCCTGCGCTTCAAGAGAGGAAATGAAATTTTCATTCAACTTTTTAATTATAGGACCTTTGAAACCTTCCGGGGTAAAGGTCGTTATAAACTGCACTTTAGAATCCGCCAAAAAAAAGCCTTTTTCATCGCGCGAAAACCGCATGGAAACAATCTGTCCATCCCCCGTATATTGCCAAATGTCATCGGGGTTCTCGTAGTCAAGGGAGCGGCGTTGTCCTGAAATCGTGTTGCCGTTGGCGTACATAATCGCCTTGCGGACTTTCGGCTTCTTTGGCTCTTCGGCATCTTCTGACGCGGAAGAGCCTTGCCTCTTGAAGTCGTTCATCTCTCCGATGTATTCAATAGGGCGAATCACGTGCGGATGGTTCGAGACGACTATGTCCGCGCCCGCGTCGATCAAATCGTGATAGAATTTTCTCACGCTGTCCTTTACCGTCATCACATATTCTTCTTCGCCCGTGTGCACCGAGACCAAAAACAAGTCCGGCGAAAAATCCTTTTTCATTTTTTCGATGCGCTTCACGAAAGCGTCGCGACCCTTTTTCGTGGGAATTATGATGTTGACGTGCTCGTAGTCGCGCCAAGTGTTCATGAACTCCGTCGCCGCTATGAAGAGGATTTTGTATCCTTCCCAAGAAATTTGCTCGAACGTGAATTCCCCGTCCTTTACGATTCCCGAAAAATATATCGGACGCGCGCTTTTTGCGCTTTCTTTCGCCACGCTTTCTGCCCATTTTTGCGTCTCGAAAATTCCTTGCGGCTCTTGGTCGTCGGTGTGGTTGTTCGCGAGCGAAATCAAATTGAATCCTGCGTGGAACATCGCCTGCGGATAAGAGGGCTGCATGTTGAAATTCGGATATGATTCGAAAGGCGAGTCGGGATTTACGGGGGCTTCCAGATTCGCGAACGCGAAGTCGGACTTGGAAACATCCTCGCGGATGTCGTCCCAAATCAGCGAAAAGTCGTGCAGCGAGAAATTCTGCGTGTGCGCCATCACGTCGCCAGCGAATACGATTTCAAGCGTCTGCTCTTCGGGCTTTTGTTCTATGTCCGAATCCGAAGGAATTTCTTGCTTGGTAGAGCGGCAGGAGAAAAAAATAATTGTCGAAAAAATCGCAAGCGCGGTGCGAAATTTTTTTTGCATATTTAATTCTACACCTTAAGCCTGTTTTTGGCAAGTTTTTTTTACTCAAGTTTTCCCAAAATTGCAATTTTGGGAAAACTTCCTTAAGATGTATTTGCGAGAAATGTCAGCTAATCCTTTATCTTGCTTGCATTTCTCGACGAGGTTCTCCCAAAAAACATTTGTTTTCGGGAGAACCTCACTCTTTACACGATTTTATTTTTTTGATATATTTTCCGATATGAAGGATCTTTCGCGGGAGTATCTGGAAACGCTTTCGTCCGCCGAATTGATTCGCCTTGCGGATGAATATGGGGTGGACATTCCGGACGACTTGGACAGGCAGTTCATAATAGGCGACTTGCTCGAACTTGCCGACGAACTGGAAAGCGGCGAACGCTATCAAGAAAGCGTCGTTCTTTCGGACACGGGGCAGATTATGAACGTGAATGCCTTGCCCGATTCCTACAACGAGAATCGCATCGATGTGATTTTGCGCAATCCTGCGTCGCTTTTCGTTTGGTGGGATTTGAGCGAAGACTGCCTGAAGGAGCTCGAAGAGGAATCTGGCGCTTTGCATCTTTGCGTGAATTTCTTTGAGAATGGCGATGACTCGAAGCCAAGCGATTCTTTCGAAATCAAAATTTCGGACAAAGAGCGTTCCCGATATGTCATCATTCCGTTCGACAAAAAATTTGTTCGCGTGGATTTGTTTTGCGACATTGACGGCAGGGAGGAACTGCTCGCGTTTTCGCGAAAGATTCCGCTGCCAGTTTCTTCCGATTTAATGACTTCGCGTCCCGGCGAAAAACTGAAGATTCCTCGCGCCATGGAACTTTCCGGCGCGGCGGATTTGCTGCATGAGCATTACAATGAATACAGGAATTCGTTCTTTTGAACTTACGGTATTCTTGGAAATTTCAGTTTCTTGAGAATGTTGAAAAAGCGATTTTGCAAAGAAGTGAAACTCGCAATGAATGGGCGAGTTTGTTTGAAAATTAAAAATATTTTTTCATAGGATTTTTGGAATATGTCTTCAAAGAATTTGGTTTTTCTTATTAACCTTCATCATCCTTACATAAAACTTGACAAGGACAAATTTTCAAAGTACGAGGAAGAAGGCGCTTTGTTTTTCCGCGCGATTTCGCGATTGTATCTGCCGCTTTTGAATATGCTTTCCAAATTCGAAAAAGAAAGGATTGCCGCAAAGTTCGCGCTCATTTTTTCCGCCTCGATTTGCGCGCTTTTGGACGACGAGGAAGTGAAGTGCGGATACAACGAATGGCTTGATTCGCTGATCGAATTTGCCAAAAAGGAAGTCGTCCGTACGAAGAAAAACCTTAGGATGAATTCCGTCGCGCGAAAAAATCTCGACGATGCTTTGAAATGCAAGCGGGATTTCAACGATGTGTACGGATGCGATTTGCTCGGCGCGTTTTCAAATTTTGCGAAAAAGGAATTTGTGGAAATCCTCGCCACTTGCGGAACTTATATGTTCGTGCCGCATTTTTGCGATATGGGCGAAATCCTGAACGCGCAGGTCGAGAGCGGACTTTATGCGGTCAAGACTTGCTTCGGAAGAAATCCTGCAGGGTTCTTTTTGCCGGAAATGGGCTACGCTCCTGAAATCGAAAACGTGCTGAAACTTTATGGCGTGGAATACACGGTTCTTCCAAGGCACAGTTTTTTGTTTTCGAAAATTCCTCCTCGAAGCGGAATATTCGCTCCTGCGAAATTCCAAAATTCGCTGGACGCCTTCGCCTCGGTAAAATTCGACGCGAAAATCGCCGAGAATCCTCTATATAGAGATACGAAAGATGATTTGTCGTGGGAGCTTTCGCATGAAGAGCTTTTTCCTTTTGTCCGCGACGGAGGCTCAAGGCACGCTACCACATTTTCCTACAAAAAAAATGGCGGCGATTTGTATGACGATGCGGCTGCCTCTGCGCTCGCAAAATGCGACGCACGCGATTTCGTAGAAGCGAAGACCGCCCTCCTTTCCGAGGCGCAAGAAGCTTTGGACGGCGAGAGAGTTTTCATAGGAACGTACTTTGATGGAGTTTCTCTTTCCCGGAGTTGGGCGGAATTTTTTGAATTCCTTGAATGCTCGGTTCGTGAGGCTTTCTCTCGCGATGTAAAAGTGGTGAGCTTTTCCGATTTGATTGAAAATGAAGGCGCGAAGGAACGCCAGAAAATCATTCCGTATCTCGCCGCTTATTCCGGATCGCGCTATGGAGAGAATCTTGTTTCGAGCGCGAACAATTGGATGATGCGATATCTGCGCAAGTCCAGCGAGCGGCTCGTGGATTTGGTTTCGCGTTTTCCGGACGACGGCGGGCTTAAGGCGAGGCTTTTGAATTTGGGTGCGCGTGAACTCATGCTCGCCCAGGACTGTACTTTGGCGAAGATGGTCGATTCAAATGCCTATGCCAATTTTGCTTCGGAATGTTTTCGGCGCGGAATCGTTTCGTTTTCGAATGCGTACGAGGCGCTTGGGAAAAACACCGTCAGCACCGAATGGTTTTGCTCGCTTGAAAAGGCGCACTCGATTTTTCCGTGGATGAATTACAGGATTTTCGCGAAAAAACATTAGTGCGCGCAAAAAATTGTTGAAAAAAAAGCAACTTGTTGTTATACTTAAAAGTGGAGGTTGTGTCCATGGAAAAAGAGCGAAACGGCAAGTCCGCAAAATTTTGGGACGACGTGAAAGGCGGTTTTGAAAAAGGCTATGCGGCTTCAAAGGAAGGTCTCAAAAAAGCGGGAGCGGCGATTCAAAAATTCAGCGACAAAAGCGTTGTCGCCGTCGAGAAGAAACAGTTTGAAACGAAACGAAAGAAGTCCTACGCTCAGATTGGCGAAATCGTGGCGAAAAAGCTTTCGTCGAAAAATGCTTCTCCAATCGAATCTTCCGATGAAGAAATTGCGCCTTTGTTGAAAGAAGTCGCGAATTTCGACAAGGAGATTGCCAAGCGCGAAAAGCTGTTGAAACAGTTTGAAAAGGAAGGCGCGGCGTCCGAAAAGGCAGGCAGAAAGGCGTCCGCGAAAAAAGACTGATTAGCGCGGGGCTTCATTCCTTGACGCTCTGCGTCGTAATAAGGGTGCGAAACTCGACTGCGATACCTTATTTTGAACAACATGGCTTATTGCTCCGCGTCGAGATATGTTGATTTTGAGGATTTTCTTTGAAAAAAGGGTCAAGAAAAAAAATAAAAAATTTTTAAAAATTTTTCAAAAAACGCTTGACACTTTTTTCATAATATGATATTCTCTCTTTTACCGCTTGAGAATGCTCGGGCGGCAGTTCATTGAAAAATACAGGGAAGGGAAGAGGGACAGCAAATTTCATAATGAAATCAGCACGGAAGTTTCCGTAGACCCCAGATGACATAGCGGGGTCTTAAATAATACGCTTGTCTTTTAACAGGATTTCACCGCCCGTTGAGGGCGTTGAGAAGGATAATGGAGAGTTTG